>DAIQMY010000010.1:0-5528 GCA_036788695.1 Candidatus Levyibacteriota bacterium | reverse complement strand
TCCACTTCCTGTACACTGAGGGGTAGATACACGAGCCAACTCAAAGTTGACGTTTGTGAGATTTGCGTTAACTGTAACGCTTCTTGGATTTGAATTTCCTGATACGTTTCTTAGTGTATAGCCAGCAGGGATGCTTGCAGTTATTTGGTAAGTGCCGGCAGCAGAGTAAGAAATAGTATAGGGACTGCTGGAAAAACTTCCACCTGTTCCGGGCTGTATATTTTCGCTATCTACATACCACGGTCTCCAGGAAGAACATGCGGAATCAGAAGCGCTTGTACAATTCCTAGACGGCTCAGAAGGATCTTTGGTATTATTTCCATTTTGATCAATATAATACCAGTACCCATTTTTTATCCCATCCCCATTTTTGTCGTACCACATAGCTCCTGAAACCTCATATGGTCCGTCAAAGATTATGTATGCTGTCAAAAGTCTATTTCCACCTACTCCAAACCCTGAAGGATTTGCTGTATATCCCGGTATAAACATATTTCCTCCACCTTGGCACGAAAAGTTATAACATTCTGAGGTTTCATATGACAAACTCCAACCAATAAATGGTGGAGTTGTAACTCCATTAGGAATATAGGTAAGCGGAAGCGCTTGTGAAGGAGTATAGGTAGTTGTAGAATTTTTTGTTTCAAAAAAACCTGTGGATTGAATTGGGAACTGAGGTGTACTGCTCTGTATTGGTCCATTTGCGGGATTCCAAATAGCTACATTTCCAACGCCTCCTAAAAGTGTATCAGTTGTATCCGTAAAAAATGGCAGTCCTGTTTCAGGATCTACTTCAGGCGGATTATATACGTGGTCGTGATTTTTGTCTATAAATGCTACTCCTTGCAAAGGTAGAGGTGGTCCGCCATAAATACATGCGCGGATAGTCCAACATCCTGATTGATTGCACCCTGTGTCCATGCTCCATTCTCCACCACTAGATTCACAAGTTGTAGATGGTGGATCTCCTGAGCTTTGTGCGTTTGCAAGCTGCACGGAGAATAGAGAAATAACAAGTAACAGTAACAGTATGGAAACCTTACGAAATAGGAGAAGAGAAAGTTCTACATTCATTGTATGTTGTTTGGGCTTTTAGTTATCCACGTATTTTCCTTAAAATTATAAAGAGCTTTTATTGTAATTATGTCATTTGCCTTAATTTGACTAGCTTTGATGACCTCCTTTTCCCCATTTGTAATTCTATAAACCTTGCTTTGAGAGTTTATCCATACAGGGAGAAAATTTGAATCTGTGTAAACAACTGTCACTATAGAATTTTTTTCAGACATGCTTTTGACTTTTCCAAATAGAACAAACGTACCTTCGCCTGATATTATAAGTGGGCTATCATTTATTATATTTGCAATTATTCCTTTTTGAGGTGTTTTAAAAGCGGCTGAGGGTTTAGAAAGTGATAGAATTCCTTTTTGAAGGTAAAAAAAGTAAAAACCCCCAAACACCAAGGCAATAACTACTAATTCAATTATTGAAACAAAAATTATTTTCTTGATTGTAAATTTAGCCATGATTTAAGCGTAGTACATTTTCTGGGGTATGTCAAGAAAATAAAGTTATTACTTCCCGTGCGTACGGGTTGGTGCCGGTGGCGGGATTATATCGCAAGGATTTATGCTAACTGTGCCTAAATTTTCAAGCTGAAGCATGGTGAGGGGTTTATCAGCTACTTTTAGTGTTCTTACAACAAGTATAGCTGCAGTATCTGCTTTTTTTGCAAGTTCTGATGGATCCATGCAAAGCGCCTGCTTATCTGTTTTTAAGCGTGTTGTAAGAGTTACTCTATTTTCTTGCTCTTTTGTGGATACAACGCTAAGCGTTGTATATTCACCTTTTTGTTTTAATACCACCACTCCTACAGATTCTTTTGAGAAATCAATTTTTGGGGCTTTATCCTCATCGTTGTCTGAGAGTTTACTGTATAGGTTCTTCCAATCATGTTCATTATCAATCACAAAAGAGCCTGATTTATCAAAGGTGTTTCTAAAACCGTTAAATTCAACAGAATATGGAAGTGTATTTTGAGCTTCTGCTCTTGAATTTATTGGCTCTAAAGATTGGTCAGATGCTATTTGTCCTACTGTAATTCTATTTTGGAGTCCAGGTCTAGGATTGTGAAAAGGTGGAGTTGCATCTTTTTCATCAGCAAGTACATGAGAAGAATAGGTAAGTGTTGTAGCAGTACCTAGGGCAATAGAAGTTGCAAGAGCTGTTCTTGCAATGAAAGACATATTTTTGCCGGATTCTTTGCTGTTAGGCATAGATTTAGTACAAAAAAGAATAATTTTGTGTACTAAAAAGTAATTGTATATAATCCTATAGCAATTGTCAAGAGGGTTTTGAGATTTAATTTGAGGCTTATTTTCAGACGGTAAAATTTTTTATAATGATTGTTTTACTATTCTATAGTGGTTCCTATAAAATCTTTTCCCTGAAAATAGTTTTTTAAATTCTCAAAGTTGTTTCCTTTTAAAATAACTACTTTAAGACTGAGATCTTGAGCCTTTTTAGTTGCTATTGGATCAAATGGAGCATTTAAATATGGAGACCAGGTATTGCCTACAATTTTACTAAATTCTTTCCATGAAATGTGGCTAACCGGGTGTACGTCTGAGTATTTTCGCGGATCTTTATCAAATAGTGTTGTAACACTGGACAAGTTTACGATAGTTTTAATTTTATAGTCTTCGCATAGCAGAGTCTTACAAAAATCCGTACTCCATCCAGGTTTCCATCCGGCCGCGACCACTATAGGTTCATCTGCTTTTCTTATAATTTCATAATGTTTGAGAACATAAGGATGTGCTATGTCGCGGAATATGGTTCGTATAAGATGTGCGTTTAGCTTTGTTGCATGAATGCCAAGCCAGTCAAGGTCTTCATCAGCAGGCTCATGCCCAAGAACACTCCTTCCTGAGGTTCTGTATATCTTTGAGACTTCCCCGCCCCCTACTACTAAGAAAATTTGAGAAAATTTTTTATGAATCAGCTCTGATCTTACGAAATTGTTAAATTTTTTGAGAAAATCCACATGGATTTCACCATTTGAGGAGATAAGTGATCCTCCAATTGATAGAACAATCTTATTTGACGTATCCATGCTTTTAAATTATATTCAATCGGATGTTTATTATTGTAAAACTATGTATACCTTTTGTACAGAGGCTGTCTCAAAGAAGTAGAGATATTCGTATGATGTAGCTTGCTTTGTGTTGTAAAAGTGAATATAATAAATCATGATTTGGGTGGTTGACTTTGGAGGACAAACAGCTCATCTTATTGAGCGCAGAATTCGCGAATTAGGACAGTCCACTCTTTTTCTTACCCCAGAAGACGCAGTTCTACGAATAAAAACAGAAAAGCCTACCGGAATTATTCTTTCAGGTGGTCCTGACTCAGTATATGAAAAAAATGCCCCAACGTTAGAAAAAGAATTCTTTGATCTGGGTATTCCGATGCTTGGGATATGTTATGGCATGCAGCTTCAGTCACATCTTTTAGGAGGTAAGGTTATTTCGGGAAAGAAAGAATATGGTCCGGCAGTGCTTGAAGTAAAAGATTCTTCCTATGGAATAGTTAAAAATTTACCTAAAAAATTTAAAGTATGGATGTCTCATGGAGATGAAGTTATCGAAGTTCCAAATGGCACAAAAGTTGTTGCCTCAACAGAACATGTTCCTTTTGCATTTGTTGAGGACAAGAAAAGAAATTTTGTAGGAATTCAATTTCATCCTGAAGTTGAACACACTGAAAATGGATTAAAAATTCTTCAAAACTTTATAGAGTTTTGTGGGCTTTCAGTTGGTGAGCAAAAATTTGACTTGGAGAAGCTAAAGGAAGACATAAAAAACAAAGTGGGAAACGCTTACGTAATAGGTGCAATTTCAGGAGGAGTAGATTCTACGGTTGCAGGCGTATTAACAGCCGATGCAATAGGAGAGCACTTCATCCCTGTATATGTGGAAAATGGGCTTATGAGGCCTGGTACACATGAATTTGTGAAAACAATATTTGAAAAACATGGAATTGAGCCTATTATTGCGGAGGTTGAAGACGAGATGCTAGGTCTTTTGAAAGGGCAAGAGGATCCCGAGACAAAGCGAAAAATCATAGGGAAGTTCTATATAGACGTTTTTGAGCGTGAAATGGAAAGGCAAATAGAAAAAGGTAAGGATGTTAAATTTCTACTTCAGGGAACCATCTACTCAGACGTTATAGAGTCTCAGGGTACTAAGCATGCTAGCAAAATTAAATCACACCACAATGTAGGGGGGCTTCCTGCAGAGATGAAGCTTTCGCTTCTGGAGCCTATGCGAAATTTTTATAAAGATGAGGTTAGAAAAATAGGTAAACAACTAGGGCTTTCTGATGAGTTTGTTTGGAAGCAGCCGTTTCCTGGCCCAGGATATGCAGTGCGAATTCGAGGTGAGGTTACCTACGAAAGACTTGAAAAAGAAAAACTTGCCGATAAAATTTTACTCGAGGAGTTGGGAAAGGCAGGGCTTTTAAAAAACGTCTTTCAATCTTTTCCTATCATGTCAGGTGCTATGTCTACTGCAGTTAAGGGGGATGGACGTTTTTTTGGAGAGATTATAGCGCTAAGAATTATAGAATCAACTGATGTTATGACAGCTCATTGGAGTGAGGTGCCCTACCCAGTATTGCAACGCATTTCAAGTCGAATTGTGAATGAGGTGCCAGAAATTTCCCGAGTAGTATATGATATAACCACCAAGCCTCCTGCGACAATGGAATGGGAATAATTACTTAGTTTGTGGATCTAGTGCAACTTATTTTACAAATTACTTTCTTGAAATTGTCGCAAAATCTGACTCAATAATTGTCTCACGTTTTGTTTCTCCATGAGTAGTTGCTGTGCTACCACGCGCTTCTATCACATGACTGCCTAGAGATAATTTTGATGCGTCAACTTTTATATCACACGCAACCCCAGCGTATATTTTCTCTTCAGTTTTTTCATCCTTAATTACTCCTGCTACACATTCCTTTTCTTTTATGAAACCTACTGGAATCGGATGACCATCTATAAGTATTTTTAGCTTAGACTGATCATTTTCGTCTACTGCCTGTGCTTTAATAGTAATTATATCTTTTTCCTGGAATGAAGCATTATTAGCAGGTGACTCTAAAGTTGTTTTTAGAGGTTTTGGGTCGTTTCTTTGAAATGGGTCATTGTCCAATGCTATCCCGGGAATCACATAACGGTGTTGGAGGTGAGGACCAGATGCTATGGCAGTATTAGAATTTTCAGCCGTTGCATTAGGTGAGTCATTGAGAAGACCTGCTGCAGATCCTACCACAACAGATGCTGCAAGAGATGTTCTGAGAGCTACATTTCTACCTATTTCTTTTGCGTTAGCCATATTCTTATATCTATACGTGAAAGTCTAAGAATTATATTCTATCCTATAGCAATTGTCAAGTTTGTGCCCTCGCATCTCCTATGGTGCTACCTCTTTGAATGTCTTCAGGGTAGTTTTGTAGAAATCGGT
>DAIQMY010000009.1:0-5779 GCA_036788695.1 Candidatus Levyibacteriota bacterium | reverse complement strand
AAATTGAGGATGAGATTAATAATAAAAATGAGGAAATTAAGAAGTATAAGGGAACTGGTAGTCAAGCTCTTACTGAAGAAGAGGTAAAAAATTACACGGATGCAAAACAGATTGTGACGAATGGTAATACAACTATTTCAGTATTGCAGCAAGATAAAAATATTTTAAATGGATTACTAGAGGCAGGAGCTGATGTTTACATTGCTAACCAAGAAGTTGCAAGATTATCATCGGAACGACAACAAACTTTAAGAACTGAGTTATTAAAAAAAAGTAAGGAAAATTTAAGCCAACTTATAAGAGATGAAGTTACTAAGATTGAAAATGAAATTAAGATTCTTAACACTACCATTACGGGTAGTCAGAAAGTATTGGATAATCTAGGCGATAGGGTAAAGGCCAACAGGGCTCTGGAAACACTCACAAAAGAACTAAGTCAATTGCAGCAAACTCTCAAGAATATCTTAGAGCTGGAAAAAACTATTTCTCAAGTAGCAGTCACAAAGACAACAGCAGTCACGGGGTTAGTAGATGCATATGTTGCATTCGATACTCAACAGCAAACTATTTTTGGCTCTATTGAATTCGATGAAGATTTTTTATTTCTTAAAGTTGATATTGTTACATATTACAATATTAATGATTTGAAGCGATTTATTGAAAGAAATATCAACACAGTATCAACAAGTCCTAGGCTTAATGCAGACGATCAAGACATCCGAACTTTGTTTAGCGATTCTCCCTTAAAACCATCAGCTGATACTATTAGAAGATTTATAAATAAATTGATTGATGAAACCGTTGTGCTTAAGGTGGAGGCAGATGAAGTCGGGCAAGTCATTTCATCTCTTTTAAAAGATAGATTCGAAATTGACTATCTGAACTCTGTTAAAACTAAAGCTGATGAGATTTTATTCAAAGATATGACTGGGGGACAGAAGGCCATTGCAATGCTCGAGTTAGTATTTAGCTTTGATGATGAACAATACCCGATTCTCATAGATCAACCAGAAGATGACTTGGATGTAAGTGGTGTGGCGACTGATTTAGTGAACTTTATAAAATTACAGAAGGAAAACCGACAGATAATTATTGTATCCCACAATGGGAGCTTAGTTGTCTGTGCAGATACAGAAGAAGTTCTCGTTTCTAGTAGTGAAAAATTAGATGGAAGATACAACTTTTCTTATTTAACAGGATCAATTGAAAATCCAGAAATTAGAGAAGAAATAATAAATATTTTAGAGGGTGGAAAAGAAGCACTGAAGCAAAGAGCTAGGAAATTAAACTTCAAGCATGAAATTTAGATTTATACAGATTCAATTTCTGAGTAAACACGCTTAATATACTTGTGTGTAAAAATTATTCTTTGTTTTTCTCCACGCTTCTTTTTTTGGCCATTTCAATCAATTCAAGTCTTTCTTTTTCTTGAAGAGTTTTCATTGCCTTTTCATATATTTGCTCTGGAGTCAGTCTTCTTGGATTGAATATGCCTATTAGTTTTTTCATTATTGAATAAGACAATGTTTTAGCACTTTAAGTTTTTTAAAAGGAATAAACTTTTCGGTATATCCGAGTTCAGCGAGGTGCATTAAAACTGATTGAGCAGTTGGGTATGTGATGCCTAGCCTTCTTTGAATAAAAGATGCCGTAACAAATTCTTCTTTTATAACCAAATAAATAACCCTATCAAGTTGAGATTCAATGCTTCCTTTTCTTCCCATTTAGATTAATTATATCTATTGTTACTCAATATCTTGATGATTTTTATCATCCTGTTCTATATCTGCAGCAACCTTTTCTGATATTATCCTGTCTTTATCACGTCTTTTTTTGGCATCATCCTCTAACGCTGTGTAATGGAGATGATCGTATTTTTCGTAAACGATTTCTTGACCAATAAATATACCCGATAACAAAAACAAAAGAATTAAAGTTACTACATAGAATAAATCAGATTTGCCGAATGCAAAGTAGCTAAACACAGCGCCCGATATAAATAAAACTATTCCTGCAGCTTTTGTATATTTGTAATCTCTCATAGTAAAACGAGCTCAAAAATATAATAACCTCCAGTTAATAGAATTGCAATAGATTAGCCTCAAAATATTACCAGCTGTTAATAAACTTTTTAAAAGTTGTTTGTTACGTTTGATACATATGACAGATAGGCAAAAAATAACTAAGAAGGAGCAAGCATTAGGGAAAGCGATTGCTCGTGCAAGAAACAATAAAAATATGACTCAGGAAGAGTTAGCAGTTAAAACTCATCTAACGCAAACTTTTATTAGTCTTCTTGAAACAGGCCAACGTAAAGCAAGTATGAAAACACTGGAAAAGATCGCAAATGTACTCAAAATAAAAGTTAACGAAATAATACCTTTTTAGAGATTTATCTTCCTGTTACAGGATAAAGAAAACAGCTATATTCTTGATCTCCTTACGCTTAGGCAATTTTTGCTATAGGTTTAAAATTTATTTAGTTAGATTTTAGTAAGATTTTAGCCTTAATGACTTCATCAGAAGAGTGTTTACGGCACTTTTTTTTGAAATTTTCAAAGTATTTAGTTCTTATTTCCATGCAGGAGTATAATAATTGCAAATAAATATAAAAATGAATAAACAGAAGCCACCAAAGTTATCGCCCCTTGGACAATTAATGCAGGATACACTTCGACATGTTGCTGATACTAAGTATTTTGGAACTAGGAAGGCTTTAAATCAGGAGCAGTTAGCATATTTGAAAGATGATATTGAATTCAAAAAAGAGGTTAAAGATATTAAGAAAAACCTAAAAGTTCCCAAGTTATATCCAGAGAAAGACGTAGAATCTTTTGAATATGACAACTATATTGATGCAGAATCTTTTTGGTTAAGGAGCCAAGGTAAATCTATTCAGGATGAATTCGAAAAAAGAATAAAAAATTTACTTAATAACTACGGTTTACCAATTGGATTTTATGATTGGTTGCAATATCTAGTCCTTTATGGAGAGCCACCTTGGGTTCCTAACTATAATCCTGAGCTTCTGAACGATATTATGAATAATCCTGAAGAACTCCAGCGAATACCGCTTACCACGCAGGAGAAGAGATATGTTCGCAAAATAGCAAAAGAGAATCTTAATATTAAAGGAAGACCAACAATAAAAGTTCAACAATTTTATAAAAGTCTTCTTCTAGCTCTTGCTCAGAGTAAAAATACAAAAAGAAGATTTAGGTCATTAAAAACAGCGGTCAAGACTACAAAACTTGGGGAAGAAGTGAGCGAGTATGATTCAATTGAAAATAAGAAAATTACTAGGAAAATTACTTCATTGGATCTTGCAACAATTATATTTAAGGATACAACAGGAAGTAAAAGTCAGGTAGTAAGAAAACAAAAGCAGAGGCTGAAAGATAGAAAAAACCTCATTCTGAAAAAGTAGAAAAATAACGTCACAGTTTCGAATTTCCATATTGATAGACTTTGGATACTCAAATATTTGAGAGTCCAATGAACGTAAAAGATAAAAATTTAAATAAGTATGATAGTGATCGTTACTATCGAACCAACCAGTTCAACGTAGCTGCATTTCTGTTTGCTAAAGGTTTCGAAATAGCAGGTGTTGATAAGACCACTAACCCAAGACGGGCAGAATTTATATTCCCAAATTCAATTGAATTAGAAACTCTTGTGCATGAATTCAATTTCTCCAAAGATTCTTCGCCTGAAACCCTCATTAATGCTCGTATTCTATTTTCAGCAATTAAGCAGTTAAAAAACATTCTATACCAGGATGTTCTTTCTTAAATAAATATGGAAAATAAAAATACAAAATTAGAGCAAGCGTTATTGCTAAGAGATATAGGTTGGAGTATTATCCCAGTCGATTCAAACAAGAAGCCACTGATAAAGTGGGAAGAGTATCAAAAGCGAATTCCTTCTATTGATGAGATAGAGAAATGGTTTTCTCAATGGCCAAATGCAAATATTGGAATAGTTACAGGTTCTATCTCAAAGTTAATAGTAGTTGATATTGATCCAAGACATGGAGGTACAAATGAATTATTTAAAGAGTATAAAACTCCGTGTTCGATAACAGGGGGAGGGGGATGGCATTATTATTTTACTTCAAGCACTTTCATTACAAATAGAGCTGGAGTATTGCCAGGAATAGATATTAGAGGTGAGGGGGGCTATGTTATTGCACCACCATCTATTCACTCCTCGGGAGGCTCCTATAAATGGTTAATAACACCACGGGAAGCTACTATATCAGAATTTCCAAGCTGGATATTTCAAGCAGTAGAAAAAAAGCAGGATAAAAATGACTGGCAAACTGTTCTATCTGGAGTTTCGGAGGGAGAAAGAAACACGAGTGCGGCTAGAGTAATCGGGAAGCTTCTTTCTGTATTTCCATCAAGTGAGTGGGAAGAGTTTGTTTTGCCACTAATAACGGATTGGAATAATCAAAATAATCCTCCACTGTCTGAGCAAGAACTGATAGGCATCTATAAATCTCTTTCAGAAAAAGAAGCTATTAACAGAGAAGATAATAGTGATGCGTTGCATTTATATAGAGAGGTGGCTGCAATGCAATGGAAGGAGCCAGTATTGATTTCGTCATTATCTAAGGAACAAACCCCTGTTGAGTGGATTTGGGAAGGATTTCTTGCAGAGGGACAAACAACTATTATTTCTTCATTATGGAAAACAGGTAAAACAACTCTGATTTGTTGGCTATTGAAAAACATTAGTGATCAAGAACAATTTTTAGGGAAAGATACAAAAAATATTAATGTACTTATAATCTCAGAAGAGTCAGAGGCATTATGGGCAAGTAGGAAGGAAGAATATCAGCTTGGTACAAATATATGGTTGAGTTGTAGGCCATTAAATAGAAAGACAAATACACAACAATGGATACAGTTTATCTCAAAGACAGCAGAGTTTTGTGTAGAGAATCAAATTGGACTTGTTATCGTAGATACTCTTGCAACCTTTTGGCCAGTAAGAGACGAAAATGATGCAACTCAAGTGACATCAGCATTATTACCTCTTAATTCACTTCTAGAGAATAAATTGGCAGTAATGATTGTTCACCATGAGAGAAAATCAGGTGGTGAAGAAGGGACATCTAGCAGGGGGTCAGGTGCATTACCTGCTTATGTAGACATAATAGTAGAGTTCAGAAGGTTCGATCCTTCAAAAAGAGACGATACTCGAAGGGTTATTAAGACTTATTCAAGATATGCCGAAACGCCTACAGAGCTTGTACTTGAGCTTACACCTGAGGGGTATGATGTCCATGGAACTAAGGCACAAGTGGTTCAACAGGAAAAATTATCGGTAGTGCTTGAGATTCTACCTACTGAACCCGCCTCATATTCAATTGACAAAATACTTTCAGAATGGCCAGAAGAGGAATATGGTAAGCCACCACATAAAACAACAATGTATAGATGGCTTCAAAAACTAAAAGAGCAAGGGTCAGTTAAGGTGCTTGGTACTAGCACTGAGCACAATGCAGATTTATGGTCAAAGGCCGTTGCATTGCAGGGCGAAGTCTATAAAGATGCAAAGGAGGAAGCAAAATGAAAAGAATCATGCCTCCTGAAATAACTATTAACTACATCGATGCTTCAGATAGCGAAAAGAGATTACAACTGGCCTACAACAGAATTTTTGAACTAGCACGAAGAAACTTAATTAAGAGAAGAAAATTGAATGAAGGGAGGAGAGTCCATATGTAGTTTTTGTTTGAATTTCTCCGTGGGTCACACATTTCATTGTGGGC
>DAIQMY010000008.1:0-8465 GCA_036788695.1 Candidatus Levyibacteriota bacterium | reverse complement strand
AGTGTTGGGTTGTTTGGATACAGTGTTCCCAAGGCAATTGTCCAGTAGTTGGTACTAGGTAAAGTACCCGGATCAGACCATGAGAGCGTTCCTGAGCCATTTGTAGTTAATATATAAGAACTACTTCCATCCGCCCCGGGCCATGTATAGGCAACTCCGTTCAAATTTGTAGTACCACTCACTTTAAATGTACCAGTTACATCCAACGTAGCTGTAGGCGCGCTATTTCCTATTCCAAGAACATAAGATGTACTAGTTGGATATAGATTGTTACCGCTTAGCTCAAAATAATTAGTTCCTGACCCACCTCCAGTTGCACTGATGGTGATAGTTTTACCGCTTGCAGAAAGAGAAATATTAGAACCTGCTTGAAATGTTAATGTATCATTACTACTTCCTGCTGTGATGGTAGTACCATTTGCCACTATATTCGCGAAACTATTAACAGACTGAGATGATCCAGAGAGTACATTGTTTGATATAGAAAGACCTGAACCCAATGTAATTTCACCCGTTGCGTCCCCTATAGAAATCACTCCAGTGTTTGAAATGGTTGGATTCTGTCCTTCTGAAACACCTATCCCTTCTCCTGCAATCACTGAATAAATAACATTGGAAGCTGTTAACTCCCCAGTTCCTAAATCTAAATTTTTATTATTTACCCTGATGTCCTCATTAAAAACAGATTTAATATTAACAGTAAATTGCCCCTTAGTCGTAGTTGCCGCAAGAACTGCAGCCTTTGCTACTTCTGCCCTTTGTACTGGTGAAAGCTTTGAAAGTGCCCTTTGCGCTTCAGGAGTTCTTGACGCAAGCACTGCGTCTTGATCATTTACATCCCTTAGAACAGTAAACGCGAATATTCCCATAGAAAGAAGGAGTAAGAAAGTAATAGTTACTATCCCTCGTTTGTATTCCGCTGCTTGATTCCCAAATCTCATCCCCTTAAATCCTTGTTTAGGAAATGACATATATGCACCAACTGCATTAAATTGTCCTATGTGAGACAAAAGGTGGTTTTTCTTCCAGAAATTACTTTTTTTTGGATTTTGAACTGTGCTATCAGGCTGCCCGTTGAATGAATGCTGAATAGGTGTTTGAGGCGAAAAAGTAGGTTGAGGGCTATAAGCATTTTCCTGTACAAAGCTTGCATGTGCCCCATGCAGCGTTGTTGGAATCGGTGCATATAAATCTACTCTTTCACGCCCGCCTTTTTTTCTTGATGCCAGAATTTCGTTAATGCGAGAAGGAGAATATAATCTTTCACCGTTTTGTGATCTTTCTGCAACTATCACCCCCTTTCTTTCTAGTCTTCGTAACGTAGAAACTGAAATAGATAGTGCACTTGCTGCTTCAGATATGGAAAGTGGTCTGGTTTTTTTAAATGTCTTGAGTTCAGATTTTAGGAAATACCTATTTTTCCCATCTAGCCTTGTGGACTTGAGGATTCCTTGTGCGTCCCAGCGTCTAATTGTGTCAATAGAGACACCAAGTAGTTTGGCGGCACCAGTAACACTTACAAATAAATTCTGATTGGGCAGATTGTCTGGCATCTAATTTACCTATGAATTGATTAATCATTGCATAGGTGGGCACTTCATAAATTAGACCATATATTTTCACACCTTGTCAAGTACTTTCTAGCCTTTTTTTAGGGATTTTTTGTACTATATTGTACATAAAAAATATTCATATATATTTGTTTATGCTGATTTATATATATAATCATTCATTTTATGCCCTATGCATTTGCTATGTTTTCACAGTCTAAAATGGTATGAAAAAAATGACTGATCTAGGATAACATTTGCATAGATATTTATTCCAAGCTCTATTGACAGTAAAAACAGTGCCCTACTATACTAGGCAAAGATTTCAACTTTACCTATGCATCTGCTGTCCAAAACAATCGTACTTGTGCTTTTCTCAACCCTGCTCTTGCGGGCTATCCCCATGCATGTATTTGCACAAAACATAAACGAAGGCGTTGCGAATTACATAGAAGTAAAAAATAAAAATGTTAAGAACGGCGACATAATATCCGCAGGAGATAATGGAACCTTTTTCTTATCAAAAACCCCTTATGATGCAAAAATGACTGGTATAATCGTCATAGACCCCGCGGTTTCAATAAATCTTGTCCAAACTAAAAACGCTTACCCCTATATTTCAACCGGAACAACGCTTGTCAATGTTACAACCCAAAATGGACCAATTGAGATAGGTGATCCAATTACAACCTCTACCATTCCCGGATCAGGAATGAAAGCAACAGAAGCAGGGTATATTCTAGGAACAGCCCAAGAAGATTTTGATGAGAAAGACCCAAAAAAACAGGGTAGTATTTTTATAACACTTAACACCAGATACGCCTACCCTCATACCGTTAATACAACCTCGCGACTTTTTGATATATTTAATCTAACAGCCGCAGCATCATATGAACAACCAAGCGTGTTTTTCAAATATGCCATTTCTGCCTTTGTAGTTATTCTCTCCTTTGTCATAGGATTTTTCTCTTTTGGAAGAATTGCAAGCAACGGTATTACCGCCCTAGGACGCAACCCTCTTGCAGCAAGAATTATACAGTTAGGTATAGTTTTAAACGTTTTGATTACTTTATCTATAGTCTTTTCAGGTCTCTTTATGGCATATCTGATTATTCGATTATAAAGATGTTACACTAAAATATAAGTGCTAAATGAAAATATGAACATACAATTTTTACTATATATTCTCTTAGGAATTATTCTGCTTTTAACCTATGCCCTATCTTATCTTGTCTATAAGATACAAAAGCAAAATAAAATACTAAATAAACCCCAAGAAGAATACAGTAATACACTTGAAATAATTGAACAAGCACAAAAACAAGCGAACTCTATTGTAGAACGGGCTGTCGAATCAGCAAAACATATACTCTTTGAAACAGAATACATAAAGCAGGATATAACAAAGGAAATGCAGGATTCACTTCAAAAAGTAGCTGAAGAGACAGTTAAAATGGTGCAAGGCAGATCAGCGGAGTCAGAAAAAGAATTTAGAACTGTTGTAGATGAGATAAAAATAGAGTTTGCAAAAGAAGCTGAAAAAAAACTTTCAGCAATTGAACAAGTTACTCTTCAGGAAACGAGCGATTTTAAAGATGTCCTCAGAGAAGAAACCATAAAGTCTCAAATAATTATTGGCAAAAAAATAGGAGAAGACTTTAACTCTGTTCAAAATGAATTAATTGAATACAAAAAACAGAAACTGTCAGACATAGATAAAAATATCCAGGTAATTACAAAGCAAGTAGTAGAAGAGGTTCTAGGTAAATCTATCCCTCTACCCATACAGCAAGAAATTGTGATATCAAGTTTAGAAAACGCAAAAAAAACCGGCTTATTTAGAGCCATTGAGGAAAAACATGAACAACAAAACCAAACATATTAATACCCAGATACTCTTTAATACAATTTATACAAAAGATGAATTACTACTCTTCTATCACGAAATAGATCAATTGATAGCACATCTTTTTATGGGGACACAAGGAATACAGGAAAAAATAAATGAGCAATTATCACCCGAAAAGAAAAAAAATATTATGTATTATCTTTCAGAAATGCAAGTAAATATGGATAACTTAGTGATGATAAAAGAAGCTTTATCCAAAATCCAATCCCTGGGAAATAAAATTCCAGTCGTATCACTTCAACTTGCCTTTGAACCAACAGAGCCTATGATTGCCTCATTCAGTTTTTGGTTTATTAAAAATATTGGATCAAAAGTTATCTTAGATATTCAGCTTGAAAGGAAAATTATAGGTGGAGCACTTATTGCGCTTAACGGTACCTATGATGACTTTACCCTAAAAACAAAAATAGATACGTACTTTAACAAAATTTGAACCCATAAATTATATGCGTAACACAAATTTATTTTTTAAAAAAGGCTAAATTTCTAGCTAGGTTTCAATTTTTATTATATGGACCCATTTCAAAAACAACTAGATGAAACTCAAGAATTTGGAGTAGTACAAAGTATAGTGCATCCAATTGTCTTTGTGGCAGGCCTACCCGGCGCAAGTCTGTTTGAAATTATACTTTTTGAAACAGGAGAACTAGGGCAAGTTTTTTTGATGGAAAAAAACCAGGTGCATGTCTTATCCTTTTCAAGTACTCCTATAAAAGTCGGAACAAAATGCACAAGAACAAATCATTTTGCACAAGTGCCAGTAGGACCTGAGCTTTTTGGTAAAATTATTGACCCGCTTGGAAACCCTTTTTCAGAATCAGAAACATACACAAAACCTAAAGAATTTAGAGAACTTGAGGCACGCGCGCCCGGAATTGGAGATAGAGCAAAAATTACAGAACCATTTCTTACAGGAGTTACCATTGTAGACATGATGGTACCATTAGGAAAAGGTCAAAAGGAATTGATCATTGGAGATAGAAAAACCGGAAAAACATCCTTTCTTTTATCCACTCTCAAAAACCAAATTCAAAATGGAGGAATTGCAGTATACGCTGCTATAGGAAAGAAAAAATCTGACATAAAGGCTGTTATGGATTATTTTAAACATGAAGGTTTGCTTGATAAAATTATAATAGTTGCAAGCTCTTCTTATGACTCTCCCAGTCTTATTTTCTTGACCCCATACGCGGGAGCAACAATTGCAGAATACTTCAGGGATCAGGGTCAGGATGTTGTTTTAGTACTGGATGACCTTTCAACTCATTCAAAGTTCTATAGAGAAATATCTCTGCTGTCAAGAAGATTTCCAGGACGTGATTCCTACCCAGGAGATATTTTCTACATACACGCAAGGCTTCTGGAACGAGCCGGAAATTTTATTCATCCAAGTGGAAAAAATGTTTCTATCACTATGCTTCCTGTAGTAGATATCATTGAAGGGGATTTTACCGGATTCATCTCAACAAACCTTATGGGTATGACTGACGGACATTTATTTTTTGATAGCAATGCATATTACCAAGGTAGACGGCCGGCTGTAAACGTAGGATTATCTGTCACCCGCGTAGGACGCCAAGCAACACCTAAAATTTTACGATCAATTAACAGAGAGCTTACTGCTTTCTTAACACTCTATCAAAGAATGCAGGACTTATCCCATTTTGGCGCAGAACTGACAGATGCCGTAAAGCAAGTACTTCGCACAGGGGATGTAATCTATAAATTCTTTGAGCAAACAGATAATGTTATTGTCCCACCTAACATACAGCTTCTCATGTTTTCAATGATATGGTTAAAATTATTTGAAGACGCAACAGTAATCGAAAAAATATCAACATATAGACAAAATTTGATAAATGCTTATCTTGTTCCCCAACACAAAGAGCTAATTGATAAAACAATAGGTGACATAGGTACATTTAATGAGTTGTTAGGTGCTATAAACGCAAAAAAACAAGACTTTATAGCTTTAGCAAATACTCAAATATCATCTGATAGCAAAAGTAAATGAGCCATGAAGTTTTTTTAATTTAGAATAGTATGCAAAGTAAAATTGTATTAAATAACGAATTCGCGGTCATAGGAACCTTAAAGACACTTGCTCAAGCATATGAACAGATCTCCGTTATGCGTATTCAACGCGTTCGCGGATCTGTTCTTACAACTCGTGATTTCTTAACAGGCCTTGCTGATATCTATAAAGATGTTAAGAGAAGCTATAGGGATGAGGTGGAGCGTTTGCAAAAACACCACAAAAACGCAAAAATAACACTATCAGGACTTGAAAAAAATGGGAAGACTGTATCTGTCCTGCTCTCTTCCAATAATAAGCTCTATGGGGATATTGTGGCGCGTGTCTTCAACTTGTTTATACAGGACATAAAGAAAAATCCGAATACTGAAATTGTAATTATAGGTAAAGTTGGGAAAAATATGTATAACGTAAGCGGAGTAAATAGACCCGCCACCTTCTTTAATCTACCAGATGAAAATGTAAAGCTTACGGATCTGTCTTCTATCTTTAAATATGTCGTGCAATATGAAAAGATATTAGTCTATTACGGACGGTTTCTAAATATTATTAGCCAAGAACCTGCAGTTTCTGAAATATCAGGAGAGGAATCATTAATAGATCAGCCACTCCAGAATACTGATGAAAAGGCTGATAGAACTCCGTATTTTTTTGAGCCAAATCTAGTAAAAATCTTGGGTTTTTTTGAAGATCAGGTATTTGCTTCAATTCTAAAGCAGGTCGTAGATGAATCTGAGCTATCACGTCTTGCATCTCGTATAAAATCTATGGAAGATTCCCTGGGTAGCATTGAAAAACAAGAAACAATTTTAAAGAAAAAATATTTGCGCACGCTGAGACTTGCTGAGAATAATAAACAAATTCAGCGCATTTCAGGCGTTATTCTCTGGCAAAAAGAACTAGGCAACCAATAGATAAAATGGAATCAAAAGGTATAGTACTATCAGTTTTAGGACAAGTCGCGGAGGTAGAATTTGAAAATAATCCACCTAATATCCATGACGTGCTTGTCGTAACTCATGATGATAAAGGTAAACCGCTTGAAAAAACGGTTCAAATGGAAGTTTGGTCATCAGCCAGTACTAATTCCTTTTATTGCATCGTGCTCTCCCCCCAAAGCAGATTAAAAAGAGGAATGACTGCAATTAATACAGGAGAATCCATTAAAATTCCTGCAGGAGACCAGGTGCTAGGACGTGTTTTAGATATATTTGGAAATCCCCAGGATGGAAAACCGGGATTTGATAGCTCTATTTCAAATCCAATATTTACTAAAGAACTACCATTTGATGAGGTTATAGCTCCAACTCAAGTTCTTGAAACAGGAATTAAAGCGATTGATTTTTTTGCATCACTCTTTAAAGGGGGTAAAGCTGGTATTTTTGGAGGTGCTGGAGTTGGAAAAACAATACTACTTACTGAGATTATCCATAACGTAGTAATACTTAATAAATCAAAAAGCGTGTCTGTTTTTACCGGAGTTGGAGAACGTATTCGTGAAGGACATGAGCTATATGAAACGCTACAGGAAAGCAAAGTTTTACCTCAAGTAGTACTCATTGTAGGTCAAATGGGTGAAAATCCTGCAATTAGGTTTAGAACCGCACTAGGGGGAGTTACTATAGCTGAACACTTTAGAGATCAAGAAAAAAAAGATGTACTGTTTTTCATAGATAACATTTTTCGTTTTGCTCAAGCAGGCTATGAACTTGCAACACTCATGAATACACTCCCCGGAGAAGGAGGATACCAGGCAACACTTACATCTGAAATGGGTAAATTTCATGAAAGATTAGTCTCAACAAAACATGGAGCTATAACAACCATTGAAGCAGTATATGTACCATCAGATGATACGGCAGATCCGGCTGTTCAAGCTATTTTCCCATACCTTGACTCAAGCATTATCCTATCGCGTAATATCTATCAGGAGGGAAGATTTCCTGCTATGGATGTGCTCTCCTCTACCTCAAGCGCGCTTAATCCTAAAATTGTAGGAGAACTCCACTATAAAGTACTCCTTGAAAGCCAAAACATACTAAAAAAAGCAACATCTCTTGAGAGAATCGTTTCTCTTATTGGAGAAGCAGAGCTCAATCCGTCAGATCAATTAATCTATAAAAGAGCACAACTTCTGAAAGCATATATGACACAAAGTTTTTTTGTTACTGAAGCGCAAACCGGTAGACCAGGAAAGTTTGTAAAGCTAGCTGATACAGTAAATGATGTGAATGATATAGTTATGGGAAAACATGATCAGCTTGCTCCTGAAAAAATGATGTTCATAGGCACACTTAAAGAAGAAAAACTAGCATAATAATTTTTATGGATCCAAAGAAAGCGCAATCAGATAGTACAAAACCAAAACAGGATACGCTTAGTGTAGAGATAAGAAATCCTGATAAGGTACTCTTCTCTGGTAATGCTACCGCAGTCTCAAGCAAGAATTCAATTGGACCACTTGATATCCTCCCCCAACATGAAAACTTTATATCTTTACTAACAGATAAAATAACTGTCCATCTTGAGAAGCATCAAAAACAGGAAATTCCAAATCAGAGTGCTATTGTAAAAGCAAAGCTAAATAAGGTAAATATATTTCTAGGTATTGAAACGCTTATTGCTCCTCCCCCAAATCCCGGACTTAATAAACCTATCCCCCAACAAAACCCAAACCCACAACCACAAAATAGTAAATAAAGCTTCCTAAGCTTACACTAAATGCTACCACTATGTCCCAAAACTTTCCTATAGATTCACTCAAAAAATAACTATATCTAAATATATATTATATTATCATTAAATATGAAAATGAAGCTAAAAGATATAACAGGCTCTATCTGCCTTACTCTTTCTAGGTAAAATAATAAATCAGTTCAATTCTTAATTATTCTCTGATATAATGATCTCTCACTCGCCTTCTTAGCTCAGCGGTAGAGCAGCTGTTTTGTAAACAGCAGGTCGCGGGTTC
>DAIQMY010000007.1:0-12058 GCA_036788695.1 Candidatus Levyibacteriota bacterium | reverse complement strand
TCTCCATTATTAACTATATCAAAAGCAGGATGTGGTTTACCTTTATACATCCAGGACCAACAGGTATTACCATAGCCCTGCGTAATTCTCAAACCACTTGTGCTCATAGGCCAACCGAAAGAACCATTACCCGTGAGGACATCTCCATTTGGATCTGACCCACAACCAGTATCCCAATAAACTGTTTGGCCCTGCAGGCTACTTGTAGGATTCTCATGTGCCCCGTAATAATTATATTGCTCAAGGGAGGAGTAGTTATATATTCCGAAGTGCAAATGGGCACCTGTTGAAAAACCACTGCTACCCATAAGTCCAATAGGGTCACCTCTTTTTACGTCCTTTGGTTCAGTACCTACTAAAATAGTAGCTGCTTTTTGAATTTGTTGAAGCTCTTTTAAGGCTTCGGTAAGTTTTTTTTGATATTCATTTTCGGAATTTTTAGTTGCATTCAGTAGGTTTTGTTTTTCACTTTTTTGTTGATCTAGTTGCTCTTTATTCTCGCTCAGTTTTTCTTTCAATAGTTCTACCTTTACCTTCTTCGTTTCAAATAAGTTTTTTTCACGCTCGTAGTTATTTCTAGATTGGATCGTGCTAGCAACTAATCTCTGATCAGATCTTTGAACAATTTTAAGATATTTAAACTTTGAAAACGCATCTGTTAATGAGCTAGATGATAGAAAAATCTGAAAAGGTTGAATTTTTCCAGCCTGATATACGCCTTTTGTACGGTTAAGAAAGGCAGTTGTAATTCGTTCTAAAGAATTTTCTAATCCTTCTACCTTCGTGGAGGCTGTATCAATATCTTTTGTTAATTCTTCTACTTCTTCTTGGTTTGAACGAATTTTCAATTCTGTTAATTTTATTTGATTGTCTGCGATTTTTATTTGCGAAGATAGGGTTTTGGTTTCCCCTTGTAATTCGGCAATCTTCTTTTGATACTCGCTTATTTGATTTTGAAGATCATTTGTCTTAGTCTCAGGATTAGGTAATTGGGTGGGTGTTTGACTATATACCACTGAATTTAGCATCAATATTAAATTGATCGTAAAAATAGTAAAAATAATTTGTGACATTTTTATAATCATAATAGAGAAAAATGATAACTAAATGAACTTACCTAAATGGTAAAATTCTTCTTGAAATAAAATCAGCAGATACTTATTGATTTATCTTACTTTACTGTAACAATACCCCCACTAGTCGGACTAATATGATCGTGGTATTCCCAGGTTCCTTTTTTGTCAAAAACATATCTGTATATTGCACCTTTTTTGTAAAGCCTGAACTGATCAAACGTTGGTAATTTTGAATGCTCCGGATGTGGTATAGATGCAACCCACATATCTTTGTTGCTTTCGTTTATAAACTCAACCATACTACCAACTTCGACCTCAATTTCGTTTGGCACAAAACCTTTATCTGAGTAACGAACTTTCGCCATAGTTTTCATACCAGCCATCTTGTGTGCCATTGCCCCTACAGCCTCCCCCTCAGTAATAGTTGTTGGTAACGGCTCTCCGGTTGCAACATAACGGGCTGTCATATTGCCATTTTCATTAAGCGCTGGCATATCAAGATCATTAAAAATACTATCATTACCGTAATCTTCATAAATCATAACAATAAGCTTCTTATCTGCTATCTCGACATTGCCAAGATTTATAGATACATTTTTGTGCTTACCTGCATTAAGTGGCAGGCTCATTTCAATAACCTGGCTAAGCTTCCCATCATCCATCTGTCTTACCACAAGAAAGCCCTTTTTCAATAGAGTTGCGCTTTCAACAACTACTTTATCTTTTGGTATTTGTGGAGCAACAATTAGATCTTCTAAATTCAATTTACCTACCTGGGTTTTTATTGAGTTATTATCATTTTTTTTGAAAATAAGGCGGTCTTTCTGTATATAAAATACGCTCGCCAAAGCAATAACAAATAATAGAAAAACAATAGGTAAAATACTTTTTAACTTCATGGGAACTACTACTTATTGTAGTAGATTATTCGGGAGGTTTCAAACAGTAACTAAATCTTTTTCGGCTCTTTTGAGGAGCACTGCGTTTGTAGCAACTATAATTGAGGAGATACTCATAAGCAATGCAGCAAACTCTGGTCGGAGCTCAATTCCAAACTTGGGATATAATACTCCAGCTGCCACTGGAATTGCCAATATGTTGTATATTGAAGCCCAAAACAGGTTTTGTTTCATTTTCCTAACTGTTGCTTTTGAGAGCCTGATTGCACGCAAAATATCAGCCGGATCAGACTTCATAAGAACTATTTTTGCTGTCTCTATCGCCACATCAGTTCCAGCACCAATTGCAATACCAATATCAGCAGTTGCTAAAGCTGGTGCGTCATTTACTCCGTCTCCAACCATCGCCACAAATTTCCCTTCATCTTGAAGTTTTTTGACATATTTTGCTTTATCCTCAGGCATAACATCGGCAAATACTCTTTTAATACCAATTTTTTTGGCAACAATTTGAGCCGTTTTTTCGTTATCCCCTGTTATCATCGCAGTTTCAATCCCTAACTCATTAAGGCGGTCAACTGTTTTTTTGGCATTTTCTTTAATGGGGTCTACTGCTCCAACAATGGCTGTCAGTTTGTTATTAATGGCCAAAAGCATGATAGTTTCGCCGTTTTCTTGAAACTTTATAATTTCTTTTTCTAAGCTCGTTGTATCTACCCTATTCTCATTCATCAGTTTTCTTGTACCAACTAATACTGATTTCCCATCAACAATTGCTTTTACCCCAAGTCCTGAGAGATTTTGAAATTTTTCAATTGAATTTGGGAGTGATAGATTTCTTTTTTTTAATTCCTCTAGTACGGAGTTAGCTAATGGATGTGATGACTTGGCCTCAGCTGCGCCTATGAGTTGTAAAGCTTTGTTTTCATCAAACTCATTTGTTGTGGCAATACTGGTTATTTTTGGTTTTCCTTCGGTTAAAGTACCCGTTTTATCCATGACAACTGCCTGAATTTTAGAAGTCTGCTCAAGAGTTGGTGCGTCTTTAATGAGAATATTATGCTTGGCACCAAGACCCGTTCCAACAGCAACAGCAGTAGGAGTTGCCAATCCCAACGCATCAGGACAGGCAATAACAACAGTTGAGATAGCAAAAGTTAAGGCAAGAAGTATCGGAGCTCCTAAAAAGAGATACCAAACTATAAAGGTAATGAAACCTCCGCCAACTGCCACTATTACTAAGTATTTGGCGAACCTGTCAGCTAGTTTCTGCCCTGGAGCCTTAGAATTCTGAGCAGTTTCAACCATTTTGACAATTTGAGCAAGTGCAGTATCTTCACCAATCTTGGTTGCTTTAAACTGAACGGATCCAGATTGGTTTATTGATCCGCCGATAACTTTATCTCCAGCCTTTCGCTCAACGGGAACTGACTCACCAGTAACCAAAGACTCATCAATTGAGGTTTCACCTGATATAATTTCACCATCAACTGGTACCTTGTCACCAGGTTTCAAGATAAGAATGTCTCCTAGTTTTACTTCTGAAGTTGGAATGAGCTGTTCTTTCCCGTTTCGCAACACTCTTGCTTGGGGAGGGACCAAATTAAATAAAGCTTGCAGAGCATCAGTGGTACCACGACGAGATTTCATTTCCATCCAATGTCCGAAAAGTACAAAGGTAATCAGCATTGCTGCTGCTTCATAGAAGGAATCACTTGACCCTAGCAGTGTAAGCAGGACGCTGAATGCATAGGCAGCAGTAATCCCAACAGCAATAAGAACTGCCATATTTAGTATTTTGACTTGTAGTGCTTTATATGTTGAATAAAGAAATATCCAGCCCCCATAAATAAATACGGGTGTAGTCAGGAAAAAGAGAAGCCAGGGCACTGGAATAAGACTAGGTAGATTTACTTGAAAAATCTTTTCACCAAGAGGGGAATAAAGAATAATAGGAATGGTAAGAAGGAGAGAGAAGAAGAACTTATTGCGAATATCCTCTTCCATGAGCTTAGCCATTTCCCTTCCTGCAAGGCCTCCATGCTCCATTCCCATACTCATCGTCATACTCATTTTGAGCCTTCCCCAAAATGACATTTGTGCTACAGGCTTCATTACATGCTCTTCATGCTTCATGGCGCTGTGATCCATTTTCATCCTTGTTTCAACAAGTTTCATTCCGCACTTTGGACACGTACCGGGTTTATCCCTTTGAACCTCGGGATGCATTGGACAGGTGTACATTTTCATAGTGTGTTTATTCTCCATACTGTTATTGTAGCGAATTTTTTAGCAATTATATACGACTGATTACTACAGTACGTAGGACAAGACGTCTCTTCGCCCAGCTTATTATAGTAGGAGTAAGGAGAAATTATGTTAATACTAAGTAATAACATACGATGAGGTGAATCAACTTTCCTAATTTCTATAGCTCAGGCGAATTTGTACCAAGTAAAATGTTCATAGATACTACTCCACATAGCTCCAAGGGATGCTGCCCACAACAATTCCTCTATGGGCACTCCTGCTATAAGAAATCCAGATAAGGCATTTAGATTCCATACTGCTTGGACGTATCCTGGGAAGGGTAAGACAATACCAACTAAGAACACGACAAAATATAGACTAAGAAACAGTAAGCTCCCTACAAGCATTGCTTTAAAAAGATCTGGCCTACAAAAACCTGTTGCAATTGCGCCCACTACCATAGCAATACTGGCCGAATAAATTGGATTAAGGGAAGTAAAAAAATACAAAAGTCCAAATACTGCGATGGGGGACAAAAGCGCCAGGCGATGTAATCTATGTCTTCCGTCAGACATTTCATGGGGGGTTTCAGGTTTTCTCGATTTACTCCAAATCACCTCGTAAAAGAGGGTGGTAATTCCTCCAACAGCAAATGAAAAAAGAAGGCTCTCTAAATCAAACCTAGTTCTTCTCGCAAGATCAAAAAGAGTAAAGGGGAGCCAATATGATGGGACAAAAAGTGGCTCTGTTAATCCGAGTGGGGCGGTAAAAAAACTAACAAGAAGCATTTTCTTTCGAGAATTTGGTTTTTTCCAATACAAAAAAAGCCAAACCAGTAACAATAATGTGCTGATTGTTAAATAGGCATAAGTAAAATCCATAGTTTACTGAACCATTTTCTTTTCAGTCTCGACAAGTTTCATCCCACACTTAGAACAATTTCCGGGTGTTTCTTTCTGTACCTCAGGATGCATTGGACACGTGTATATCTGTTTCTCCTCCGTCATACCTTATCACCTCCATTCAATGCAATTTATTTTTTACGACAAAAGTATACATAAATTGTATAACTCAATTTTGCAGCGAATAAACACCTGTCAAAATTCAGCTTACTGTTGCTGAGAACCAAATATGTTTATATGATTTCACCTTTTTTCTCAAGCTTCATATGGTGAATCGTTGCAATTTGGAGCCAAATTGCGGCAAGAAATGAGAATAGAGTACACCCAATCATAAGAGTAAGGTTATACGTTGCGGCAAACCAAGAAGCACCCGTGAACCAAGCGAAAATGAGAAGAAACCACATGAACAAACCGATAAATCCAAATATAACACTTGCTATGTGAATCAATTTTGATAGTTTTATGTTATTCACCTCCCTTCTTATTATTAAAGTGTTCTTTTACTCCATTGATCATTTGCTGTACACACCATTTTGCGTACATCTCCCCGAAAACATAACCAAGCGAAAATGAGAAGAAACCACATGAACAAACCGATAAATCCAAATATAACACTTGCTATGTGAATCAATTTTGATAGTTTTATGTTATTCACCTCCCTTCTTATTATTAAAGTGTTCTTTTACTCCATTGATCATTTGCTGTACACACCATTTTGCGTACATCTCCCCGAAAACATAACCAAGCCAGCGGGTTTTTAAGGAATTTGGGAGTCCATAATCAATATAAATTGTAAGTTTTGATGTATTATCCTGCGATTCTATATAAAAACCTAATACGTAGTGATCTATCACTAAGAGATTAATCTTTCCTACAGTTTTCCATTCTTTGCGTTTTGGTGGCTCATGAACTTCGACTACCTCATCGAGAAATAAATTAACTCCAAACACTTTTCCATCCATTTGGATGTGTGATCCTACTTTTTGACCATTTCCCGCATCTACCGTGGTTTCCATCTCCCCTCCACCCATCATCCATGTAGATTTATTCATATGCGATGAAAAATTATAAAAGTTGTCTGCGTAGGCAAAAACTCTCTCAGCACTAGCTTGAATGAATGCATTTTCTTCGTAATGTTCAAGTGATTTTTTCATGTTATCTACTCTCCCAGGTAAATTTCCTCTCAAATACTCCTCCTACATTCTGTAATATAAGTGTAATTGATTTGGAATCGTTAGAAAATGGCCCAAAAGTCAATAATCCTTCTCTGTGGTGACCTCCGGGTGGATCGCCTTCCCAAGCTTCAGGCTTTAACCTTTCGGCTTGATCGTCAATAAGTACTGCATTTTTTGTTAAATCTTCGTCCAGGCTGCCCGTATGGGTATCAAGCACTATACGAAAATTCCACGTTTTTTTATCTTCTGAGATATTTTCGGGTGTAACTTTTATAGTTACTGTGCCTTCTGAGTTTGTTTGTGTTATGAGAGTGTTTTGTTTTTGCGAATCTATAGTGGTTTTGTTGTATTGAAGAGGATTTCCCACAAATCGATACAGAAGAAATGCTACAAGGATAATTGCAATGCACATGTAGACGAACTTTTTATATTTCATGCTCCTTTTGAAAACTTTATAATCCTACTTAGCACATATAAAATTCCTGCGAAATTAAATGCAATTCCTACCCAAAAAAGTTGAACCTGGTACTGAGAAATAATGGTAATAATACCTACTGTACCAAGTATTGGTAAAAGATTTACCAAATAATGAGCGCAACAAGAAATCATGGCTACGGTTGATGTAGTTCCTGAGACAGCCAAAACATGTGGAGAAGCTTTTTGCTTGATAGCGTTTTTAAGATATGTATATAAACTAACTTGAATGCCGAATCCTAAAGCCAAAGCACCAACATAATACCAATACTTAAAAAGTTGCAGAAGCATAAAATCCCACCCACTCACAAGCGAAACAATAAAAACATAAATCCCAAGCAATATGAAAACAGCTGCCAACCCGTTTCTAACTGATTTTAGTATAGAGTTGTTCATAGTGACTATAGACACTGTTTTATCGTTTTCTCATATTTTTGGGGGTTTGAAATACCAGCAATTGTCACAATAACTTGATATCCACCAGACGCACTTGTTTTAAGAGATATGTCACCATAATGAAAAATTCTTCCAAGCCATGATTGATTTACGGCCACTGATCGAACAGTATCGAATTCATATATATCTTCTTCTGAATTGAAAGTTCCGGTTCTTTTAATAAGATGCTTCCCATTTATATAATAAGAATTACTCGACCAGGAAAGTGTCACATACAGCATGAGAAATACTTGTATAAATACTTTCAAAATTTCCAAAACTAAGATAACTATTGCGATGTGATGATGAAGGTCAAAGGGAAGAGCAAAACCCAAGGTTAGAAAATAAAACACTGCGGCGTAAACACTTTCAAAAAGAAAAAGCGTTGTTAGTAACTTTGTAACTAGTATTACGAAGCTTCCTCGAATGGGGGCATGCTCACATTCACCTTCATCATGATTTTGAGTGTATTTTTTCATAAATTACTTTTGGTAAGAATGCTGGCGTTTTCTTTGCATAGTTTTCATATTCCTTGCCAAATGTTTTCTCCATTTCCTTTTCCTCAAGTTTTGCAAGTTTTGCGTACATAAAGACGAGAATAGGGAACATAACAAGCGTTACAAGAGTTGGCCATTGAATCAAGAAACCAAACATGATTGCAACAAATCCTACATATTGGGGATGGCGAATGCGAGCATAAAGTCCAGTTGTCGCCAGTGTATGTGCCTTTTGTGCTTTGTATAATTTCTCCCAAGCAGAGGAGAGCATAATAAAACCTCCACCAATAAAAATATAGCTGAGAATATGGAAAGGACTGAAGTGCGGATCCCCGCCCCAGCCCATGAAAGTATTCAAGAGGTGTCCCATGTCATGAGAATACAGGTTCATGCCAGGAAATTTGCTTGAGAGCCAACCAGAAAGAAGATAAATTGTTAAAGGAAATCCATACATTTCAGTCATGAGGGCAATAATAAAAGAGGAAAACATACCAAATGATCGCCAATCACGCGAAGTTTTTGGCTTTGTAAAGCTAAAGGCAAAGATTATAAAAACCCCCGCGTTTATAATGACTAGCGGCCATAAGCCATAAGCTGGAGCTTCCATTAGTGATGCCCTCCTTTCTTTCCTCCATGCATAAACATATGCATCACAAGGCAAAGTAATAAAAATGAGTATGGCAATAATCCATAGAGATGCGCTCTATGTTCAGCTAATAGAAAAAATGCACCAATTCCTAAAAATATTATTAGTACTAACTTTGTTTTTGTATCCATAGTTTCATTTTAGCAAATACACAGATTAGAAATCTATTAAATTACTTCAAATTCTGACATCATCCCTGATTCCATATGCTCCGGAATATGGCAATGAATGACCCATTTACCGGGGTTATCCATTTGAACTAGGAACTCTACAGTATCACCTGTTTGAATAAGTGCGGTATCTTTCCAGACCAGGTTTTGGTTTGGTGCTCCATTTGTATTAAGAACGAGAAACTTTTGACCGTGAATATGAATTGGATGCTGCATCGGATGCATGGATTTATCATCATTAAATAGTTTGATTTTGACTATGTCTCCTTTTTGGAACTGCCATTTAATATTCATATTTTCCTCATTTGTCTCTTGATCGATGAATTTCCACTTAAGTGTTTTCTTTGTTGACTGAACGTTCATCATGTTCATATCGTCTTCCCATTCAATCTTTTTAACATCACCCATAGACATTTGACTGTTCCCCATCATTTGCCCATCACTCATCATGTGACCACCCATAGCATTGTTAGACGAACCCATTTGGAGTGTTAACTTAATACTTTTATCGAATGGTTTGTTAAATAGAGGACGTAATAATGCAAGAGAATCAATCACATCTTCGTTTGTTCGTGGCACAAGAAAGTAAGAGGTGGTTACAGGACTGGGCTCAACTGATATTGCACCCATCGTATAAGACTTTTCAGGAGTTTTATTTAAAATCTGATAGTCACCAGATTTATCGAACCAAACTTCCACAATTGTACGCTCTGATGGCCCAAGAATAACTGAATCAACCCATTCCTCACGTTCATATTTTCCATTGTCTGCTCCTACTAAGCGCATTCGTGTATTGGGAATTGTAAAATTGAAAACACGAGTATTAGCTGCATTTGTAACATAAAATCGTACTCGCTCTCCCTGTTTAACTGGTAGCTTGTAATTATCATCCCCATTAACAAGCATGACATTTCCAAATCTTCCCATCAAAGTGTGGTCTACGGTTGTTTGACTGAATGATGCTATTTGTCCATTTCGAATAAGAACATCATCAAGGAAAAGTGTCTCCTCACGATCTACCTCAGCCCAGTAATCGTTCTGAGAAGGGGTTACCAAAAAATTTCCATATAATCCTAATTCTTGTGCATAATCTTCACGAATATGTGGATGGTACCAGTAGATGCCTACATCCGGAAATTTAAGTTTGTAAGTGAAGCTTTCTCCTGGTTTTACAGCTTGTTGTGTCACATCAGGTACTCCATCAAACTTATTTTCCAGCCTTATGCCATGCGAATGGAGTGTGGAATCTACATCGGTATCATTTTTGAAATTAAGTGTAATCTCTGCACCTTGTGGAACTTTAATGAGTGGTCCTGGTATCGAGCCGTTATAGGCTAGCATTTTTACCTCAGTTCCGTTAATAGTTTTCTTGACTATACTTGCAGTAAGATCATAATTGTCACCATCCTTTAGTTCTACAATCTCTGAATTACTGGCTTGCGGATAATTTTGAGAGCTCTTTGAAAACTCTCCAGCTTGCCCTGTTTTATTTTGTGGGGAGTTGGAGTATAAATATACTCCTGCACCAAATAGCACTATTCCGATAATAACTGCGATTAGTATTCTTTGCATTTTATTCATATTTGATTTCAATCATATCACCATCACGCATTTGGTAGTTTTCAAACTGAGTATTTCCTTTTCCGTTCACTGTCATTTTAACAGTTCCTTCCTCACCATTTTTCTTATCAAAAATCTGTGTTGAAGAAAACTTTTTACCCCATATCTTAAAGAAGCTAGCTAATTTTGTATCTTCCTTAGTAACAACACCCTGAAACTCCATATGAACAATATCTTTATCAGCGTCATCATGTGTATGAATAGGATTATGTACTGCACCATTCAAACCAATACCGTTTGTGAAAGGTTGCTTTTCTCCTTTAATGTAAATTGACAGTTTCGGGTGCCAATGCATACCATTACGAGCAACAATATCACTTTCAGGGACAGATGTAGCGGAATTAATATTTGAGTTAGAAGAAGTGGATGGACTAGAACTAGCCGACAAAAAGAAAACCCCACCAACTAATATGACTATTGATAAAAGTGATATGCCTCCGATAACTTTCTGTTCTGTTGACATACATGTTACTCTTTACTGACCTCGGCGCCATAGCTTTCGTCAAGATTCTTAATAATTGAGATCAACTTATTGACTGAAATTTTTTCTGAGTCAAATACCACTTCTGTTTGTTGTTTTGCATAGTTTGTTTTGGATTCCTTAACTCCTTCTGTATCTTCTAGTTCGCCATCAATGTTAAATGCACAGCTCGTGCAGTGCATGCCAAAAATATTTAATTTTACTGTTTGCATAGTTATATTATGTTTATAGTTCCTCTGAACATACCCATACTGCACATAAAAGCAAGCTGTGTGCCCGGTTCATTCGGTGCAGTAAAAGTTACCTTGTCTGAACTTCCTATTGGTACAATTTTTTGAATATTATATTTTGGTATTGTAAAAGCCTGAGTGCATCCCCCACCACCCTTATTGACAATATTTAAAGTGACTTCTGATCCTGCTTTTACTGTCAAATTGTTTGGTGAATAGCCATCGTTATTTATTGTGATTGTCGCATCAGAAACAGGAGCTGCAGCCTGTACAGCAGAAGGGCCAAAATCTTTGTCACAGAAGCTTACGGCACAGTTAATATTTGTCAATAAATTCTCAAAGGTGAAGCTGCTTCCTGTAAGTGCTATTGCTGCATTCAGGTTATAGACAGCCAAAAGAATAAGCGCATATGCTGCTACCTTCAAAAATCGTCTATGCATTGCATCACCTAACCTTGTTGCCAGGTATCCGAGTGTAAAAAATACCGGGGAAGTTCCAAGCGTAAAAGCAGCCATGATTGCTGCCCCATAGAGTGGGTTACCGGATGCGATCGCTAAGGCCATCATTGCTTGTGTGGTCCCGCAGGGGATAAAGACAGTAAATGCACCAAGTATGGCAGGTGCAAATATACTATTACTTTTCGATTGGTTTCTTATGAGTTTTGTTAAAAATCGTGGGGGTTGAATTATGAAATAACGAAATATAGGGTGAACATTTAAGAGATTTAAAGCAGTTCCAATCATAAATATAGCAACTGCAATCATCATAATAACCTTTGCCGTTAGAGATAACTGAACAACTGAACCTAGCCATCCCAACAAGAATCCGAGAATTGAGTAGGCAATTATTTTTGCAACAAGAAAAGAAAGAATAGATAGTGCATTCCCTGAAGTTTTCGTTTTTTCCTTAAGTTTCTCCTCTTCACGCTGTGCTACTGTTGTTGCAAGAAGACCCCCTTGTACTGCAAGGCAGGTAAGCCCTCCGGTTAATAGCCCTGTTAAAAATATTGCTCCTAAATTCATATTTACTTTAGCTGTTTATCAATTTCTGCTTGAAAAGCACTATAAGGTTGAGCTCCAACAATTTTCGTTCCGGTTATCACACCGTCCGATGTTGATTTACCTATAAAAAATGTTGGAGTACCTGAAGCCCCGACAGCCGATGCATCAGCAAGATCCTTGTCCACTTCACCCTTGTATTTTT
>DAIQMY010000006.1:0-46561 GCA_036788695.1 Candidatus Levyibacteriota bacterium | reverse complement strand
TCCACTTCCTGTACACTGAGGGGTAGATACACGAGCCAACTCAAAGTTGACGTTTTCTGCATTTCCATTTGCTGCTGTTGTGGGAAGCGTTACGTTTCTAGGGTTTGTATTCCCTGAAGTACTTTTCAGTATATATCCCGTTGGAAGCTTAATCGCAAGTGTATATGTTCCCGGATATTTTTGAAAGAAAAAATTGCCACTTGAGGTGTTAGCACTAAGGGAAGTATTTGTGTTGTTTACAGAAAAATTTCCATTTACATTTGTGGGACTAAAGCCGGCAGACTGAAGAAATGTTGTATCAGCGGCAGTCCAATTCCCAGTTGCCACTCTCTCTGATGGAACTACTTGTAGATAACTACCAGTAGGTGCGTATTGGGAATAAGTAATGCTACAGCCAGATGGTTGAGTTAAAGGCGCTGAGGAAAAGTAACAAGCACTACAGCTATTATTTGACGTAGTGGGTAAACACCAACCAGCATCATCAAATGATCCATTTCCATTCTTATCATACCAAACTCTTCCTGAGATGCTATTTGGAGCTTCAAATATTAGATCCACCTGAGTGGAAGTTCCCGTAAGACCAGCAGGTACGCCAGGGTGTTTAATGTTTGCGATTGTAGAAGGATTGTTGGGATAAAAGGTATGAATGAAGGTGGATCCAAAAGGTCCTGGAGGAGAGTTAGGGTCAGAAGCTACTGCATCCCACCCTAAGAATCTATACCCATACGGATTTGATGTAGTAATTTGCCCCGCAACCATATAAGTAAAAATATCCGCAGGAGGGAGACTTTCATAAAATCCATAAACCCCCACTCCCCCAATTATGGCAGTTGAAACCCCTCCATTATTTGTGCTGCCCATTTGTACCTGACCAGAGTAAGGAAGAGATACGTCTGTCCCATCATATTTATTATTTTTGTTATAGTCTAAGAATGCTCTTCCTGATAAAACTGGGGTTTCTGAAGCTCCACCTCCAACGCAGGCTGATGGATTTGCTTCACAATAATAATAATCAGACATGTCAATTGGTGAAAGAATATACCCAAAACCTGTTCCCCCATCAAATTCGTTAATATCGTTTACGTCTATGGTTCCATCACCCTGTGTACCGTATACGGTGTGCAGAGCATCTCCTCCGCCGCCCTTTCCTGTATCATATGTATATTCTTCGGTTACGACATAAGGAATACCATCTACATATATGACATCACCAACCTGAACATTATCTGACGTAGGGAGATTTGAGTAATCAGCAAACGCATTATGAGAAGCAATAAATCCAAAAAGAATAACTAGAAAAATTACAGCTATTAGTTTTTTGATATGGTACATATCATCTGTTTCGAGGTAAGATATTTGCTGAATTTGTTGCGTTTGTATTTACTACCTGAGAATTTACTGTCCATTTTTTAGTTTTTAAGTTGTATCCTGTGTATAATACAATTTCGTCCTCTATTTTAACTTCTGATATGTTTACTCGACCAATAGGCTGACTTAGTCGTGATACAAAAAGGTCATTTTTTACTGGAATTTCTTGTGTTGAGCCCTCAAACACCACAGAGTAGATATTTGGTTTTAGTAGATAAATATTTTTAACTTTTCCTTTCAACACATAAAAAATTGTTGCAGCACTTACGACTTTGTTATCTATATTAATAGGCGTTGAGATAATTTCAGCTGAATTCAAGCTGCTATCCGATCCAGACTTGTTAGTGTTTAATAAGTTAAGAAGAAAAATTGAAGCCAGTGCAATAGCGCCAACAATTAATATTTCTAGAGTGATAATGAGTAAAATTTTTCGGTTCATGAAATCCATTATATAAAGTTAACACGTTTATGAAGGAATCTCAATGGCAAAGCTAAGGAAGTTCAATGGGGTCTGCTGTGTATCGTCCACCTGCATAATCACAGTCAGTAGTTACAGATGCTACGTCAAGCACGCCTTTGCTATTTGTTCCATACACTACTCCTACGGATGGTTTTTTAGGATTAACAAAATCAATGACTGGTTTTTCATTAATGACTACAATTTCACCGTTTTTAAGTGTTAGAGGGGTGCCAACCTTAGCTTTTTCTGGGAGTGGGAATATGTTTGTGGCGCATTCTGGAACTGCTGGAGACTCAAGGCGTGCAGAATCAGTATTTTGTCCAGAAGCTAATTCACTGGCAACTATAGCTAAACCAACAATTGAAGTGTTCAGCAAGACTTTCGTGTGTAGATTGTGTCGATTTGTTCTTTCTTTCATAGGTTTAACTAGAATTATTTTTTAGGTAAAGTAAGAAATGGCTCATCGGCTTTTGGATAATAAATTGCAATATCTGCTTTTTTATCAACTATCCCTATTATATAGTTTTCTCTGCCAGCGGGTTCATAATCAATTGTATCGCTTGGACTGCTAAATTCTATATTAATAGTTAGCTTTTCAGTATCTTCTTGTTCTAAGCCCTTTAGTTTTAATGCAGGACCTTGAATGCTGCTTACAGCAACTATAAAAGCCATCTCGTTATCTTTTATTTCTGGTGCCTGTGAATTTTTGCCCTTAATTTCTTCGTAGGATTGATTAAATATTTCTGTATCTTCTTTTGAAAAATTTGAAACTTGAAGTTTTGTATATGGTTCAGAGTCTGCAATTTCTAATCCCTGTTCAAGGAAAGAAAAACCTTTTAATAATGGCTTAGTTTCAGGTGAGATTCGGTCTGAGGCAATACCAGGGAGGACCATTTTATAGGGTAATGTTGGTCTGTCAGTATGTACAGTCTGGCTAAAAGTTTCCTGAGTTGTGTCTTCAGCGTGAGCCATGGGTGCTATCACACTGGTACTAATAAACGCAGTTGCAGCAGCTGCTCGTAGTGCTTTTTTAATATTTAATTTTTGGATACTTTCAGGATTTTGTGGCATAAAAATAATCTCTATACGTAGAATAACAAATCCTATAGCAATTGTCAAGTTCGTGCCCTCTCCCCTATACTTCACAAAAAAGCTTGGTGACGTGGCATTTGTGTTGCAAAGCGTTCGGTAGTTAACTACTCGCCCACTCTGCCCTATTTGCCAGTTGAGTGTTGAGGCGCTTCCCCCATTAAAGTCAGGAGTTGACGCGGAGGAAAAGAAAACTGATGGATACAGTGTTTCAGTTGATGCATATGTTCCGGTTGTGGGAAGAGAATTAAACAAGTTTACAAACTGGAGAGTGCTAGGTTAATATGCAATTGAATTATTTTGTTTTTGTAATATACGCATAGCTCGAGCGCATAATGTTTCCAATTTTTGAGCCACCGTGTGATGTCTCTTCGCTTCCACGAGCTTCAATTTCATGGACTCCTTCAGGTAGTTTTGAAGCGTCTATTTTAACTTCGCATGCAACTCCCGCGTACATTTTTTCTTCAGTTTTTTCATCTTTAGCTACTCCAGAGACACAGTTCATGTCCTTTATTGCGTCGTTTGGTATAGATTTGCCGTTCACAAGTATGTCTAGTTGAGATGCGTCATCTTTATCTATAGTTTGGGCATTAATCACAATTATATCTTTATCCGTAAAAGAGGCATTGTTAACTGGTGACTCCATGCCTACTTTTAATGGCTCTAAGTCTGTACAATCTACCACCTCAGCAGGCTCAATAAGCACGATTGCCTGAGAAAAAGTTGTTCCAGTAATTTCAAACTCACCATTTCCTGTCTCTTTAATAATTGCACTTGCGTTGGATACATTAGCTATGCTGTAGAGAGAATTTGATACCTGATTAAATGTTACTCGTACAGGTTTTTTTTCTGGATTTGAAAATTTTATAGCTGTCATAGGATTCTGGACGTTTTCAGAAATTTTTGGCTTGCATAAAATGTCTGGGTTGTAAGAGGTCACTTCGGCTTCAATAACGTTTCCTTTGTCATTTAATTGAGATACTTTTACCATTCTTCCTTCTTTTTTCCCTGCACCCTGCGCTACAATCAAAACATTATCCGTTTCGGCTATCTCTGGAGCATTCCAATTATCCGGACCAGTATAAACACTGTTTTTCCATATTTTTTCCCAGTCTTTCTTGTTATCTATAAGTTTTACCTGCTTATCTCCAAAGTTATTGAAGTATAATCCGCTAATAACTTCTGTGAAAGGGAGTTGAATTGATCCATCTTCTGTTTTTTTGGGGTCGTAACTAATTTCTGGAGTTATAACTTTGTATGAAAGGTTCGGTGTTTCGTTAGATGCATATATGGATGGAGAATCGTGAAGACCTGCTGCAGATCCTACCACAACAGATGCTGCAAGAGATGTTCTGAGAGCTACATTTCTACCTATTTCTTTTGCGTTAGCCATATATATGTACCAGTGTACTCATATCTTAAAAAACTATATAGAATCCTATAGCAATTGTCAATATACCAGCTTGACAGAGTATGTTTTTGTGTCTAAAGTAGGGGTATGGAGATTAAGTCGGATAACAACCCTGAGTTGAAACCTTTAGATTTGAAAATAAACTTTTTATTTGGTAATCACCCTACTACAATTCCCGAGCGCATAGTTTTAGATAACAAATTTAATTCAGGCGCACTTGATACGAGTATTTGGTCAAATTTACAATCTGAGAAAGCTTATAGTGATTCACCTACACTACTTGCAATTGATGGTCTTTCTCCTGTTCTAGGCTTGCCTCCTGGACAAACAAAGTTCTCAGATGGAGTAAACCGTGATTTATATTCACTTATTCCTAAGGATTTTAAGGAAGAACAGAAAGATGAGATGTTAATTGTGCTAGGCGATACGGTTGGTTTTAGGAGTTCAGTTACTGATAAATTGTCAGAAAAAGAGAATGAGAATAAGAAAGCTATAGATACATTATTAAATAAACACGGAAAATTTCTAAATAATACTTCCACTGACGATTCAAGTAAGTATGCAGTAAGTCCTATAGCATTATCAATTTTTGGGATTATAGGTGGAGTAATAGGAATGAATGATGAAGAGGTTATGCACGCGAATCAAGCTTTTAAATATAGAAAAGAAATGCCACCTCAAATAACCAGGCGTGTATTTTTAAAATTAATGGGATTGGGTGCGCTTACTGTTGTTCCACCAGTAGTTGCCCCTCAGTTTTTTAAGGGACGAGTAAGCGGTGACAATGAATATGAGAAGATTGTAAAGACATTAACTCGTAATTTCACTAATTACGTAGAAACAGATGGGAGGACAGCACTTTTTATTTCTAAAGCTCAGGATGCAAGTAAATTTTTGAAGCAAGATGAAGTTGGAATTGTGGCAGGTACTGCGCACAAACACAACATAGACAACCTACAGCATGATGAAAATGTACGCTTTGAAGCCATACGAAATCTCGCGAAACTCTTATTGGAGGTGGGAGACGCAACAGGGAAAGATGCAGGATTATCTTCTGACAGACAACAATTAGTAAGAAATTCTATCTTAGACTACATGGAAAGAACGCAAGTTGTATCAGTAAAGAAGATAGAAAAGTTAAAGGTTGAACCTGATGAGATTGAAGCAACACTAAAAGACGCAATTTCATTAAAGGCAGATATGCGTAGTGAATCGGTTAAAAAAGCATTATTGCCCTTGAGAACTGGAGAGCTTGGGTAAGGGGTTTGTAGATGTGGGTTGGTGCACTCTTGGGTTTGTATCAGGCGCAAGAGGTTCTGGCCATTTTGCGCAATCCATTATTCCTCCTGCCACCGCAAGAACTGAAGCTACCCCACCGAGTATTATTTTTTCACGCTTAGTAAGAAGAAAAGAATTTGGGTCCTTTAATCTTTCTGTCATGCTACCTTTCCCTAATAGTACTCTTGTCCACTTGGAATGTCTATATGTCTCTTTAGAGTACCTTCAGGGCATTTGCTGCCGCGCTTTTTTCTGCTTCCTGTTTGGAGTGTCCTGAACCTTCTGCCAGTAGTTTTTCGTCTAAGAATACGCCTGCAGTATATATTTTTGCGTGATCAGGTCCCTCCTCATTTACAATCTTGTAAAGAGGGGAAGTTTTGCTCTTTTCTTGTGTTTTTTCCTGAAGCATGCTTTTAGGGTCTTTTAGCCCCTGAGAGTTTACTACTTCATCAATCTTTAAAATAATGACCGTGTGTACAAATTTACTAGCGGCTTCAATTCCCTGATCTATAAAAATTCCTCCCAAAAGTGCCTCAAAAGTATTTGCCAGGATAGTTTTGTTGATTCTTCCACCAGTTGACTCCTCTCCTTTAGACAGTTTTAGCTGATTTCCAAGGTCCAATTCTGAGGCAAATTGGTAAAGAGTTTGGGTGTTTGTTAGCACTGAACGCAAAGATGTAAGTTCCCCTTCCTTGAGGGATGGGTAATGCTCATAAATATAAGAGGAAACAATAAATGATAGTATGCTGTCTCCTAAAAACTCAAGACGTTCATTTGATTCTATCGCGTCAGGAGATTCATTCAGGTATGATCTGTGCGTGAAAACTTGTGAAAAAAGTTGTTTATTTTTAAATTCTGGAATATTCATGTTTATATTTAATTATTCATTTTGGTTTCTGACTCTTTCTGATCTTTAACTAATTTTCCCAGCGCACCATTTATAAATACAGGAGTGCTGTCTCCTCCATACTCTTTTCCAAGCTCTATTGCCTCATCTATTATAACTTTTTGTGGAACCTCTTTTTCTATGGTCATTTCATAAATCGCAAGCCGCAGAATAGCAAGTTCTACTTTATTGATTTTATCAATTGGATATTCAGGCGCAATATGGGTAATTGTTTCGTCAATTGTAGCTATGTTTTCCATAATCTCAGAGATTGATGAATCAATAGGTTGATTGCTTGGAAAACTTTGTGCAAACAAAAGACTTATTCTGTGTTGCCTTTTTTGATGGCGTGGATCATTTGAAGTTTTCATGGAATGTAGCCTGCTAGTAGAATAATTGACATCTGTCTGTCAAGTACTCAGCTAGTAAGCTAAAATTAAATTACCTTAGCACCCTTATAATACCCGCAAGCTTTGCAGACAATATGAGGTGATGACGGAGTTCCGCAATTTTTACAGATTACAATACTAGGAGCTACAAAAGAAATTGCAGCTCTTCTTTTTCCCTGTCTTGCTCGTGAATGACGTTTCTTTGGTTCGTGAGGCATATTAAATACCCAAAAGTCAAAATTGACAATTGATTGTTATATTATAGTATATTTGATTCCTATATTCAAGAAATTAGTCTGGGAGGATGGTGCGTTCAAGTTCATCTTTCAGTCTGGCGTTTAATTGCGGAAAGGATTTTAATTGTGGGAATATCTGTTGAGCATCTTTTTTTGATTTTACAATAAGCTCCCAGTCTGAAAAGCTTGCAATTTTAAGAGAGTGCGCTCCGTGCTGTGCAGTTCCATACATATCTCCCGGTCCTCGTAGTTTTAGATCCAATTCCGCAAGTTCAGAACCTATATATATCTTTTCAAGGGATTTAAGTCTATTTTTTGTATCAATACTTGGGGATTCTGTGTAAAGCAGACAAAATGACTCCCGAGTTCTTCTTCCAACACGCCCCCGTAATTGATGTAGCTGAGATAATCCAAATCGTTCTGCTGCCTCTATTACCATGATAGTCGCGTTTGGTATATCTATGCCTACTTCAACAACTGGTGTTGCAACCAAAATATCCAATTTTCCCTCCGCGAAACTTTTCAATACCGCGTCTTTTTCTTTTCCTTTCATTTTTCCGTGCAATATTCCTACTTTGAAATCTTTAAATACCCCTTTTGATAGGTGCTCAAACTCTTGCGTTGCTGCCTTTACAGTTGTTGCGCTTTCTGACTCTTCAATAAATGGACAAATAATAAATACTTGATTTCTGTTGCCATTTTCATCCGTTTCATTGATCTTTTCTTTAATCCATTCATATCCTGAGTTTCGTTTCTCATTGGGAACTAGCCACGTTTTTACTTTTACTCTACCTTTCGGCATCTCATCTAATACAGAAAGGGATAAATCTCCATAAAGCGTGAGAAAAACGGTTCTTGGAATAGGTGTTGCGGTCATTGTGAGAAAGTGTGGATTTTCCCCTTTATCGCGTAAAATGCCGCGCTGCTCTACTCCGAATCGTTGCTGTTCATCTATTACAACAAGTCCTAGCTTATCAAATATTATTTTCGAGTGAAGTAAGGCGTGTGTTCCTATGAGAATGTTATATTTTTTACTTTCTAGTTTGGGTTTGGATGATCCTGTAACAAGTGCCACGTTTACTCCTAAGGGTTCAAGAAGTTTTGAGATTGTGTCGTAGTGTTGATTTGCTAAAATTTCAGTTGGAGCCATAATAACTCCCTGATAGCCGTTTAGTACCGTAACATATAGCGCAATTGCCGCAACCACTGTTTTTCCTGATCCTACATCCCCCTCAAGGAGCCTATTCATGGGTACAGTTGAAGCAAGATCTGCGTATATTTCATCAAGTGAGCGCATTTGGGCATAAGTTAATGAAAAAGGAAGACTTTCAAACAGTTTTTTAATTTGGTTTTTGTATTTTATGACGTGGAATTCGGGAGATTTTTCATTTTTTTCCCACTCGGCTCGTCTTACCATTGCTCCTAACTGAACAAGAAATAATTCTTCGTAGGACAGTCTTTTTTTTGCATCTGCTATTTCCTCAAAATTATTTGGAAAATGTATATTTTGAATTGCGGTTTTAATTTCAGGTAAATTACGAGATAAAAGAATTTTTTCGGGTAAAAATTCCAAAAGAGTAGCTTTATCATTTTGTAAAAAGTCAAATATTTTGCCTCGTAACCATTTTGAAGAAAGCCCGGCTGTGAGTGGGTATATGGGTACAAGTCTACCTGTATGAATAGTTTGAGGTAAGTTATCCATGACCTCAAATTCCTTAGCTGTTATTGCAAGAGTTTTCCCAAATTGTGAAGCTGTGCCAGACACTGATAGCATGCATCCTTGTGGTATGTTGCGAGTCAAATATGTTTGGTTAAACCAACGCACTTCTATCTGCCCAGTTTCATCTTCAACTGTTGCTTTTTGTATGATCATTCGTCTAGTTCTATATTCATTTTTAATGCTCAAAACTTTACCCTGAACTGTTATTGTTTCGCCTGGCTGTACATTACTTATTTTTGAAATAATCCGAAGATCTTCATACCTGCTGGGAATGTGATAGAAAAGATCATAAATTGTGTGGAGACCAAGCTTTTCTAGCTTTTTTTTCTGAAAAGAAAATGACCGCCCTAAGTCAGCAATCTTTGTTTTTGATTCCATGTTACCTTAGGAAGAAGGGAAGGAATGAGCTGATGATAAGCGCCAACGTGGACACTATCATAACTGTTTTAAAAATCCATTTGTGATTTCTTAAAAATTCCATACAGTGTCTATTCTATCATTTTTAAAAATTTATGTTTCCCTATTTTTAGTATGCTGTTTTCTGTTGCATTTTGTTTTAAAGATTCGATGGTAAGTTTTTTGCCGTTTATTTCTATGCCGCCTTGCTCAACAAGTCTTTTTATTTCTGCCTTACTTCCAACCAGTTCAGATTCAAGAAGTATGTGCTCAATATGTTTTCCTTTTGTGATTTTAAATTCAGGGATATCGCTTGGTGCTTCCCCGAGTTGTACTACTCGCTCAAATTCTTCCTGACCTGCGCGTGCTTCGTCTTTACCATGGAGTTCTGTAACTATTTTTTGGGCAAGTTCTTTTTTAATATCCATAGGATTTTCTCCTTCTGCAAGTTTTTTTTCTATTTTTTCAATTTCAGCCTCTTTTGTACTTGTTGCAAGTGTAAAGTATTCCACTAGTAATTTGTCTTCAATAGCCATTATTTTTCTGTACATATCCTGTGGTGTGTCGTCTAGCCATATAGCATTTCCCCAGGACTTGCTCATTTTTCGACCGTCAGTTCCTGTTAAATATTCTGTTGCGATGACAAATGTATTTTTTCCTCTTATATCTTCCTGTAAAATTCTTCCAGCTTGCATATTAAAAGTTTGATCTGCCCCACCAATTTGTACATCTGTATCTAGGTGATAACTGTCGTACCCTTGCATAACAGGATATAGTGCCTCATGAAGTCCTACATGCTTTCCATCTAATAGCCTTTTTTTAATAAGTTCACGACTGGCAAAATCTCCAAAAGAAAAACGTTGGCACAGTTTCACAATTTCCGTAAATGTTAACTTAGATAACCATTCACTATTATGTACAACTCGGACAAGTGAAAAATCTAAAATTTTACCCGCCTGTTCTTTATAAGTCTGAAAATTTTTTTCAATCTCTTCAGAGGTTAAAACCGGTCGTTCAGTGTCTTTATCTGAGGTATCTCCAATAAGAGCCGTAAAATCCCCGATTAAAAATGTAACATTATGTCCTCCGCGCGCGAATTCCTGAAGTTTTCTGAGAGGCACTGCGTGTCCCAAATGGATTCGTGTTGCCGTAGGGTCTATTCCCATATAGATGTTTAGTTTATGTCTTGAGGAAAGGGCGTGTTCCAATTCCTTTCTGTTGGGGATTATATTTGCAATTCCGCGGGTTAGAAGGTCACTCATGAACACATTATACTAAAGAATATGTTGCTTGTCATGCTCCTGTAGTCTTGGGAAGCTATACTTTTATTAAGTTTTGTATGGGTTTTTGAGTATGTTCAGATCTTTCTTGTCTTTCAATTTCAAATTTTTTCCTCTGCTTCTGGATGAAGCTTCTTTGTCTTTCAGCGTTTTGTGGTCGTAGGTCACTTTCTACCATTCATACAAAATATCAGAAATCTTGCAGAGTGTAACCTTGCAGGCGAGCTGAAGTTCGCTTTTTCCCCTGTTTTTTGTATAATATCTACATGCAGCAATATAGGCCACCGTACTCTCGGATGCGCCGTTTTTCCTCAGGAAATAAGATAAAACGCGATATTCTTATAAGCAAGGCTTTAAGATTTACGTTTTTTGGATTGATTGGTTTTTTTGTGCTCTTCTTTATCTATTTCCTGTGGGTTAGTCGTTCACTTCCTACTCCAGGAAAGCTTTCTTCCGCGGCAAGTAAAAACTCAACTGTAATTCTAGATAAAAATGGCGAAGTCCTCTACTCTATTTATCAAGATTCAAACAGGTACTATGTTTCATTAAAAGATATACCTAAGACACTTCAGGACGCGACAGTATCTACAGAGGATCAAGATTTTTACGACAACAAGGGTTTTTCCATAAGAGGATACCTACGCGTCATAAAAGACATCATCCTATATAGAAGAGTGACTGGTGGAAGTACTATTACTCAACAATTAGTTAAAAATCTTTTGCTTTCTCCTGAGCGAAGCCCAACAAGAAAACTTAATGAGTTAATACTCGCAGTTCAGGTAAACAACAAATATTCAAAGCCGCAAATTTTAGAGCTATACTTGAATAATATTCCTTACGGAGGAACAGCAGTTGGAGTTGAGGCAGCGTCAAATCTCTACTTTGACAAACACGCGAAAGATTTAAATCTAGCTCAGTCTGCGTTTCTTGCGGGTCTTCCCCAGCTTCCATCCGTGTATTCTCCTTATGTTTCAGGTGGTAAGGCATACATTGATCGTACAGAATACGTTTTAAAACGAATGCGAGAAGATGGCAAGATAACACGCAAACAAGAATCAGATGCGCTTTTGCAGGTTAAAAAATTTAAGTTTCCCCAGCGTCAAGCAAATCTTAAGGCCCCTCATTTTGTACAGTATGTACGTGAGCAATTAGTAAAGCTTTTTGGAGAGCGGATGGTTGCGGATGGGAATTTAAAAGTAAAAACTACGCTAGACTATAAAATACAAAAAGAAGCTGAAAAAGTAGTAAATGATGAGATAGACAAATTGAAAGGACTAAATGTTGGGAACGGATCTGCAGTGATTTTAGATCCTAAAACAGGTGCTATACTTTCAATGGTGGGATCAAAAAATTATTTTGATACTTCAAATGAAGGTAATTTTAATGCCTCAACCTCTCCCCGTCAGCCAGGATCTTCCCTTAAGCCTATATTGTATGCGGCAGCGTTGGAGAAGGGTTATACCGCCTCCACAGTCCTTATGGACGTAAAGACAGAATTCCCCACAAATGAAGCAGCAAATCCAAGCTATATACCGGTGAACTATGATGGAAAATTTAGAGGTCCTGTTCAATTAAGATATGCCCTGGGAAGTTCGCTGAATATTCCGGCTGTAAAGATGCTTGCAAAGGTTGGTGTGAAGCCCGTTATGCAAAAAGCATATGATATGGGAATAACGAATTGGAATCCTACTGCTGATGCATTAAAAAATGTAGGACTATCCCTGGTATTGGGAGGTCGCGAAGCATCATTATTAGATGTAACAAACGCGTATGCAACACTTGCCAATAAAGGAGTTATGCATCAGCCATATGCAATAACGGAAGTAACTGATCCAAAAGGAAAGGTACTCTATAAAAAAAAGAACGAGTCAGGAGTAAAAGTATTGCCAGCGGGTGTTGCCTACATTATTTCAAACATTTTAGCAGATGATACAGCCAGAGAAATTGCGTTTGGTAGGTATTCACTACTCAACATATCTGGGAAAACAGTAGCAGTCAAAACAGGTACTACTGATCAGAAAAGAGACAACTGGGCAATTGGATATACCCCGTCTTACGTGGTAGGTGCTTGGGTAGGAAATAATGATAACACTCCCATGAATCCAAAGGTCGCGTCAGGCGTTACGGGAGCAACTCCTATTTGGAGAAATATAATGCTTGCAGTACTAAAAGGTAAGAGGGATGAGCCATTTATTATGCCTGATGATGTTAAGCAAATGGAGATAGATGGTTTTGCGGGAGCTCTCCCGACAGATGGACAGCCAAGGCGAACAGAGTATTTTCTGAAAGGCACCGAACCCTCAGCGCCCTCACCGTTTTATAAAAAAATAAAAATTTCAAAAGCTGATAGTAATAGGCTTGCAAATGGAGATGAGATTTCTCGGGGGGATTATGACGTGAAGGACTACATAGTGTTTACAGAATCAGACCCCGTATCAACGGATAGTAAGAACAGATGGCAGGAAGGGATTGACGCATGGATAAACGAGCACTATAAAGATGATTCAAAATATCATCCTCCTACTCAGACATCTGATAAGAAGTATGACAGTAACAATAATTCAAATAATGATCCGACCCCTACCCCAACCGCAGCTCCTGCTGCAACTCAAACTCCGACTCCTGTTTTAAGCTTGACTCCTATCCCTACCTTAACACCAACCCCATAAGATTTTATGGTGTTATGCGATTTTTCTCAGATTTTCGTTCAGGAATACAGGCTGCATAATTGTTACCTCATGTGCCCATCTGTGATTTTTGTAGTGCGGGATAGCATAAAGAACAAATATTTTTTTTCCTAGAAAATGTGCAATAGCCATTTCCATGAGCATAGAAGTGCCCATGTAGCCTTCTATACCGTTTTTCTTTTTGTTTAGAACTATGATTCCATCCTGCATTTCTATCTGTTTAAAATTTTGCCGCATGATATCTTTTTCTATAAGTTCTGGGGTGTTTCTGTCTAAATCATCCTGATAGGATGGGTCTGTCAAATGTGGCTCTATACCTATTGGAAGGCATACAGTATGTCCTAGTTTTTCAAGTTTTGTCTGAAGGTCTTGCATGTCATGCACAAACGTCATGCTACCTGAAATCATAAGTTTCATTATTATTTTGTGTTCTGTTCAGCAATATCCGCGACAATCTTAAACGTTTTTTTTGAGAAACAGTGAATGCGTACATGTCCTATTATGTTTATTTTTATAACCTTACTTCCCTCAATGAAGCTACTCCATGAGGGTACTAGCTCGTCTTTTTTGGCTACAATACAGTAAATTTTGTTTATGTTTTTTGTTTTTATAGATTGTATTTTTTCAATAAATTTACTTGTTGGAAGGAGTTGTCTTCCTGTTAAACGTAAGTATGTAAATATTGCCATCCAAGTTCCCTTAAAAGGAGTAGCAATGGGAATAAATTTTTCAACCCTGGTCCATCCGTTTAGCTCCTCAAGATATAAATAGCTGACAAGCCCTCCTGCCGATATCCCGACAAGTGTAGCATGAAAAATTTTCTTTTTCTGCATATACCTTTGTAAGTTATACGGGGCAGTTGTAAGGTTTCCCATTTCTTGTGAGAACTGTGGTATAAAAACTTCAAATCCACGAGATTCAAGGTATTTCTTGAAGGGAATATAAATTATAGATCCAGTAAAACCTCCAATAACTATGACTACTGGATTTTTTGTTTTAGATGTCCCTTCTGTGTCAATGCTTATAAAAATAAACAAGTTTGAAAAAAGGTTTAAAACCCAAGACAGAAATTCAAGTAGCCATAGAAAGGTGTTTTTCATGAAACGTGTGCGTTGCAGGTTTTTTTTAAATTTTCTAAAATCTTTTCCCGAGTGTCAGCAATGTCAGCTGCTGTAAGGCTCTTATCTTTACTCTGATATGTTATGCGAAATGTTTTTTTATCCTGGTATGTGTCAAGTAACGAAATATCAGTTACAAGCGTGCTTGTTTTTCGTATTACTTCAGTTACTTTTTCGTATGTTACAGATGGATCCATTGTAAGTCTAATATCTTCTTGTGCTTGAGGGAATTTTGGAACTGTCGTGTAAGTCTTTTTAAGAGTTACATATTTTAGTAATTCAGAAAAGTTAATTTCAAAATCTATTATTGTTCTTTCAAGTATTTCTATTTCTCCAACCTTTCCCCCCCAAACATATACGTCTGCTCCTGCTCCTCCACTTTCAGTTTTTTTAAATTCATATGTATGTATTCCTATATCCTTAAACAAAGCCTCCAAATATCCTTTTACCTCAAAGAAAGATATATTTTCTTTTTTGAGAATGCCTGACAAAAATAAAATTTCAGATGGGAGATCTGATCTTTTTTTATAGTATACGTTTGCCATCTCGAAAAGCTGTATTGTTTCAAAGGACTTATTTTCGCGTACTGCTTGAAGCAGGCTTGGGATGAGGGTGGTTCTTAAATATGTCATGTCTGACCCAAGAGGATTTGCGAGTTTTACAGCGTCGGTAGGTGCAACCTCAAGCATGTCCTCAGAAACCAAAGAATAGGTATATACTTCAGTAAACCCCCAAAATTTAAATGCTTCTTTTACTCTCTTCTCCCAGTAGAAAGAGTTGGTTGAAAGATTGAGAGGTGGTACAAATGTTGTGGGCGGAAGAATGCTCGGAGTTTTGTGATATCCGTAAATTCTTGCAACTTCCTCTATTACGTCTTCAGGAATTGTTACATCATCTTGCCTGTTGCTTGGAACCGTAACGGTTAAACTGTTTTTTAATAAAGTAACGGAAAAATCGAGTCCTTCAAGTATTGAAACTATTTGTTTTTCTGGAATTGAAACACCGATTACTTTTTCAATTTGCTGTATGGTTACTGTTATGGGTTTTGTTTTAATCGGCTTAGGGTATATATCAATAATTTTTGATTCCACAGTCGCATGTGCTACCTGTGCTAAAAGTTCTATTCCCCGTTCAAGTGCCCTTAGAGATAGCTCAGGATCAACGCCTTTTTCATTGAGAACTGCGGCATCAGACCTGATTCCATGTGCCATAGAAGCTTGCCGAATACGCACTGAGTCGTTATTGTCAACAAATAACAAAACATTCTTAGTATTATCCGAAACTGCGGTATTGAGAGTTCCCATGATGCCTAAGAGGTCTATTATTTTTTCAGTACCATCTGTTGCTATAATTTCTCCTCCGCGTAATACATATTCCTTTCTGTCTAATGTTTGTATCTTCTCACCCTTCACACCCTCTCTAATAGTCATTTTTCCAGTGGAATTTAATTTGTCAAAGTCGAATGCATGCATAGGGTGTCCCGTTTCCCGCATTACATAATTAGTTATATCAACAACATTATTTATGCTTCTTATGTCTGTTGCTTCTAGTCTGTCATGGATAAGTTGCGGAGATTTTCCTATATCTACTTTAAGAAGTACAGCACAGATGCGTTTTACTAAAAATGGGTTATTCGTGATTTGTAAATCAAGCGTTTTTGTTGATGTTTTCAGTTTTGGTTTATCCTTTTTTATGTATCTTGCAGGAACACCCGATGCATTTAGGGCAACGGCTACTTCCTGCGCAATTCCCGCAATGGACATGAGATCTGGTCTATTGGTGGTTACTTCTATTTCATACAAATGGTCTTGACCTAATGCTTCTATTTTTTCAACAGATACACTTGTCAGCGAAAGCATATCTCCAATTTGCTGCGGAGTTGCCTTTGTTTCTAAGTGTTCCCTGAGCCAAGAATCTAAAATTTTGATATTCATTTTTAAAATTGATTAAGAAATCTTAAATCATTGCTGTATAGCATTCTTAGGTCTGGTAGGTCTAGTCCTTCGCGCATCATAAGTACTCGCTCTACTCCCCATCCTGACGCAAATCCTGTGTATATTTTTGGATCAAGTCCGCAATTTTTGATAACATTCGGATGAACCATTCCTGCTCCTCCTAACTCTAGCCATCCTGCCTTGCACAGAGAGCACTTCTTACCGTTTGAAAGCGTTCCTTTTCCGTTACATATTCCACAGGAAATGTCTGTCTCAAATGAAGGCTCTGTAAATTGGAAGTGATAGGGGCGCATTCTCGTTTTACGTGTAGGTCCAAACCATGATTTTGCAAAATAGTCGAGCACTCCTTTTAAATGCGTGATTGCAATATCTTGACCAATGACGAGGGTTTCAAACTGGTGAAACATAGGGGTATGAGATACATCAGACTGTCTCCTATAGGTTTTTGCAATATTTACCATTTTTATTGAAATTGGCTCTTCTGTTTTTTTAGCCATTTGTTTTGCTGCTTGAGTCATTTCTCTTATTTGCCCAGAAGATGTGTGTGGCGTGAGGAGCATTCTGCCATTTTTGCTGTCTTCTTTTTCATCAATAAAAAATGTTTCCCAGTCATCCCGTGCTGGATGATTTTCAGGAAAATTTAAAGCTCCGAATGCAAACCAGTCCCACTCTACCTCAGGGTAACGTACTCTGGTAAAGCCTATATGTTCAAAAATTGCTGAGATTTCCTCTACGGCTTGAGTTATCAGATGGAGGTGTCCCTGGGGGGGAAGCTTTCCGGGCATAGTTACATCTATTGATGACGTACCGATCGTAAAACTTTTTGCTCCAAGTTTTTTTTCGTGTTCTGTAATTAGGTCTTCTATGGTTGCTTTTACCTCATTTGCAAGTCTACCTATCTCAGATCTACGTTCTGTGGGAATTGTGGTTAGTTCTTTCATGGCTATAGATAGTCGTCCACTTTTTCCCAAGAAGTCTAGTTTTATCTCATTGAGTTCAGTAAGCGATTCAGAGGAGAGGATAAGTCCCGTTGCGTCATTTTTAATTGATTGAAATTGATTAAGTAGTTCCTGATCCATTCGTATAGTTATTATAGCAATATTTCCTTAAAATACACCCGTAATTATTAAGACAGAGCAATTAAATGTCTTTTAAGATATAAAAAAACCTCCTAGATGCGGAGGTTTATGTAAAGAGCTGAAAAGCTGTTAAGCCTTAATACTCTCTACAATTTTTTTAAATGAGTTTATATCATTTATAATCATATCTGATAATATTTTTCGGTTTAATTCAATTTTTTTCTTTTTAAGCCCATCCATGAACTTGCTGTAGGATATTCCCTCAGTTTTGGCTGCCTCACCAATTCTTGTTATCCACAGTCTTCTCATGTCAATTTTTTTCCTTTTCCTACCATGGAAAGCATAATTTCCTGCATGTAAGACTGCTTCACGTGCAACGCGTACGAGTTTACTTTTTGTTCCACGATAACCAGACGCTTGATTTAAAAGCTTGTTGTGGCGTCTTCTACTTACTAATCCTCTTTTAACTCTTGTCATATTATTTTATTTGTCCTTTCCTAGTACTATTAAATAAAGGTACTTTTTTAAATAGATGTGTTACGCTTTTTCGGTAGTTTCGGTACTGACCAGTTGCTGAACGGTCAGAGCGAGACTGTCTAAAATTTACGCGAACTCTGTTTAAAATTTTATGTATCATTTGGCAGATTCAGATTTTTTCTGAATACCGTTATTATTATACTCCCAATAACATTTTAATCTTTTTTGCAAATCTACCCTCTATTATTCCTGGTTCCTTCTGTCGTCTTAGTCTGGACTTAGACTTAATACCTCTTTTATGGCTTCTGTATTGGTGCTCAAACATAACCTTTCCGGTTTTAGTTACCTTAAACCGTTTGGCTACTGAGTTTTTGATCTTCAATTTTATTTTTTTCGTTTTTTTCATTTTCTATTTCCCCTTCCTTCTTAGTTTCGCGAGCTCCTTTTGTAAAGGCGACTACCATTTGCTTTCCTTCCATGTGTATCTCACGTTCTACTCGTGCGATATCTGACATTTTATCAATTACCTTATCTAATGTTTTCCTTCCCAAGTCTTGTTTTGTGATCGCTCGTCCTTGAAAGCGAATAATAAATTTTACCTTGTCCCCTTCTTTTATAAATTCTCTTGCCCGTTCTATTTTAATTCCTAGATCATGATCTCCAATAAAAGGTCCAAATCTAATTTGCTTTGTTTCTGAAACATGGGCATTTTTCTTTTCTCCCTGCTTCCTTTTTTTCTCCTGATATAAAAACTTTTGAAAGTCAATAAGTTTTACAACAGGTGGTTGCGCTTGAGACGCAATCTCAACTAGGTCTAACCCCTGTTCCTGAGACATGGTCAATGCTTCAGAAATCTTTACAAGTCCAATCTGCTTCCCTGCGTCATCTAATAACCGCACTTCAGGGACAGTGATTTGGTTGTTCAGTCTATACCGTTTCTGTAATGGCTGGTTAAATCCTTTTCTCAATTGCTTTTTGTAAATCTAAAATGAAGGAATTGAGTTCAACTACTCCTAAGTCCTTCCCATCCCGTAAACGAACAGAAATATACTTTTTCTTATCCATTCGGGATTTTTCAACTTCCTTATCTCCTATTATACTAAGATTAGGTACCTTTTGTAAAGTGTGCGTACGAATCTTCCCGCCAAGGGTCTGATTAGACATATCTACCTCTACCCTGATTCCATTTGATCTGAGTATTTCCGCAACCTCATTTGTGTAGTCCGTTACTTTGTCTGAGATGGGAAGGAGCACAATTTGCACAGGAGCAAGCCATAAAGGAAATGCGCCCGCGTGTTTTTCAATTAAAAATGCCATAACTCTTTCCAATGCGCCAATAGATGATCTATGGATTACAATAGGTTGTTCTGTCTGTCCTTCGTTATTTATATACGTCAGTCCGAATCGCTTTGGCATAACAAAATCATACTGGACTGTAAATGCGGTCTCCTCTTTTCCGTTTACGTTTTTCATTTGGACATCTATTTTAGGTCCATAAAAAGCTGCTTCACCGGGTGCTTCATAAAAAGGGGCATTTCTTGTTTCTAGAACATGTTTAAGTGTAAGCTCTGCCTCATCCCAGGAGGCATCATCTTTGTAATATTTTTTTGTGTCTTTTCTGTCTCCTAGCGAAAGTCTATAAAAATAATCTTTTCCAGAGGAAAGACCCAATTTTTCTGCAACGTAGTCTATGAGGTCAAGGACACCATTTAGTTCTTTTTCCGCCTGGTCTTTTGTTGCTATTATATGTGCGTCAGCCAGGGTAAATGTTCGGACACGCTCAAGCCCTGAAAGTTCTCCTGATTTTTCATATCGGTAAAGACTTGCAAGCTCAGCGTAGCGTATTGGAAGTTCTTTATAGCTGTGAGGTCGCGCAAGGTATAGTTCAAAATGGTGAGGACACGTCATAGGACGCAGCATAAACTCATCAGTATCAATTTTAATAGGAGCGTACATAGAATCTTTGTAATATGGATAGTGCCCTGATTTTTTATAGAGCTCAAGACTTGCGAGATTTGGTGTGTATACATGCTGGTAACCGCGCTTCAGTTCCTCATCCACAATAAACCGTTCTAAAATTCGTCTTATAGTTGATCCTTTTGGCGTGAAGAGCGGGAGTCCTTTCCCAACCGTTTCTGAAAATACAAACAAATCTAAATCTTTGCCTAGTTTTTTGTGATCTCGTTTTTTTGCCTCTTCCTGCAGTATTAGGTATTCATCCAGTTCTTTTTTTGTTGAAAATGCGGTTCCGTATATTCGGGTAAGCATTTTATTTTTTTCATTACCCCTCCAATATGCGCCGGCAAGGGATAAAAGCTTAAACGCTCCAATTTCCCGACTTGGATTTGTGCAGTGACCGCCCCGGCACAAATCCTCAAAGTTTCCACATTTATACAGAGATATTTTTTCTTTCTTGTCTGAGATTTCGTTTATCAGCTCAAGCTTATATGGGTTATCACGAAAGATATTTTTTGCTTCATCTAGGGTAACTTCACGTCTTACAAATTCCTTCCATGAGGGAAGTATTTCCTTCATTTTCTTCTCAATCTTAGGAAGGTCAGCCTCTGTTATGGGGTTTTTAAAATCTATATCATAATAAAACCCATTTTCAATTGCTGGTCCTATGGTAAGAATCGCGTCAGGATATAACTCTAATACAGCCGCGGCAAGTAGATGCGCTGTTGAATGTCTTATATGTTCTAAATTCATAAAAATTCTTTTGCTGCTTTCCTATTAACGGTTATAAATTAAGGCTAAAAGCTACTATATTATCCACCATTTATATCTTTTTATCTAGTAGTAGTGGGTGTTGCTTGGGGTATTTGCTTTTGTTGAACCGCTTGTTGTATTTCTGCCACAAATGATCCGACTGCGGGGATGATATTTATTTTTGAAAGTGCGTATCCTAAGATAATTACAAGCAATGCTGCCCCTAACGCAGACCCTACTCCCCACGCAATTCCACCCAAAAAATTATTTAAAAAGATTTGTTTTCTGGTCATAGGTAGGGTATTTTTTTCATAGTTCTGCATAGTTTAGTATAAAAAGAAATCGACCAGAACACAAATATGTGGACCTGACAGAACTCGAATCTGTGACCTCATCAATGTCAATGATGCGCTCTAACCAACTGAGCTACAGGTCCACATGACTTAGCGGAAGCCATAGCGTATTCTAGCAAAATAAAATCTGACCTACAATAAATGTAACTTCTTGTGGTGAGCTTATGCTATTTTTGACCTTCTCTAACAGGCTTAAATGTAAAAAGTACACCTTCTATTTGCTCGCCATCTAATTCGTGTAGTGTTTTCTCTTTTGCAGGGCGATTTATCCTGTCTTTCAGTGTTTTTCGTTCGCGCCTAGTAAGAGTACGCTCTGTTTTTGGAAGCCTACCTTTATTAACCACTTCAGTCACAGGGATTGAAGTAAATCCGTAGATTCCAGGCATTCTTACTATTCTTGTTATTTGATGTTCTGATTTGCTCATATTTTTCACCTCCTTTCAAAGGCATGATTATTTTGCCAACAAAAAACCTCCCTTTGCGGGAGGTTATAGTAAAAAGTTTTTGGTACTACATTACCTCCCGGATTGGGATGTAAAGTATGAAAACCAAAAATTGTTTATATGCATAAGAAATTTATTTTACTGAACTTAGCCCAATTTTGTCAATAATTTCCTTAAACCTTTTAAGAGATAAGTCCAATTTATTTTTTTTATTTTCTAGTGGCAGTTTTAGGTTCTGTGATGCTTGTCCTGTTCAGAATTTCAGTAGAGTGTCTTGCTATTGCTTTTTTTGCTCGGAATAGTTCTTCGTCTGTAGGCTGATGTATCTCACCAACTACTCCGGACATGGCTGAATATCTTTCTAACCTCATGTTTTTTCACCTCCTTTCAGTTGTATGCCGTATCTGTTAAGCGCACGCTCTGCAGATTTTGGGTATCCGCTTGACGCTATTTCCTCAATTATGTTTTTTGCTAAAAAAACAATTCGATTTATGGTTTTTTGCCCAACAAATTCAGTGTGAATTTCATCTTGGCTATCTCTCCATGAGTAGGTAATGTATGCCATATTTGATTCATCAAGAAGGTTTTGCAGTTGAGAAGCTTTTTGTATGGCATGATGAAAAGCGTTTACTCTGCGCGCAATATCTTTTCTTTTTCCTAAAGTTTTAGCTGGAAATTGATCCGGTAAGAATAGAGTTAAATCCGCCATTTCATGTTTCTTTGGACTTGCAATATCTGCATCAGAGTATCCAAATCTTGCATTTTGCCAATCTAATTCTGCCCCATGTGGGTTGTAATTTAGATTCAAAAAATTGTTATCAGCATTTATTTTTTCGTTTTTCATGTTTTTAGATTTCTAACCACAAAAAAACCTCCCCTTTAGGGAGGTCGTATTTTTCCACGAAATCCTCCCTTACCGGTAGGTAAGAAGAAGATGTGTAATTACAAATTGTGCTGATTTCATAATGTTTACTAATTTTATAAAAAAATTGGGCAAATTGTCAATAGAAAGTTACCCTGTTTGAGTTGCAGTGGTACGTTCATTATTAAGAGTAAAGGAAGTGCCATGTTTTTTTGCCATAGACTGATATTGGCGTTGCTGTTTTTTATTTTTAGTCACATTCATCCAGGAGGCTCCCTCTTCCATTTTGACTTTGGCGGATCTAACCAGGCTTAGAATAAAAGTAAGGATTGTTTCATGATACCGTCCTGCCTTCACAATCTTTTGTTCAATCTGTACATCTTTAAATGTTGCCTCAAGTTGTTTACTGGCTGTCATAAGTTTTTTTATTTCTATCCTAATCTGTTCAACCTTACGTTCCATAGCTTGATCTTCTTGCTGTTTTGGAGATAGGTCTGCATTTTTAATTTCCCGAAAGTATTCCATGTGAGCTTCAGTAACAGCCTTTTTCTTTTCGGGTTTTTTTAGTGAAGCCTCTTGTCCAGGTTTTAATTCGTGAGAGGAGCTTTTGGTTGTGCCAAAAATTTGAGTACTAACGTCCTTGGAACTTCCAGTTAGTAAATCCTTCCACAAAGCAGAGAATACGTCAGAAGACACGCCAGACAATGAACTATTTACGCCCTTCGTGTTTATGTGGCGTTCTAGTGATTCCTGCTGAATATGTGGTTTTCTAGCTTTACTGTGAGCCTGTGCACTCATACCCCTGTATTATACTCTAAGATAGCAAGCGGATCAATAATTTTAGAGCTTTGTGAGGTAGTCGAGGGTTTTTTGTTGACGAATAATAGATGCTAAAAGATATGGGTTTGACATGAGTTGCTTCTTTTGTTCTTCATCTTTTATATCTTTCATAACATTTTCTATATCTACTGATTCTACTGTAATTTTCTCATCATCAGCAATTTTTCGTAATATAAACTCGAGTGCTAGATCCTTTTTTGCTTTTTCTTCGTATTCTGCTCTCATGTCCTCTGCTGTTTTTCCTCTTGAGGATAGGTATTGTTCTAGCGTAAGTCCAAGAGACTTTAGCTCATCAAGCGTCTGTGATAAAAGTCTATTTGCTTCCTGTTCATATAAGACCTTAGGAATGGTAACTGAGCCGCCTTTGACAACCGCGTTTAATATCTCATCAATATTTGGTTTCTTGTTTTCCTCGCCTGGCACAATAATTTTTCCTTTTGCAGTTACGTTCTTAACTTCCTCTTTATAGTTTCCTAGAGTAACTACCGGAGCCTCGCAAAGGTCTGCAGAGAAAGTAAGGTCAGTACCGTCTTCAAATGTTTCAATATGTATTTTTGGGGTAATTATAGGCGTTAGCTTTTCTGTTTTGACAGCTTCATTATAGGCTTCACCTACAACCTCCTTTAATACTTCTTCTTGTACTAGTTCTTTTTTAAGATGCTGTTCTGCTACGTTTTTAGGTGCCATGCCGCGTCTAAAGCCTGGAACTTGTACCTGTTTTATTAAAGAGTCAACTACTTTTGTGCGTGATTCCTCTACTTTTTTCCAGGGGACGTGAATAGTAAGTGTAATTGTCCCGTCTTCCTGTGCCTTTTTTTCTATCTGCATAAGGGGATATTATATAGTAAAAAAGAAAAATATAAAAGATTTAAATTATTGGGATATATTTAGACGTTTTTAGAAGCTCAGAAAAACAAACTTTTGATGAGGTTGCAGGTTTTCTTCTGCTCATCTCCTCTCAAAACAAATAGCAGAGATAATTACTTCAAAATTATTTCAGGTGTGATTTAGCTTGTTTGAGTATGAAACCCTGTTAATTGTAATACTTGCCCATTTAAATAACGTTTCAGTTCTCTTAATGAATCTGTTATTCTCCGATGGTCAGGGAGACCTTCAGTTGTATAAATTACTGATCTATAAAAACCTTCACGAGCAAGTTTTCCTAAAATAATATCTGTCGTAAAAAGTTGAATACGGGGTCCTTTTTCTTGTGGAATTTGTTTGCAGTGAGCGTATATTTCCAGGTTTGTTTTTAGATATTCTGAAGCTAACAAGTTTGCTAGCTAAGCGGGTTTCCAATCATTTTTCAGTAGTAGAAATGGTATTGGAGAAATATCTTCATTTCTACGAAAAGGATCAATTGCAGAATTTGGGAAGCTAAGCCTAGTGGCGTCATAAGGACCAGTAACAATTTTCTTTTCTGTCATGGGGAGATTATATCAAAAAATAATTAAGTAATGATGTATGAGGGTTTGGATTTGTCTATTAGGATAACTAGTGCAGCATTTTGTAGGTAGGAATTATTTCTGAAAAATTTTGCTTATATTTATCGTACCCATCTTTACTAAAACCAACATATCTGAATCCCATTTTAGGTTTGCCCTCAGCATTAAAGAGACAAACTTCACTAATAAATTTATTACTGGGAAATTCTTCAGTTTCAATTAAAAACCCTCTCATGCCATCTAAAGAAAGCGATTTCTTTGAAAGCAATTTAATAGTAACTCCGACGTTCAGGGTTTCACCCTGATATGCATTGGCTTCTTCATACGTTTTGCCCAAGCATTTAGATCCATTTACAAAAACCAGTTCCTTACCTATAGCAAAGAGAACAGTTCCCCCTCCATCCAAACCTCTTTCGCTTGACTCTTGGACTATCCACTTGTCATTTGGGTATTTAAGAGTAAACATACTCACCGGATCTACATATGTATATGTGGCCCAGCTTATGGTTGGGGTAGGAGTTGGTATAGGTGAAAGAGTGGTCATAGTTGTTGTAGGAGGTGGAATAATGGTTGTTTGTGAGAATGCAGGTTGTGGTGTTATTACTACTTCTGTTTGTTTCTGTGAATTTGAGCTTGATTTTGGCAGAAAAAGGAAAGCCGCGGAAACACTTCCAATAAGAAGCAGAAGTATGATTATTCCTGTAATCAAAATTGGCAGCTTAAGTTTTCGTCTTGGTGTTTCGGGAGTTGGTGGAACAGCAGATGGAGCTTGTTTCGGAGTTAGGTTTTGAGTGGGCGACTGATTTAAATTCTCATCTTCCATCTCTTAAGTATTTCAGTTCTGGTAATTGTTGTCAAATTGTGCGGATGAGAGGACTTGAACCTCCACGCTTTTTACGGCACATGGTCCTAAACCATGCGTGTATACCATTTCACCACATCCGCGAATGAGTTTAGGGATATTATACAACGAACAGGCGAAGATGCGAAGTTACAAGTTAGGTTTAAGTACTGCTTCCGAAGAAAGCGCAATATACTCACTATTTATCTCATTCATAAATTTATCCACGCGCACTGCCCACGTAGGGGATTCTGCATAGATGGGACCTATTTCCCAAACAGTTTGCGCATTCCATTTTTCCATATAGTTTTTTCTTAAGGTTTTATTAATGACCTCAATACCCTCAGGCCAGTCTTTAAAATATATGTGTCCTCCACCCCACCCGTAGCCATTATGTGAATCAGGCATCAGAAACCGTCCAAAAGACGATTCTAGACCTGAAATTGCAGGAAGCAGCTTCCAGTCAACACCGTACTTATCAGCCATGCTTACATAGTCTTGCGCATAGGGTGCAAGAGGTGAATTATACTTAGCAAACACTTTTTTGAGTGCGGCCACGCGACTATCCTCAGCCTGTTTTATGGGCTTAACTTGAGGGGCAAGTGCTGCAGATGATGCTGAATGTGTTTCAGCTTGTATGTGTGTGGGGAATAAAGCTGTAGCAAGAAGAAGCGCTACAGCTAAGGCAAATTGCCTCATTGTTTGTGCCCTTTGAACAAGTTCTCTGGGCAAAAAAAATCCTAAAGTAGTTTTGGGCTACCTTAGGATCTAAGTAGTATTATATATTAAAACTATCGGCTTGTCAAGTGTAAAACTATAAGTTTAATTACTTTATCACAATACCTACAGACTGTTTTGAATAGTATTCATAACAAGTGTTACCTTATCAGCCCAAGTTCCACTTCCTGGGGTATAGCGTGTCACAATTTCATGAGGTTCCTCTAAACCTCTCTTCTCTTTATACTCTCGGGCTAATGTTTTAGTAACAGTTTCTATTGCTTCATCATAATTTGCAAATCTTGTGATCTTTCCGCCATATATACCAAACCCCCAACAGTTAAATGAGTTTTTTGGGATTTTCTTGCAAAGCGTGCTTTCCTGCATGGCTATTGCGGGAACTAGCTTCCAGTCGAGCGAGTATTTATCAGCCGTAGTAACTATTAATTCAGCATGAGAAAGAAGGGGGGAATTGTAACGTTTGAAAAACTCTTTAAGTACTTCTATACGTGCTTCTTGTCCTTGGGGTGTATATGACGCTGCTATCATTTGTTTTGGCGGAGACTGGAATTGGGTTGACTTAGTAAGTGTTTTTTCTTGCTTAGGATGATTTAAGTGTATTGTGACCAAAAGATAGCCTGTAAAAGCTAGTAAAACACAGGGCAGGAGGCATAAATAGACTATTAATAGGGCAAGTCTTTTTTGCATTAATACTATCAATATGACACATTTTGATAATTCATGTCAAGAAAGCATAGTGTACTAATATATATCAAAATGATGGTTGTGCCCGGGGGGAGACTCGAACTCCCACACCCTTACGGATACAGCGTTCTGAACACTGCTTGTCTACCATTTCAACACCCGGGCTTACTGTCTATTATACAAAATCGTGCTTATCTCTGCTTTGTTTTATTACTATTGACATGATAGTGCACAGGTGATACGTTCAATAGTAAGATAAATATTTTTATGCTTTGATTTCTTGAGGCGTAAATTAGATTTTATTATTATATTTTCATAAAACTAAAATTTGATTGGAGGTGAAAAAATAAAATGGAATTTGAAATAAATTATCTTGCGGTTTTAGCTTCCGGTGTTATCATGATGGTTTTAGGTTACCTCTGGTACGGTCCACTATTTGGTAAGCCATGGATGAAGCTTGTTGGAATAACCAAGTCTGACATGGAGAAGTCCAAGAAAAAAAGTATGGTAAAAGAATATATTCTTATGGCGATTTCCTCGCTTGTATTAGCATATGTTTTTGACCATATACTTATCGCCTTTGGATCAAGCACACTTGTGATGGCACTTCAGGGTGCTATTTGGACTTGGCTTGGTTTTGTTGCGACAACCATGCTAGGTGGAGTACTATGGCTTAAGAGATCACTAAATCTGTATTTCATAGACGCAGGTTATTACCTAGTAGGAATGATTCTTATTGGTATTGTTCTTACGTTTTGGAAGTAGTATTTTAAAATAAAGACACAAGAAAAAGATTATTTCTTGCCTTGTGTCTTTGTTGTTAGAGTTTCCTCAATTGTTTTCATATCAATTTTAGATTTCCAGAAAAAGTATCCGACAGTTGCAAAAGTCGCAACAGGAGAAATCCATTCTGGAAGTTCTACGTTGAAACTGTGAAGTAGCATTACAACTCCCAAAACTAAGATAGAGTACATTGCTCCATTTTTAAGGTATTTATATTTCTTAATTCTGTCAATATTGGAAATAGTAAGCTGACGAAGCGCAATAGCACCTAGTCCATTTCCAATAAGAATAAGTGGTATTGCAAAAGTAAATGCGAATGCACCCACTACTCCATCTATTGAGAAGCTAGCATCAAGAACTTCAAGATATGCTATTTTGGCAAAATCTGACATTCCGCCTGATAAAAGTTTTTTTTCTTGCTCTTCAGCGTAATTTCTAAATCCATGGATAATAAAGAAAGCGGTAGATCCTACAACTGCACCAAATTGAAGCAAGGGGTGGTGGTTTTGAAACGCGAGCCATACAACTACCGTGAGCAGTATAGAAATTACAGCATAAAACCATGCTCCCTGGGATTGAAAAAATCTTTCGCCTCGTAGCCCAAAATTTTTAGGTTCAAGAAAAAGCCAATGGAAAAAGAGGAAAATTAAGAAAATTCCTCCCGCAATAAGTAATACGTGAGAGGATTCTTTAATAACTTCAGCTATATGGGGGTCATTTGAGAATGCTGCTGTAAGCGTTCCCCATGGTCCTAATTGTGGTGCTGTTGCAAAGAGAATTAAAAATGGTAAAAGACCGCGCATGAGAAAAACAGATGTGAAAATTCCCCATGTTAAGAACCAGCGTCTGGCACGCTTGCTCATTCCGCTTAGCACTTCAGCGTTTATGATCGCATTATCTAATGACGTGATAATCTCAAAAATAGAAAGTCCTAGGACTGTAAGAAATATAAATAATATATCCATAATTTTTGGAGCGGGGAAGCGGGATCGAACCGCCGACCTTCTCGTTGGCAACGAGACGTTCTACCACTGAACTACCCCCGCATGAAAACATAACTACTTAGCATAAACCCTTTTTTATTAATTTAATCTTTTCTGCTCTTGGCCAACTCTTAATTTCCGATTCTCGTTTGAGCGCGTCGTTAATTGTCTCAAATTTTTCAAAATATACAAGTGTAACTGGTAATTTTCCTCTGACTGATTTTGCGCCGCCCTTTTTTAAGTTATGTTGTGATATTCGTCTTTTTATGTCTGTTGTAAACCCCGTATAAAGCGATTTGTCACTGCATTCTACAATATAAACAAAATAGTTCATGTCAGGTGTAATTACCCGCACTCTGTGCTGACAAAAGTCAAAACAAAGTGCCAAGACCAGGAGTCGAACCCGGATAACCTGTTCTTCAGACAGGCGCCTTGACCACCTTGGCTATCTTGGCGAGAGAAACGACCCAAGTCAAGCTTCGCTTATCTTGGCAAGTGAAACGACCCAAGTCAAGCTTTGCTTATCTTGGCAAGTGAAACGACCCAAGTACTTTTAATCGCTAGAAAAAATGAGGCAGATCCTCACGTTATTCTATTAAGTATTATAGATTATGACTAGGAATTAGGCAATATGAGACAGACAAAAGCAAATATATAGTTATTTTATGCTGTCTGCAATTTTCTCTGCCACAAATTTCCTTCCCTGCGAGTTTAAATGTTCGTTTATATACCCTATACCTTGCCATGCAAATGCGTTTGAGGGAAGACTGTATGATAAATCCAATATGATTACTCCCTTTTGTGTTAATTGTTTCTTGACTTGTTGTATGTTTGTTTTTACAACTTTATCAAAAGTCTTGCCGTAGTGTGCTCTGCCCTCCTCATAATCAATTGGTGTTATGTATAACAACACTGAAATATCTGATTTCTTGAGTATTTTTATTGATTCTTTTAATGCCAGTACATTTTTATGCTTTTTAGTAAGCGCATATAAATAGTAGGCTGCAATTCTCTCATTTTGTTCTTTGTTGTACGTGCTTTTTTTTGCTTTTAAAACATTTTGCAATTGTTGTTTGTAGTTTCCATAGCTTACTGCCTCACCTTTAAAGCCGTAGGATTGTGGAAAAACAGGGATAATAAAATTTTCGATAAATGTCATATAGGGGAAAAATGAAGTATTCATAAAGGATAAATATGTTTTTTGATTTGCAAAATCGTAATTCCATGTATCTGAAAATGATCTCAAATTAATGGGGAATACCACAACTGATGGTTTTTTATCATTTCTTGATATGGCTTTTGTGTACTCATAAAAAATTTGACTATCAAATCCATCATGAGTGAGACCTGCAACTTTTAATCGTGGTGTGGATTTTTGCAGATAGGTAAATATTGGTTCCTTCTGCGTATCAGAAGGGGATGTTGTTCTGATTGTGCTATCCCCAAAATAGAGAATGTCAGCACTATTTACAGCTTCCATAAATTCACGCGTTAAAGGCGGTGTATTGACAGGAGTTATAACGCTACCAATAAAATATTGAGTCACTAAAAAAAGAGTAACAAAAAGTATTGATTTTCGAATTTCTTCCATATTTAAAATTGAAAATAAATAAACGGTGCTCGTGATACAAATTCAAAATTCATTATAAAAAGTAAAAGTCCTATGTAGATAGCCCACTTAGCGTATGTAGATAGTGATTTCAACGTCTGTTTATAGGAGAGGTATTCATATGTTTCTAAAAAGATAATTGCAACAAAAACTGCAGCTATACCTGTTATGGATAGGCCTAGTCCTCCTCCTTGCTTAAATATATAGAGGTAGACAGGGTAAAAATTAAAATCCAGAACCGCATAGGAGATACTTCCTATACCGGAAAAACTGTGAGTAATAATATAGTATGCGTCAGAAAAATTGTTAGCTCTGAAGAAGATCCATGCAAATGTAACAAGCGCAAATGTAAACACAACTTTTAAAATTTTTATAGCTAAGTGAGGAAGCGGCAATGACATATTCTTAGTTAATTTGAGTTTTCCTAGTAGCAGTGCTGTTATCATGTAAAAACCATGAATCGCCCCCCAAGTAATAAATGTCCATGATGCGCCGTGCCATAGTCCGCTTAGTATAAAAACTAACAATATGTTTCCGCTTTGTCTTATGATTGGAACTCTATTCCCTCCGAGCGGAATATAAATATAGTCTCTAAACCATGAATAAAGCGTCATGTTCCACTTTCTCCAAAATTCATTTATAGATTGAGATAGATACGGATGATTAAAATTTTCAGCCAGTGTTATCCCTAAAATTTTTGCCGCTCCAATCGCGATATCTATATACCCTGAAAAGTCAAAATATATTTGGAGAGAAAACGCAATAGTCGCAATTAGAAGCGGTAATCCGGTGTAATCTTGTGGATGCGCATATACCTGGTTTACAATTATTGCGCAGTTGTCAGCTATTACAAGTTTTTTAAAAAATCCTATTAGCATCCGTACGAGCCCTTCTTGTAATCGTGTGTTGTTGAACATATGGATTTTATGAAGCTGGGGAAGCATTTGTTGGGGTCGCTCTATTGGTCCTGCCACAAGTTGTGGAAAGAACATTACATAGAGAGCGTAAAGGCCTAGGTTTTTTTCTGCTTTTATTCTCTTTTTATAAATTTCTATGACATAGCTCATACTTTGAAATGTGTGAAAAGACAAACCTAATGGGAGGATAAACATAAGCGTTGTTGGACTTATAGCTATATGAAAAAAACTAGCTAGAGTTTGTACGTTTGCCGTGAAAAAGTTGAAATATTTAAACAGAAAAAGAGTTCCTAAATTAGAAAACATACTGATAGTAAAAAATAGTAAACGTTTTTTCCCTTTTGAGCCTTGAATGAGTCTGCCCGCAATATAATCCGTCACAATGAGGTAAAAAAGGACAAGAATATAATAAGGAATGAAAAACATGTAAAAAATACAGCTTGTGAGGAGAAGAAATATCCATTGAAACCTTTTTGGGAGCTTAAAGTAGAAAACCAGTGTAATGGGGAAAAAAATAAGGAACGCGAGTGAATTAAAAAGCATAAACCCAAGGACAGTTTTTGAAAGTTGCAGGTATAGGTAAAAGGGTGGGCGGTGCAAGGATCGAACTCGCGACATTCGCAGTGTAAATGCGACGCTCTACCAGCTGAGCTAACCGCCCTTTTGTTATCCTGTGTGCAGGATTCCGCAGGGTAATACCCTTAAAGCGCACTAAGCTTTGACTAAAGTCAGTACGAAGTGGGCTTGAGAGGACTTGAACCTCCACGTCTTGCGACATACGCACCTCAAGCGTACGCGTATACCATTCCGCCACAAGCCCTCAATGTTCTATTTTAACTAAATTTATTCCTAAACACAAGAAAGAATAGCTTTGTTTTGCAAGAAATAGATTATATTTTAAAAACATGATAACCTAGATGAATGGAAGATTCTATAAAAGAAGTTAAAAAATTCGCTTTTAATCCTCAAAGAATTCATCCAATAAAGTATGTAATAAAGATGTATCAGAGGAACCCCAGATTTTATATAGCTTCATTTATTTGGTCCGTTGTCTCAACTGTAATAGGTTTATTTTTCTTTTTTCAGCTTCAGGAAAAATATAATAGCGAGCATGCAAAAACAAAAACACTGAACACGCAACTGGCAAAAGTTGAGAAATCTTTGCGGGATGTAACAGGGAGGGATGAGTATAAAATTAACGAGTCATTAAAGCAGCAATTTAAAGAAAATCATGACTTGCTGCAGAGTACAATTTCTGTATATGAGGACATGGTCGATCTTCCGGCAACTGACAAGAAGTTGGTTGAATTTAAAACTCGCTTTGCCCTGGTATTAAAATATTTATCAGATAAGAATAACTCTTCTGCTTCTTCAGAGCTAAAAAAACTAGATGAGGATATAGAAGCTGAGAGGAGTGCTCAAGTTGCATCAATACAGGCTATGCCAAACACTGCGTCAGCTCCGGTTTCAAACACTCCACCTGGTTCAGGATTCAGTAGGCAAACTGTTGATGTGAATGGAAATAAATATTTGGTTGACATAGTGGCAGGAAATTTAGGAAGTACGCGGATTATTGTAGACACCGCAACGGATGGAGACTGCAGAGACAATTGTCCTGTTCTGTCCTTGGGTGAGTATGTGGCTCGTAATGGAGCATATGCAGGTATAAACGGCTCATATTTCTGTCCGGCAGATTATCCAACATGTGCTGGTAAAACAAATTCCTTTGATACTCTTGCTATGAATAAGAATAAAAAATATATTAATTCTGACAATAATATCTACAGTACAGTTCCTGCTGCAATTTTTGGCAATGGGTTTATAAGATTTGTGGGAGCATCCCAGGATTGGGGGCGTGATACGGGTGTTGACGGTGTGCTTGCAAACCAGCCGTTAATGGTCTCAGGTGGCAAAAGTGTTTTTGGAGGTGATGGAGATCCCAAGAAGGGGGGAAGCGGTACGCGTGGGTTTGTAGCAAATAAAGGAAGCACTGCCTACATTGGATTTGTGCATAACGCTTCAGTTGCAAATGCAGCTTTAGTTCTTGAGAAGATGGGAATGGATAACGCGTTGAATTTAGATTCGGGAGGCTCTGTTGCTCTTTGGGCAAATGGGCGTTATCAGGTTGGGCCAGGGAGAAGTATTCCAAACGCAATTCTATTCGTAAATAAATAAATACTACGCGTCGTAGCCTGGGAAAAAATCAGTTTTTATGCCTTTAACCTTGAGTGATTTTAAGGTAGAAGTTAAACCTTGCACCATCGGTTGTGGTCCGGAGACATAAAACACTCTTTTTTTAAAGTCAGGAATATATTTCTGTATATCTGCTTCGGTTAAATGGTACGTACCAATAATTGGAATTACTTTTAATCCAATTTTTTCAGCTTCCTGAAAAACATCCTGAAAGACAATATCTTCTTTCTTTTTTACAAGATATAAAAGTACAATATCTGATTGTAGATTTTTATCCGTCAGATATTTAAGCATACTTCTAAATGGAGTTATTCCTATCCCTCCTGCAATAAATGCTAATGGGTATTGAGGGTTTTTAGGTAATATAAAATCTCCTGAAAGATGGGATGCTATTAAATTTCCCACAACCGTTTTTTCTACTAAAGATTTTTTGAAACTACTCGACTTCTCATACTGTCTAAATGCTAATTGAATAGTGTTTTCTGTGGGAGAAGATGCAAGAGAAAAGTATCTTCTGTTTCCTCGAGAATCCATTTTTTTGTGCGCCGCAGTCCATTCCATGTATTGACCTGGAATAAATGTAAAGTTCTTAGGCATGTCAAACGCAAATTCGTATAAGTCTTCTGACAATTTGTAGACATTTTTAAGTTGAAGATCTAATCTATATTTTGGTTTTACTAGATATGAATAGACGTTGCCTATAAGAAGGGCTGCTTCAGGGGTCATAGTAAATACGCCCAGTGGGTAGAGAACGCCTGATAAGAACCCTACAATTCCTGCATAGACAGATTGAGTTTTAAGAGTTGTAGGAGTTGTTGCGGGCTCAGTTAACATTACTAGCCCCAGAAATAAAATTGGCCATGAGGTGAAAAGAAGAATAAAGGCATCTACTGCATTTGTTTTGAAATATCCAAATAGAAAAAGGCTGAAAATGGCAGATAAAAAGAAAACTAAAAACATTTTCATTTTTGCTACCTTCTTTAGTATAAGAAAACCTAAAATAAGAACTGGCAAAAGGAACCATGATGATCCAACCCACCATATAGCTCCTGCTCCCAAAAATGATCCAACCGTTAGCCCTACTGCAGCAGGATTGAATAGGTGTTGTTTGTTGACTACAAGAAGATATTTAGATGAAATAGCAATTATTGAAACAAGACTTAAAAGTAGATATTCTTGTATGTTTCTTGGAGGAAGAAGTACCAGAAAAAGAATAAGTGCGGTTATGAGATATGACTCTTTATTTGGAGTAATATGAAAGATTCTTGCAAAAAGAAAATTAGTTATAAAACATGAGATTAAAACAACACTGAGGGAAACAATTAAAGACAAAATGCTATATGATAATACTCCAAAAAAAGAAAGCACTAGTGAGTATGCGGCAAGAACAATAAGACCATAGAGCACAAGCTGGTACATGGTTAATTTGTTCAGAAGAGAATCAGCAAATTTCATACTAAAAGTATACATAAATTGCGTCTAGGTGTACAATTCTCCTGGAAATTTTTTAGATATTTTAAATGTATAGTCGTTAAAAAGTACTAGGTATTCAAATTTAAACGTACTTGTTAAAATGTCAGGTTCTACCAGGAATAAACAGGTCGCAAGCGCATCAGAAATTATTGCATTTTTTGAAATTACCCACGTTCCTAGAACCTTTTGCGGAGAGGACATAGTTTCAGGATTTATGATGTGATGAAATTTTCCCCATCTTCTTCTGTTTCCTGCGGATGCGCATATGCTTTTATTTTGAATTTCACAAATTCCGATTATTTTGGTGCTGTCAGCAGGATGTTCTAACCCTATTTTTATTTTTTTGTTTGATGAATCAATCGTTAATATATCTCCTCCTGCGTCAATCAGAAACGATTCCGAATAATTCTTAACAATGTCTGCTACTATGTCTATTAAATACCCCTTCCCTATTCCACCAAAATCTAAGATTGTTTTCTGTTTAACGATTAATTCTGAGTTTTTATAGCGTAGAGCATCTTCCCATCTTAGAACCTTTTGGAGACGACCTTGCTTAAATGAGTAATTCATGTCATACCCTGCTGAAACGAGCAAGTCGCCTATAAGAGGCGTAAACAAGCCTTTTGTAAGTTTGTATAGAGTTTCGTAGAGTGCGATCATTAAATCAAAGTCTTGCGGCATTGTGTAGTTACCTGGAGCTTTTTGTATTCTACAAACTATTGAATCATTTCTGAATCGTGAATAATTTTTATCAAATACGTCTATGCGGTTTTTTATACGTTTTGTAAGTTCTGCTGTATTGTCTTGAGAAGTTTGTGCTTGAATATCCCAGAGAGTTCCTATTGCCTCAAACTGTAAACTGAATGACTGCATTAGCTTTTAGCCTGTGTTTTAATTTCTTCCAATGCCTCATTGAAGCCCTTGGGGGTAAGTGAAGATCCAGAAACTTTTGTAAGTGACACTTCATCTATTTGTCTTCCAATAACAAGAGGCTTGTAATTTGCAATAAAGTCTGCTTGCATTTTTTTACTTATATCACGTGTTGCTTTGGAAACAACCGTTGCATCACTTACAACCCCATCTGTTAGTGTAATTTTTACATCAATCTCTTCTGGTCCTCCAGGAGATGTATAATTTCCTATGGTTTGGTATTCCCCATTTTTATATGGTGACATACTTTTCTCCTCTGGTGTTGGGTTTTGATTGGTAGTATTTATGACTTCAGTCGCGGGTGTTGTGCTATTACTCATTGTCTGATATGCAACTCCTCCTGCAATAGCCAACACTATTAGTATGGCAACGAGTACTAAAACTATTTTCTTTGAGCTTTTTTTAGGTTCTGTTGGGGCTGTAGGTTCCATATGTTTCCGTTTTGTAGATACAGAATACAGAAAATAAAGAAAAAATGCAAGTTCCTCTAAAAAGCGGAAAATTTTGAGTTTTGTAGGAAATGAATAAGTTCTTGTCCTGTTCTTGCCCCCGGTCTTAGTCTAAAAAGAAAATATTTACTAAAGAAAGAGTGCTTTATTCCAGGAACAGTACTTACTGCAGTTTCATATCCTGCAAGCTTAGTTTGTATTATTGCATTTTGGTCAAAAGCCCCATACGGGTAAGCAAATGAAGTCACTGGTTTTTGAATTAAATTTTCCAAGTCAATTTTGCTTTGTAAAATCTCATAAGAGAGTTTTTCAATCGTTTGATTTTTTAACCATCTATGAGTTACAGTATGTGCACCTATTTCAACTAATCCTTCCCTGGCTATTTCCTTCACTTGATTTTGAAACATATAGTTGGGTGAGTTAAGAAGTCCAGAAACAACATACTGTGTTGCTTTAGCATTATGTTTTTTTAAAATCGGATACGCGTCAGTGTAAAAATCTCTATAGCCGTCATCAAATGTTAATACAACCGGATTTTTTGGCAGTGGCATCTTTCCGTTCATGACTAAACTTAATTCGTGGACACTCATAAGCGTATAGCCTGATGACTTTAAAGTTTTTATTTGTTCATCTAGTATTACAGGTAAGGTGTTTAATGAAATGCGAATTGTGTCATTTTTGTCTGATACGTATTCAACATAGTGGTACATAAGAATTGGAACTTTGTATACAGGAACTTCTGTAAGGCTGAAAATTTTTTTTTGTTTTGCTACCTCATTTGCTACATCTCTTGGGATATAGCCCTGTGTTTTTTCCTTTGTTTCAGAATAGGGAAAAGAGTATTTATGCGACTGAACGTTTCTGTACAAAGAAAAAAATAAAAGTGCACCTAGGACAATAAGTGCACATGCAATTTTTACTTGACGTTCTTTCAATTTTGATTTGGTACGTGTTTTAGCCACAAAGCATATTATAGGGGTTTTGTAATAAAGATTCTAGTTGAGAAGAGCTGTGTTTATGCGAATAATTTTATCATCATCCTGTTGTGGTATTCCTCTACCGTCATTGTTACTCGTTGTAATATAAAGCATGTTGTCTGGTCCCAGTACTACTTCTCGTATTCGCCCATAGGTATCTTTAAAATATTCGGTTAGCTTTTTTCCCTGTGGGTCATATTTGTAGAGTGCGCGTCCACGCAATCCTCCAAAATAAAATGCTCCATCAGGAGAAATCGCAAGGCTAGCGGGTGCCCATGTGTTATTTTCAGAGTTAAGAATTGGTGTTTGCATTCCTGCTTTTTTTTCATCCCCTTGAATAACGGGCCATCCATAGTTATTCCCAGGCCTGATCATATTTAGCTCGTCAAGTCCGGATATGGGGATGGATCTTCCGTGTTCAGTCGACCACAGTACGTTTTTTTTATCCCAAGCTATTCCCTGTGGATTTCTGTGTCCAAATGACAGAACCAGATTATCAAAAGGATTTGTAGCTGCTTTTTTCCCGTTCGCATCAATTCGTAGTATTTTGCCAGCTAGTGAGTTTTTATCTTGTGCGTAGGATGGGTTTTCCGCGTCACCGGTTGTTATATAGAGATATGTATCTTTTCCAAATACTATTCTGCCGCCATTGTGATTTTTCCCCCCTGGAATACTGTCTACAAGTGTTTTCTGGTTTAAAAGTTTTAGATTTTTTAATGTTGCCCTGACTACCTTATTAAGCGTGATATTCCCACTGGTGCCGTACGTATAGTAAAGATATATATAATTGTTTCTTGCGTAATTTGGGTCAACAGCTATTCCTAATAGTCCGCCCTCTCCTATTTCTTTTACTCCGGGAACAGTAATTGTTCTTATAATCTTGCCATCTTGATCTATGATTCGTATACGTCCTGGCCGCTCAGTTACAAGCATATTAAAATCAACTTCGTTAGGGATAAACGCAATTGCCCAAGGAGTATCCAGTCCTTTTGTGATGGTTGTAGTAAGAGTGCCGGAAGTTTCAGCTTTTGGTGTATTTGTATTTTTTACCACTGCATCAGGACTTTTTTTACTGAAGAAGACTGAAATAGACGCTGCTATAATTCCTAAAAAAACAAATGAGAGAAAAATAATTTTCATAGTTATTGTTTTTTGGCAATTTCAGCAACTCTTCTATAGGTGGGTATCCAAAACGTGTGCAACAGATTGTGTCCCACTACATCTATAACTTCATTATTTGCACCGTGAATTGTAGAGTACTTCATGGGAATCATGTTATCATGTTTCGCGTTTAATGTTATAGTGTGGGATAAACCCATAAGAGAGATTTCAGACACGTTTTTTAAAAAGGAAGAATTTGGAAGCAGTTCCCTAACAGACGGGAGAGGAATTATTCTAGAAAGAGGAGATCCATTCACAGAACCGCCAATACTTATAAATATATCAGTAGTTTGCCACCCTCTATGTTTTTTTAGATAGGTAAGACAAGTTGTAGCTCCCGCGCTAATTCCTACCAGTACAACACTTTCAAGTTTGTGTTTTTCAGTGAGTTTTTTTAGTTCTTCTGCTGCATTGTCAAAAGTGCCATTAAGAAGAGTTGAGTTTATGCTGTAGACTCTATACCCTTTTTTTTCAAGGTAAATTTTGGGAAAAATATGAAAAGGGTTTCTTATAAACCAACGTTCTACTAGAATAATGGGTCTTTTTTGTGTAGGTTTATGATTTACACCATTAAATTTTATGAATGGGGATAAAACAGCACTGGGGAAGTGAACAATTACAAGTATGGCTTCGAGAGTCCACTCGATTATTGTTCTCATAAAGATATCATAGAACGTTTTTGCTTTGCTTGCAAAGTGTGTTTTTAAGATGTAGACTAAACAATATATGTTTAAACAAGGCGATGACAATATAACAAATCCTACCGTTATTTCTTTGGAGGAGTTGGCAAAAGAAGAAGAGGCTAAAAAGCCGTTTCAGTCCCCGGCAATGGAAGGCGAACAATCTGTAAGTGGGTCAACGCCAGATCCTGAGAGTGATGATGATACGCTTGCAAATGAAAAAAAAGTAGGTCATCAGATGGGCGAAACATTAGAGCACCCCGAAGAGTTAGACAGTGCCAGAGATACAGATAAGGCAGAAGAGGATCTCCAGACACACTAATTTTTTCTTTCCTCAAAATATATTACAATTACTACATGAAGCCAATTAAAAATCATGCTGTAAGATTTTTTTCATTTACAAAAAGCTCAAAGATAACGCTTATACTCCTTTCAGAGATAATAATTGGAATACTCGTAATAGTTTTAACGCTTGCTGCGTTTCTTAGACTTAGTCAGGTTATAGACTACAAGAGTCTTACTTCTTTTGATCAGGGAATAACGCATATGTTCTACAATATTCGCACTCCAGAATTAACAATACTTATGCGGGTTTTTACTTTCTTGGGAGGTCAAATATTTTTGGAAGTAACTATTATTGCAACTATTTTCTTTTTACTTATTTCAAGACATATAAAAGACGGTCTGGTTTTCGCGTTTATACTTTTATCTGGAATTTTCTTAAATTTATATCTTAAAAATTTTTTTCAGCGCGAAAGACCTGATCTATCTCCCCTTGTTTTGGAAAATTCCTATAGTTTTCCGTCCGGTCATGCCATGAATGCGTTCATTTTTTATACATGCGTTTCATATTTTATTTTTAGAAAACTACAAAACACGAAATTAGGAATAGTTCTAATTATGTTGTCGTCTGTTCTGATACTTCTTATAGGGGTCAGCAGGATTTATTTAGGTGTCCACTACCCTAGTGATGTCATAGCAGGTTACTTTGCCGGTCTTTGCTGGTTTGTTTTAATCATTATTTTTGACAAAACCGTATATTTCTTCAAGCTCTTTAGAAAGTATGAACTGAATAAAAAATATTAGGTCTAGCTGTTTTTTTGAAGTTTCTCACCAATGCATGCAGGTATTTCCTCAATCCCAACTTTTTCACGAGCAGATATAAACATAGGAGAAAATTCTTTGTACTGGTCTTCTATTTGAGATCTATTTATATTAGGTGCTTGATCTATTTTATTAAATACATAGACTATATTATTGTCTGTAACTCCAAGATCGTGCAATATTTCAGAAACTATCTCAATTTTTCTACTCATTTCAATGTCTGACGCGTCAATTATGTGAAGAATTAAATCTGCGTTGATGGATTCCATAAGGGTAGATTTAAAGGCAGAGATTAAAAGGGGTGGAAGGTTTCTTATAAATCCTATGGTATCAGTAATAAGTATTTCTTGAAAAAGTGCTGGAATATACATTTTGCCGACACTACTTTCAAGAGTAGCAAATAGTTCATCTTTTTCAAGCTTTGTTTTTTTTGAAAGAACGTTAAAAAGTGTGCTTTTTCCTGCGTTTGTGTATCCTACAATAGATACAGTTTTAAATCCTGCACGCCTCCGCTTATCTAGTTGCTGCTGATGACTGTTGCTGATTTTTTTAAGCTCATCTGTAATTTTTTTCTTTTGGTCTCTCCAATGCCGTCTCATAAGTTCTGTATTTGTTTCTCCAATTCCAGAAACTCCAATTCCTCCACCCTGTCGAGAAAGTACATATCCCATACCGTAAATACGCGGACCCATATAGTTCATTCGGGCAAGCTCTATCTGAAGTTTTGACTCAAGACTTACTGCGTGTTTCTCAAAAATTCGCAAGATAAGGTCTACCCTATCCCAAACTTCTATAGAAGGGTTAGCCTGACTTAACACTGATTGAATTGCGTGCAACTGCCCTGGCTTTAGCATGGCATCAAGAGCTACAACATCAACATTTGCGCTTTTTATAAGCTCTATTATTTGATCTAACTTTCCACGACCAATATAGGTAGCGTAATGAGGTCTGTCAATTTTTTGAATTACTCGGTCAACTATTTTTGCGCCCAGTGTACGGATCAGAGATTCAAATTCATCTCCAACGTTTACTGCTACTTCTTCTTCCTCGCGAGGGTGAATTATGTGAACGGGTAATATTCTTGTGATCAGTTTTGTTTCGTACATACCCTCCTATTATACCCTATAACCCGTTGTTCCCATGATTGGAATATGGGCTTAGCCATAAAAGTTTGCTATAATTAGCAAGCTGTCCTGTAAAAACAGCTTTTTTGTATCCTATTGCCGGATCGTCTAATGGTAGGACAACAGACTTTGGATCTGTTTACCATGGTTCGAATCCATGTCCGGCAGCACTTCGGCAGGCTCAGTGCAGGTGTTTATGAGAACAAGCACTCCATTGCTACATATATGCTTCTTTGTGAATACTGGAATCTCGACTGATTCGACTCGCTCCGCTTGCTCAAGACTTTTTTTCGCGTACTCTTTTTGATAGTATATTCATATATGTCATTTCAAGCATATTTGGATACTATTGAAGAGAAAACCGGTAAGGCTCCACAAGAATTTATTGATGAAGCAAAAATGAAAGGTTTCAACAAACCAGAAACTAAAGCAGGCGAAATTGTTAATTGGTTAAAAGAGGATTATGGATTAGGACGCGGTCATGCTATGGCACTCGTTTATGTAATTAAAAATGGTCCTAAAATTGGAGATAAGCATGTAAATTCCGGCGGAGTACATGCTGATGACTCAGATACGCTCAGCCTTTCTGGAAAAAAGAAAAAGTAAACAGAAACTGCATAAGGGTTAGTTTTTCCTGCAAGGATAAAATGGGTCTTGACCGGTGTGCGGGTATAGGTATGGGGCTATTTAGAATTATCCTTCATTACTTTTATACTTGCCCTGACTAATTCCTTTATCAACTTTATAGGCAACTCTTTATCAATTGGAAAACTAACAACACTTTTTGTTGTTGTGTATTTTGCGAGTTGCTTCACGTGATCATCAATTACTGGAGGGATAACGTGTAATCTAACAAAAGGATCTTTATAGCTAAACCACGCAAACATCCCATTGTAGTTATAGCCATCATATGAGTACCCAGGTATTTGAAAATAGCTAACCGTTTCCGTAGCACCAGGTGCTACTTCATTGATCGCAGATCTGATTTTTCTCATACTGTCTTGTGCTTTTGTAGGGGAATTTTCAATATATTCAATAACTCCCCCAGGTTTGATCTGTTTAGATTTTTTCATATATCGTGATAGACTTATTGTAGCAAAAAATCACAAAGGACGAAAAATTCGTACGTGTCCATAGCAGTGGCTTGTAATGGAAAACAGCTATTTTTATAAAGCCTACAACTGATATAATCTCCACAAGTGGAAAATATAGCGCAAATAGGACTTGTTTTACTTTTAGTTCTTTTAAATGGTTTCTTTGTGGCTTCTGAATTTGCATTAGTTGCTGTAAGAAAAACCAGAATTGATGAGCTAGTAAAAAGAGGAAACACCTCTGCTAAATTTGTTCAGAAGGCGTTAAATAACCTTGATATATTTATTTCTGCTACCCAACTAGGCATAACACTTGCGTCTCTTGCCTTGGGTTGGCTAGGAGAACCTGCAATTGCTCGTTCTCTGGAGCCATTCTTTCATAACTTCCTTCCAAATGATGCTGCCTTGATAACCTCACATGGCGCAGCCTTTATTGTTGCATTTTCTGTAATAACTTTCCTGCACATTGTACTAGGAGAGCTTGCGCCAAAAAGTATTGCCCTTCAAAAATCAGAGCTAACCTCTCTTTGGGTAATTGCTCCACTATCTTTGTTTGCGACTGTTTTCAAACCTGTTATCTGGATATTAAATGAAACAGGACTACTCGTATTAAGACTTATTGGTTTTCCCACACCAACCGGGCATCAATCTATCTACTCAGAAGAGGAGATTAAAATGATTTTGGCACAAAGTGCAGAAGGCGGCGCGATTGAAAAAGCAGAGGCTGAAATGGTTTATAGCGTACTAAAATTTGGGGATCTGCCGGTTAAGCAAATCATGATCCCCAGAACTAAAATTATTGCTTTTGATATGGACACATCGCTTCAAAAAGTCATACGAGTTGCAGAAAAAAATCTTCATAGCAGATTTCCTGTTTTCAAAGGGTCTATTGATAACATAGTTGGATTTATTCACATAAAGGAAATATATAAGCACGCATTGTCAGATTCAAAGCTAAAACTTGTTAAAGGCGTTTACCGAACTTTCCTGAAAAAAGAAGAAGAAGTAACAATTTCTCAGACTAAACTGCTTCGTAAAATTTTGCAAATTCCCGAAACTAGAAGAATAGATGATGTTCTTTTAGATATGCGGAAAAAAAGAGTACATATTGCGGTTGTTACTGATGAGTATGGTGGAATTTCCGGAATTGTAACACTAGAAGATGTACTTGAAAGTCTAGTTGGAGAGATACAAGACGAATTTGAAGTTCCATATAAAGAAATACAAAAACAAAAAAACAATACATACCTGGTTGATGGTTTTGCTTCAGTTGAGAGTGTTAAGTCTAAGTTTAAGCTGCCTATAAAAGGAGAAGGTTACACAACAATAGGCGGTTTAGTTAATGGACTTATGGGGCATGATCCTGCAATTGGCGAAAAAATAATAATAGGAGATTTAGAAATGCAGATTTCAGAGATGGAAAAAAACAGAATAAAAAAAATGGTGTTTAAGAAAATTCACAAAAAGCATATTGGAAAAACGAAGTGAGCAGAGACGAGCTGTTCGCATATATTTAAAATAAAAATACTAAAGCGAAGATTCTTATGTGTACTTATTCAAGCTATGCTTTAAGGAGTGATACCTATCACATATTCATTTGCCTGCGTTTTCTATAATTGCCTCATGTACGCGCGCACTTTTTCACTTCAAGCAGCAGGCGGGTTTTATAAATACGTTCTAAAGCCTGCTTTTTTTTGTCTTAACCCTGAAGTTGTTCATGAGTATACGACAAATACTGGTGAGCTTCTGGGAAAGTCTAGTTTTGCTCAAAAAACTATTCAAGCCTTTTTTAGTATAAACAGCGCGTCTCTGGCACAAGAAATTCATGGTGTAAAGTTTAAAAATCCCATAGGCCTTGCGGCAGGTTTTGACTATGACGCAAAACTTACTCAAATACTGTACGCGTTTGGCTTTGGATTTCAGACAATAGGCACTATTACGAATAATTCATATGAAGGAAACCCTGGTCCAATGCTTGGGAGGCTACCTGGGTCACAAGCCCTTATGGTTAACAAGGGTTTTAAAAATGCAGGAGCTAAGGCAGTTTCAAATAAACTAAAAAACTTAGACTTTAGAATTCCTTTGGGGGTAAGTATAGGGCGTACTAATTCAAAAGAACTAATAAGCAGGAAAGAAAGCATAAAAGACATACTTCAAGCATTTATGACATTTGAGGAGAAACATATTACTAACTCGTATTATGAGTTAAATATAAGCTGTCCAAATCTTTTTGGTGATGTAACGTTTTATCCTAAGCCAAATCTGGCCGAGTTGCTGAAAGAGGTGGATAGTTTAAGGCTAACTAAGCCTGTTTTTATAAAAATGCCAATAGAGAGAACGGATAATGAGACGTTGGATATGCTTGAGGTTATCTCAAAACACAAAGTTTCAGGCGTTATTATTGGTAACTTACAGAAAAATAGAAAGGATCCATCACTTATTCCCTCAGAGGTAGCAAAATTTACTACTGGTTACTTTAGCGGAAAGCCAACATGGAATAGGTCAAATGAGTTAATTCACCTTTCCTATAAAAAGTATGGGGAAAAACTCACTATTGTAGGATGCGGCGGTGTTTTTTCGGGAAGTGACGCGTATTTGAAAATAAAATTAGGAGCGTCATTAATTCAGCTTATAACTGGAATTGTATTTAATGGTCCTCAGCTTATCTCGCAAATTAATTTGGATTTAGTAAAGCTACTCAAGAAGGACAAATTTAAAAATGTATCAGATGCGGTTGGCACGATTTAATCTATCTATTTAGTTTTATCTTTAAGTGATACTATTATAAGCAACAAACGAGAATATGCAAAAACAAAAAATTCTATCAGTGTTCGTTTTTTTAGTTGGGGTAAGCGCAATTGTGGGTGGGTATGGGATTATAGCTGGAAATGGTTTAGGTATGCCTAGGGATTTTCTGAAAACTTCAATCTTTAACTCATTTTTTTGGCCAGGTATTATACTTTTTGGAGTTGTGGGCGGAACACAAATAATTGCATCAGTAATGTTATGGGTAAACGCAGGATTAAAAAGAGAATTGCTTGCTGTAGCCGGTTTTGGGTTAGCTATTTGGATTTTTGTCCAATTGTATATTATTGAATCTGCTCATATTCTTCAGGTTATTTATTTTACAATAGCCATGGTTGAGCTTGTTTCCGCAATGGCTATGCTACGCTTTTCAAAAAAGTGATAGAAGAAGCCCAAAGGTCATTGCGGAAGTAGTGGGTAAAATTTACCTTTCGATTCTATCTTACTCAATTCCATATAGAGTTTTTTTGTGGTGAAGATCCAAATTTTCTTAATCAATAAATAACCGTCATCCTGTGGAATGATCATTGCGGGTTTCTCTTTTATCCTTCCTATTTTAATCCGCCTATTTGCTAAAGCGTTAAGAAACTCTCCTATATTTTTTTCAATTCCTGAAGCAAAACTATTATATTTAGAATCAGATATGGGGTATATATCAGTATCTATTGTAAAATTAAGTAGTGATTTTTTATCACTATCAAGCAGATCAAACTCTAGTCCTATCCATCGGTTTGGATTAAGTGTTATTGTAAATCTATATTTCTCAGAGTCCACGCTAAAAATTCGGTCTTCAGTTCCATTTTCTAAGACTTTAACATTGCGACTTTTTAAAAGTTTTATTCCTTTTGAAATTTCTTCTCCTAGATTTTTCTGCATATATTACTTCTTTTTGTATATTGGTATCTTAAACCAGTTAATATCTATTCCGATTTCATTCTTTCCAATATGTATGTGTATTGGAGCAAGTACTTTTTGAATAGAATTCAACTTTTCATAATATTTCGGAGCAGGACCTATTGATATTCGCTCACTATTTATTCTTAAAATATTATTTTTGTTTGCCTTACTTTCAACTATCTCTCGTGCCCCACCTAAACTCTTATTACCAACACTTACTACCTTGTTAGCAATAGATTTTACAGGATCTACGGTATTTTTTGCAACTTCTGTTGCTACCTTTCCTATTTTTTTAGATAAGCCACCATTCGGCACATTTGGTGTTGCGGTAGATAATAAACTAATGCCGAACGCAATACCATTGCCGAGGGAATGGTCATCTTGAAAATCCGCTCCGTCTTTTGCCAGGAGCTGCATATCTGTTTGAAAATCTGGTGATGAGGTAAGAGCAGTAATGTACATAAGTGAACATTCAACAATACATGCATCTTCAATGATGTGTCCGCTTGGATCTGTATATTTCAGTGGGTTATTGAGTACATAAGAATATCTATTTAAACTCTGAGGGTTATATACATCTTGAATTATGTCATCAGGTTGGGTAAACCTCCTCATGTCTGAGCTATAGTATCTGGCATTGT
>DAIQMY010000005.1:0-70413 GCA_036788695.1 Candidatus Levyibacteriota bacterium | reverse complement strand
AGTCTGAGAATTTCAGAGATGTTTAATAAAAAATAATATGAAAGTAAATATTGTAAATAACCAGCCATTAGTGGCCGCACTTTATGCTCGTGTTTCAACTGGCAGGCAGGAGCATGAAGAAACGATAGATTCTCAGATTGATGAAATAAAAACTCGAATTGAGTTAGATGGAAATATTCTTTCTCCAGAGCATATTTTTAAAGATGATGGTTGGACAGGTGAAATGCTCCAGCGTCCAGGACTTGATGCAATGCGCGATGCTGCGATGACTGAATCCTTTCAAGCTCTATACGTTTATGATCGAGGTAGACTTTCTAGAGTGTTTGCATATCAAGAAGTAATTCTTGAAGAGATTATTGATAAAGATATTCAGTTCGTAACGCTTCATGATGTTCAAGCAGAAACTGCCGAAGAACGTGTTTTACAAGCGATGCAAGGCGTATTTCATGAGTATGAAAGAGTTAAGATCGCAGAAAGGATGCGAAGAGGAAAACACTATAAAGCCAAGGCTGGAGTAATTATTAATGGTGATTCATTGTATGGATACAGTTATATCAGGAAAACAGATACAGAACCTGTTAGATATGAAATTAATGAAGATGAAGCAAGAGTAGTTAGGATGATATTTAACTGGGTTGGAGTAGAAGGTATTTCACTAAGAGATGTAATTCGAAGACTATATGAAATGAAAATTCCACCTAGAAAAAGAAAGAGAGAGTTCTGGACAAAAGGACCCATCGTTCGAATACTTCAAAATAAGACCTATGTTATTGGGGAGGCATATTACAACAAAACTGAAGCTGTTGTTGCAAAAAATCCAATCAAGCACGAAAAGTATAAAAAGATAAAGCGTAATAGTAGACGTGCAAGGCCAAGAGAGGATTGGATACCATTTAAAGTTCCAGTTATCATCGAAGACGCTTGGTTATTTGAGAAGGTGCAAAAAGCTTTAGAGTTAAATAAGAAGTATGCGAATAAGAGAAGGAAGCGTGATTACTTACTCACTGGAGTTATTTATTGTGAATGTGGAAGTAGTAGAGTTGGGGATGGTAGCAACAAGTACGGGCATTATTACTACAGATGCGCAGACCGAATTAAAAAGTTTCCACTGAGAAGCGACTGTACTTCTCAGGGAGTGAATGCGCAAATTTTAGATACAATGTTGTGGAAGAAGTTGAGAGATAGAATGATGGATTCAACTCTTTTAAGAAAAGGAATAGATGAGTATTTAAAAATTCAACAAAATAATTCAGTGGATACAGAATATACACGTCTTGTTAAATTGGTCGATAAAATTGATGAGGAGGAGAAAAAATACGCACAACTTTATGGAACTGGATCATTGCACTTCAAAAACTATCAAGACCTTATTAATGATGTGCAAAAAAGAAGAGAATCATTAGAACGCCAGATACATATAATTAAGAATCGTAAAATGGACGATGCGATTGATATTGAACCTGAAGAACTCTATAATGAAGCGAAGTCTGTTGTTCAGGCTTTAGATTTCAATGATAAACATAAAGTTATTAGAGATGTTGTCGATAAAGTTATTATTAAAGAAAGGAGTGGTGTAGAAGTATGGGCACATATACCGTTATCACTAGAATCTACCCAAAAGTTGGGATATGAACATATCGGTAGGAATAGTGGGGTTACCAAACGTAGGAAAGTCAACTCTTTTTAATGCGCTCCTCAAAAAGCAGCAGGCTTTGGCTGCAAATTATCCTTTTGCCACAATTGAGCCAAATATTGGTGTAGTTCCAGTTCCTGACGCGCGGCTTGAAAAGCTTGCAGAGATAACAAAGACTGAAGGCAGCATGACAAGTCTTCCTCCTATTAAAAATGCCTTGATAGAGTTTGTGGATATTGCCGGTTTGGTTAAAGGAGCAAGTGAAGGTGCAGGACTTGGTAATAAATTTCTGAGCCACATTCGTGAGGTAAGGGTTGTGGCACATGTGGTACGTGCTTTTGAGGACCCTGATGTTATAAAGGAGGGCGCAGTAGATCCAAAGAGCGACTATGAAACTATCCGCACTGAGCTAATTTTATCCGACCTTTCAACTCTGCACAATGTAAATGAGAAAAGTCTTAGGGCTGACAAAGCAAAGCAGCAGGGTGTTGAGAAGTTAAAAACAGCCTTGAATGAGGGTAAATGCGCATATGATGTCTCCCTGACAGATGAGGAAAAAGAAGCAACACAAGAATTAAATCTTTTGTCATCAAAGCCTGAAATTATAGTTTTAAATGTTTCAGAGGAAATGTATTCAGATGAAAAAAACAAAGAAACTATTAAAAAATATTCTGACTTTTTAGGGGTAAGACAAGAAAGCATTGTTGTTATCTGCGCAAAAGTTGAATCAGAACTTGCGGAATTAGGGGAAGAGGATGCAAGAGACTATCTAAAAGAATTAGGTGTTGAAAAATCAGGGCTTGAACGTCTTATTCAAACAGCTTATTCTACTTTGGGTCTTATTTCATACTTAACCTGCGGGGAGATAGAGGTAAGGGCGTGGACTATTAAAAGGGGATCAAATGCTGTTATTGCGGCAGGTGAGATTCATACGGATTTTATGCAAAAATTTATTAAAGCAGAGATTGTTTCATATCATGACTTTCTAGAATTAGGTGGGTGGAAAAACGCCCGAAATTCAGGCAAAGCTAGGATGGAAGGGCGAGACTACATCATGCAAGACGGGGATGTTACTGAATTTAAAATAGGCCGATAAGTATTATTGTATTCGTTTCCTCTATTTGTTAAGGTTAATAGTATATGTCAGACGGAAAACTAAGGACGTACATAGAAACTGCACGCGGGAAGGGTGCAACAGATGAACAGATCAGGGGTGCACTTCTAAAAAGCGGTTGGCAAGAATCCATAATAAATTCATCATTAAAAGAAAAAAGTATAGATATTCTTTCAGTTCCTACTCCGCCAGCACCTCATTTTGGAATGTGGGTAGGGTTTTTATATGTAATGCTTTTTATATCGCTTTATGTTTGGGCAACAGCTTTGGGAGGAATATTTCATTTTGCGGTAGATGAATTATTGCCAGACAAGCTAGACAATCTACAGGTAACATATAATACAGGTCAATACCTTATGCAGTTTTATATAGCTAGTCTTATGGTAGCGTATCCCATATTCGCGGTGCTTTTTTTAATTCTCAAAAGACAAGCAATTAAAAATCCTGCAGTAAGAGGAATTAAAGTTAGAAAATTCTTAATATATCTTACCCTTATTGGGACATTTATTATTATGATGGGTCATTTAATTGGAACCGTGTATCAACTGCTTGGGGGTTCTGTTACAGAACGGAGTATTGCCCATCTTTTTGTAACGGTGCTTGTAGCTGGATCTATTTTTGCATACTTCTTTTTAGATGTTTGGGGAGATAGAAAGCAAACATGAAAAAAAATATAGTGGGAATAATAGTTCTTGGATTGATTGTCTTGGGTGCTATTATCTATGGATTTAATAGTAGTGGTAGCCCGGCTGCAGTTCGTGCTGCCAAATTTGACTTGGAAAGACAAAATGACTTTTCAGATATTCGTTATGGTGTAAACAGTTATTTTGATAGATATGGGAAGCTGCCGAAAACGTTAGTCGAGGTTAACCAATATAATTCCTATGCGTTTTCAAGAGAGCAAATAACTGATCCTGAAACAAAAAAAGAATATGAATATATTCCAATGTGGGACAATACCTATCAGCTATGCGCAGTTTTCTCAACTTCAACAGAGGTAAAATCTGACAGTGAGAAGCTTTCTGCCCAAGGCAAAACAGCATATAGAAGTAACGCTGATTTCTCTCATCCCGCTGGAAGATTCTGTTTTAGCTTTAAGACACCTACGGTTGCTCCTCAAATAGAGGAAAAACCCTCTCCGGTTTTATAAGCAAGTTTTTTCCTCTCATCCAAAGATTGACTTAATTCTGGTGTATTTTCAGAAGAATAATAGTCTATGGTAAAATAGTGCCATATGTCAAAGGAATTAAATTCCAAGAGAGTTTTATATGATGTTGAGAAAATGTTCTCAGATCCAAAGGTTTACGCGGTTAACAAGCCGTATCCAGTGCAGTTATCCTATCAAGACGTTTCTTTCTGGCAGAGGCGACTGGAAGACGACCGACTAGTGAGTTCTCTCAGGCGCTATAGAGCAAGAAAATATCATGATTTTTCATTTTTAAATCATGGCACAGATCTTGTGGAGCTAGTAAAGGAAAGATTTCTTCCTATTCCTGGACAAAGTCTAAATGCTCGAGTTGAAATAGAATTATCACGTCGTGAGATGAGCCTTTTGACTCAGTTGTTTAGTGTGTCTCTGGATGAAAAACAAAGCGGGCACATAGCAGAAGAGCTCCCCTATGCTCATATCGTCGAGTTAAGGCGCGCGTTTCATCGTGGAGTCCAAAAAAAAGATCATCCCTCAAGAATTAGAGATATTATAAATACTTTTTTTAAAAAATAACTGTTGTTGCAATCATTTTTTTTGTCTTGTAAACTTACCTACATATGAAAGAAAAGTCGTGTGTTTTTTGCAAAATTGTGTCAGGTGAGATTCCAAAAGAATTTACGTATGAAGACTCAGATATATTAGCGTTTCCTGATATTAATCCGTTATCCAAAATACACCTTCTTATAATTCCTAAGAAACACATTGAGGATTTTTTCCATGCGGATAGTGACATAATCACAAAAATTTCTAATGGAGTACGAAGGCTTATAGATCAGGAAAAGCTGATGGGAAAAGGGTATAGAATTGTCGTAAACGGTGGAGGGGCACAAGACGTTTACCATCTTCATTTTCATCTTCGAGGTCCAGTAGGCTCAGAGTAAAGGATATAAAGCTTGCCAATATGCGCTGAAAGGAATATAATGAAGCCACATCTTGGAGTAAATTCAAGAGTATTCTAGGCATCAATTGTAGAATTGCATTCCTAGTAAAAAGGGGGTGTTTTATTTTTATGGTATTTATAAAAAAGCAACCGGGGGATAGTAATGATTCAATGATAAGAAAATTTTCTCGTGGCGTAGCAGCATCCGGGATTATTTTAGAAATGAAGAAACGTGAATTTTATCATAAACCATCCGTGAGACGAAAATTTAAAAAAGAATTAACTCGTAAATTTGCAAAACAAATGGCTCAAAAGGCAGCCTAAGATTTTGTGCAATAGTTTCACGCTGTCCAAAGCACATGAGTGATATAACCACCCAAATTTTTGTAGAGAGTAGGTACAGAGTTAGTAGAAAAAAAATAAAAGAAACGGTTAATCGCGTAATATCTGATCGTGGAATTACAACTCCCGTTGAGGTTTCAATTGCCATAGTTGGTGATCGCAAGATGCGTGCTTTGAATAAAAAGTATAGGAATTTAGATAAAACTACAAATGTTCTATCATTTTCGCAAACTGAAGGTGAAGGAATGGTAATAAAGTCAGACAAGCTTATACTAGGTGACGTAATTATTTCATATCCAGTGATAATTAACGAAGCTTCATTTGAGAATAAATTGGTTGATGATAAAATTTGTTTTTGGGTTGCCCACGGTCTTCAACATTTATTAGGTGAGCACCACGAGTGATTCTCAAATATGGTTTATTATAGAAAATACCGTCCGCAATTAATCTCAGAGCTTGATCTTGTAGAAGTTCGTAAGAGGCTTTCGGCAATTCTTTCTTCAAATTCAGTTCCGCACGCATTTTTATTCGCGGGTCCAAAAGGGCTTGGAAAAACATCTTCTGCAAGAATTTTAGCGAAGGCAATAAATTGTGAAAAAAGAAAGCAAGGCAACTCGTCCAGTATTGAACCCTGCAATAAATGTTCTGCATGTATTTCTATAACAAACGGGACAGCCGTAGATGTTTTAGAAATAGATGCCGCAAGCAACCGTGGGATAGATGAGATAAGAGAGCTTCGTGAGCGAATAAAATTTTCCCCATCAGTTCTTTCAAAAAAAGTATATATCATAGATGAGGTGCATATGCTTACGACTGAAGCATTTAATGCACTTTTAAAAACGCTTGAAGAACCTCCAAGCCATGTGGTTTTTATCTTGGCGACAACTGAGACCGGTAAATTGCCTGAAACTATTATTTCCCGTGTGTTTTTAGTTCCATTTGAAAAACCAAACGAAGATGAGCTATCGCGAAGTATGCAAAGAATCGTTGATGGGGAAAAGTTAGAATTGGAGGAAGGTGTATTATTGCGTGTTTCCCAGCTTTCTCAGGGAGCATTTCGGGATGCAGCTAAAATACTTGAGGAATTAAGTCTTCAAGCAAAAGGAAAGATAACACTAAGCCTAGTTGAATCACAATTTAAAACAGGATCAATAGATTCTTCAGCTGTATCTATTATTCATTTTTGCTTTCAAAAAGATCTACAAAAGGCATTGTCAGAGATTGAATCACTGTCTTCTCTGAATACGGACTTTGCAATTATTATTGAGAGAATGGCAAGCATATTGCATGGTCAGTTGTTGAACTATGTGTTGCAGAAAAAAAATACAGATATCTTGAATGTAGAGAAATTGCTACAGCTTCTAGACGAAGCATACAAGGGATTGAAGGGGGCCGTTTTGCCTCAGTTGCCGCTGGAGATTGCTGTAATAGAATTCTGTATCACAGGAAGCGCGAAGGAGGTACCAGTTGGGGAGATAAATCAAAAGGATGTGAAAGTCCAAGGAAAGGTGAGATCTGCGCCAGTAGTACAGAGGGAAAATGAGCTAAAGGAAAAACCTTTGGAACCTATAGAGAATCACATTCCCGATCTGTTCAAAAGACTTTTAGACTCAGTTAATAAGGAAAATAAAATTCTTGCAGGGTTATTGCGCGGGTGTAAGCTTAGTGAAGACGCGGGTGGATTTGTAATTCAAGCTCCTTCCCCATTTCATCTAGGAAAGTTAACGGAAAAACAAAACCATGCAATAATCTCATCCCACATTCAAGAAATCTTACAAAAAGAAGTTGCATTTAGTATTAAAAATTAGGATAATTGACAAGCAAGTGAAGAAAGGTGGTGTTTAAAAATATGTTTAATCCTATGAAAGGGCTTGGTGCCCTGGGAGATGTAAAAAAACTAAGAGACGAAGCAATAAAAATCCAAAAAGAACTGCAAACCATTGTAGTTACTGCATCTCGTGGTCGCGTGTCAGTTGAGCTGACAGCTGACATGAAAGTTAAAAGTTTTAAAGTGAATGATGAGGATATGCGAGATGCTGTAGATGCGCTAAATGAGGCTCTTGAGAAAGCACAAAAAAAAGCAGCTTCAAAGATGCAAGAAATGGGAGGCGGACTTGGAGGATTGCTTGGAAAATAGTAACGTTTTTAGATTTGAGCGCCATTTTACTTAGTTGAAACATATTATGTCTTTGGGTATTGCGCAGTCAAATGATTATGTACTTCTGACCGGGAGGTCTAACCCCTTGCTTGCCAAAAAAGTGGCGAGCTTTTTAAAGAAAGAATTATTTAACCCCGTTAGCGTTTTTTCTGATGGTGAAATACGTATTAAAGTTCCTGAAAATGTACGTCGTAAGCACGTTTTTATAATTCAACCCACATGTCCTCCGGTAAACGATTCTCTTTTGGAATTAGTCTTTATGATTGATGCCGCGCGTAGGTCATCTGCAGATGAAATAACTGCGATCATTCCTTATTTTGGGTATTCCAGGCAAGACAGAAAGGAGATGCCAAGAGTACCTATTTCAGCATCTGTAGTTGCTAGTATTTTAGAAAACGCGGGAGTTAATAGAATAGTTACACTTGATATTCACTCTGAGCAGCAGCAAGGTTTCATAAAGGGTCCTTGGGATAATTTATATGGTTCTTATTCTCTTATTCCTGAGATTAAAAAAAGGAATTTAAAAAATTTGGTAATAGCTGCACCAGATAAGGGTGGTATGACTCGAGCTACTGGTTATGCTCGGCTTTTGGGTGTGAATGAGATAGCGTTGGTATATAAAGAGCGGGATATTGCGGTAAACAATGCTTCAAATGCGCTTGCTATGATAGGGAGCGTCGCAGGGAAAAATATATTATTGGTCGACGACATTATAGATACGGGGGGAACTGTTATTCATGCAGCAGAATACTTAAAAAAGTCGGGGGCAAAAAAAGTTATAATTTGCGCAACTCATGGGTTATTTTCTGGTAACGCATCAGAAAAGTTTGCAAAAAGTACGGTGGATGAATTAATAATCACAGACACTGTACCGCTGCGTTCGGAAATGAAAAAAAACAAACGGATTACCGTTGTATCAGTAGCAAATCTTCTATCACATGCGATTGAAAGAATTGAATCTGGAGAATCATTAAGTCGTGAATTGATTCTATAAAACCATCTTGATTATAGATGCGCATACTTCGTACAATTATCTCATGAAAATATTTTCAGGTAGTGCAAATAGACCATTGGCAGAAAAAATTGCCCAAAATTTAGGTATATCGCTTTCAGGCGTTGAGAATCATTTATTCCCGGATGGTGAGCGGAGAATTAAGCTAATGGAGGACGTGGTAGATGAAGACGTGCTTATTTGTCAGCCAACTTGTCCACCGGTAGACTCAAACTTAATGGAGTTGTGCTTGTTATTAGATGCAGCTAAAAGAAGCGGAGCAAAAAATCTTACCGCAGTAGTTCCGTATTTGGGATACCAGCGTCAAGATCATATTTTCAGAACAGGTGAGGCGCGCTCTCTTGAGGTAGTCGTAAAAATGATTGAGGCATCAGGGGCAAATTGTTTTGTGGGTGTTGATTTGCATTCCATAAAAATCCCTGAGCTTTTTAGTATAGGGGTAGACCACCTCTCAGCGCTTCCGTTATTTGCTGAAAAAGTAAAACAGATCGAGCCTGATCTATCCAATGCTTGTCTCGTGACTCCTGACATGGGAGGAATAAGGAGAATTGAATTACTTAAGAATTTAATCGGAGGAATAGATTATGTAGCGGTTGAGAAAGATCGTGACATCGTAACAGGAAAAATAAAGATTGCACGAGTTCAAGGAGAGGTGAAAGACATATGTTTTATAGTAGATGATATGATCTCATCGGGAGGAACAATTGTTCAATGCGTGAATGAGTTATTTAGTATGGGAGCAAAAAAAGTATTTGTTTTTGCGACACACGCCGTGTTTTCCGATGAAGCTCCAAGCTTGCTTGAGGCGTGTTCTGCTGAGAAGATTTATGTAACAGATACTATATATATTCCTTACGAAAAACAGTTTAAAAAACTTGAGGTTCTCTCAATCGCGCCAATAGTTGCATCATCTCTTTTTGCGTGAAAATGTTGCCAATAAAACAATAGCTCCAGATACAATTTCAACCGCCCCTTGTTGAGCGTAACTTACTGCACGGTCATGTTCTTCAGTTTCTGTATTGTGCTGAGTGGAAAGTGTAAGAGCGCTCAATCCATGAAGTATTATGCTGCTCCCCACAATACATCCTATTACCTTTGCAGTTTTTTTATTAGGTTCATGCGGTTTATGCGCTTCAACCATAATTGAAGCATACTGTGTCGCTTACAAATTGTCAACATGATTTAATATTGCATTCTTCCTCTTATGTTCATATACTACACATATGCGATATTCAAAGCTTTTCGGAAAAACTACAAAAAATGTTTCCGCAGAAGAAACATCAGTAAATGCGAAGCTTTTAACCCGTGGAGGGTATATCCGAAGAGAAATGGCGGGGGTATATAACTATCTACCTTTGGGACTTCGGGTAATTGAGAAAATTAATAAAATTGTACGCGAGGAAATGAATGCTGCTGATGCGCAAGAATTAGAATTGTCTTCTCTTCAGAGTAAAGAATCATGGATGCAAACAAATCGTTGGGATTCGTTTGATGCACTTTTTAAAGTAATATCCCAATATAAACATGAGTACGCTCTTGGACCAACACACGAGGAAGTAATTTCACCGCTCGCGTCACAATTTATCTCCTCCTATAAAGATTTACCCATGCATGTATATCAAATTCAAACAAAATTTAGAGATGAGGCGCGGGCAAAATCTGGAATTTTACGGGGCAGGGAATTTCTTATGAAGGATTTGTATTCATTCCATGCTACAGAAGAAGATTTTAAAGCTTATTATGAAATTATGAAAAAAGCCTACATGAAGGTATTTGAAAGAGTTGGGTTAGCTGCTATTGAAACTCAGGCATCAGGTGGTGCGTTTTCAGATGTCTCCCATGAGTATCAGGTTATAACTCCCGCAGGTGAGGATGAGATTATCTATTGCCCTGGTGGTGACTTTTCAGCAAATACAGAAGTGTCTCCTGTTCAGGAGGGGAAGCAGTGTGATCTTGGGCATGGCGCGCTAGAGAAGGCAAAGACTATAGAGGTGGGAAATATTTTTCCATTAGGGACCAAGTTTTCAGACGCATTTAACATAACATATAAAGATGCGGATGGAGCAGAGAAGAAAGTGTTGATGGGTTGTTATGGAATAGGTATAACACGTCTTATGGGCACCATTGTAGAAGTACATCATGATGAGAAGGGAATAGTATGGCCTGAGTCTGTTGCGCCTTACAAAGTACACCTTCTAACACTTGCCAGGAAAGAACCAGAGATAGTTGATCAAGGTGAGGAGCTGTATCACAAGTTACAAAACTTGGGAGTAGAAGTTTTATGGGATGATCGCGACATATCTCCTGGTGAAAAATTTGCAGATGCAGATTTATTAGGTATTCCCATAAGGCTTGTAATCTCTCAGAAATCAGAGGGAAAGATTGAATGGAAGAATAGACATGAGAGTAAGACAAGATTATTATCTTCTGCTGAGGTTTTCAAGATTCTCTCGAAATAATATTCTCAACGCATTGTCTACCATCACTTCAGGTTTTTTATATTGCGTTCAGGCGAGTTACATTTTAATAAATCCAAAAAACACGAGCCAAAAAAGTATCCATACACCCATAAATAGAAAGAAAAATACTAAAACTAACGCGAGTGGGAATTTTTTTCTCTGACCAGCTTGCTCAGACTTTGTGGTAGATGCAGGAATGGAATTTTTAGGTTTTTTTTCTTCTTCTTTCTGATTTGAGGGAATAGTTACAGTTTCTACTTGCTTTGCGACTAAATCTTCTTTTGTGGCGGGTGGGGGCACAGGTGGTGGTGTGTCTTTTTTAATATCCTTAGGGTCTATTGTTTTAACATTTTCTACTTCCTTGTCAGTTCCATCTATTATTATCTTTTTTTTCCCCGTAAAGATAAACATTTTGTTTCCTATTCCAGTAGGTTTAGGAAGGGAGGAGAGGAATGACAGGCGGGCATCCTTTGTTTCAGGTTGCGTTACGGTTTTGGTAGCGGTTGGTACTGGTTGAGATTTAGGAGTAGCAGTAACACCCATAATTTGTTGATATTTTTTGATATGATCGGGTGTTACCGTGGGTTTATCAGGCATATACTCATGATATATGAATACTGAACAAAGAATCAAGAATCAGGGTCATATGTGATATACTTACACAGGTAATTTATATAAAAACATATGTCAAAAATTATAGTAACTCATAACTCACCTGATCTTGATGCAGTAGCATCTTCATGGCTTATTAAACGCTTTTTACCTGGGTGGGAAGATGCGGAGGTTATAACTGTTCCTGCCGGAGGAAGATTAAACACTGAACGTGCTTCAGAGGATGTTATTGAGCATTTAGATGGGAAAGAGGTAATACATGTAGATACGGGGATGGGACCTCTTGATCACCATCAGGTAGAAAATGAGAATACCTGTGCTGCAAAACTCACCTATGAGTATGTTTTACCCTTATCAGAGGAGTTGAGGGCAAATAAGCACAAATCAGACGCACTCTTGCGTTTGGTTGAATATGTAGTTGATGATGACCACTTCCAAGAAGTGTATTACCCGGATCCTTCTTCAGATATGTACGAATTCTCACTCGTATCATTACTTTCAGGAATAAAATTTCAGTACCCAAGAGATGACGCTACATGTCTACGTTTTGGATTCGATTTGCTAGATGTGGCTATCCACAGATTTGAGAACAGAATGTGGGCAGAGGAGGAGATAGAAAAAAAAGGAATTCAATTTAATACAAAATGGGGAAAGGGAATTGCTATAGAAACTATAAATGACGAAGTGCTAAAGCTAGCTCAACTTATGGGGTATGTGGTAACTGTTCGTAAAGATCCAAAAAATGGTGGAGTTAGAATTAAAGCGAGGCCCAGAAAGAGGGAAAAGAGTGGGAAGGAGAAGGATACGAATAACTATGAAAGTGTAGAAGTTGATTTTACACCGGTATACGACAAGTTAAAAAAAATGGATCCAGAGGCATCATGGTATTTACACGTTTCCAAGCGTATGCTTCTTAATGGATCCTCAAAGAATCCTCAAATGCGAGGAACTAAGCTCACCTTACCTGAAGTAGTTGAAGTTTTGCAGAATCTTTAAGTGGAAAAAAGCCTTTCTCTTACTCTTGGGGTGGGGTTTTCTGTTGATCTCCTGAATCCTTAAGTGCGTTAATTATTTCAAGAATATTCCCGTCCATAAGAGAGGGGAGGTTATGGAAAGATTCATTAATTCTGTGATCTGTTAGCCGGTCTTGAGGAAAATTATAGGTTCGGATTTTTTCAGCTCTCATACCTTTTCCAACCTGAGTAGATTTTAGTTCTGCGATCATTTCATCGCGTTTAGCTACTTCAAGCTCCCAAAGTTTTGCACGCAGTACCTTCATCGCGTTTTCGCGATTCTGGTTTTGCTGTCTTTCGTCTTGGCATGTAACGACTATTCCGGTTGGTATATGTTTAAGGCGTACGGCAGTTGATACCTTATTTACATTTTGACCTCCATGTCCGCCAGCTCTGTATGCAGTAAATTCAATATCATCGGGATTAATATGCAAGTCTATATCCTCAAGCTCTGGTAAGATGGAGACAACTACTGTAGAAGTGTGGACTCTTCCACGTTTTTCAGTCTCAGGTACTCGTTGTACTCTATGAACTCCCGATTCGTATTTAAAGTAAGAGAAGGCATTTTTTCCGATAATTTTTATAGTATATTCGTCAAGTTGTTCAACTCGATAGTTTCTCAGTTGGGCAAAGCGGTTATACATACGCAGTAGTTCGTTTGCGAATATCTTGGCTTCATCTCCACCGGCAGCTCCTTTTATTTCAAGTATCGCATTTCTGTGGTCTAAGTCATTTCTTTCTGCTTCAATTTGTGCGTCGCTTTGGGTTATTTGATTCGTAGCTCCTGAGAGCGCCATCAATAGCGCTTCTTTTTCAGCCTTTAGCTTTTCAAGTTCTTCAGCGGCTAACGTTCCCATATCAGGGTCAGCCATAAGCTCTTGTGCTTCTTCAATTTTTTTATCTAGTTCTATGATGTGAGATTCTATTCCGTTCATATGGGTTTTATTATACACAATTCGGTAGTAGTAACCGTGTACACGATGAGAGGAAAATCTTATTTCTTCTTGAGGGCTGCGAGCATTTCTTTGAGAGATTTTGGACCATCGTCTTCTTTTCTTTCAGTTTCCTTTTTAACTATAATTTTCTTAGCCTTCATTTTATCTTCAAACTTTTGAATTCTTGAAGCAGTATCAACAAATTTTTGCTGCCCTGTATAAAAAGGATGACAGTTATAGCAAAGCTCGACGTGTATGGTTCCTTTAGTTGAGCCCACGTTAAACTGGTTGCCGCATGAGCAAATTACTGTTGCCGAATCATTATATTGTGGGTGAATCTGTGCTCTCATAATGCATTATTATATCTTTTTCTAAGCATTTACGCAAGCATTGTTGTGTCTGGCATAAAATACCAATTCATCATCTGCCTGTTAACTTGTGTAGGGGATGCCAGTGAATTCTTTTTTCAGCTATAAATATCCCGCCGAATACAAATACTGTTCCAACAAGAAATAGTAAGTCTGGGTATTCGCCCAGTAGTGGACCTGCAATAAGAACTGTTACTACTGGATCAATATATACAAAAATTCCTACATCCTCTGCTTGTAAATATTTTAATGCCCAGAAAGATAGAAGATAAGCGACAAATGATGAAAGGACAGCACCAAAAAAGATTCCAACAATTACGTTTGTGCTCATATGGGGAATAAATCCTTGAACAAGTCCTTCTTCATAAAAAAACGGTAAAAATCCAATTGTTCCAAAGAAAAAACTCCAAAAAGTAATGGTTATTGGGTTCAGTTTTTTTATAATTTTTTTCGCAACGAGAGTGTGCGCGATAGACCCGAGCATTCCAATAAAGAAAAGGGCACTTCCAAGAATTGCTATATTTGGCTCCTTCGTAAATAAGGGCTTAAGGATTATGAGAGAAACACCTATAAGTCCTATAAGAGCACCGTAAAATAATTTTTTTTTAAATTTTTCGTGCAGGAAAATAATTGAGGCAAAAATTAATATAATCGGACCTGCGCTCCCTACAATAGAAGCATTAATGCTAGGTGCAAATTCCAGACCAAAAAAGAAAAAACTGATATTAATAGTAACTCCTGTAATTCCTATAAATATGATACTCAAAAGATACCTTGGAGAAAATGATAGATGTTTGTATACAAAAGGAAGAGTGATGAGTGTAGCTAAGAGAAAACGGTAGAATGCAAGTGAAAAGGGACCTATATCATAGAGTGCCCATTTGAATATGGGAGGGGCAGCGCCCCAAATAGTATTCGCTATAATAAGCGCTATAACCGCTTTTTTTGTTGTGGACAGTTTCATAGGAGATTCACCCGATCATTTGGATTGCTTCGTCTAGGGTTACTGTTTTCTGATCGCGTATATCCAATGCTTTTATAGTTACCATGTTTTTTTCTTTTTCCTCAGGACCTATTATTAATAGATACGGAATCTGTTTTTTCAGTGCATATTTTACTTGTTTTTCCATTTTGGAATTATCCTCAAGCCATAGGTCTGTATTTACTCCGCGCATTCTTAGTTTTGTTGCGGCATTTATCGCGTCTTGTTTTAATTCTGGAGAGAAAATTGTTACAAGAACTTGAGCCACTGAAGGGGAGATTTTTAAGAGATTTAAGCTCTCTAGTGCTGAAAAAAGCCTATCAAATCCAAAAGCGAAGCCAACAGCGGGTTGGTTTCTTCCGTTAAACATGCCTATTAAGTCATTATATCTTCCGCCTCCTCCTATGGATCCACCATCATATCCTTCTATCTCTACCTCAATAATAATGCCAGTGTAATAGTCCAGTCCTCGGGCAAGCGTTGGTTCAAATATCACTCGCACATCTCCTAATAGTTCTTTTATTTCTTCAACTCTTTGTGTAGGTGTAGAGTTTGTTATTCTGGTTAAAATCTCACCATCAATTCCCTTTTCTTTCAGCTCTGACAAGACCCCATCTTTCCCAATTTTTTTGAGTTTGTCTATTGTGACTATTCCTTCCTTAGGAATATCTGAAAATACTGCGCGGTCGTTTAAGAAAATTTTAAAATTCTTTACTCCCAACGATTCAAGGGTTGTAATTACTACTTTAATAATTTCAGAGTCTGAGAGGGCAGAGTCAACACCTACTGTATCTATATCGCATTGGAGAAATTCTCGGAATCGTCCGCGCTGTGTATTTTCAGCTCGCCAAACATTTGAGACTTGGTAACGCTTGAAAGGCAAGGGAAGTTCATTTTCATACTGTGCTATAACTCGAGCAAGCGGGACGGTTTGGTCGTAGCGCAATGAAACACGGCGTTGACCGTTGTCTTCAAAACGATACATTAGCTTATCACCCTCATCACCATATTTCCCCAAAAGTATATCTTCATATTCTAGAGATGGTGTTTCTAGGGGTTCAAAACCGTACCGTTCAAAAACTTTTTTGAAAGCTCCTATGAGATATTGTCGTTTTCTTGCTTCCTCAGGAAGAAAATCACGAAACCCCTTCAATGTTCTTGGTGTAATTATCATATGAAGATATTGTAGCAGAAAAAAAATTACGGAGGTAGATATCTACTCGGTGGAATGCATTCCTTTTATTTTTATCCTGCGCCATGAAGTCGGTCATTTCTTTTTTGCTGCACTACAAGTGGTTCTGGCTTTTTCTTGGGAGTCATGCTGGCAGATAGTTGATTATTTGCTTGAGCGTTTTGATTTACCTGACCCTTTTCAGCTGTTGTCGCTCCTTGTTGTATTCTTTTTTCTTCAGGTGGGGGAGATTTAAATTCTTGCTCCATGGCAAGTCCACTTCTTACTTTGGCAAGCTTTGCTTTTTCCTCTGCCTTAAGCTGTTGTGTACGTTCTTGGGTGGGAAGGGGTATGGGTTGTTCAAAGCTTGCCTTTACAATATCAACCGGTATTTTTACTACCTCTTTTCCAATTGCTTTTCCTTGTTCTTTAAATTGTTCCAGTACGTCTCCAAAAACTGTTCCGGGTTTTGGCATATAGTATTAAGTATATAATACAACAATGATCAGTCAAATACGTATGAGTTTTTGTGTTTTTGATGTCTATTTTATTGACAAAAAGAAGCTAAGGTACTAAACTATTTTTTCATGAAGAGGCTAGTAATTCTACTTACTATTTTGATTTCTACGGTATTAATTTGGAGAGGCATTTCACCTATTTTGCAAAAATCTCCCATTTTTAGTGAATCAAAAGATATCGATCATGGAAAGGTGTTGCAGAAGGAACCTTCTGTCACAGAGGTGGTAAGAAAAGTAGGCCCTTCAGTTGTGACAATCGGGGTGATAATTCCACCCTCAAGTTCTTCTTCTCTCAATGATCCGTTTTCGCTATTTTTTAACTCAGAGATATCACAAGAATCTCAAAATGAATCAACAAAAGAGGACTTTATAGGTTCAGGGTTTGTATTAACGCGGGAAGGGTTAATTGCGACAAATAAACATGTAGTGTCTGATGATGGAGCTTACTACATAGTAGTAGATATAAAAGGGAAAAAATATAAAGTCGTTAAAATTTACAGGGATCCTGCAAATGATTTTGCAATTTTAAAGACAGAAAAAACGCCAACTGGCGGATTTAAGGCGGCAGAATTAGGGGATTCAGCAAAGCTTGAAGTCGGACAATTTGCAATTGCCATTGGAACTGCTTTGGGTGAATTTAGCAATACTGTTACAACTGGTGTTGTCTCAGGGCTTGGCCGTGGGATTACCGCAGGGAGTGTATTTCAGGGATTTGCAGAGAGGCTAGACAATGTAATCCAAACTGATGCCGCGATTAATCCGGGGAATAGTGGTGGCCCACTCTTAAATTCTTACGGGCAGGTTATTGGAATTAATACAGCAGTTGCCCAGAATGGACAAAATATCGGATTTGCTATTCCTATAAATATAGTAAAAGAATCTATAGAAAATTTTAATAATACTGGGCAGTTTAATAGACCGTACCTTGGGATTTCCTATACCATGTTATCTCGCCAGGCAGCGCTTCTAAATGAGCTCCCAGAGGGAGCGTATGTCCAGGAAGTAATTCCAGATTCGTCTGCCGACAAGGCGGGAATTAAATCAGGAGATATTCTTACGCATGTTGATGGTGAGAAGCTCCGTGATCAGAGTGGGGGATTGGCTGCCGTAATTTCAAGAAAAAAGATAGGAGACATTGTAGCGATTACTTATTATAGAAAGGGGAAAACTCAGGAGATAGAAGTAAGGCTACATGCAGTTTCACCCTAAATATTTCATCAAAAAACGAACCAAAAAGTGACATGTTGTTTCCTCTTGATACCAACTATCCCTTTTGTGTATAATAACTCAACGTATGCGAAGCTATAAACTAGTACTATTATTAAAGTCTGATCTGAATAAAGATAAGAAAAAAACCGTTTTAACTCAGGTTGAGGGTTGGGCAAAAGCACAGAACGCAAAAGTTACAGAATTAGGTGAGAAAAAACTTGCTTATCCTATAAAGCATGAAAAAAAGGGTGATTACGTTGCTCTTGAGTTTGGATCTGAAAAGATAGATACAGATTTTGAGAAGCGCCTAGTAATTACTGATGACATCTTACGTCACTTAATGATTAGAGTAAATTAGGATAGATACTTAACTTTAAAATGGCACGTTCATTAAACAGAGTACAATTAATTGGAAATTTGACAAGAGATCCTGAATTACGGTATACCCCGCAGGGGACTGCTGTTTGTACGTTTGGTCTTGCAACTAACAGAAGTTGGACAACTGATAACGGAGAAAAAAAAGAAGATGCTGAATTTCATAAAATAGTTGCATGGAATAAGTTAGCAGAGCTTTGCTCACAGCTTTTGACAAAAGGAAGAAAAGTTTACGTTGAAGGAAGAATTTCAAACAGAAGTTGGACCGGGCAAGACGGAGCACAGCGTAATACAACTGAAATAGTTATAGAAGATATGATTATTTTAGACAGTAGAAAGGTAGGCGAAGATAGTGTACCGGAGCATATAGAAGAGCCTGTGCTGCAGGATTCTGTATTGCAGACAGAGGAGCCTGAAAAGCCTAAGGCAAAAAAGGAAGTAAAAGAACAGGTTTCAGAGGATGTAAATCCAGACGACATACCTTTTTAAGAATAATAAATAGGGAAATATTACAAATATGGCAAATCAAAAAAAATTACATACAAAACGAGAAGTACCAAAAAATTGTATATTCTGTAAAGAGGAAAAAAATCCTGATTTTTTGGAGACAGAAGTATTGCATAAATTCACTACTGATCGTGGAAAAATTCTCTCAGCTTCTAAAACTGGTGTATGCATGAAGCATCAAAAAAAGATAACGATTGCAGTTAAGCGAGCACGTCACCTAGCACTCCTTCCATTTGTGGTAGTACCTGATTAAAACTACAAGTAATAGATGTATTTTCCTATTGCTCTTGTGGGATAGCACAGGTTACAATATATTTCTATGCGAAAAAAGTTTTCAGTATCATTCTTTCATGTGCTTCTTATAGTTCTTATAGCTGGTGGGATAGGTTATTTTCTTGGAACGAACCAAATCTCTACATCATGGAAAAACTATACTCCTATTGTTTCAATCAATAAAAAAAATCCTCCCGCAAATCAGAATTTAGATATGGCACCCTTTTATGAAATATTAGATAAAGTAAACCGTGACTATTATGATAAATCTAAAATTGATTCACAAAAAATTCTTTATGGGGCAATTTCAGGTGCTCTGCAAAGCTTAGATGATCCTTTTACTTCATTTTTCCCACCAAAGCAAAACACTGATTTCAAAACCCAAATGGCAGGTGAATTTTCTGGAATAGGAGCAGAGTTGGGTTTAAATAAGAATAATAAGGTATCTGTTATGTCGCCAATTGACGGATCACCAGCTGAGAAGGCGGGTATTGAGAGCGGAGATGAGATATTGGCAGTTGACGGACAGAGCACAAACGGGTGGACTCTTCCTCAGACTGTTGAGAAGATAAGAGGTCCAAAGGGAACAACCGTAAAACTTACTGTTTTGCATGATAAGGAGACAAAATCCACAAATCTTTCGATTGTCAGGGATACAATTCAAGTAAAAAGCGTAACGGGTTGGGTGAAAAATTTCTCATGCACGAAAGATAGCTGTCAGGAGGAGAAAGATTGTCCAACGTGCAGTACAGTATCATACATACGCTTGTCTCAGTTTGGAGATAAGACAAACCAGGAGTGGACACAAATGATAAATAGTCTTTATCCTAAAATGATCGGGTCTAAGAACTTTAAGGGTTTGGTCTTGGACTTAAGAAATAATCCAGGAGGGTATTTACAGGATGCAGTATTTATCGCTTCTGAATTTGTAAAAAGCGGAAATATAGTATCTCAAGCAGATGGAAATGGTGAGAAGTTAGACATGCCCGTATCTCGTAATGGGATATTACTTGACATACCAGTTGTGGTGTTAATAAATAAGGGATCAGCATCAGCCTCAGAAATAGTTTCAGGGGCGTTACGTGATCACAAGCGCGCCATTTTAATAGGGGAAACATCATTTGGTAAAGGAACAATTCAGCAGCCGGTAGATCTTGCTGATGGTTCATCTGTCCACTTATCAGTCGGAAAATGGTTGACACCAAATGGTACATGGGTTGATAAGAAAGGGCTAACACCTGATATAAAGATAGTTTTTGATAAGGAAAAATCCGCAAAGACACCTACGCTAGATAATCAACTTCAAAGGGCAATTCAAGAATTAACAAAATAGTAACAGCAGAAAAAGCCTCCTATCACAGAGACTGTTGAAATATTCCTATAGTATTGTATAATCCATATTTATGAGTATTGAGGCAAGAGGCAGGAATAATTATGCATACGCACACACACGCCTGCGGATTCAATTGAATATGGCTCTTGAGGGGAGGGTGAAGGATGCAATTACTGTGGCTCAAAAGCTTGATAATAGCCTCTCAGGTTCTCTCATAAGTAAAGCAAGAGAATTCAGAAGTATACGTGGATCTAAAATAGAACTTGAGAATATTGCTTGTGAATTGTCTAAGATAGCGCAAGAAAAAGAATTATTAGATGAGATAGAAGGGGTCGGGTATTTTAAGGGTAGGGTTCACAGAGAACAGGAAGAGATAACGCACATAAAAGGAGAGTTAAAAGGTCATGTGGTAGATATTAAAAGGCATGTGTCAAGTGATGGCAGCTCTATTGCGTTCTATGGACATGTAGACGGTAATAATCTTTCATTAAACCCAGCTCCCGCAAAGGGAATTTTGGCTAGATATGAGTGTATATTAGACACACGTGAAAAAATTTACGATTTGTTTGTAAACCATCGGTAAAGAAAACTACTGTAATACGAGTGTAGATTTGGTACAATTGACCTCATGAGACTTTATAACACGCTTACGCATACTATCTCAGAGTTTGAGCCGTTAGATGGAAAAATAGTTAAAATGTACGCTTGTGGCCCAACTGTATATGACTATGCGCATATAGGACATCTTCGCAAATACATAGGAGATGATATTTTAAGAAGAACTTTGGAGCGTGAATGGGAGGTTAAGCACGTTATGAATATTACTGATGTTGGTCATCTTACGTCTGATGCTGATTATGGTGAAGATAAAATGGAGAAGGGAGCAAAGAAGTTTGGAAAGACAGTTTTAGAGGTCGCACGATTATTTGAAGATGATTTTCTGAAATCGATCGCATTAGTGAATGTTTTAAAGCCTACAGTAATTGCCCGAGCAACAGAGCATATAGAGGATCAAGTAGCGCTTATTGAAGAACTTGTGTCAAAAGGGTTTACCTATAAAACGCCACAGGCAATCTATTTTAATGTTGCGAAATTTCCAGATTACACAAAACTCTCAAGGCAGGATCTTGACGATAAAATTGTTGGGGCAAGGCAAGAGGTGGTAGTTGATTCGCAAAAAAAGAATGCGGCAGATTTTGCCCTATGGTTTTTCACCACAGGAAAATTTGCTAACCACGTTCTAAGATGGGATTCTCCTTGGGGTGAAGGATTTCCGGGATGGCACATTGAATGTAGCGCAATGGCAATGCGGTATCTTGGACCAACAATAGATATCCATACTGGTGGAGTAGATCACATAAGTGTTCATCATACAAATGAGATTGCTCAGTCGGAGTGTGCAACAGGGCAGGAATTTGTTCGTTTTTTTATTCACCATGAATTTTTAAGAGTTGATGGTGAAAAAATGAGTAAGTCTCTTGGGAATATCTACACAGTTAAAGACCTAAAAGATAAGGGTTTTAGTCCTTTGGCTTTTCGGTATTTAACATTTCAAACTCATTATAGAGCGGAAATGAATTTTACGTGGGAGGCGTTAGAGGCTGCAACGAACGCATTGACTAAAATTTATGAGGCGGTTTCAGTATTTACTGAAATTCATAAAGATGCAGACATTGAATATGAGCGTGATTTTTTTGAAGCACTCGGTCAGGATTTGAATATGCCAAAGGCGCTTTCTATCCTTTGGGATCTACTAAGAACTCCTAAGGTTGCCTTATCGCATAAGGCTGCAACAATCCGAGAAATGGATAAAGTCTTAGGGCTAGATATATTTGAAAATGCAAAACTTATGAATATTATCCCGCCACGTGTCTTAAAGCTTGCTGAAGATAGGGATTTTTTGCGCCATAATAGGCAGTATACCCAAGCGGATCATTTAAGAAATAGGATTGAGAAAATGGGGTATGTTGTGAAGGACGAGCTTATAGAGGGGAAAAAGAAAAAGACAATTATTGTAAAAAAGATATAATTAACTACTGTGTTTCTTTTGCTTTTGGGCTTGGTATTTGTGTTTCTTCAGGATCTGTTTTTGTTTCTTGATATTTTTTCATCTGCGCAGATAATGGTGTATCTTTAAGAAGTACAATCCTAGTTGATGCGATTTGATTTTTAATTTTTGCGTCTGGAAAACCAGCTGCGAAAACCCGTTCACCCACAATAGCCTTGCTAAATCCTGCCTTTATCATACCTTCAGTTTTCGTATAAGAAAATATTTTTGTAGTTGTTTGCACGTCTAAGATCTTCTCATTTCCATTTTTGTCCACAGCTGTTATTTGAAAGTTGGTTTTATTGATTGAAGTTATAACGCCATCAAAGTATGTGGGTAATGTGTCCAGTCTATCAACGGAGCGCGCTAAAATATGATTCGAAACTTTATTTAATATACCAATGATTCCTATAGTTTCCCCGGTTGTGATATCAGATACTCCAAAAGTTTTTGAGTCAGGGTCTGAAAACTTTGTTATCTCATCAATATCTATTATTCTATTTATGCCGTTAACGGTTTTAAGACTGACTGAGGTGCTATTTACTTCTTGAACTATGCCAATAACTCCTGCCTTAGCGGTTGTTTTTTGTTCTGCTGAGCTACTTGCCACAAGATCAATAATTTTTTTTACGTTTTTCATTTCTGATTCATCCAGTGGTGCGGTTGATGCTGATGATGTTGCTCCCTGGGAATAGGACTGAGTAGGAATAAGGGAAAGTATTCCAAATAATAATATCAATACTATTAATATTTTCTTCATATAGTTAAAGTGTGTCTGACGAGAAAGAAATTGTTTGTATAACTTCTTCTGTATCCCCTGATGGGTCAATTGCTCTCACTACAAGTTTATTTTCACCAGCATCTATGGTAATTGTAGCAGTAAAGCTTCCCTCACTTGTGGGACTAACGACAACATCCTCAGTATTAGTTGAAATAATTAGTGTGTTTTGAGGATCAGTTACTCCCTTGACTTGAATTGTTCTGTTTGTTGTAACAGTTTCATCTTTGGGGGCAAGGATTGTTAGCTTTGTTTTCTCAGAAGGTAGGGGTCCGGTTTTCTCTTTTTTTGTAATATCTGGTTTTATATCTTTATTTGGTTTTGACGTTTCATAGAGGAAAAATCCAATTGTTGTCACAAGAAGCCCTAGGGTTACAGCAATAAAAATAATGACAATTCGTTCTTTCATGTTTTATGGCAGGAGAGAATCTGTTCCGCAGAGGTTTTATGATAGGACAAATTGTATTACTTGTCAAGGAAGTGAGTTTTGTGATAGTATGAAAAACCAATGGAAATTTCAAAACTTTCAGATTCTACAATAAAGATAAAAGGAAAAAACGCATCAATTGTTGTTGACCCAACGGTGAAGGTTGACGCTGAGATAATTCTTATAACGCAACCACAAGACAGTTTGAGTATAGATAAAGTATCTGGTGCAAGACTTATTGTGTCAGGCCCCGGAGAGTATGAAGTAGGTGGAGTAGGTATTACAAGTAAAGAAGTAAAAGATGGGATACTTTATTATGTGTATGAACAGAGTAGAATAGCTCTTGCAACATCTGCTAGTGTTACTTCAATTCCTGATGACGAGGAGTTTGATTGCGTGATTGTAAAAATTATTGGTGAGTTTAAAGATGATGTTCTTGGTCCTATCAATTCAAAGTGTATAGTAATTTATGGAGACGTAGCTTTAGCTACCATAAAATCAGACAATCAAGAGACTGCTACAAAGGTAAATACTAGAAAAACCGCAGAGATATTAGGGAAAACATTTATTTTAAGCTAGTCCTTACCATGCCACAAAGAATTCCGCCTCATGACACAGACGCAGAGCAAGCCGTATTAGGTTGTATTCTCATTGATAAAGAGGCAGCTACATTAGGATCAGAACTTATTAAGCCTGACTATTTTTATGATGATAACCACTCTGAAATATTTCAGGCGATGGTAGAGTTGTATGAAGCAAGAAAACCTATAGATTTAGTAACGCTAACAAGCCAATTAAAGGCGCGTAAAATGTATGAAAAAGTGGGTGGTGCGTCATACCTTACGATGCTTGTAAATGCAGTTCCGACAGCATCAAATATAGAACATTATACAGGCATACTGAGAGAGAAATACGTACGCAGAAGGCTTATTACGCTTGCGGGGCACATGACTGAACAGGCATTTTCTGAAGAGGGAGAAACCCCTGAAGTGCTTGATAAAGTTGAGCAGGATGTTTTTAAAATCAGTCAGGAACGAATAAAACAAGGGTTTATACATATAAAACATTCACTTGCTGAGAGCTTTGATAGGCTTGATCAACTTCAGAAAGACGGCGGGCGTTTTCGTGGGGTAGAGACTGGGTTTGTTGATTTAGATTTTTTGCTTTCAGGACTTCAACCATCCAATTTAATAGTTCTTGCGGCACGTCCCGGACAAGGGAAAACTGCATTTGTTGTAAACATCGCACAGCATATTACTATTCACTCAAAGCTTCCGGTAGGAGTATTTTCTTTAGAAATGAGCAAAGAAGAACTTGTTGATAGACTTCTGGTATCACAGTCAGATATAGATGCTTGGAGGTTAAAGACAGGAAGGCTTTCTGAAGATGATTTTGAAAAACTCTCAACAGCCATGGGCGAACTTGCAGAGGCTCCAATATTTATCGACGATACACCTGGAATTTCAATTGCTGAAATACGCACAAAAGCAAGACGATTACAGGCTGAATCGGGTTTAAAACTACTCATAGTAGACTATTTACAGTTAGTGAATCCAGGTAGGAGGTTTGAGAATCGTGTACAAGAAGTATCATACGTTTCTCAAAATTTAAAAAATTTGGCGCGTGAACTTAAGGTTCCTGTCATTGCAGTTTCTCAGTTATCCCGTGCAGTGGAGCATAGAGGAGAGCGTAAGCCACAACTTGCAGATCTTCGTGAATCGGGTGCGATCGAGCAGGATGCTGACGTGGTTATGTTTCTGTACACAAAAGATGAAGAATTCTCTTCTCAAAGAATTGTTTCTATAAATATAGCCAAACACAGAAACGGTCCGGTTGGGGAAAAGGACTTATTGTTTAGAGGGGATAGAATAAGATTCTATAATATAGAAGGTAGCCGCGAAGACACCCCGCCACCTCTTCAAAATTAGAAAGTGGACCGTGGGGGAATCGAACCCCCGTTTCCGCAATGCGAATGCGGTGCATTACCACTATGCAAACGGCCCATTCAGAGATACCTAGAATTGTAACATTTATTTTTCGAGCGCAATACTTTCTATGCGTAAGCTTAGAAATATAACATTGCAACGCACGAATATAGGATTTTCTTTTTATTTATCGCCTCAATTTGTTACAATAAGAGGCATGAGTAGAAAATTTACGAAAATCTTGCGTTCTTTGCAGAAAGCACCTGAGCGAAAACACTATCTTGAGTTCATAACTGCGGCGCTTTCGATCCCTGTTCTTCTAACAGTTATTCTGTTGAATGTTAATTCATTGAATTCTTCCAAGAAAGAAGTACAGGAGAAGCCATCCCAACCAACTCCACAAACAGTAATAATTCGTGAGGAGGTAGGGAATACAGGCTTGAATGGAACGAATAATTCAGCAACAGTCATACCTACAGCATCTTCCTGCAAAAAAGAAATAGGACCTCTTTCTATTTCTTATCCTAAAGAAGGCGCAACAATTACGGATAATCCCGTGAATTTTATTATAAAGTATGACGACCAAATGTATTGTTCAGTGGTCTGGTCGTATCGAATTAATGGTGGATCATGGTCCGAATATTCATCCAATTCACCATCAATTTATAATTTACCAAATGGAAATGTTACTTTTGAATTAAGAGTTCAAAGTACCGTTTCTCAAGATCAGGATCAGGTAGAGCGTAAGTTTATTTATCAGGGTACATTCATTAGTCCGTCCCCAACAGTAGCACCTACCGTAACTACACTTCAGTAGTTCCCCATTGCAAAGTTTTTTTCCATCTGTTACTCTTTTTACTGTTTGTTTTTACGAAATGATTACAATAGTTACAGGCGGTTTTTACGGAGATGAAGGAAAGGGTAAAATAGTAGGCTACCTTTCCATACATGATAAGGCAGATATAGTAGTACGCGCAGGAGCAGGACCCCAAGCAGGACATACTGTTACTTCAGATGTAAAAGTTACTCAAGTTCCTTCAGGATTAATAAATCCAAAGTCTAGGCTTTTAATTGCTCGTGGAACACTTATCTCACCAGAGGTCTTTTTGAAAGAAGTTAAGGAATATAATCTTGCAGGCAGAATATTTATTGATAAGGGTTGTACTATTATTGAAAAAAGACATATACAGGAGGAAGCAGAGTTGGTAAAAAGAATTGGATCAGTAGGTACTGGGGTCGGCCCCGCGCGAGTAGAAAGGATTATGAGAAATGCAAAAATTGCAAAAGATGAGCCAAGGCTCAAGGAATTTTTAACAGATGTAGCAGATGAAGTAAATACTGCAGCGGGAAAGAAGAAGCGCATTATTATAGAGGGGGTTCAGGGATATGGATTATCATTATTGGATCATAGATACTATCCTTATGTTACATCTCAGGATACGACTGCATCGCAATTTGCAGCTGACACTGGAATTGGACCTAGATTAGTTGATCATGTGGTGGTTATATTTAAGGCGTATGTTTCAAGAGTAGGAGAAGACCCAAGATATAAGCCGTGGACTCAAAAAAAAGCGGATAAAATGGGAATAGTAGAAAGAGGATCAGTTTCAGGGCGGATGAGAAAATTATCAGATTTTAATATAGAAATGGCGGCTGAAGCAATTGCGAGAAATACGGGTGACTATACAGTTTTAACATGCATAGATAGACTTTTCCCGGGAAATGAAAACGTTACAGAATTTAGAAAATTAACCCAAGAGGCAAAGAATTTTATTCGTGAAACCGAGGCTAAAATAAAAAAGAAAAACCCACTTTTTACCAAATTTCATATAATTTCCACAGGTCCAGACATATTGGACATTATTGACTTAAGATAGAGAACGAATATTCAAAAAAATGGCACCAATAGAGACACTCTCAGGTAGTAAAAGTTTTCAAGGTAAGGAAGAAAGATTTTCTCAGAAAGCCTTTGATTCATTTTTGTCTTCAGGTATTGGGAGAAAAATGATTCACATTATGGTTGACAGGATGTATACGCATATCCCTGAAAGATTATTTGAATGGGAAGGGGTAGATAATATAGTAAAAATGCACGAGAAAAGACTTGAGGGGGAAAAAATTCTCATCATTGCAACTCATAGAAGTCATGCTGATGGGGCGGTAACGCTTGGTGTAATTGATAAGATTCGGTCAGAATTTGAGGGAGAGTTTAATGAGGTTGTCTATACGGTTGCAGGATCAATGAAGACAGGAGATCAGGGTTTACTTATGAAGACTTTATGGGATTTTGGAGTAGAACCAGTTTTTAATAAAAGTGAAGTTACACCTGATTTTGTGGTCTCAGATAATGATGTTAACGAGCGTAAGATGAAAAGACCCCTAGGCAATGGAGCCTATACAAAAAAAGCGATGAAAGATCATAGTATACTTTCAGCAGTTCATATTGAAGGTAGCACAATGGGTGGAAAAATAAATCAAAAAACAGGAAATTTAAACGGATTGCAGCGTATGGATAAGGGCTTCAATAGCGTTCTCCTAGCTCAAATAAGAAGTAAGATTCCTACCACAATTCTTCCGGTAGCAATCGAAGGTACAGAAAATTATTTTGATCCAAATACGAGGAGTTTTAATTTAACCGGAATGAAAAGTATTCTTGAGATGCTCATGGTCGGGGAGGGTACTCGTGTAGGTAATCTAGACGACAAGCTTACGAGATTCATGTTTGGTGAAAATATACCCTATAAACCGGGTACTGTAAGGATTGGCGTGAGCCAGAAACTTCAGGATTTGAGCTTGCCAGTAAAGGAAATGCCTAACAAAGTTATGAGAATGATTGCTCAAATCTCATCTCCTAAATATCTAGGGGATTATGGGAAACACCTTCTAGGTATTTAATTTGGTGGGTGAGGAGGGACTCGAACCCTCATGGAGTTGCCCCCATTAGTTTTTGAGACTAACGCGTATACCATTCCGCCACTCACCCAAGTGTTTGACGTATAAGTCTTTGTATTATATACTTTCGTAAGTCATGGCTGCAAATAAAAAAGACGTTCGTCTTCCTGTTTATGTGTCTCCGGTCAGATACACCATTTACCTAGAACCAGATTTAGAAAACTTTATCTTTACAGGTGAGGAGAAAATAGATCTACAGATAGATAAAGAAACTACTCAAATACGACTTCACGCGGTAGATATTGAAATAGTATCTGTTCAAATTATTCAAAATGGGATAGAGCAGACTGGAAGAACAAAATATAAAAAATCCAACGAAGAGGTAAGTTTCACATTTAAAAAGTCAATTAAAAAGGGTTCTGCTACTTTAAAAATTATTTTTTCCGGAATTTTAAATGATAAGATGCGAGGATTTTATAGGAGTAAGTATATAGTTGAAGGAAAAACATACCACATGGGGGTTACGCAATTTGAGTCTACAGATGCAAGGCGTGCATTTCCCTGCTTTGATGAACCGTCCCAAAAAGCAATTTTTGAATTAAGTCTTAAAATACCAGAGGATAGAACGGCAATCTCAAATACACTGGAAGAGGAGATAGTGGAGCACAAAGGCGGATACAAAATAATTCGTTTTTCAGAAAGTCCTAAAATGTCATCTTATTTGCTTGCATTTATTGTAGGACACTTTGAGTATATTCAAGGGGAAACAAAAGATAAAGTATGTGTCAGGGTATTTGTCACACCGGGAAAGAAAAGGCAAGCTGAATTTGCGCTTACTACTGCTATAAAATGCTTAGAATTTTATACAAATTACTTTCACATACAATATCCTCTTAAAACACTGGATTTAATTGCTATCCCTGATTTTGCTGCCGGTGCTATGGAAAATTGGGGAGCTGTAACATATCGGGAAACCGCACTTTTAGTAGATCCTGAAAGTACATCAACGCATAACAAGCAGTGGGTAGCTTTAGTTATTGCTCACGAACTGGCTCATCAATGGTTTGGAAACTTGGTAACTATGGAGTGGTGGACACATCTGTGGCTCAATGAAGGATTCGCTTCTTACATGGAGTATGTAGCTGTAAATAGCTTGTTTCCAGATTGGAATATTTGGACACAGTTTGTTTATATGGATCACGCTCGCGCTTTAGAACTTGACAGTCTTAAAAACACTCACGCAATAGAGGTTGATGTTCATCATCCTATGGAAATTTCCGAAATTTTTGATGAAGTATCTTATTCTAAGGGAGCATCAGTTATTCGAATGCTTGCTGAATATTTGGGTGAAAAAAATTTTAGAGTTGGATTGCATTCTTACTTAACAAAACATTCATATGCTAATGCAAAAACAGAAGACCTTTGGGACTCACTTGGGAAAACATCTGGGAAAAATGTTTTAAAAATTATGCAGAATTGGACAAAAAAACCAGGATACCCACTTATAACAGTTGAGAGAAAGAAGGACATGCTACAGTTGTCTCAGGATAGATTTTTCTCGAGTGTTGATTCCCAGAAAACACATGACACAACTTCCTGGATGGTACCTTTAGGTATCTTGTCTGATGCCATGAAAAAGCAAGAACATGTATTGTTAGAAAAGAAAAAACTCACCTATAAATGTAAGCCCATGAAATGGCTTAAGGTAAATAAAAATGAAACATCATTTATACGCGTAAAATATTCAAGTTCACTTTTAGCAGAACTGATTAGTCCTATTGAAAAACTTGATAAGAGATTATCTGAACAGGACAGATTTGGAGTCATACGTGATGCATTTGTACTTTCTGAAGCAGGATATGCTTCTACGCATGATGCTTTAGGACTTGCGTTGGCATTTAAAAACGATGAGAGCTATATAGTGTGGTCACAAATAGCATCAGAGGTATCAAGAGTTAAAAACATACTCTTTGGCACTGAAGAATATGGCAAGTTTCAGAATTATATAGTGTCTTTATTTACGCCAATCGGTCGGAAAATAGGTTGGGATAAGAAAAACGCAGAAAGTCATGAGACAACACTTCTAAGAAGTATTGTGTTGGGAACTCTTGGAAGAAATGGGGATGAAGATACTATTAAGAAGGCGAAGGAACTTTTTAGGAAAGATGTTGCAAAAATCCACTCAGACATTAGAGGATTAGTGTACATATTAGTTGCAGAGAATGGTGGAGAAAGAGAATTTGATATTCTTTTGGAAAGGTATAAAAAAGAAACTTTTCAGGAGGAAAAAGATAGATTGCTCCGTTCATTATGTGTTTTTAGGGACAAACATTTGTTAGAAAAAACATTACAGTTCGCGTTTTCTGAAGAAGTAAAGGCACAAGATTCATTCAAAGTTGTCGCGTTTATCTGTGCAAATCCTTACGGACGTAATTTGGCATTTAAAAAAGTGCAAAAAGAGTGGGAGGATATTGTTGAGAAGTATGGTGGCGGCCATTTATATAGTAGATTTATAAAACCATTTGCTAATTTTACTACAAATAAAAAAGCGCAAGAAATAGAAGAATTTTTTAAAGCGCACGAATCAAAAGGGTTAGAGCGCACCATTGCTCAGGTAACTGAACAGATCAGAAGTAATGCTGAATGGTTAAGACGTGATGGGAAATCAATTCAGAGCTTTTTGAAAAATTATGGCAAATCGTGAATTTGAGTCTTCATTATCTATCTCACCTATGACCGCTGAATTTAGACGGGGAAGGGATCAGTATAAAAAAGATACTTTTTACACGCAAGACATCTTGAGAGATATTATAAAAACAAATCCTAATACGTTTATAGGTGTATACGGAGAAAAGGTTGTTGCAGTCTCTGCCGATTTAGACATGTTGATTGATAAGATAAGAGCGGGTGGTGTAGATCCTAGAGAGGCTTACATTAGATTTGTAAGTGATAAAAAACGTACTCAGTACCCAGGATAAGTATCACCCTTTCAATTCCCCTTCACAGTTTGTATAATATGTACCTATGGTAGTACAAGAATTGAAGGCTGGCGCCACGTTTGAGGAAGATGGAAATTTATTTCGCGTCTTGTCATATGAACACATTAAGATGGGTCGGGGAAGTGCGACCATTAAAGTAAAGTTAAGAAATGTGCGTTCAGGTGCAGTCGTTGAAAAAGGATTTACGAATGGAGCACAAGTAAACGCAGTATCGGTTGATAAGAAAGAGTATCAATACCTTTATAAAGATGGGGAAAGCGCGTTTTTCATGAATCCTAATACATTTGAGCAAGTTACTTCCCCCTTAGACGTTTTAGATGGTTCAGAATATCTTCAGGAGGGGTCAAATGCTACCTTAGAATTTTATGGAGATGAAGTATTGGGTGTTGTTTTGCCTCCTAAAATTACCCTGAAGGTTTCAGAGACTGATCCAGGAGTGAAGGGAAATAGTGCATCTAATATGTACAAAGATGCAGTTTTAGAAAACGGAATAAGAACCCGTGTCCCGCTTTTTATAAATATCGGAGATTCAATCGTGGTTGATACAAGAGATGGGTCATACACAAAACGCGCATAACATAAACTCCCTTCTTAAACGCTTGTTACTTGCGGTATAATGTCAGAGTGATATGAAAAGCGTATTGCTAAAAATTTCCACTCACGATTTTGTTAAATTGCTTTTAGACAGACCGTATGCGTATTTTCTTCTTTCTGTCGTTTTTTCACAAGTGGCATTTAACATGATGAATGTAGTTTTAATCTTTGTGGTTTTTAATCTAACTTCTTCAAACTTCCTTGTCTCTATGATTCTTCTTATATCTTTAATTCCACAGGTTTTCTTAAGCTTTATAGGTGGAATAGTAGCTGATACTCGAAATAAGAAGAAAATATTGGTTTTTGGGAATTTAGGGCGTGCATTTTTTGTTCTTCCATTATTTTTTTTCAATGATTCACTTGCAGCAGTTTATGCATTGGCACTTCTCATATCTATTGTGACACAATTCTATCTTCCTGCTGAAACACCCGTTATCCCTCATATTGTTCCTGAGAAATTATTGGTACCAGCAAATTCCTTGTTTGGACTTGCCCTTTTTGGTTCAATTCTTATAGGGTATGTTGTGGCAGGGCCAGCTTTATTGTTTTTGGGACATGCATACGTTTTTCTTGTAGTGGCAATACTTTTTCTTTTGGCTGGCTTGTTTGCATATCTCATTCCCTACTCAGCCTTTCAAGGAGGCAAAACTGTAAGAAAGCGAATTGTCGTTGAGGTGGAGGAGACCTTACGATCATATCTTGTGAATACGTATAAAATTCTTCACGAAACAGCGGGTGTTGCTTTTTCCTTTGTTTTACTGATTTTATCCCAAGTGGTGATTATGATATTGGCGGTTATCGTTCCTGGGTATGCGAAAGAGATTTTAAAGGTTCAAGTTGAGAATGTGTCTTTGCTTCTGTTTGCTCCAGCAGCGTTTGGAATGATTGTGTCAGCATTTATTGTGGGCTCTGTTTTCAAGAAAGCAAATAGAGCAAAACTTATGAATACAGGAGTTTTTGTTTCCGGAATTATTTTATTGCTTCTTCCACTCATGTCAAGAGTTACATCTAGAGATTTCATAACTACTCTTAACTTAGCTTTGCCATCATATTTAGAAATCACAGCTCTTCATATGGTTGTGTTTTTAGCTTTTTTTGCGGGCGTAGGGAATGCTTTAATATTTATTCCTGCGCAAACAACAATTCAAGAAAAAATACCTGACAATTTTAGAAGTAAAATTTACGGCTTGTTGTTTGCAGTAACAGGACTTTTTTCGTTTTTGCCGATTGTATTAGTAGGAGGTCTTGCGGACACCTTAGGTGTTAATTCTGTTCTTATAATTTTAGGAACTGTAATTGTTGCAGGTGAAACGATCCAGCTTCTTGCTGTTAAGTATATTAAACACAAATAATATGTTCTTACTCCTTTTTGCTATTTGTATATTTATCTCTCTTTTTATGTTATACGTTCTTGTTAAGCATGATTTTGTTCTTGCACGTAAAAGTCTTTTATTGCAAGAGATTTTTGATACTACTTTTTTTGCTTACATTGCCTTTATTTTTTTAGGACGACTACTGTTTGTGCTAGGTGAACAACAATATAGCTTTTTTCATTTTGTTAAATTTTTTCATTTAATCAGGTATCCAGGCATACTTATTATCGGAGGCGTTTTAGGGTTTGGAATTGTTATTTATTACGTTTTTAGAAAAAAGAAAATATTACTTAGAATTTTTGATATTTATTCGTTATCTATGTATCCAATTTTTTTATTCGCTCTGCTCGTATCATATTTTGGAGGTTATTTTTTGTATTTTAACGCTTTGCTTTTTTTATTGTCATGCATTTTTTTTGGTATTGGTATTTATTCATATAAAAATTACACTCTAAAAGATGGAACTATTACCTATTTATTTATATGTCTTATTTCAATATTTACTATTGTTTCTGAATTTTCTGGGGGGAATCGTACTATTTTTTCATTTTTTACCATCCCACAAATTTTAAGTATGATTATATTTTTAGGGGCGTCATTTTTACTTCTTGTGCATGAAGGTATGATTTCTGGAAAGTAATATGAAGATACATATAATTTTTGAAGACGATAATCTATTAGTAGTAGATAAGCCAGCTTGTGTAATTGTGAATAGAGCAGATACGGCAAAAGGAAACATAACGCTTCAAGATTGGGTAGAGGATTATAGAGGGCTAGTAAAAAATGTTCTATCAGATAAAGAAAGAGAAAAATACATGGTTAACGGATATAATAAATATGATGAATTTATTTCAAGGTCTGGTATTGTGCACCGTTTAGACAAAGAAACTTCAGGAGTCATTTTAATAGCAAAGAATGTAGAAACATTTATAAAACTTCAGGAAAAATTTAAGACGCATGATGTAAACAAAACATATGTGGCATTAGTACATGGGAAACTCGACCCTTTAGAGGGGGAAATAAAAGAACCAATAGGCAGGCTTCCATGGAATAGAACACGTTTTGGTGTATTGCAGGAGGGGAGAGATGCATATACGCATTACAAAGTTTTGCAAGAGAAAAAATATATGGGGGAGTGTCTTACATTGGTTGAGGTGCATCCTAAAACTGGACGTACCCACCAGATAAGAGTTCATTTTCAACATATCAATCACCCGATTTTTGCAGATGTATTATACGCTGGCAGAAAAACAGCACGAAACGACAGAAAAGTTTTAGGTAGGCATTTTCTCCATGCAGGAGAAATAGAATTTACAGACATTTTAACTTCAAAGAGGGTTACATACAAAAGTCTATTGCCGGAGGATTTATCAACATTTCTGAACACTCTTGATTCTTTCTAGTTGAATAAATGAGTGAATTTTGAGTACACTAGATAGAGTGACTGAGTCCTTCTTGCGAGACATTATATTTATTGCAACCGCTGCCTTTTTTGGTGGCTTTTTGGCGCGTAGCGTAAAACTTCCACCTGTTCTTGGATATATCTCAAGCGGTATTTTATTTTCATTGATTGGGAGGCCATTTTTATCTTCATACGACGGGCTTTTAGCTTTATCACAATTAGGAATTTCTTTGTTGCTGTTTACGCATGGTTTTGAGATTACTATTGACGCACTTAAAAAAATTGATAAAAGAATTTTAGTAGTTGGTGTACTTCAAGTAATTATTACTTCATTTGTGCTTTTCCCAATTCTGACCTATGTTGGCCTTTCAATACCAGTTGCGATTTTATTTTCAATTCTTTTTTCATTTTCCTCTACCACAATTGTTATAAAGATATTGGAAGAGAAGAGCATGCTTTACAATTTCCCAGGAAATGCAATATTTTTATTGCTTTTAGTTCAGGATTTATTCGTAGTGCCGGTAATTGTCCTCTTTCCAATTTTATTTGGTGAAGCAACTGGATCTTTTCCCAGCGTTTTAGGTTCGCTTGTTATATCCGCAATAAAGCCGGTTGTTATTTTCCTTCTCATACTTATTTTTAATAAATATTTTCTGTCGCGTGTTTTAGGTATCATTTTTAGATATCCATCTCATGAATTAACCATTTTAGCTACAATTTTTACAGCAGCTATCACAATAGCTCTTTTGAAATATGCAGGCTTGCCAGATGCAATAGCTGCGTTTCTTGCGGGGGTTATTATTTCAGAGCAAGGACGTAATCTTGCACCGCTTTCAGAAATTCGTCCGTTGAGAGATATTTTTCTTGTTATCTTTTTTGTTTTGACGGGCATGCTTTTTTCTGTACCATATTTTATCGCACATTTTTGGATGATAATTTTTCTAACTTGTATCGTGTTAATTATAAAATTTATAGTTGTATACTGTCTTTTAAGAATTCAATTTTTTAATTTATCACCAAGTCTTAAAATTTCATCTTACATAATTAATGTGGGAGAATTTGCGATAGTGATAGGTCAACTAGCGCTTTTGGATCATCATATATCAAATGATTCCTATTATCTTCTGCTATCTGTCTTTGTTTTATCTCTTGCTTTTATTCCTTTTGAAAGCTCAATTATTGAGAAAATACACACAAAGATTAATAAATATAAATTTTTAAAAAAATTTTTCCCGGATACTCATGGTGCAGTAGTACATAGTGAACAAAAAATTATAAATCACGTTATTATTTGCGGGCATGGACGAGTAGGAAGAAATATAAGAACTGTTTTAGATGTTGCAGAAATTCCATATGTTGTAATTGATTACAACAGAAAAGCTATTTTAGATATACAAAATGTTGGCAAGCATGCACTTTTTGGAGATCCTACCGATCCAGATATATTAGAACTCGCCCACATAAAATCAGCAAAGGCATTGGTAATCACCTTTTCGGACGTTTCTGAAAACAAAAAAATAATAAAAGTAGCCAAGCATTTACATAAAAGCATTTATATTATTAGCAGAATATACAAAAAAGAGGATGAGAGTGAGTTTCTAAAACTTGGAGCAGACGAGGTCACTTTTCCTGAATCAGAAGCAGGTGTAAGGCTAGGCTTGAAGCTTCTTGGAAATTTTCACGTTTCAAAAGAAAAACAGGACGAATACATAAAGAGGATACAGGACATATGAAATTAAAATATAGTAAAGTGTCAGTTAACACATTTGATAAGCCAAAAAAAATAAAGAGAGTAGAGGGAGAAAAAAATGAAAAAAACCCAATGTCTTATCTTTTGTATTTTCTACTGGTAGTAGGTATTTCTATTTTTTTAGCACTTGCCTTAAGATTTATTTTTATCTACCAGGAGAGCAGATATAACACATCCGCATTTTCAGTACTAGTAGAAGCAAAAAACCCGTTTATTGTCTCGTATGATAAGAATTTAAACAGACTTACTTTCCTGAAATTAAAAAGCGTAGAAAAGAATAAAATTAAGGAAAGCATTTTATTGGGGGTACCTATTGACGGAAGAGTAAAGGCTGAAAATCTATCTCCAGAGAAGTTTTCAAGCATTGGCACTATTGTTAATCAGTTGTTTGCTCCATGGAATTACACATATTATGATATGACAATTTTTGATTCTATAAAACTTTCGTCACTGGCTCTGCCAATACCTTATAAAGATATTTCGTTTTTAACTCTTTCCGTGAACACCGAAGGGGAGAGAGAAGGGGCGACGAATGAGCAAGTGTATAACGCGTTTAAGGACTCTGATTTACTTGATGAGCAACATAGCATAGAGATTATAAATGGCACAGACGTTACCGGCTTAGCGGGTATGGTTGGGGAGGTGTTAAAAAGCGCGGGAGCAAATGTAGTATCTATACGGTCCACTGATAGCGTAGAAAATTCAACAGTTATCGCTTCACAGAATTCAAAAACAATGAAGCGAATAGTTCATCTTTTAGGAATCCCTGCAGGAATTGATGAGAGCTTCGTTGGCGTTTCTGATATAAAGATAGTTTTAGGAACTGATTTTGGAAATAAGCTAAAGTAAGGGTATAATATTAATATGACACTTTGGATTTCAGTTGCTGTGCTTTTAGGGATATCATTTTTGTGGGCACTGCACGGCTTATCTTCTGAGTTAGCAAAACCTAAAGAGTTAGCAAAGATTAAGGAAAACCTTCACAAAGAAAAAGTTTTATTTAAAAGAAAATAAAATTATTCGGAATCTTGGGTGGTAAATGTTGATGGAAAGGATGCTTGATTTTTAAATTTGCTCGATTTTTTAGTTTCTTTTACAAAGACAGAAATATTTTTTTCCTCAGCAGCTTTTATGCAAGCAACATATTCATTTCCTCCCTTAATAAAAGTAATAAGCCGCATAGAAATATTGTCAGGCAGCATTCCTATATATTTTTTATCCTGAGTTTGGATAAATATTTTAGAACGTTTAACAATCATTGAAACTGGATCTCCAGGTTCTACAAACGAAAGTGTTTTTTTATCAGCAACATTTTTCAGTTCAACAGTTTTTGTTTTTCCTGCTTCTTCAATATAAATATTAGTAAGCATTGTAGGAGCGGCGGAATTTTTCTCAAGAGCTGCCTTTTTAGATCCCTTTGAAACAGTTTCTAGTCTTTTTAGGTTCTTGAGCGCAATTGGATTGGTTTTATCTAGGGATATTACTTGTTTATAGATATCGCGAGCCTTTGCATACTTTCCTTGTTTAATGCATGCAAATCCCAACCTATTGAGAGAATCAAGATCGCGTGGATTTTCTAAAATGAGTTCTTCATTTGCCTGTTGAGCGGCTTTCCAGTTGTTAGCTAGGGCATATTGAATTGCGAGTGTCTTAAGGGCTGTACTCATGTATTGTTGAGCAAATATTCAAAAACGTAATTGAGATATTTTATTTAGTTTCCTTGAAAATGTCAAGGAGCGAAGGTATAATGTTGTAGGAATTATTAAGACTCAGTGTCTTAAGAATCAACTAGTTTCATATATGAGTGGACATTCAAAATGGGCAACTATTAAACGCCAAAAAGGAGTGGCTGATATAAAGCGCGGACAGCAATTTACAAAATTGGCAAATGCCATTGTAATAGCGGTTAAACAAAATGGTGGAGTAATAGATCCTGAAACAAACTTTAAACTTCGGTTAGCAATTGATAAGGCTCGTTCTTATAATATGCCTAAGGAAAATATAGAACGTGCAATTCAAAAAGCAAAGGGTAGTGCTGACTCCGGTGATTTACATGAGGCATTATATGAAGGATTTGCGCCAGGGGGTGCCGCAATACTAATAGAGGCGGTAACTGATAATAAGCAAAGAACAGTAGCTGAAGTAAAAAACGTTTTAGAGAAAAACGGAGGGACACTGGGAAATCAGGGGTCTGTTTCGTATTTATTTAACCGGGTTGGAGAAATTGCTGCACAAATAAACGGAAAGACTTCAGATGAGCTTTTGGATATAGCATTGGAGCTGGACAGTACAGATTTTCTAGAAGATTCAGGTGACGTTATTTTTTACGTTGATCCAAGCAGGCTTGCAATATCAAAGAAATTACTTGAGGAGAAGGGCATGATTATTGCGAGTGCTGAGTTGGTATTTAAGCCGGTAAATGAAATGGAAATTTCCGAAGATGCAAAATCAAAAATTGTCTCACTTATAGAAAAACTAGAAGATTTGGGTGATGTTCAAAACGTCTCCACAAATACCTCTGTGTACTAGTATCCCATAGTATATATATTAATATATTATCCCTTGAATCTAACTATGAGTATGGCTAGAATGTAATATGCGAATTTTGGGAATTGATCCCGGGACAGGAAGAACAGGGTGGGGCATTATACATCATAAGGAGGCTGATATAGTAGAGTATATAGCTCATGGTTGTGTAGTAACTCCGGCTGAAGACCTGATGCAGAACAGATTGCTTGCGCTTCATAAAGAATTAGGAGAACTCATTCATAAATTTTCACCAGACTGTATTGTTGTGGAGCACATTTTTTTTGGTCTAAACGCAAGAACTGCCATTTCAGTAAGTCAAGCTCGGGGAGTGGTTATGCTTTCCTGTGCTGAGATGAATTTGCCGCTTTTTGAATATACGAGCCTTGCAGTAAAGCACATAGTTGCAGGTAGTGGAAAAACTGATAAAAAAGAGATGCAAAGAGTAGTAAGAACTTTATTGAAGCTTGATGAGAGGGTACTTGCATTTTCAGCCAAAGATAAGGCATTTGATGATTCTGCTGACGCATTGGCGATTGCCATACATCATGCATGGAAGATTAGCGGAAAAGATAAGGAAATTCTGGCATTGGAGACCGAAAGGAAAAAGAATGAGAAGGCTCATGTAAGAAATTTAAAGATAGCAGAAAAAGAAGAAAAGAAAAGGAGAGGAGTGAAGTGAGGTCATTTAAGCTAGGTACAAAGAACAAAATTTCGCTTACAAAACGTGGGAAATTTGTATTGTGTGTCTTCAGCCTTTCAGTTGCCGTATATTTTTCAGAACTTTTTTCAGGCGGAATTATTATTTTCTTGTCCTTTTTCTTGGCCACTTTAACTGTTTTTTTTCTCTATCTTATATTGCGTAAGGATATTAATAAAAAATCATATTTACTTCCCATTTTTATTCTTCCATTTTTTTACACATTGTCCTTTAGTTTATTTTATTCCTTAATTCCCTCACGATTTTTAACACGTATACTTTTAACGCTCATTTTTTCATTTGGTGCCTATTCTTTATTTTTAACACAGAATATCTTTGCAATTTCTACTTTACGAACAATAAATTTACTCAGATCGGCTCGTATCGTTTCTTTTGTGATAACCATTTTTGTATTGTTTTTTATGTTTAGTATTATTTTCTCTTTAAGACTTCCGTTATATGTGACACCTTTTCTGGTAGGGGCGATCTCTTATTTAATGGCAACACAATTTTTATGGTCATATTCTGAATCAAGAGAAGGGAGCCGCGAGGTATTTCTTTTTTCGGGTGGAATCTCAATAATGATGATTGAGCTGGCATTCGCTTTATCTATATGGCCGGTAAGCGCATCTATTTATGCAATTTTTTTAACAGGCATATTTTACACGTATTCAGGCTTAGCTCACGCATGGCTTGAGAAGAGGCTGTTTAAAGGTATATTGTGGGAATATGTTTGGGTTGGCGTATTATCAGTTTTGTTTCTTCTGGTTTTTTCAAAATGGGGAGCTTAAGTATAATTACGAATAGAAAGGGAAGTGGAATAGAGGAGTAATACCTATAATTAGCCTCAAATGATATAGTTTGATACATGTTAAATTACATCCCATAATAATAAATGTGGATAAGTTTAGCTTCGGTAAAAAACTTTTCACTAGCCTCAAAATAGCCTCAAAAAATAGCAAGATTTTACGTATGACTTTTCACGACTCTCCTGAGCATAGGTGCTATGGATGCCTTTATTTGTCTTCAGGCTAGAACAAGAGGAAAACGAAAAAAATACGAAACCTCTTTTTGTAAGAAGGCGCTACTATAGAGTGGTAATTTGAGGCTAAATAGATTAAAAAAGATTGATTTATTAATACTTTTTGCACTCTGTTTGTGGAGTGAAACTATTTATTTTCACGGATTTTGGTAGGTTTAAAAGGTACTACCCGGGGGAGGGGCTAAAATAGCCTCATTTCCTTTACTTGTAATGTCGCAACAAGCAGACATATGTAATTGGCAGATAACCATTCTGCAGTACTCTAGCTTTTGATATGGTGACATTATTATGTCGCACAATAATACTTTTACGACATAAATAAGATATGTGCGGAAGAGTGCCTTGCCATTTTTATAGCATGTTTTATTTTCATATTCTATTGAGTTTTGCTATATTTGGAAATCTGAATTGTCTCCTTATATCCTCTTTTAAAAAAGACATAAAAATACCCTCACTATAGGTTCGTAAATACAGAGTTATTTTCCACGGCGACTTTTAACATGCAATGCAGTATTGACAAAATATAGATGACTATCTACCCATCTTCTTTATAAAAACCCTCTAGAATCGCATTCTGGAAGGGCTAGTTTACAAGGATCAGGATTGGGTATACAAAGGGTAGTTCAGGAAATCCTAATATGGCTAGCGCGCGGATTCGTCTCTTAAACCTTAGAAATAAAATGAGCAAGATTGGTCTTACGACACCAGAATTTCCATACGGATTTATTTTGAGAATTTATTTAAGTAAACATGTGCGAATTCGCCCAAATAATCCAATACATGTTGAAAAATATAAGTCATTTGCAACTAGTCATTATCCTAAGCAATCATGATTATGTCGCATAATGTTATTCTGCTTTGTGAAATTAAAAATATTTTTTTATTTTTCCATAGATTCATAATCAGAAACTCAGGAGTAAGTGAATGTCTCCATTGACATACCGTGTTGTATGTCGCAAAATATAGTTAGTACCCTACTCTGCCCATGAAAAGTGAATTAGAACAATACATAAATCAATTTCTTGAATATTTGGAAATAGAAAAAAATTCCTCAAAGTTGACTATTCGTAATTATAAATTTTATCTTGAACGTTTTCGGTTGTGGTTTGAGGAGTATGAAAAAAAAGGAGATGTTTCAAGCATCACTACAGATGTAGTGCGTAAGTATCGGGTGTATTTATCTAATCTGACGGATGAGAAAGGATTAACACTTAAAAGAATTACTCAAAGCTACCACATTATAGCCCTTCGATCGTGCTTACGGTATCTCATACGAAACGATAAAAATACACTAGCCCCTGAAAAGATAGACCTTCCAAGGGCTGAATCTAGGTCCTTGAAGTTTTTAGACCAAAACCACCTAAGAGAGTTATTTAATGCAGTAGATACAGGGTCGGAAAAGGGACTACGGGATAGAACAATTTTAGAAATGCTTTTTTCAACTGGCCTGCGTGTATCTGAGCTTACACGCTTAAATAGAGACTCTATAAATCTTAAAACACGCGAATTTGGGGTGATAGGAAAAGGAAATAGAGCTAGAATTGTGTTTTTATCTGATTCAGCAGTATTTTGGATAACAAAATACACGGAAATACGAATGGATACATTTAAGCCGCTTTTTATTAGATACGCAAAGTCACCTAGCATAGAAAATAATGGTGAAAAAATGAGACTAACTCCTCGTTCTATTGAGCGAATCGTTGAAAGATATGTTAAGTCATCCCGTATTCCTGTTAAAGCAACTCCGCATACCATGAGACATTCATTTGCAACTGATCTGCTGTCAAACGGTGCGGATTTACGTTCAGTTCAAGAAATGTTGGGACATAAAAATATATCAACGACACAAATCTATACTCACATAACAAACCCTCAACTCAAAGAAGTTCATAAAAAATTTCATCAGGGGAATCGCTAGACTGGCGTAGGGCATAAAATTGATGTAGAATATGGCTATGAATTTTAAAGAAGGGCAATTTGTTAGAAGATTGGCATTGGGGGGTGTATCCGCGATTGGTTTAGCTGCGGCACTTTCTCCTTTAGTTGCTGTTGGCAAAGGGCAAAAGGAAGCGATACTCCTAACAGAAAAAAATCCGACCACTGAAGCAAAGGGGTCAACAGCAGAAGTTGTAATATTTGAGACAACTCCAAATGCTATTCATGATTCATCCATTCCTAGATATCCTCATAGTAATTTTGGGTTATATGAGGAACACGAGAAACCACGAAAAAAATAGGTGAAGCGAATAACTTTGGTATGCGGGCTAATTTCTAATGTAGTAAGTAACTCCCATCTGAGAAGTAATTTCATTTTCTCCAGGCTGAAGTTGCGTGTTTGTATCAGGGGCAGTTTTAGTTAGGTTCATTGCTTCTGATGAATAAGGCTGATATTGTCCGTCGTTTGCCGCATTTCTTACAGTTACAATTTTCCCAAGTTTAAACCCTGCTGCTTTTGCAATATTTTGTGCCTGCTCCTTGGCGTTTGCGATAGCCTTGTCCTGTGCCTCGTTTACATATTGTTGTTTGTCTTTATATTGATACTCTACTCCGCCTACATTTATTCCTAGTGCTGTGAGTTTATCAATTGCTTTATTTATTTGGTCAACATTTTCTCCTTTGACCTGCGTTGTGACTGTAGCAATATATCCTTGCTGCACTCGTCTTGCCGGTGCCTGTAGCGTTAAGGTTTCATCTTCAAAATTAGGATTGACAAAAAAGCCAGTCGTTTTTATATTAGCTTTTGGGATACCCAAAGCTGTTAAGTCTTTTATTGCCTGGTTTTGTTTTGCGTTTGCAGAGTTTTTAGCTTGTTCCTGTGTAGTGCCCTTTTCTTCTATTGTAAATAGTGTGGTAGCTATATTTGGAGCCGCAGTTACCTTACCAGTTCCAATCACTTCAAATGTGTTGTAATTATTATTTGAACTCAGTGAAATATTAAAATACGAGAATTGATTTAAAATGAAAAGAGTAATTAGCGTAAGTACTATATAGCAAATTGGAGATAGTAAATAATTCTTAAAGAAGACCTTGATCACAGTATTAGCTTATACCAGAAAATAAATAGTGTCAAGGTGAAGTTTTTAATGAGTGGTAAATTTATTAATGTAGCATTACACTCGTCTAATTTTTTTTCTTAACAGTTCTACTAAAAGGTTTATAAGGTATTTTGGATAGCTTAATACAAGATCTTGTGCATGAAGGTATTCAACATCTTCTCCTCCAAACCCTCTTTTAAAAAGTGATAAATTAGAAAATCTGTGGTTTGCGGAGGGTGCAACCCCCCAAAAATTATATCGTGTGATGTTTCTTTTTTTTGCTTCTTGTATTGCGTGCCATTGCAGAAGATACGCGCCTGGATACTCTCTTCCCGTATCAGTCGATGCACCATAATGGTATACTGCTTCTTTTCCATAGAAAATTACATACGCTTGAGAGAGAAGTTTATCCTCAAAAAATGAAGAATATAATACCGCGTTTTTTTCTTTTACAAAAGTTTCAAATTGGGTTTTTAAAAAGTTTTTTGTAAACGGAACAAAATCTTGGCGTTTTGCAGTTCTCATTTGCATTTGATAGAACATATCTATGTCATCTGGGTTTATACTTTCTGAGATTGTTACTCCTATTTTTTGTGCCTTTCTTATTTCATAGCGCGTTCCTTTTCTCATAGCTGACAAAAGTTCATCTTCAGTTTTTGTTATATCAAGTTGATTTGTTAGTTCTGCATGGAGATGCATGGGAGCATTTCTGAAGCCAAGCGCTTTAAATAGTTTGACTGAGGTAGTAGTTGATAATAGCTGTGGTCTTACTCTTACAAACGCGCAAGAATTTTCTTTTCCTATTCTTCTAACTTCCTTTACAAACGCGCTTGCATATATTTTTTGACTAAGATCAATAATAGGACCTGCGGGTACTGTTAGATATGTTCCGCGACGTGCATGTTCAGTAATCGACAACATAACACCGCATAACTTCCCATTATCATAAAATCCAGAACGAAAAATTTTGTGCCCAAGTGATTTGTGAAATTCTCCCCATGCAAAACTTTGAAGAAAATTTGCTTCTGGATGTTTCTCTAGGAATTTTTCCCACTCGCTCCTACTTGTTATTTGTTTTGTTGTAACCATACAGTAATTAATTTAGATAATGTACGGGCGTTTTTTTCAGAAATGTTTTTATGTGTTGGAAGATTTATGATTCTGTTTGCGACGTTTTGAGCATTAGGGCATGTATCTTTTGGATACCGGGCAAGGCCAAGGTATTTTTTGGGAGCAACAGGCGCGTCATACCATATATCAGAAACATAGACCCCTTTTGTTTGAAGATACGCAATAAGTGAGTCTCTGTTTTTTATAAAAATTGGAAATCTTAAGTTTGTACCAATAGGTATAAGCTTTGAAATCTCATTTGACTGTATATATTCAGGAAGATATTTTGTATAGATCTGTGCGATATTTCTTTTATGTTGAATTGATTCCGCAAGTAAATTGAAACCAGAAAGAATTAGACCAGCATGCCATGAGGTTAGCTTTTGATTAGTTGAGTTTTTCATGGGGTCAGATAGAAATTTTAGTTTTTTGCTTGCAATGTGCAACAAGACCCCTATCTTTATAGGATATGTTTTTCGAATGGTCCATGTTAGGAGTGGATATATTTTTTCGGAATTGCTCTCTTTGCTTTTTTTCTCTTTGGTGTTTTTTATACCGTGCTTCCTTGCGATAACTGCACCTCCTGATACGCTGTCAACAACTTTATCCTGAGAGAAAGATAGCACGGTAAAATCTCCCACAGTTCCTGCCTCATTTCCGTTTTGGTAAACAGTGCCTATAGAATGCGCAAGGTCTTCAATAAGTACAATATGGTGTTTTTTGCATATACTTTGAATTTTTTCTATGTTACAAGGGAATCCTAAAGTATTTTGTACAATAACAGCTTTAATTTTTTCTTTCTGTATAGCTTTTTCTAGCTCCTCACTTGTAAAATTGAGCGATTTCTCGTCTATGTCTAAAAAATACGCGGTTAGGTTTTGCTTCTCAATAGACTCTATTACCGCAATGCATGTGAATCCTGTTACTGCTATCTTGCTTTTCGGGGGGAGGGAAAGCTCCCGAAGAGCAATTCCCATGGCGTCTCGTCCCTTATGTGTGAGAATTACTTCCCCGCTATATCTTTTTTGAAGATACTTTGAAAGCTTACTTCGGGAATTTACGTCCCTCTTTTTTAAACTGTTTAGCACAAATGAAAACGTATAGTTTGATCCGAGTGAATTAAAGATGTTCAAACTAAATTCTCCTTTATAATATTTACAACGTCAGATGTGTGGGTAAATTGTGGTGAGTGTGCACCATCGGTAATGGTAAAAAGCTTTGAGTTTTGTATGCCTGATTTTAAAATAAGCGCGTCAGTGTAAGGTGTCACATGGTCATTTTTTCCCCAGATTATGTATGTTTGAGCTTTTACTTCAGACAGCTTTGGGAGAAGATCGACTGCTATAAGCTTTTTCATGGTTTCTTGCTGTATTAGGTTAGCATTTTTATAATCTGACTCTTGTGCTATTTTATAGAGTAAATTTTTTGCGGATGAATTATTGGTAAACTTCTTCCCAAGCTTAGAGATTGTTCGGAATGCATTTCTTTTTGTGCGCGATATAAAATCGTTATGATAAATTCCAGCACTGTCTAATAAGAACAACTGATTAATCTCTTCAGGATATTTAATCGCGAAGGAAAGGGCTATTCTTCCACCATTGGAATGTCCAAGAAGTGCAATTTTTGGCTCTTTATTGACAATTTCGTAGAGCCATTGAACGTAATCGTCTAAACCCCATGGTTTATCAAGCGGTGCTGTCAGTCCAGGAATAGGAAGAAGAATTGGTGTAATTTTTAAATTTTTCAGTTCAGTTAAAAACGGTTCCCATCGGGTAACGTCAGTTGTCCATCCATGTAATATGTATATTTTTTTCTCTAGAGCCCCCATTTTTTCCTCCGTTCTTCCCAGACTTTTTCCCGACGAACAAGCCGTGACTTTTCTTTTTTATCAAGTAATAGGTTCTCAATCACTCCTTCCAGAAATCTGGCTCCCTTAAAAAGAATAGTTTCCCCTCCCCGTATGTTTTCTTGAAGATGTATGAGAACTTCTTTCGGGTTCTCAAACACAGCAACTGGAGTGTTTGTGGGAAGCTTTTCCAGAAGCTTGGGATATGTATATTTTTTTACCCTAGGTCCAAGTAGTACTATTCTTTTGTAATTTTGTTCAAGTAATAAAGCTGCAAGTTTTTCATGCTCCTCCTTCTCCTCCTTGCCTTGCTCAAGCATGTCGCCTATTACGACCCATTTTTGTTTTGCGGGATATGCGTTAAACATAGTGACAACTGCATGCATAGAAGAAAAATTTGCATTATAAGTTGAGTCAATTATGGTAATATTTTTTATGCCCCTGAATAGTGAGCTTCTCGCAGGCGGAAGTTTAAGGCTGGGAAATGATGGATCAAAAGGTTTTTGAAGATATTCACATAGTATTTTTGTCATTTGAATTGAGTAGTAAATTTCTTTCGGAAGTAATGCCTTGAGTTTAACTCTTGTTTCCCCTAAGCTAAAAACTGTACCGCTATTTGATATTTCATAATTACTTAGATTTTTTATCGTGACTTTTTGAATTGTAGCTCCTGTTCTCTTGAGCTGTTTTTCCATAAGGTTTGAATCACCATTTATTACTACAAGTGAATTTGTTTTTTCAATAAAGTTACCAAATTCATATGCTATTGCATCTTCTACGTTTTTAAAAGAGTCGGGCACTAATTTGTCAAAATTCATGCTGTGAGTTCTGCCGGATGATATCCATAGAGTTGCTTCAGGCCTTAATAGATGAGCAAGAAATTTTCCTTCTCCAGGCCTATCAGCATCACATTCTACTATGTATAGTTTTTGTGAGTAAGGAGCTTTGAATGCTTGAATTGGAGCCTTCAGAACAAGAGACACCCATTCTATTGGTTTTAGTGTTTTTCTATGGAGGTCTAGAATATCAAAAGGTATGCCTATTGCGGAATTTGCGTGGTGAGAGTAATGAGCGCTATTTCCCAGTTGTGATTCAATAAGCGTAAACAGTGTAGTTTTACCTGTTGATCCTGTAATTACTATAATTCTTGGTTGCCATTTCCTAAGTCTTATTTGAGCAAAAAATGCAAAGTAGTATGCAACTGGAAAGAAAAACATATTTTTGATTCTTGAACCCATAGCTTTTATTGTATAGCTTTGATAGAAAAAAATCGAGGCAGATTATTACTCTAGGATATTTACTCTTTGTTTATTTTTTCCGCCGCTTTTACTAAATTTTGAAAAAGATATGCGAGGTTCAATGGTCCAACTCCTCCAGGTGTTGGTGTCCATATACGAGCCACCTTTTTTATATCTTCAACATAATAATCTCCTGTAAGCTTACCGTTCTCCTTGTGTGTTCCAACGCCAATAAGCACGACCCCTTGCTTAAGGCAAGTTGATTTCACTACTCCACTCTTTCCAACTGCGCAAATTATAAGGTCTGCTTTTTTCAGTTCTTGACAAGGGTTTTTTGTTTTGCTATCAATAGTAGTGTAAGCTACTCCTAGAGTGGATAGCCATTTTGTTACTGGACCTCCGGCTGTTTCTCCTTTTCCGACTACACAAACGGCTTTATTTATCAACACTTTTTTTAAATCCGAGGCTGTTAGCACTCCATATGCTTCTCTGATAAAATGTTGTATGGCGAGTAAAACTGGAACAATATATAACGAATCAGATCTAAATCCATCAATGTCTTTCACATTCTCAATGCTGTTTACTATCTTTTCTCGGGAGTAGGTTTGAGGTATAGGGCGCTGAACTATTATGCCATGAACATTTGTATTGTTATTTAATTTTTGGATTGCATGCAGGAGTTCATCTTCTTTATTTGATGACAAATTTGTTAAAACTGTTTTAATGCCAAGTCGTTCAGCAGTTTTTAATTTTTGAGAAACATAGGACAGCCAGGCTTCCTCTCCTCCGACAGTGATAATTGCTAACTCTGGGATGATACCTTTTTGTGCAAGTTTTGCCACTTTTTCCCTTACTCCCTGCAAGATTTGTCCTGAAAGAACTCTGCCTGATAATTCCATACTGACATTATACATAAAATAAAAAAATTTTAAGAGGGAGCAAGGTTCTATTTTTAGATATAGCGTATTTTAATTAGTTTTCGAGCAAAATTACTATAAGTTGATAAGCAAGTGATTAGAGTCCTAGTTTTTTTGCGCAGGCTCCCCATGGGCCCCAACCTCGTTTTTCCTGAAGTATCTTTCCTCTCATTATTTGTTCGTCTTTTGAAGTTTGGGCAGGATTTCCTGATCCGCCTGCGGCCTGCCAGGCTGACATATTAAATTGAAGTCCACCGTAATATCCATTTCCTGTATCAGCACTCCAATTTCCATGAGTCTCACATTGTGCTAATTTTTCCCAAATTGAGTTATCAGAAGCATTAGCGTGCTCTATTTTACTGTTTGGTGTAGGGGTTATTTGAGCTTCGGAAATTGTATATTCCACAGATTTATATTCAGATTTGAGAGCGGGAAGTGTGATATTCTTTTGGTACCAATTGCTGTCTGGCTTTACAAATTCTGCTTCCTCCTGCTTTGAAAATGCTTGAGTTGTAAAGCTTGTAAATAAAAGTGTTGTTGCAAAAATTGCAAACAAGATAATAGCCAGTCGTTCACCAATAAAAATTATTAATTTCACTACCCTTTCCTCTACGGGCGAAGATTTTTCTGGAAGCTGCATATATGTATTATTTAAGATATTTGTCAAAAAAGTCAACTGAACGCTCCATTGCTAAGTTGAAAGATTGTGAGATATTGTGATCAGTATTTTCATAATAAAAGACTTCCGCAGTCTTTCCTTTATCTTTAAGTGCGTCATAATACTTTTGGGAAAGCGCGTACGGTACTGTTTCGTCTGCTAGCCCATGATGAAGTTGTACAGGCGAAGAAACATCGGAAATGTAAGTAGTAGGTGAAATATCAGCCCAAAAAGGATTGCCTGCGCTTGGCTGCCCATACATATTTATAAAATTTTGACGAGTGGGCCTATAGGATTGTTGTTCAGGATTACGAGGTGTTGTCGTGGGTACTTGACGTTTGTTCCACCACTCAGAAAAAATATCTTCATATGATCCTACTACTCCACCCCATATAACAGCTGCTTGTATATCTTGGGGTTTTACAACTAGAGCTCGTTGAGTAATGTTTCCCCCGAGCGAGTGTCCCCACATGCCTATATTATTTGTATCTACTTGTGATAGCTTCTTTACGCTTGAGAGCGCGTTTAATACGTCAACTGTGTACGCGGGCGAAAAATAAGCACCCTCAGGATTTCCCTCAGAGTTTCCATGCCCCCTATAATCCGACTTAAAAGTAATATATCCATTTCGTGCAAGTGAGTCTTGATATGAAACATATCTTTCGGTAGTCTTATATTCCGCGGGAGGTATATAGCCATGGTTAAAAATGATCGCAGGATAGCCTTTTTCTGGTTTTTTTGACGTAGGGATAGTAAGCAGTCCATAAATCTTTAAATCATCGGAAAAATATGACGCGACATACTGTTTGTAGTTTGCGCCTTCTGGCAATTCTTCTTCAATGACAAGTTCTGATCCTGGGTATGAACGACTTCTCATGGCAATGACAGAAAGAGGATTTTCTAGGGCGGCAGAGTTTGAGTTACTTTCTGTTACGGGAAGATTACCTGTTTTTCTATCTGAAAGAACGATATACAAAAGTACAATAAAAAAAAGAGAAAAAAGCAAAAGAATACTTGTTCTTATTACAAATGATTGCATGTGTATTGTTTCTACTCTGCTTCAACTGCGGTTGCAGTCGCGACTTTGTCTGAGGCATTTTTAAAACGCATAAGGATAACTCCTTGTGCGTTTCTTGAGAGAAGCGGTATAGAGGTTAAGTCTAGTTTTACGATAACTCCTTTAAGAGATGTAATAATTACTTCTTTTGCCTTATCTGATATAACGGTTGAGAATACGATAGTTCCTGTTTTTTCAGTGATATGTGCGACGCGGATTCCTTGTCCTCCTCTGTTCTGATTTCTAAATTCAGAAACGTGTGTTTTCTTTCCAATCCCATTTTCCGTTATAACAAGTAGATTTTTATTTGAATTTTTCTCAAGAACATCAGCTGCTACTACCATGTCGCTTCCGACTAGCTTAATACCCCGTACTCCCATAGAAGACCTTCCAGTTGCTCTGATTTGAGATTCATTAAAAGAGATGATTTTTCCGCTTTTTGTAACGAGCAAGATGTCATTGTCTCCGTTCGTGAAATCAACAAAGGATAGTTCATCGTTTTTTTGAATATTTATTGCAAGAATTCCTGATTTTCTGATATTTTTAAACTCATCTATTCCAGTCTTTTTAATTTCACCTTTTTTTGTGGCCATTAAAACAAATTTATTTGCTGCCTTTTCTTTTGGATTATATGTGAGAATTGATTTTATGGTTTCACCTGATGGCATATCAATGAGGTTAACTATTGCCTGTCCTTTTGCAACACGGGACGATTCAGGAATTTCAAATACGCGTGTTTGGTATACTTTTCCTGTATTTGTATAAAACAAGACAAAATCATGAGTTTCAGAATACAGAATGTGTTCTATCGCGTCATCTTCTTTCGTTGTCATGCCTGAGACACCCTTGCCGCCTCTGTGTTGAGTCTTAAATGAGGTAATACTTTGTCGTTTTATATATCCTGATTGAGTTATCGTTATGACTGTAGGCTCGTTTTGAATAAGATCTTCATCTGAAAACTCATCAACCTTGGATTTATATACTCTTGTTCGTCTTGGATCTTGAAACTTTTCTTTTAATTTTTCAATTTCCTCCCGAATAACCGAAAGCATTTTAACAGAGTCCCCTAGTATTGAGTTAAGATAGTCAATAAGTTCTTTCACTATCTTCCATTCATCTTCAAGTTTCTCACGTTCTAGCGCTGCCAGACGTCTTAGTTGCATATCCAAGATTGCGGTAGATTGAATTTCCGATAGTTTAAATTGCTCCATGAGTCTTCCCCGGGCATGATCTGCGCTTTCTGATTCGCGAATAAGTTTGATCACTGCGTCTATGTTGTTTACCGCAATGAGCAATCCGTCTAGAATGTGAAGTCGAGCCTGGGCTTCTCTCAATTCAAATTCTGAGCGACGAGTCACAACTGAAAATCTATGTTTTACATATTCCTCAAGAATAATTTTAAGATTAACCGTTTTAGGTACACCATCAACCAATGCTACGAAATTTGCCGGAAATTGAGTCTGAAGATAGGTGAGCTTGTAGAGATTATTTAAGATTTTTTTAGGGGTTGCATCTCTTTTTAGTTCAACTACTACTCGTACTCCATGCCTGTCTGATTCGTCACGAAGATCTGATATTCCCTCAATACGCTTGTCTTTTGCAAGTTCCGCAATTTTTGAAACTAATGCTGATTTATTTACTTGATAAGGAATTTCACGAATAATGATTGCGCTTTTCCCCTGTCCTATATCCTCAATCTCAGCGATTCCCCGGATGATGATTTTTCCACGTCCAGTTCTATAAACATTTTTAATTTCGTTAATATCAAATATAGCTCCTCCAGTGGGAAAGTCTGGACCTTTTACATAGTCAATAAGCTCATCGATTGAGACATCAGATGTAAGAGATGCTACTCCCCCTGTCTCTGATTTTTCAACTTTTGTTCTTCCAATGAGAAAAATGGCCGCGTCAACAACCTCTGTTAAGTTATGAGGAGGGATTTTTGTGGCCATTCCAACCGCAATTCCCTCTGATCCTGCAAGAAGCAGATTGGGGAGTAAGCTTGGAAGGTATACAGGCTCTTGGATTGTTGCGTCAAAGTTAGGGGAAAAATCAACAGTTTCTTTTTCAATATCTCTGAGCATTTCTCCTGCAATTGCTGCTAGTTTTGCCTCTGTGTAACGCATAGCGGCGGCACTATCCCCATCCATAGATCCAAAATTTCCCTGTCCGTGAATGAGGGGATACCGCATTGAGAAGTCTTGGGCAAGCCTGACGAGCGTGTCATAAATTGCCATATCTCCATGTGGATGATATTTACCCATAACTTCTCCGACTATCGTAGCTGACTTTTTAAATTTAGAAGTAGGGTTAAGACCCAATTCATTCATAGCAAAAAGAATTCTTCTATGAACCGGTTTGAGACCGTCTCTTACGTCTGGTAAAGCACGAGAAACAATAACGCTCATTGCGTAATCTAAATACGCTTTTTGCGCCTCTACTCCTAGTTCTACATGCTCAAGTTTTCCAATATTATCAGCCATATATAAATATAATTATGTAACTTCTAATTAACCTAATTCTTAGTCTCATCACGATTCTTATAAATCGTCTTTTTAAAATTAGATCAATTAGGAATTAGTAATTACTTACTCATTCCTTTTGTAATTTCCGCAAGTGCTTCCTCTTTTCCTTTCCAGTCTTTTATCTTAATCCATTTTCCAGGTTCAAGTGTTTTATAATTCTCAAAAAAGTGTTTAATTTTATTCCTCAATGCTTCAGGTATTTGATCAATAGATGTGAACGTTCCATAAAATGGATCAATTTTTGTGGGTGGAACAGCGATTACTTTCGCGTCAACTCCTTCTTCATCTTCCATCTCCAAAAATCCAATAGGTACGGCTTTTATGGCACAGCCCGGTGCAATGGATTGTTCAGATAAAACTAAAACATCAACCGGATCCCCATCTGGAGCTTGTGTGCCCGGGATGAAACCATAGTTAAAGGGATAGTACATAGCTGTGTGTAGAAACCTGTCCACAAATACTACTTCACTATCTTTATCAAGCTCATATTTTATTGATGATCCTGATGGGATTTCAATAAGTACATTTACTTGTTCTGGTGCTTTTTCTCCTGCTGTTAATTTCATAATATTTCGCTTCACCTCCTAAAAACCACTTATATATCTAAGTTAGCTAATTTCGCGTTTTCTTGAATAAAGTGTTTTCTTGGTGGGACCTCTTCTCCCATAAGCATGGTAAATATACGGTCAACTTCTTCCGCATTTTCTATACCGATTTTTTTTAGAATTCTATTTTCAGGGTTCATAGTAGTTTCCCATAGCTGTTCAGGGTTCATTTCTCCTAAACCTTTATATCGTTGAATAGTGGGTGTTCTTCCTTTCATACCACTTATCGCAAGATCGCGTTCGTCTTCCGAAAATGCATACACAACATCTTTTCCGCTTTGAACTTTAAATAATGGCGGTTTTGCAATATAGAGATATCCGTTTGTGATAATTTGAGGCATATGTCTATAGAAAAAGGTGAGTAAAAGAGTTTCAATATGTTCACCATCTACATCTGCATCAGTCATGATAATAATTCTGTGATATCTTAGCTTTTCTAAGTTCGTGGTATCCCCTATCCCCATTCCTAAGGCAATAATCATGTCCTTAAGACTTTCAAATTCAACAATTTTATCGAGCCGCGCACGTTCTGTATTTAATATTTTTCCGCCCAGTGGTAAAATTGCCTGAAACTTTCGGTCGCGTCCCATTTTTGCTGAACCTCCTGCAGAATCTCCCTCTACGATATAAAGTTCAGATACGGCTGGGTCTTTCTCTTGACAGTCAGCTAGTTTTCCGGGTAATGACCCTCCCTCAAAAGCACCTTTTCGAAGAATTGCATCTTTTGCAGCTTTGGCAGCTAGTCTTGCTTTAGCTGCAAGCATTACCTTTGCTAAAACGGCTTTTCCCTCTGATGGATTTTCTTCAAAGAACATATCTAAGCCCTCTTTGACAATTGCCTGCACAAGTGGTTGAATCTCAGAATTTCCTAATTTTCCTTTAGTTTGCCCTTCAAACTGGATGTTGTTTTGCTCCATCCTTATTGCAATAACTGCAGCTAACCCTTCTCGGGTGTCTTCACCCTGTAGGGTATCTTCATTTTTTGCGCTTCCAACTTTTTTACTATAATCATTTATTGCGCGTGTTAATGCCATCTTAAACCCTGTTACATGTGTTCCTCCGTTTACAGTATTTATTACATTTACATACGACTCTACATTCTCTGCAATACCGTCATTATATTGGATCGCGACCTCAACGAGCACATCATCAACTTCTTTTTTGACATATATAGGAGTATGAAGCGAAATTTTATTCTCGTTCATCTTTTTAACTAGTGAAATAATTCCTCCTTCAAAGAAAAAGCTCAATTCTCGTGGTTTTTCTTGTCTAAGATCAATAAAGTGGAAATAGAGCCCTGATACAATAAATGCACGTTCGCGGATCATTCGGAGAACTACATGTTCATCAAATTCTGTAGTCTGAAAAATGCTTCCATCAGGATAGAAAGTGGTTGTTGTGCCTGTTTTGTTCCCTTTTACTTTATTGTATACATAGGGCGTGTTAACAAGAAGGGTTTCTGAGAGCTTTAGCTCCTGAAGTTCTGTTTTAGGTATTCCTCTCTCATATTCTTGTCTATATAATTTTCCACCTCGTCTTACCTCTACCCACATTTTATTAGATAATGCGTTTACGACAGACGATCCAACTCCGTGTAGTCCACCAGATACTTTATACGCTCCGTCTCCAAATTTACCTCCTGCATGTAATACTGTCATGACAACCTCAAGGGCGCTTTTATTTTGTCCTGCCATGGTGTCTACAGGTATTCCACGTCCATCATCTATAATGGTTGCGGAACCATCAGTATTTAGGACTACCCATACATTTTTTGCATGTCCGGCTAGTGATTCGTCAACTGAGTTATCAATTATCTCGCGCAGTGATTCATGAAGACCTATGCTATCAGTAGAACCAATATACATCGCGGGACGTTTCCTTACTGGCTCTAGTCCTTCTAGGACTTGGATTTGTTTAGCTGTATATTCTGAAGATGCCATTATATGTGTAATTTATATGAGAACCTCAATTTTTCGCGTAATGCAATTTTATTTATAAATCTGAAATGCTCTTTTTGGACTAATTTCATTATATCAAAATTTATAGCTGTCGACCATTTAAAAAAGCGATATAAACTATCGCTTGTGAAGTTAGTATAGTGAAAAAAAACAAATGTGTCAACTTGCTAAACGCAAAATATTTTGTATAATGCCTCTTAAGGATCGTTCCACATGGGAATTTTATGATATGCCACAAGAAAAAATAAATATTTTTATAGTTCCAACACCTTCAGATGCCTCTGTTCGCTCTCCCTCATCATTAAATGTTTTAAATAATCACGGGATAACACGTATTTATTATCTGGATAAAGACGGTTTAGGAAAGCAAAACGCTTCTGTTTTGGGAGGAGTAATTGGAGGACCCACAGAAGAAACGAGAACCTTGTCTCAAAGAGACCTTTCAAGTGAGGGATTTTCTCATTTTAGAAAAAGATTACATCGGGAAATGAAAAATATTGCTGACCCAACACTCGAAAGAATAAGAGAATGGAACGCGAAGCCTGGCAATTCTGAAGGAGCGCAAAGCTCTGTTTTAGCGATCGGGGTAGTTTTGCCAAAAGATGTTGTTTGTGATGTGGTTGACATGTTTGTACGGGGTGTAAAGACGGATAAAAACTCAAAACCTGTGTCAGTTAACACTGAAGAAATTCATTTTGCTACCTTGGAATCGGGCAAATTCCTCTACAGATCTTCTATTGCATTTAACAGAGAACCTACTGAATTGATGAAATAAGTCCGTAGATAGGAGAGATAACTGAAATAATTAAAAATCCTACTGTTACACCCAATACTACTAATAGTATAGGCTCAATTGATGTTGTGAGCGTCTTTACTTTAAGTTCTAGGTCTCGTTCAAAATACTCTGCAACCTTATTTAAGTTTTCATCAATTTTACCCGTTGATTCTCCTACCTTTGTCATTTGAATAAAAATTGCTGGGAATATGTTTTGTTGCTCAAATGCTGTTGAAAGCGTTAACCCTTTTTCTACTAAAGTTGCTGAGGAAAGAACTCCTTGTTTATATTTATAGTTTCCAGCAACGTTTGCTGCTATGTGAAGACTTTCCAGAATTGATGTACCGGAAGAAATGAGAAGAGATAGCGTTCGCGCAATCTCGTCTTCTATGGATAAAACTAAAATTTTTCCGATAACAGGCACTTTTAGCTTATATGAGTCAATAAGTTCTTTTCCCGTACCGCTTTTTGAAAAACGTTTGTACAAGAATACACAAGCAATTATGAGAATTATCATGAGGGGAGAAAATGTAGTAAATAGTTTTGAGAATCCTAGGACAATTCTTGTGGTGAGTGGCAGTTCCACATTCAAACCTTCGTAAAGTGTAGACAACTGAGGAATAACAAAAACGTTCATGACTACAATTACCAAGACTACACCAACAACAACTATAAGTGGGTAGAAAAGAGCTGATCTTACTTTTCTCTTTAAATCTTGAGAGCGTTCCAGATTGTCTGCTAGGCGGGATAGTATTTTATCCATTACTCCTCCTGCTTCAGCAGCACGGACCAATGCAATATAAACATCTGAAAAGACATCTCTGTGATAAGAAAGAGCTTCAGAGAATGAGCTACCGCCGGATATATTTGCAATAAGGTCTGCAAGGAGAGCTTTTAATTGTGTTTTCTGTGCCTGGTCTTTTAGAATAGTAAGTGCTTCAATCAGGGTAAGACCAGTTTGTATCATTGATGCCAATTGCCGAGTAAAAATAACAATATCATCTTGCTTGACACGATTTACATAATTTAAAAATGGAAGATGAGTCTCATGTTCTTCACGGATTAGTATAGGTGTGAGATTATTTTCTCTTAAGTAATCCGTTACCTCTTTTTGACTATTTGCCTCAAGTAATCCTTTTTGTTTTGTTCCCGTATTGTTTACTGCTGTGTATGAGTATCGCATAGTGCATTTATGAGAGTAGTCTTAGGAAAGAGTCCATATGAAGCGTATAGCTTTTCCCTGTATCAAGCGCAATTGCGCCGTCTTTTACCAGATTGGCCAAAGATACATCAAGAGGTATCATGCCCTCGTTTTGAGAGGTTTCAATGATTGAATCAAGCAAATGTGTTTTTCCGTCTCTGATGGTTGCTCTAACTGCATTTGTTCCTAGTAAGACTTCGGTGGCTACAGCACGACCAGCATCAATTCTCTCAATAAGTCTTTGAGAGATTATTCCTGCAAGAGTTCCTGCAAGTTGTACTCTAATTTGAGCCTGTTGCGCTTCCGGGAAAGAGTCTATTATGCGGTCAATGCTTTGAGCCGCTGAATTTGTGTGAAGTGTTGAGAAAACTAGATGACCCGTTTCCGCAATTGAAATAGCCGTTGCTATACTTTCAGGGTCTCGCATTTCACCAATTAAAACAACATCAATATCTTCTCTTAACGCGCTCTTAAGGCCTTCATGCCATGAAAAAGTGTCAGAACCTAATTCTCTTTGAGAGACTATGCTCTTCCCTTTCGGGTACATGTACTCAATAGGGTCTTCAATTGTAATAATATTTGATGAACGCTCATTGTTTATCTGATTAATAATTGCGGCAAGCGTTGTAGATTTTCCATGTCCCGTAGGTCCTGTTACGAGGACAAACCCCTGTCTTAATTTTGAAAATGTACTACAGACCGGAGGAAGTCCCAATTCCTCTATGGTTCTGATTCTTGTAGGGAGAAGTCTGAAGGCAGCAGCAAGCGTTCCCCTTTGATAGTAACAGTTAACTCTAAATCGTCCCTTGTCTCCAAAATTTCCTCCCCCATAGGCGTATGAGAAATCTAGACTTCTGTTATTTATTAAGAATTCTTTCTGGTGGGCAGTTAAAATGCTTCCAATCATTTTTTCCATTTCCGTTTTTTCTATCTGTGGATAGGTATTTAGAAATGTTAATCTTCCATCAATTCTTACAGCCGGTACATCCCCGACTACCAAGTGAAGGTCTGAGGCATTGTTCTGAACTGTTTTTTCAAGTAATTCTAAAATTTCCATATGTATATTAATCTTGGGCAACGCGCAGTACTTCCTCAATTGTAGTTGTGCCCTCCAAGGCTTTAAGGTAGCCATCTTCTTTTATGGTAATCATTCCTTCTTTTTTTGCTTCTTGTTCAATGGAATTTGCGTCAGACCGTTCTAGAATCATTTTCGCGATTTGATTTGTTACTGTTAGAACTTCATATATTCCTACTCTGCCAAGATATCCGGACTGTCCGCACGATTCACAGCCGTTTCCTTTGTATAAGTGTATTTCTCCCTGAGGCATTAATGTACCTAATACATGCTTTATCTCTAAGACTACTTCAGGAGTGGGGACATAGGATATTTTACAATCTGGGCAAATCTTTCGAGCTATTCTTTGTCCCACAATTGCCGTCATGGTAGACGCTAGGAGAAAAGTTTCTGCTCCCATATCTATGAGTCGTGGAAGAGCACCTGATGCGTTTGAGGTATGAAGTGTTGAGAAGACTAAATGTCCAGTTAAGGCTGCTTGAATTGCAAGATCTGTTGTTTCTTTATCGCGAATTTCACCTACTAGTATAATATTTGGATCCTGTCTTAGAAATGCTCTTAAACCGCTTGCAAACGTAAGTCCAACATCTGGATTTATTTGTACTTGGTTGGCTCCTGGTATTTGATACTCAACTGGGTCTTCCAGTGTTGATATATTTACTTTTGTGGTGTTTATCCTTGAAAGTACTGCGTAGAGAGTTGTTGTTTTTCCACTCCCTGTAGGTCCGCAGACAATAATTATCCCATGGGGTCTTGAAATAGCTGCTTCTAATTCTTTTTGAGCAGTTCCTCGTATTCCAAGTTCAGTGAGTGTAGGCACTCCTCCACTTTTTCGAAGTAGACGCATAACGATTTTCTCACCATAAGTGGTAGGTAGAACAGATACACGAAGATCTACTTCCTGGTCAAGATATTTAAAATTAAATCTGCCATCTTGCGGGGTTCTCCGTTCATCTATTTTTAAATCAGAAAGAATTTTTATTCTGGAAATTACAGCATCTTGCACTGCTTTAGGGAGGGCTAGTCTTTCGTATAAAATTCCATCAATTCGGTAGCGTACCCGTACGCGATCTTCTTGAGGTTCAATATGAACATCTGATGCGCGGCTTTTAATTGCATATTCTAAAATGGTCGAAACAATTTTAGCAATTGGAGCTTCTTTTATAACTTTTGCAATACTTTCCTGATCAAACGTTTTTACTTTAGAAATTTGCTCAGTTTCCTTTAAAGCCTCTTTAACCTCACCTATGAGTCCTATGTTGTATTCGTTTTTTATTGCCTCAGCAATTTCTGAAGGAATCGCTTGGTATGCAACAACAGTCATTCCAGTTTTCTGTTGGATAAAATTTATTGCCTCAAAATCAAGCGGGTCAGCCATTGCAAGAGAAATAGAGAGCTTGGTTTTATCATAAGAAAAAGGCACTACCTGAAAGCGTTCCGCAACATTTTTAGGAATAAAACTTAGTGATTCAGGTGAAAATGGGAGCGTTGCGACAGAGACAAATGGTATTCCCGTAAGCTTAGCTCGCGCTTCATAATACTGCTCTTCATTAATGATGTTTGTTTCAAGAAGTAATTGCTCAACTGTTGTTCCACGAGCAGACGCTTCCTCTGTTAATCTTTTATATTGTTCAGATGTTAGAAGCCCTTCTTCTATGAGTACATCTGAAATATTTTTTTCAGGCTTAATATTTTGATTAGTTTGTGGTTGTTGGTTTGTTTGGGCAGGATCCATAAAACAGTATCCCAATTTGCGTGGGATACTTGTTTAATAGTATTAGAATCGTTATTATAATGTCAATAAAGAAGTATGCATACATACGCACTCATTGGATCCTTACATTTTCAAGAAGCACATATAAGTTCTTTCATAAAAATACATAACATCCCCTCTTATCATGTAATAAGACTTGATAACTGCAAAATTGGGCAGGTTCGCCTGCTTCAGCATACAATATCTTTAAAATTGAAGGAAGGCGCTATGCGGGTGATAATTATAACCAATCCGACAATCGAAGCTCAAAACTCACTCCTGAAAACAGTTGAAGAAGCAACTACTCAAAATGTTATGTTTTTTGTGTCAAATACAAAAGACGACTTATTACCAACAATTTTATCCAGATGTCAAATAGTGAATTTAGATAAAGAAAAAAAAGAAGTGGATACTGAGCTTTTTGATGGAATAAGGAAAGTACTTGCCACATCTTCTGATACTTTTGGAATTACGAGTCTATTGCCGGCTGTTGTAGAAGTAGAAAATATCGAATCAGTGCTTCTGGTCCTAAGAAGTCTTATTATAAAAGACATAACGTTTGCCCCCGTAGTTTTACCGGTGCTTCGGAAATTGCACACATCATATAAGTTGACAAAGACAAATAATGTGAATAAAAAAATGGCAATAGAGGTTTCTTTTCTTCAGATTTAAAAAAATAGGAAAGACAAGATTTTTTGTTAAATCTATATATTTTTTAAGATACAATCTATCCTCTAGTAATTTATAACGTTTTAAAATTGTTTAATTTACAGACAGAAAAAGTTAATAATAGAATAAATATTCATCCTGTAAGAAATTGCTTATTGACAAGCTATTCTGTTTTCTGATTAGATATTTTTAACATGAAATTATTACCTGCCCAAATAAGAAACTCAAAAGGTTTCACACTTATAGAACTTATTGTAGTTATTGCAATCCTCGGAGTTCTTGCAGCAGTTCTTATTACAACAATTGATCCACTAGATAAAATTAACGCAGCAAATGATTCTGGTGTAGTTACATCTCTTGCTCAATTTGGAAAAGCAAATGATACATATGCCGCAACACACAATAACACATATGTAGGTGGGACAACAGTTAACGCTGCTCTTACTGATTTGCAAACAGCAGGGGAATCAAAAATTGGATCTTACACAGCTCCAACAGGATATACAGTTAACTATGCTACTACTGCTTCCTGCACAACGGCAGGCGCAAACTGCAACAACTACGCATTTTGGGTAACCGCTTTGAAATCTAAAAAGTATGGAGGACCAACTACTGGACAAATATATGTCTACGCAAACGGACAAGGTTGCTTTAAAGCAAACGGAACATCTATAACAGCTGCTACCACCTGTCCATAATATACGCAAAATATAATTAAAAAACTCCGAAAGGAGTTTTTTTGTGGACAAAAACTCTACTTCTTGCTACTTTTATCTAAACTTTGTACTATTAATATATGGCATTATTTTGTTTTCTTCTCTTCATAATTGGTACCTGTTTTGGAAGCTTTATAAATGTAGTTGCTGATAGAATTCCAAGAAAAGAAAGCATATTTTTTGGTAAGTCTCACTGTGATTCCTGTAAAAAAAAACTAAAGCCATACGATATGATCCCAGTCTTGTCATATCTGTTTCTTTCAGGCAGGTGCAGATACTGCGGTAGGGAAATTTCTAAGAGGGTTCTTATTGTAGAAATTTTAACGGGAATACTTTTTGTTTTACTATTTATTTTCAGTTTTATAAATTGGATACAATATGCACTACTTTGCGCAATCTGCTTGACTGCAATTGCGATTGCCTTAATAGACATGGATCACAGAATTATTTCAGATAAACTGCTTATAACTCTAGGAATCCTATCAGTTATTTTAGTCTTAGGTGGATCTCCAAATGTTATACTACATCTTATAACCGCATCAGTTGCTTTTATTTTTTTCCTTGGAATTTTTCTTATAACATACGGGAGAGGTATAGGCTTTGGTGATGTGAAATACGCGCTCGTAATAGGTTTTCTTCTTTCACCTGTGGGTTTAATAATTGCTTTTTATACCACGTTCTTGACAGGGGCTGCGATTTCCATAATACTAATTAGCATAGGTAAAAAAAAGCTTAAGGGAGGAAGTATTCCTTTTGGACCATTTTTAAGCCTAGGAGTTATAATTCCATTGCTCTTTGAGAATCAAATATTGCAGGCTATATTGCCACTGATTGGAGTTTAATTATGTCTAAGTTTGGCATTTTTTTAATACTAGTATCTGTTTGTATAGTAATTGGGGTTGGCATATATATTGTAAATCCCCTAAAAGAGTTTCAGAGTAAAAATGATGAGAAAAGAATTCAAGATTTGAAATTGATTTCTCTAGCGCTAGAGAAATATTTTGGGGATTACGGACACTATCCGCAGTATGATAAGGTAAATTATATTATTGCAGATCGTGATGATGTGTATGCATGGGGGACACCTTGGATGCCCTACTTTGCATTTTTGCCAAAAGATACGGGAGGCGGTAGAAGATATGTATACTGGGCAGATGAAGATAATAATTTTCAGTCTTACAGATTATATGCGTCATTGGAGAACCCTGGTATATGGAAAGAAGCATGTTCGGTAAGTGGAGAATGCAAGGGTGTGCCAGCACCTTTTCTGTGCGGTACAGACAAGCCATGCAATTTTGGTATCACAAGCAACAATATTTCGCCTTAAATATGAAATTTAACAAAGGGTTTACTTTAATAGAACTACTAACCGTTATAGCAATAATTGGGATATTAACGGCACTTCTTACGGTTTCCTTTGGAAGTGTCCGGAAAAGAGGAAGAGATGTGCAGAGAAAATCAGATATAAAGCAGATTCAGGCCGCTTTTGAATTTTATAGAACTGACAACGATGCCTATCCTGCCTCATCTCCAGTCTCCCCTATCGCAAGTTGCGGGCAGCCTTATATGGGTGGAACAGGCGGCTCCCAACAATATATGCCAAGCATTCCCTGTGATCCTCAGTCCAATACTGCGTACTATTATTCAGTAGGTTCTCCTGCTTCTACTTATGTATTAGTCTCCTGTATGGAGAACATAAATGATAAAGATGCGTTCGCGGGAACTGTTGCGGGAAAACCGACTTGGTGGCCTACATCAATAACGTGGCCTCCCATAACGTGCGCAACTGGGTACTATTATGCTGTAAGTAATCCATAGTGCCAAATACTGCCTTGAAAAAGTACCTGTTCTTTCATATTTTTAAAAACAATAATGGATTTACTCTTTTAGAGCTCCTTGTAGTATTTTCTGTTATTGGACTATTAACCGGTATTGGTTTTGCTTCATTTGTGTCATACAGTAAAAAACAGGCATTTGACCAATCTGCGGTAGATATAAAAAATGGAATTGATCAGGCCCGCGCAAACGCAACATCCAGAGTAAAACCTACCCCTTGCACGGGCGCTCTTGACCGATACAGATTTATTACTTGCACAAACGCTTCGGGAGAGACAAATCAGTGCACAAATCCAACAGATCTTTATCAAACAGATGCGATATGTTATGTTGCATCAACTAATTCCGGTTATTACACGGTATACACAAAAAAACGACCCTCAAATTTAATAGTGAGTGTTGCAAATGGTGAGTGCGGTTCAAATAGGATTTTGCGTTTTTACATAATTGCAAACGGTTCTGACACGGATAGCTGTAGAATTGTTTTAACAACAACAGACAGCTCCATGAGTAAGACTATTTGCGTAGATAATGGTGGAAATGTGAACATAAAAGAAGGAACGGTAACATGTACATAAAATTAAAAGACAATTCAGGTCAAACATTAGTTGAGGCAATAATTGCACTTTCATTACTGGTTATTATTCTAAGCGCAACGGCTGTTGCCGTTTTAACAAGCGTTAATAATTCAGTTTTTGTTAAGCAGCAAAACCAGGCAAATAAGCTTGCACAGCAGGGGCTTGAGTACATGCGCGATCAAGTATCAAACAATAATATGATTGCAACGTATCGCACCTATACTGATGCAAAGTGCTTAGATGAACAAAATAATCTTCTTAATACTGCGTGTACATCAAATGATTATGTTTTTGATCAATTTAAACGTGAGGTAACATTTGAATCAGGGAATTGCGGGTCAGGGAACACGTTTGTGAATGGTCTGTACGTTACTGTTTCCGTTTCCTGGACAAGCAGTAAGTGCACGGTAGCATTCTGCAATAAAAAATCAGTTAGATCGTGTTTCCTAGACGTTTCAAAGCAATTTCCAACAACATACCCAACAACATATCAGGGCATATGAAAAAGTATAATATTATGCGTTCAGGCGGATATACTCTTATAGAGTTATTAATTGTTATGATGCTACTTATAGTGACAGGTACAGTTGTGGTTGGAATATTAAATGCGACGTATAGGGGAACATCAAAATCTAAAATAACGAGTGATATTGCTCAGAACGGAAATTATGCATTATCAACAATTTCAAATGTTCTTACAAACTCACGACAACTTATTTCATTTACCCCCACAAACTCTTCTTCTATTACGGATTGTGTGAATACTCCGCCCGCAGGACAATCGCTTACAGTTCTAGGCTTTGATGGTGGAACTACCACATTTACTTGTAATGAGAATGAGTTGACGATTAGCTCAAGCAGCGCAATTTTTAGCGCCCTCCCACCTACCCCTACCCCTTATAAGATCACTCAATTGATTGATACTTCTCGGGTAAAACTTGCTCCGGCAACGTGTTCATTTACCTGTACCCAGCAAGACATATATTCACCTCCTCGAATTGACGTGAAATTTCAGTTAGTGAATTCGGCGGGAACCGCGTCAGATAAGACTGGGGCTGCTTCATTTAATACATCTGTATCTTTGCGTAACCAAAGCTACTAAGTTTTTACTTGACAGCCTTGCGGCTTTAAGTCTATCATGAATGAGATGGAAAAATTTCATAGATCATCCTCTGGTCAAGTATTATTAATTGTTGTGATCACCATGGTTGTGGCGCTTACAGCGGCGTTAACACTGGCTTCACGTACTATCACTAACTTAAAAGTATCAAAACAAAATGAAGATTCTCAGCGTGCTTTTCAGGCAGCTAGTGCGGGAATTGAGAAATCAATTACGACAGGGCAAAGTATTGGAAATTTGACGAACGCAAGTTTTACCACAAATATATCTGCTGCTTCTGGAAATAGTATTTTATTAAATAACGGAGACCTAGTACCACAGGATAGAGGTATAGATGTATGGCTCTCAAACTATCCTGATTTTTCCTCTCCCATGAACAGCGGAAGTATTTCTTTTTTGTGGGGAACAAAAAATGCAGCAAATTGTTCAGCAACGGATAAAGATTCAGTTCCTGCCTTAGAGATTGTCTTGTTGTCGGGTTCAAAGTTAAACCCAATAGTTACAAAGTATGCATACGATGCTTGTGGAGGTACATATGGAAACAGAAGGTCTAGTAATAATTTTTCAACCCCTCTTGGCACAAGTACTTCAGGCGGAAACCCAACTCCAACTCCTGTTGCTTGTCCCACAACAGGACTTGCTCATTATTGGCCAGCAAATGAATCAAGCGGGGCAACGGTAGCTGATGTAATAGGGGTCGGAGGAGTTGCAAATGGAACAATAGTAAACAATGTAACAAGAATTGTAGGTAAATTGGGGAATGCGCTTCAGTTTACAAATACAGCCTCTAATCCTTCAGATACCACTACGGCAGCAGTTAATATGGGTCAGGCAAGCACAAAAGGTTTGGATTTTTCCACTTCTCAGCAGTATAGCGTTTCAGGATGGGTAAAGGCATCTCCTGCAAGCTCTTTTCAGTTTTTGGTGGCTGATATGCACGGAGCTGGAAACGGAAATGGGTGGTCAATTTCAACCCAACCTGACGGTACACTCCTTCTTTATAACGTAAATGATTATCATGTTCCTTATCAAATCTTAGTTGGTGGCACAGCAAATGTGAGAGATGGGAATTGGCATCATTTTGCAGTTACTTATGACGGCGCTATAACTCCAGACCCTCTTGTTAAGATTTATGTTGATGGAGTACAGTCGAATACAGGAACTTTTAATAGCTTAGGTGGGCGAAATACAGCGTCTGTGAATGCGCCATTCAGGTTTGGGGCCAGGGAATATGGTAATTACGCAGTTTACACAGGCGCGTTAGATGATATAGGTATTTGGAACCGTGCTCTTACAGAGACTGAGGTACAAACATTATATAACTTTGGAAATGGTTTATCATGCGAATCACCTACTCCAACTCCTACTCCAACATCTGCACCATCTACCTATGATGGACAGAGCGTAAATGGAAAAACCCTTTACTTTAAAACGAATCCAATACCATTATCAAACGCGCTTATTTTAAAAGTTATTCCCTTATATAACTCAAGTGTTATAGGAGTTGTGGGTAGCTCTGGGGTAAGTCTTCCCTCACAGGGTAAGGTTATTGAGTCAGTTGGGACATCAGGTGAGACAACGCGTAAAATCCAATATTTTGAGTCTTATCCGCAGCTTCCAACTGAAGCAATGCAATATTCAATACTCTCCCAATAGCATATGAAAGTTAAATCATTTGGTCTTGACATAGGTACTACGTCAATAAAATCAGTGTCTTTAAAAAATGAAGGAAATAAGCTTTCAGTTGAGGCAATAGCTGTGTCTCCCTTTACTGCAAAAAGCATACTTTCAGAATCACAATTAAATCAACAAACCATTGCTTCATCTATTCACGAGATGTTGGGAATTGCGCAGATAAAGACAAAAAGCGTGAATGTTTCTATTCCAGCAAGCCAGGTTTATACAAAAATCATAGAAACGCCTGAATTATCAGAAAAAGAACTGGCCGCGTCTCTCTCATTTGAAATGGAACAATATATTCCGTTGCCGCTTAATCAGGTGAAAACTGACTGGCAAATTTTAGATCATTTTATAAAGGATGGTCAAAAGACTATGTCTGTTTTAATAATAGCTGCTTCAACTTCAGTTCTTGAAAAGTATGAAAATATACTTACTCTTTCCGGGCTTGTACCTTCAAGCGTTGAAACAGAAATGATTTCAGTGGAGCGTGCTTTGTCTCCCCTTTTCACACCAAACGAGACGTGTCTTGTGGTACATCTTGGATCATCTTCTACAAATATAACTATTACTGCGGGGGGTGTGTTGCGCTTTATTGCAACTATTGGATTAGGTGGGCTTGCTATAACTCGTGCTATATCCTCAGACTTGGGTATTGCCACATCACAAGCTGAGGAATTAAAAAAGACCTATGGGTTAACTAATACCTTTGAAGGGAAAATCGGCTCAGCGCTCAGACCAGTACTTGATGCAATTATTGCGGATATAAAACGCGCAATACTTACCTATAAAGAAAAAAACAAAAACGCTCTGGTAAATAAAGTTGTACTATCAGGAGGGACAGCTCTCTTGCCCGGAATTGAGCAATTCTTTACGGATTCATTGGGTTTAACAACAACCGTAGGTAATACATTTGTGCTGCATAGAATATCAAATGTTCCCGAGGAAGTGTTGCAGGAAGCATCCAGTTATAATGTTGTAGTAGGACTTGCTCTAAGAGATATAGTAACATAGACATATGGCACAAGATACAGTAAATCTACTTAAAACAGACAAGCTGCAGGTAAAAAAGAAGGCATCCTTTTTTTATCTAAGCATATTAGTGCTTCTTATTCTTGTTCTTATAACCGTTTTAGTTCTTCTCTATTTGTTTTTTCTCAAATCTAGCATATCAAGTACTATAATTTCTCAGAACAAGGAATTAGCAATATTAAAATCCGAACAAGAAAAGAAAATAAAAATACTAACGACAAAAGAAAGACTTACTGCAATTAAGAGAATAGTGCCAGGCAATTCTACGCCAGAGGATCGCCTTAGAATTGTGCTTTCGAGTATCCCCGTATCTATTTCAGTTGATAAACTAGAAATGACTGATACAGTTATGAATATTACTATTTCTTCAACTAGCCTTTCAGTATTAAATTCTTTTTTAAACTCCGATCTCACAGAACTTCCGAAGAAAAAAGACTCACAGGTTAAAAAAATTGAAATTCAATCATTCGGATTAAGCTCAAAAGGTACAAACTATAGCTCAGATATAAAAATTACATTTAACACATCTATTAACTAATGGAAGACTTTACACTTTTTTATAACAGACATAAATCGCTAGTTTTGGCATCTTTATTTTTGCTTGGGTCATTTTTTATTCTTTTGCAGGTAACAATTCCGCAAATTGGAGCAGTTATTGAAGCACAAAGTGTTTTGCAGGCTGAACAAGATAAGCTTTTATCATACAAAACTTCAGTAGCAACAATCGGTCAAATACCTGAAAGTCAGGTTGAGAATGATTTTGTAACCACCACAAACGCCCTCCCAAGTACTAAAAGTGTACAAAGTATGTATTTAGCTTTAACAGCGAGTGCCTCAAACGCTCAAGTTTCAATTAATGGCTTTACGGTAAAGGTAGGAGGCGTATTTAAAAAAGGTGTCCCTGAAAGCGTAGCGGCTACTGGTGTGCCATACGTTACAGTAAATCTTTCTCTTGCTGGCCTAGATAGAAATGGAGTTCAGGCGTTTGCTAAAGAATTGTTAAATGAAGCGCCGCTTTCAAAGATTGTAAAAATCAGAATGAATCAGGGATTAGCGGACGTAGATGTTGTATTTTACTATAAGCCATTTGATTTGAACCTGCTCCAGTCAGATATAGTTGTACCATTTACTGCTTCTGAGAATAAGTTAATTCAAGAACTGCCACAGCCTGAGGGCTAGTAAAGATCTGGTCGTTTTTTTTGCGTTTCAGATTCTGCAGTTTTCTCTCTGAAACTTTCTACTACAAGAGGATCGCCTGATAAAAGTTCAGCAGGAATAGTCTCATTATCATATTCATGTGGTCTTGTATAGTGATGTCCCTCAAGTATCCTTTTCCCATTTTTAGATGTGAATGATTCGTTTTGGTATGATTCATTTTTCCCTAAAACGCCAGGAATAAGTCTGGTTACCGCATCAATTACTGCCATAGCAGGGATTTCCCCACCTGTGAGAATAAAATCTCCTAAAGAGATTTCAGAATCTATATATTTGTATGCCCGTGCATCAATTCCTTCATAATGTCCGCAAATAAGGGTTATGTCCTGTTTATTCGTTAAGTTTTCTGCTACTTCTTGGGTAAAAGGTGTACCTTTAGGACCAAGCAGTAGAACTGTTGTATCAGGATGAACGGACTTTATATGCATGATTGCCTTGTGAAGTACATCTACCCGTAAAAGCATACCTGCTCCTCCACCATACGGTTTATCATCCACGCTCTTGTGTTTCCCTATTCCAAATTGTCGTAAATCAATTATTTCAATTGATATTTTTTTCTTTTCTTGCGCTCGTTTTAGAATTGAAGAATCAATTACGTTTGAAAACATTTTGGGAAATAATGTTATGACTGAAATGTGCATAGGTAACTGAGGATTTTGATAGTAATAGAAATGGTAACTCTTTATTTATTCAGCTATTTGAATATCAATTTTTATGTTCTCGCGAACAGCACGTACTTTAAGGAGTGTTTTTATTGCGTGAATTGTTTTTCCATTTTTGCCTATAATTCTTCCAATTTGATCTTGAGGTGCGTTGATTTTATAGACTATAAATCCATTATCTTCCTCTTCTGTTATGGTATACTCCCCTTCTATAATGGAATCTAGGATATAAGTTAGTAAGTCTTGCATAATATTAATTCTTTTTATCTTCTAGTATCTTTTTTGCTCCAACTGATGGTTGAGCTCCTTGGGAAATCCAGTAGTTTACGCGGTCTTGTTTTATCTTTTTTTCGATTATTCCTCCAACCCTTTTCTCATAGTGCCCTAATAATTCAATAGGTCTTCCGTCTCTTCTGGAGCGCTTTTCCGCAACAACAAGCTTATATTTGCGTTCTCCACGCTTTCCGTCGTTTGAAAATCGTATTACTAATGCCATATAATCCATAGTTTACCATAAATTATGGCTATAAACAAGGATTTTTCTCCTATGGTGCTACCTCTTTGAATGTCTTCAGGGTAGTTTTGTAGAAATCGGT
>DAIQMY010000004.1:0-82848 GCA_036788695.1 Candidatus Levyibacteriota bacterium | reverse complement strand
TATGATTAATAACCTGCTTTTCATCTCTGTAGCTAAAAAAATCATCATCATGAGGTGAAAAAAGTCCTCCATTTAAATATGGTATGAAAGAGAATGGCTTGTCTGAAAAAGAATCTCTTCTTGATTTAATTGGCTTATTTAAAATCTCAAAAAAGATTGGCTCAAGAATCTTGTGATAATAATCATTATTACTAGCAATGGCATTAAGTGAAAGTAAGTCATTAGGCATGAGAGGATTTCCAGATATACCTGCTTTTTCTTTCAAGAACCAACAAAAAATAACTCTACCAATAAGACGAACCGCAAATTCTATACTCGTCTGACTATGATTATTAACAGATGGAAGTTTAAGAAGTGATTCATATGTATTTTTACTCCGCCCCTCTCCCCTTGCCCCACCGACTAACTTGGTGAAACTTTCAGAAATTTCTTTATAAAATTCTTTATTAACGACCTCGAGCGAGAATCTACTTTTCAGGTCATTTAAATCCACAACCATTCCTTTTTTAATCAAAAATTTAGTTGGTGTGTTAACTTTTGCATTTGGACCAAGAAAAAATGAATAACGTCTTGGGTTTGAGTAGGCAACAGTAATATTTCCTTTATCATTTCTTTGGGGATTTGCGGTCATTAGAGAAAAACGCCAATCATCATTTTCAGGGGAATAAAAGACGGCAAGTGCTTGAAAAGTGGCACTCTGCTTCATGATTTGAAATGCTTCTTTTGCTAAAGCAATCCTTTTATTAAAAGAGCCTGAATATTCAAACTCAAATACTTGTAGATCCAATGAAGGACTCGCTCCTAAAGTACTAGCTCTACTTATTGCTGACATGTTTCCAGATCCAACTGGCCGAACATCTTTTTGAAAGTCATTTAAAAAAACTTCTTTTAAGAAGTTTAAGAATTGCTCACGGTCATACTTTTGATTCAGTTCAATCATACTAATTGCTCAGCGAAAAGCAGTAATTCCTCTTCATTCTCTGAGCGATTAGCTCGAGTTAGAACATTTCTAATATACGTAGCAGGAATAATCTCCTGAAGTCTTTTGTAAGCCTCTTCAATATTACGTACGTTTATTTGTGAGATGTCCTTAAGTGCTCCATCACTGATGTCATCCAGTGTCTTTACAATTGAGATTATATCCTGACAATAATCACGTGAATTTGGTAATTCATCAGAAATAACTTTAAGGACATGTATTGCAGTAGCTCGTCTTCCTTGAATTTTTGGTAATTCATGCTTGCCAAAAAGCTTCTCTTTTGCAAGATTAAATTCTTGAGTAAAACTATCATCAACTGACACTCCTCCATCTACTTCTGTCGCTTGAAAATATGGCAACGCTGATTCGGCAGAAACTACATCTACCATTTCGGCACTTGCACCGTAAGTAAATATAGAGTTAGAACCCTTCTTTCCAAAAACAACAACTCCCTTCTTGCCCGTATCAACACGCTTTATCCTACTTCGTCTTGGAAGTTTCAACATTTCCTCCATGTGTATATCTGATTTAATCGCCTTATCATATGCTTCACGATGCTTGGCATCCCAAGAAAGCTGTTCATCCTGTTGCTTAGCTTTATCGAATTCATCTTTAAAGAAGGTCAATAGTTCCTCATCACTCGTTAATGTCTTTGTATCGCTTCCTACTACGGCATTAATTAATTTAATTTTCAGTGTTGAAATAGATCGTACCCGTGTTTCCTCTTCTCCAACAGCCGTAGGAAAACAGTTATAAACGTAAAGATAATCAAAGACTTTTCTATTAATTCTGTTTATACGTCCTACTCTTTGAATAACTCTTGTTGGGTTGTAGGGAATATCGTAATTAATCACAATTCCAGCACGATGAAGATTAAAACCCTCACTGAGTGCATCTGTTGCAACGAGCACATCATATTCATTTTGCTGTTGCTCATTTGGGAATGATGCGTCAAAATTAGCCCTTATAATCTTTTTATAACTTTCAGTTCCTTCGGCGGCTGTATACTTTGTGACCCTACTAAAGCCTCTTTGTTTCAGTTGTCGCTCAAGATAATCAACTGTATCTTTGTAGCTAGAGAATAAAACTATTTTTCTATCGGGATTTTCAGTTAAGAATTTATTTAAGTTCTTAACTAATTCATCTAACTTGGGGTCCAAATCTGCATGTTGTGAATTTTTGTACCATTTATCGTGAATGGATTTTAGTAGTTGGGTGTCATGTTTTACATCTATAATGAATTTTTCGCTAAGAAGTTCTTTCTCAATTTCCAAAAATCCTTCTCTTTCTCTGAGCAATTTCAAGTCTTCAGACAAGCTATCATCATCTTCGCCATCTTCCAGATTGTAATCGTTTGGATCAGGAATTTGTCCTTTTTTCATAATTGGCACTGTTCCAATTTCGTTCCACCACGATTCAATTTTTTCGTTAGATTCGATCATTTTCTCAAGAGTTGAGCGAAAAGCATCCTTTGAACTTTCAAACCTCATAACAAGAAGTCTTCTCATAAATTTAGCAAGATTAGACTGAGCAATCTGGATGTCCTCAACGTCATCAAATTCATCCTTATACTTTTCTATAAACTTTTTTCGACTCTCATCGTCCATGTATTCTGGTGCTGTTGGTTTATATCGCGCACCAATAAATCCTTCATTTTCTGGTCGCGTAATTAAACTTAAAGTTTCTATATATAATTCATATAGCTCACCTAGATCATATTCCATAAGCTCAGGTCCTTTTACTTCGGCGAATTCAATTCCTTGTTCTTTTAAGTTTTCACTGTAGCGGGTGATGTATTTAAGATCCAGGCGAGATCTCCTAACAATTATTGGCTCTATCAATCTTCTTTGTTCAGCAGCAATTTCTTTTGCTTCTCTATTTACCTCATCCTCACCAATTCCTTTTGAAATCTCACGACGTAATTTTTTGTAACGCTGGATGAGCTCTCTATACCTTAAACTTAGATTATCAACAGAGCGAATTGTTGCTTGACCAGGAGTCTGGAATAATTTAATTAATGCAAATACATCTTTCGGATCATTATTAAATGGCGTTGCTGTAAGAAGAAGAATTTTGTTCTCTGGATTTCCCCTAGCAATCTGGTGAAGTAATTTATAATCTCCTGTATCTTCATTTCTATATCTATGCGCTTCATCGAGAATAAACAGTGTTGGTTCATTTGACTCTCTATAACGTTCGTATACTTCAGGGATTTTCCCTGAACTAAATACTTTTGAACCCCTGATACCAAATTGCTCTTTGTAGTCTTCCCATTGTGAAATAAGATGAGGAGGAGAAATAATAACAGTCTTCATATCCATATTTCTTGATACGGCTGCAGCAATAATACTTTTGCCTAATCCAACAACATCAGCAAGAATTACACCATCATATTTATTCAATTTATCGATAACCATTTTGATCGCATCAATTTGATACTCTAAATCAGAATATGCCCCATTTGTAATTGACCTTGGTGTCTTAAGGGATTCAATTTCATTTTGTTGAAACAACTCATGTAATACTCGGAGATATATTATGTAGGGACTAGGAACTGCAAATTTCCAAATCCTTGGCTTTATAGCTTCTATAAACTCATCTTTTGTACCAATATCTGCTATTGAGATAGATTGAGAGTTATCCCACATATTCTCGAATTCTTTTTTGTATTCTTCGAACTTACCTTTTTCTCGACTTGAGTCGTTTAGCTCTCCTTGTCCGACAAGTCCTCTATAAGTTAAGTTACTAGAGCCCATAAATAATGTTCCTGGAAAATCGCCATTTTGAGAAGCATCTTTTTTATTGTGTACTAAATAGAATTTTCCATGATAATCCTCAACCGTTTTTTTGATTTCAAGTGTGCCATTCTTAATCTTCTCGATATAAAGATCAAACACTTCATTAGATTTATCTTTATCAAAAATATCGCTGTCATTCATAAATCCAACGAACGAATCAATATAATTTAGCTTAAGTGCGGTTCTTGATGTTGTAGGCCTTCTAGGTTGCCAACGAGATAAATCTTCATCACCATCTTTCGAATACTGAGCGATTTGAGGTATTAGCTGAGCATCAACTTCAAGACCAACCAGAATTCTTATTTTTTTATCTTTGAATTGATCGAATAGTGCCTGGAAACCCGAAAAGTAGAAAAATCCTACAGCAATATCCACGGAGTCGGCAGATTGGAGTGCATTCTTTAATGCTTCTTGGAGGGTCTGATTTTTATTATCTATTAATGCCATAATTTGACTAGCTTTCAATATGCTTAGGCGATTTTAGAGCATTATTCAAATAATTATATTAATCGCGCATACTTTCTTATTCGCAGCCTATGTATTATATAATAATCATAGCTTTTTGAGGAGCACAAACCATAATATGAGAAAAAATCGCAAATTTACGAAATTTATTTTGATAATAATCTGTGTTTCTGCAATTTTAGCCATAGGCTACTCCATTTTCTCAACTTTTCAATATCAAAGACTTGTAAACGAAGGGTCAATATTAGCAGATAATCAGTGTTTAAAAATAAACCCAGTGATTATAGATCGAAAGAATAGCTACGTAATATCAATTCAGGCATTAAAGGACAATAATTATGACGAATATGAAAAACAAACCGATTACTACTTCGAGACATCTAAGCAATATGTTGCATTACAAACGGAATGGCTAGATGCTCAGAAAAAATATATCGATAGATGGGATTTTCAATACTTCAATCCTTCTTATATTAGAAATGCAGCAAAATACCAATATGACTCTCGCATGGCGGACATGGAGTCAACAAAACTACTTATCGATTCATACGAAGTTGCACAATTGAATAAGTCACTATCAGAAGAATTAGCTCTTAAATCAATGGAACAAATCAAAAAAAGAGACGATGCTGACAAAAAATATAATGAGATTTGGGATAACCCTGGTAAACTTGATTGGAGAACTCGTTTTATAAAAGTGCCAGCCTCAAAGTGTCCTGACGAAAACTTCAACTTTCCAGATGTAGAAGACTTTTTTAATCCTAGATCTGTGCCAGCCAACATTGGTCAACCACTTTCTTAATTTATACAAAATTTGAGTTTATTTTTCAGGTTTTACCAATTTCACTAAATCCTCTTCTCTCTCAAATGCCTTTAGCCTTCCAGTTAGGATACCTAATCTATAACTAATTCCATCGCTCATTAGCCGCCACGTAGTATCCTCCAGAACTCTTGTAATCATCTTCTTCAATGTTTTCTGACTGTCATACTGTTGCCTGTCTTCTTTCATGTCATTTACTGAAAATTCTATAATTACGAATTGACCTATCTCTGGTTTATCAAACTTTAAATCCTGATAACCTTCCTTTTCTATTGTTTTTTCAAGCAATTCCTTAAGTTGTCCTATTTTCAGGCTCTTCAACTGTTTTACTTTTTGATAGTCAGGGTCTTTCTCTTTAACCTCGTTTTTCTTCATTTCATCAACAAATCTGACTATATTATCTAAATTAAGAACAGCTTTAGGGCCCTCTTCATCATCGAGACAAAATTCTTTTCTATATTCACCAAGAAGTTTTTTATCTCTAGCGTCTTTCTTCTCTCTTTCTTCATCAGACTTTTTAAAATCATGGACATCTTCGTTTTTATAGGAACAGCTTGAGCAAGTATAAATAGTCGTTAATTTATTTTTTGTGTGTTTTGAATCATGATTTAGTGGACTATTACATTTAGGACATTTTGGAGGAGTATAAATCCATTCTGTGCCATCCTCATAAATCGCTTGCCTCTTATTACACTTCACACAGGCAAGCATAAACATTACCTTATCTTTTTCTTCATAGCTTCCTAATAAATCTTTAGAGGTGACTTTGGTTGCTGAAAAACATTCAGCGCAATAAATATCATCTGGAGGAGTAGCTTTATCGTATTTCTCCTGAATCTTTCTGTCTCTATCCATCCATTCTCTAATCTTGCCTGCTTTATGCCTGTATCTTTGAATTTTAATTACATTCACCGTATAGCTAACTCCTTTGTGAACTTCCTTATCAAAATCATCGGGTTTCAAGCTCTTAATCTTCCCTCGTTCTTTCTCCATGCCTTCTTTAAGGCTAAAATACATATCCAAACACTCTTCTATCGTATGGAGATCATAAAGGTCAATATAATATTGGTCTTCCTTAAGATATTGCATTATTACTGTCTATATAAATATTTTAACATTCCCAAAAAAAAATAAAAAAATATTTGGCACTTTTATTTAGACGGTACCAGTTCCCTGCTAGAGCGGGGTAACTTCTCAGAATACAAACCGTAAAACGATTAGTACTTCTTCGTACCATTGGGCCCTATAAGGGTAAAATCTACGGGAGGGGTGGCTATCCTTATAACTGAACGCTTGGTGGCTTGGAGTGAACGATCCTGCCACGCACGTCACGCTCTACGATGAATCTCTGCTTGCGAGGGTCAGGAAGGATAAAGGAGAATTTGAACTGTAAAGTTGGAAAACCGTAATGCACATCCCGACACTTAGATTCATAATGGATATTTTACCACAAGTAAAGGTGTTTATTGTCTTTCAGGGAGGGCGCTTAGCAGCTCAAATAGCTTGTACATGATTACCTCTAACATCTATCCACAAGTTAACCTCAAAACACCACAAATGGTACCAAATAACCACCACGACACACTATACAGTCTTACTGTTTAAAATCTGTTCAATTAAAAGTAGTTGGTTTTTGGAAATATTAGGTAAATTTTTAAGGGTAAAAAATCCATATTCTGAAACCTCAGCGGACGGTTTAAATTCTCCCCCCATAAATTTCCCCGTAACTGTTATATCCAACCTAGACGAATTTCTATCAGTTCTAATCCGTACCTCTTCATCCGCACTCACAATAAATCCTGACTCCTCCTCTATCTCCCGCTCCAATCCCTCTAGCGGATGCTCACGTGCCTTCATGTAACCGCCAGGCAAACTCCATGATTGACCTGACCTGTAGGTATGTTTAAAAAGTAGTACTTCTTTTTTTGAATTTAAAATAACACCAGTTATCCCTACAAGAAATTGGGTTTGAAACATGCGCATGAAAATAAGCTGAAAACCTGTGGGTAAAGATAATGCTCGCCAAATTTTGGCTAAATTTTTTTTCACAAAGATTTAGTATCTGACGGTAGATTTGCTGCTGTCTCAAGCCGAGCGTTGGTTATCTCCAACTGATGAATTTGCCTGAGTAGTTCTGCGTTTTCTTTCTTGTAGTCAGTAATCTTGTGCTCTTTACCCCTCATTGCAAACCCAGTTATAATATTTTTTGGAATAATTATAATCCAAGAAAAAAGTAGTCCTAGCAAAAGTGAGCCAATAACGACTATATACATAGGAACAGATAAGGAATATGTTAATAGATTAAGCGTTACAGATCCTGTGTTTTGTGTTGCAAAAAATGCAATAATGAGTCCTAGAAAAATTGTTGCAATAAGTGTTGTGATATATGTATCATACCACACTTGAGGCATTCAGAAATGGCCTGTTCGCGTATTAGGTCTTATATGCCTCAGCATGCTCAAACGTTATGCTCTGCGAATCCAACTGATAAATTCGTATGATAATTATATAACGCGCTTGAGATATTTATTCACAAACCGTGCACTGTCACAGAGCTTCGTTAACCCAGCGTTTACTTCAAGTGTAATAAGCCCATCATATTTTACTTTCCTTAACAAGCTTAGAAATTCATCCATTGGCAGTTCACCTTCGCCTAACGGCAAATGAGAGTATATTTGAGAAATTAAGTGGACATTCACCCAATTTCTTTTATAATCACTCAGATGAATATTTACGATTTCTTTATTATTTTTTCTGTAAAAACTCAGAATATCTTCCCCTACTTGAGCCAAATGTGTAGCATCAAAAGTCATATGTAAGTTTTTACTACGGACTACATTTGCAAAATCTTTTCCTTTATATGTAAAGCTGTCAGAGCTAAACGCTTTCTTTGGCATATTTTCAATTCCAAATATAACTTTATATTTTTTTTGTAATTCACTAAGACTATTCACAAATTCAGGATCTAAAAGCTGCTGTCTAAGAGTCGTTACGTGAAGTACAATAACTTGGGACTTAAAACCCTTGGCTATTTTACAAAGGTTTTCAATATCAGATGTCACAACTTTTCTCCCATAATAGAGAGGTTGATGAACGCTTACAACTGGCATGTTGTATGACTTAAGTTTTTTCCTTACGATAGAAATACTCTTTTCAGAGCTATGAACTGATATCAATAGCTCTACTCCATCAACGCCTGCTTTCTTTAACTGTTGAAAAACCTGCCTATGAGAAGTATTTTTGTAAATAGAATGTTTTTTATCAAATCTTTCAATAATACGCTCTAGGAGTGTTTGAGGAACTGGAATCAATTCATTCACGCTAATCCAAGCTAGTAATTTCATTTTATTTTAAGTTCACAAATTTTTAATCTTCACGTAATCAACATCTAGCCATTGCGGACCAGTTGTTGTATTGCCAAAACTTAACTCTCCTTTAGGAGTTGCTACTGCAAACTCGTTATCCAACCACGCAACAAAACCCAACGGTCGAGTTGGAACAAGAGAAGTTTCCAAAATTAGCTTCTTATCCACCCAGAAAAGACATTTATTTTTTCGCCATTCAAGAGAATACGTATGCCACTTGGTCATATCTTCAGTAATGAGTGACTCGCTGGCTCCTGCAAATTTTTGCATAAAATGCTGAGCCGGTTTTGTGTATCCTGATGCCCTTGCAAGGAGTGCCGTTGCTGACAAAGGGATGGAATGGATAACAGCACCCGGTCGCATGGCATGAACTACCTGAGCTTTCCATCCCCAACCGGGAATCTTGGGAACTAATGACATATTAGATGGAGGAGCTGAATAAAAAAACCAGACAGATTCAGGCATCGTATAAATATTTCCCTGCATTGAGAACGGCTTATTCCAAAACCCAAATCCAGCAGTACCCTTGAGAACTCCGGCACTTTTACTAGTGCTCTTTACATCTGCTGAAGGATGCGAGAAACGAGCGCGCACCTCCATTTTAAGAGGAGGCTTCCATACATATTTTGATTTTGACAACATCGTGTAGTCGTCTATCTGGGCATCTGTATATTTTCCTTTCTGTGCACTCTTATAAAACATTCGAAGAATAGAATTGGATATTTCCAATTTTCCACCACCTGTGGTAACCTGTGTCCAGTGAGGATCGTATGCGTTTTTAAAATCATCAAATATCTTCATAAATATTGATTCATGGTATATTTTAAACGGATCAGTGTCAAGAATAAGAATGATTTATCTTATTTTCTTCCAACAGCAAACTTGGGCTTATAATACCAAGGAACTTTTCTTTCATTCGTTTTAGTATCCACTAGGTCTGAATATTTGCGGCTCAAATCTCTATCAATTGAAAACCCTACTCCTTTCATGTGACTTACTACTCCGTTAAAACTCGTTTCCTGAGATAAGCCCATATTCGAATGCCTTTTCCATGGAATAAAATCTATTAAAAATACAGGGAGCACAAACACCCCCCCAGGCTCCAATACTCTGTGAGCTTCTGACAACCAAGCATCAAAGTCCTTTATAAACCTTGTCGCCCTCAAAGAAGTAACAGTATTAAAAGACCCATCCGCAAAAGGCAATGATTTATTCATATCTGCCTGAACAGCCTCTATGGGGGATTGTTGATTTTCCATTTGTTCTTTCTTTTTCAGCCATCTTAAAGGCTCATGAAACAAATCAAGAGCAGTCACTTCAAATCCTCTTCTCATAAGTTCTAGAGATAAAAATCCGGTTCCTGCTCCAATTTCTAAAACGCTTGTACTTTTAGGGTTGTTACTAGCTAATTCAACAACATCAGCAACTCCCCTTGCCAAATTATCTCTTTTATATACTCTACCTTGTGCTCCACTGTCATACATAGCGGGATTTTTATATATATCAAATTCTTTTTCACCTTTACCTGCTAAGTAATGAATAAAAACACTGGGGTATAATTTTCTTTTTTCAGAATTTTCGCTTAATCCTAACCTAGATCTTTCAGACCTTACCATAGGAGAAGATTATATCTATTTAACTATAGGGTGTCAACATGATCGCATGAGATATCCCGCTTAATCTGTTATAATTCCCTCCAAATCCAAAATGGGAATAGAAAATCAAAGAAATTTATTTATACGCCCTCAAGACACAACCCATCTTCAAGCAATAAATGGAGTAAAACAAGCTGTTTACACTCTTTTTAAATCACCTACACATAAAACACCGCATTTGGAAATCGCGGAAATGATAAAAGAAACTTACCAGCCGCTACAACCTCCTATCTATCAAGTTGAATATGATCTGAGAACTTCCACTAGGGAAATAATTGATCCTAAAAAAAGAAGAAAACTAAAAGGCAAGGAACTCATCCATATTGCCGGAGTGCTTATGCAGTTTACCGATTATTCGGGTTCTTTACAATTGTATGCTAAAACACCATATGAGCATGTAGAAGCGTTAACTACGGGAATAACTAGAAAAGCCGCGGAGACTTCAAAACCGACCACTTTCCCCGAACAACTGAATGTTGCTCTTATTCAAACAGAAGGTGATCTTCCAGAGGCGTTATGGAGGCTTTTCATCAGTTCCAGAATGAATGCCCGTTGGCTTGATGGAAAATCCATACCGAATCTACCACAATTTACACAGGCTGAACAAAGAAAAAAAATGATTGACTGGCAAAATTCTCTTGCTGCGTGTAAAAGTACTATTCCTCAAGATGTGGCAGGGGACACGTACTATGCATGGACTCACGCTCTCGCTTCAGTTATATACGAGGCACTACCCGCAAGATCGTCTTGGAAAACTGGTCTTGCGAAAATTATGTTTCAAAATGGAACCAAAATTATGCATGGAGTTGCACATAAAATTAACCCTCAATCGCTCCCCAATGATCACAGCATTGCTTCAAAATACGGAAACGCCATGGGAAAGGAATGTGCAAACATGCTTAAAATGAATTCCAGAACTCAATAAAGAAGTAAAGAGTGATGCAGGGATAACAAGCTTTTTTTTGTTAACGTGTAGATTATAACTGTTAGTAATTTTTTATGTAACTTAATGACTGGGAGTAATACCTACCATCATAGACCCCATAATAATAAATGCCAATCCAATAAGTACTAATAAAACTATTGTTATCTTTCTCAATTTCATTTTCTTTTGCTCTTTCTCAAGTTTTTCTGAATATGTCTATGTATGTGTCTTCCTGTCTTAAACAGTATAAAGGCGCAAGCAAAACACCCTACTCCTAAAACTATCATTACTACCCCTGCAATCCTATTTGTACCTGCCCACCCAGCAAAAAGAACCACTGGATTGTTACTTTTCATAGTTTTATAAGTAGGATTAATTCCTGCCTCTGACGTTGCCAGATTAGTTGCGGGAGTTGATTCCTGTATCACATATTCTGCTATTTTGCTCTCTACTCCACTTTTTATTTGACTAAGTGTCCCCTGCTCAGAAACGGCAGTAGAACTAGAAATACTATCTGCCCCATAGGCATCTCCATTAGGCTCGTTTAACGTGCTAAACTTTCCAATTGGACCAAATATAGTACTTGCCTCAGAGTCTACTGACATTACTTTATAGCTAAAGGTGTTTGCGGGTTTTAATCCTTGAATAGAGATTGTGTGATTAGTCACCTGATCCTGATTACCTATCTGTTTATCAAACCTATTTACTCCATCTTGTGCATCTCCATAATATACGTAACTTGCTGCGGGTTTATTTGTTTTCCAGGAAATTACAACTGAACTAAAATCTCCCTGTGCATTCACGTCAGAAATTGTTAGATTTTCATTCTGATCACCAGAGATATTTGCCTGAACAGGTGAAATATTGAAAGCAAGCGTTACTTTTGCAATTGGAGATATTTGTGCAAAGTTAGTTGGAATAGAATAATTAATAACAAGCTTTGGATGGTTTTGGGCTGCCTCTTTTGAGTAAAAGGATCGACTATATATATTGTTATTACTGCACACAAACGGCTTAAGATAAAATCCATAGTTTGAAATATCCCCTTTTACCCAGGCTTTAATCATTGTTTTAACATCCCAAGTTTTATAACCATCCTCATCATTTAACTGTGTACCAGCATATGCGGCTTCTGAAACAGGATGCGTCGCCCATGTTACAGTGTTCTGCCAGTTATCACTTACCGGAGCAAGGCTAATAAATTCAGGGCTAACACCGCTTGAATCTTTTTGGTACATTGAAAAATAAGCTGAGTTTATAGTTGCGTTTGCCGGAATACTAGAAAGATCAAACTTTAAAAGAGCTAATCCTTGGTTATCATGAGCAAAGTCACAGAAAGAAACGATTGTGGAAGAATTTCCATTTGCAGCATTTACTGCTGCCTTGTAGACATAGGTGTCAAGTGTTGGTGCAAGAGTAACTGATGTAGACGCAAGAACTTGAGCGGGGAAAAAAAGAAATATGGCAAGTGCTAAAAGTGTTTTAAGAAAAAGCATTTTATCCCCTGCGTATTTAATATAACCATGCAATAAACCTCCTGTCAACATTCTTAATTATTTTGTATTTAATTAAACGCTTAGAAAATACTGTAACTGAAATTATTTATCTTTTAGGTAACACGCTATGAGTGAGCAAATGAGAACAACTACTCCAATTTCAAGGGAAAGTGTTACGTTCTGAGAAAAAATCAAGGCAATATTATTTGTTTTAATTAAAACACAGCTAAATTATGTGCCTAGTTGAATTTTTATACTAATTGATAAGACTTATAGTGGTGAAAAGAGGTATAATTAAGCACATGTCTGAATCTAAACCAACTATCATTTTTCTGAGTACATATCCTCCTCGTGAATGCGGGATAGCAACATTTACACAAGACTTACTAAAGTCAAGTCAAAAACTTCTGGGACCTTTAGTGGAATGCCGCGTTGCAGCACTTAACCTAACTCCCCTAGACACCTACAAATACCCTAAAGAAGTAGATTGGAAAATAGATCAAAATAACATCAATGACTACTTAAACCTTGCCGAAATCATAAATAAAAACGCAAATGTAACGGGAGTAATTATCCAACATGAGTATGGAATATTCGGCGGTGTGGAAGGAGAATTGCTTCTTTCATTCATGAAAAATTGCCGCAAACCAATGCTTGTAACCCTACACACAGTTCTTCCGAATCCTAATCCAAAAATGAAAGAAGTTACTGAAAGTATTATAAGCTATGCAAATACGGTTGTTGTACTTACTAACAATTCAAAAAAAATTATAGAGACACTCTACTCTAGATTTAACGGAAAGATCTTTATGGTTCCTCATGGAATTCATTCCGTTGCGCAATCAGACCCAAAAGACCACAAAATAAGATTACAGCTAGAAAATCATATCATTCTAAGCACATTTGGACTTTTGGGCAGAGGAAAAGGAATAGAATATGTGCTCCAAGCGCTACCAAAAGTCATTAAAAAATACCCTTCTACACTTTATCTTATTTTAGGAGAAACCCATCCGGTTGTAAGAAGAAATGAGGGGGAAAAATACAGAGTAGAATTGGCAGATCTCATAACAAAACTGAAGATTGAAAACAACGTAAAGTTTTATGATCAATACTTTAGCCTTCCGGACTTATTTGAATTCCTAAAAGCAACTGATATTTATATTGCAACTTCTACTGATCCAAATCATGCAGTAAGCGGAACCTTGTCTTACGCACTGGGTACAGGGCGTGCGGCAATAAGTACAGAGTTTGCTCAAGCTAAAGAGATTATAACGCCCGAAAACGGAAGATTAGTACCCATTAAAGACCCCTCCGCATTAACAAATGCCATACTTAACCTATTAGGTGATAAAAAAAGACTTTCAAAAATGCATAAAAATGCATATAAAAATACCCGTAGCATGATGTGGAGTAATGTAGCGCGAGAATACCTATCCCTACTTGGAAAATTATCCGTACCACCTATAAAAATAAACCACCTCATACATATGACGGATAATTTTGGATTGTTCCAATTTGCGCGGTTCTCAAACCCTAATAAAGACTCTGGCTACACACTGGATGACAACACTCGTGCACTTATAGTCTGTAGTTGGCTTATTAAAATTGGATACACACATAAAGTGCAAAAACTACTAAAAGTGTATCTTACATTTATTAAGAATTGTCAACAGAAGGATGGCTCATTCATAAACTATGTAGGATTTGGTGATAACAAGCCTACAAAACAAAATAATGCAGAAGATTTAGAAGATGCACAAATGCGCGCACTTTGGGGGTTATCTGAAATAATGACTAATAAAAAGATTTCACCAGTTTTAAGAAACGAGGCAAAAAGAATTTTTCTTTTTAATCTGAGGCAAGATACAAAGCTTACTCATTTACGAGCTAAAGCCCTGGCAATAAAATCTTTTTCTCTCGCTTTAACAGTTCTCCCAGAAATAAAACCCCTTCTTCACGCAAAGATTACGGAATATGCTGATTCCTTACTCTATGAGTTAACAAAAAATTCCATTAAATCTTGGAGATGGTTTGAGCATGACTTGAATTATAATAATGCCCTCCTCCCTGAAAGTTTACTTATAGCCGGTGAGACCTTAAAAAATGACGAATATGCCACCCAGGGAATTTTAAGCTTACAATTTCTTATTAGTAAAACGTTTTCTAAAACATATATGCCAATAGGACACGCACATTGGTATAAAAATAAAGAAAAAAGAAGCAGTTATGATCAACAGCCAGAAGATCCCGCATCAATGATTCTTGCGTTAGACCGTGCATACCGCTACACTAGTAAGGATAATTATAGAAAATTAGCCAATATCTGTTTTAGTTGGTTTCTTGGCAATAACAGTTTGAAAAAAGCACTCTATGACTATACAAATGGAGGTTGTTATGACGGCTTACACCCGGATCGCGTCAACTTAAATCAAGGAGCCGAATCACTCGTATCATATTTAATGTCGAGCATTGTTATTACACAGTTAAATGAAAATTAAACAAATTAAATATATTTTTCCAAACATAGATGTAGCGCGCTACAATCTGGCGGTATGGCAAAAAACGGATGACAATTCTGTTTGCTTCATTGGTCGTGAAGTAATAACACCAGGAGAAAATGGTGAGCCTGATACCGGAATTTTAAAACTGTTTGAAGTAGATAGGGAAGGCGCAACCATACACGAGCGCATTATATGGAAACCATTATATGACAACATTAGCCTGGAAGACCCGCGAGCACTTCTCCTGGACAATGGTAATTTACTAGTAGGACTTACATCAGTTCTGAGAAGCAAAACAGGAAAACCAATTCCTTTTCCGGCTATTGTTAAAATAGACTCTCTCCTTTCATGGAAGCAAGAGCTTCCTCCATTTCTTTTTATAGGCACTTTTGGTCCAGGGAAAAACTTAACTCCGATTGATAACACAACATATCTTTTTCGCCCCGAATCAGAAGACTACTACCACAAGCTCCTGGTATTCTCTCTTCACTCACAAGTCCCTGAAAAACTTGGTGACATAGTCTTCCCTGCTAATTTACCATGGGCAACATGGAGAATGGGAACTACTATGCCCCCATTGTGGATCACGCCACAAGAAGCTCTTTTTATTATCCACGGAATTTCAAAAAAAATAATTGATGGTCGCGAAAAGTACGTGTACAGCATAGGACGCGCAAAATTAGTAAGACATGACAATCAATTTCAGGTTGTGGTAGCACCTGACCCAATTCTCACTCCAGACAATTTTCTAGATAAAAACGGCGAGCCACTTGTAGAGGAATTACACCCGGAGGAAAGACGTGTTATTTACTCTTGTGGTGGACTTATAAAAAAAGAGGAGAAAGACACACTATCTTTATATGTAAACGTTGGTGATAGAACCACCTTTGAAGTAGAATTTTCTTTATCTGAGCTTACCCAAGGCCTCTTTTAATTTTTATAAGCTCCAAACCCCCAGTACTTAGGCGCTTCAGAATTTATTATCTGCAGTATGCATAGATCTCTCATGAGTTAGTTGATTATTTTTTTTGTTTTTATTATTCTAAGAGTTATAGGAGTTTTATGACTGAAGAACTATACCAAGACGAAAAAAACAAATCACAGGAGGCTGTGACTGAAAAAAAGCCGAACCCTCTTACATCTTTCCTTCATGATAATTCTCGCGTCAAAAAATCTCAAGATGATGAGTTAATTGATATCCATATTGGAAATCCGCTACGTAAAATTACAAAATTACTCGAGGACATAAAACAACAGAAAGCATTTTCTTTTACCTTGAAAGGATCGCTTGGAGTTATGGGAATTGCAGTTGTATTGGGAACATTTGGAATATTAGGCGGCACGCGCGCCTTTTGCGAAAAAGGGGTACAAACAAGAATTGGAAAAATTACCACGCTCACCTATGAAGACTCTTTAAAACCAAATCTTTTCTCCTATCTGCCCTTCTTAGAAGATTTTGTGGGAGGAAAAACTGAAAAAAGAACAATTCTTATAGAAACAGATAAGTCAGCACTCAGAATGATATTTAAAAATCATCTTTCAGCAACTGCCCTAACTTTGAATACTGATTATTTTGTAACTGGTTCATTTGATTCATGCACACAATCTATAACTGTAGAAAATCCTCAATCAATTCAACCATTCAGCGAATAATATTAAAAAGGAATATCCTCTTCTGAACCTGAATCCATAAAATATGCTCTATATCTACAAAGACCACATGACTCTGTAGGAAGCGGCTTATCTCCTTCTAAGACTTTTGAAATGTCTGAAATAAGTGAATAAAATGTGTTCATATCAGTTTTAACTTCATGATATCTTGGGACTGCCGTAAAGATTATTTTCCCACCTTCAAGTCTCATCTCTTCCGGATTCACACTTACAATTCCGAGTTTTGAAATCTGAACAGGATCACCCTTCTCTGGATTTTCCAATGCAAATTTATACGCATGCAATTGACTTGAGTACTTATCGAGTAATTTTTCCTCATCTGGTGGAGTTATTTTAAAATCTATAACTGTATATGTACCATCATCTAACCGTGTTAAAATATCAAATCTTCCCTGAATGTAGCAATTGGTTGCGCCAGGAATTGGTATTGACCTCAGAAACCCTTCCTGTATTGAAATAATACCCGACGGTAGTTCTGGATGAATAGAGTTTAAGTTGTTGCCCATGATTGAATCTTGAAGCAGTTTATTTATACGACCAAACATTGACGGAAAAATACCGGGAGATGCTATTCCATATTTGACCTTATGATAGTAGCAATGTTTACAATCGTTCCATAGATACCCAAAGTCAGAGGGCGATAGCTTATATTTCTTGTCCTGCATATCCAATTTATTATACTGCGGTGTTCCATAAATTGCGAATACTGTAGAATACATATATAAATACCCACTCGCAAATTCCATACTTTGAAACGTCTCGATACAGAGTTGAAGCCATGATTGAATTGTCTTCCATACAGCCCGGAGAAACTGTAGCGGACCTAGGATCAGGAGACGGAAGAATATCTATCGCGTTTGCAAATAAGGGCGGAGTTGTAACTGGGTATGAATTAGATTCAGATTTAGTTAAGAGATCAAATGATTTAATAAATAAAGCAGAAGTAAATCAAAACACACAGATTTTAAATAAGGATTTTTGGATTGCCGATTTATCTAGATTTGATATCATAACAATTTATCCCATGCCGGATATAATGCTCTCACTTGAGGAAAAATTATTGAACGAGTTAAAACCTGGAGCACGTGTTCTTACAAATTATTATCAATTTCCAAAATGGAAAAAGATAGGATGTAAAAACCACATATATCTATATCAAAAACACTACAAACTTACATAACGCATACCTATGTCTTATCACAAGAATCAGGTAGTTATTGCTAAAAGTGGCACAAAGACTGTTTGTGCCACTGAAGTAACAATTACTTCATTTGTTTTGGTAATACTACTGCTGCAACATACACTGCAGAAAGACCTACCAAAATATATACTATATTTGAAACAAGCGATCCTACTCCAAATATTGCGGCTACTAGATCAAACTGAAACAATCCCACAAGACCCCAATTCAAACCGCCTACTATCAAGAGGACAAAGGCAACTATTGTTAATACTTTCATTTTCTTCACCTCCTCTCACAAATAATAAAAAAAGGAAAGATTAGCAATTTTGGGAGATAAAACGAGGCAAGAGGTGTATACATAAAAACCCTCACTTCTATATAGAATATCAAGCGTTTTATAACTTCACAAGTAGCAAACTGCTCACTTGCGAGACTTTTTCCCCAATACATTATGAGCTAAAAATAAAACTGCTACTAAAAAAGTGGGGAAAGATATAAGCATGAAACTGATAAATGAAGTGTATGTGCTAAAAAAAATCGTAGTAAATAAACCTAAAATAAAAAACGCTCCCCCTCCTATCCGCTCGTATCTCCAAGCAAAAATTAACGCTATGAGAAAAATAATATTCGGAATTAAATGCATTAAAAGACTCACTAAGACTTCATGAATAGGTCTTGCGTGCAAAAACACATCTAATGCAAAAATTCCCAAAAAACAAATATATAAAATTCCCAATCCCCGAGGCGCAATATATAAAATAGTACGAAGTTTATTCACGCTATCAGTGTATCATTACTCTAGAAAAAGTATGTGAGTTTGCTCAAAATGGCTTAGAAGACTTAAAAAGCTGAATCTTTCTTCATGCCCTTCTGCATAACCTTGAAGGAAAGAAAGAAACACAAAGCTACCAAAAGTGCACCTACTATAAAAGGTAACGGTATCGCAATTGTCGCAAGAGTTCCCCCTAATATTGGACCTATGATCATCCCAATACTTTGGTATGAAGCGTTTAATCCCATAACTGACCCTTGGGATTTTGCGTCCGCCTCCTGAGATAAAATTGCAGGAATTAGAGTCTGCACGATACTGTTAAATAATCCCAAGATAATCATTGCGAAAATAAAAATGCTGACTGAATTAAATAGTGGCATGATAAGCATAGCAAACGCTGTAAAAATAATTGATGTCATAAATGCGCGCTTCACTCCTAACCATTTAGAAAACCTTTGTACTAAAAGCGTTTGAGTTATGAGCCCCACTATACCAAAAAGGGTAAAAAGCATAGCATTTTGAGAGGGTGAAAGGTGCAGCACATTTAGTACAAATGGTTGGAATCCATAAATAATTGAACATGAAAAGGCAAGAAAAAATATAAGAGAAATAAGAAACGTAGGACCAACTTCAGGATTTACAAGCGTTTTTACCATAAGCGGGAAATCAAATAGTTTTCCATGTCTCACTTCTCCCATATGCTTATTTGTTTCAGGAAGAAAAAGAATGGTTAATATTGCTGCAATAAGCGTGATTACTCCAGCAATAATAAACGGCACGCCCTCTCCAAATCCTACCGTAAACGCGGCAACAGCAGGACCAAACACAAATCCAAAACTAAAAGCTGCTCCAACTAAACCAAATGCACGTGGACGATCCTCAGGCTTTGTAGAATCTGATATTACAGCAAACACAACTGGAATATTCCCAGCAGTTAATCCGTCTAGAGCTCGAGCAAGAAATAAAAATAGCGCACTTGGAGCAAATGCCATGACAAAAAATGACGCAACTGTCCCCAAAATTGATGTAACTAGCAATGGCCGTCTACCGTATTTATCAGATAAACGCCCTATAATTGGGGTTGATATAAACTGACAAATTGAAAAAAGTGCAAACAGCAGACCATTTTCAAAATCTGATAAACCAAACTTTTTAGAATACCCGTAGAGAATCGGAATAATTATTCCGTACCCGAGCATATTCACCATCGCGATAAGAGCAATAATTAATAAATTCCTGTTCTTGTGCATAAAAAAACAATAAACACGAACGTCTCCGCATTTAAGTCATTTTATATTTTACCAAAAAGAACCAGAAATTTTAACCGTAACTTTTTATTCCTTTATACTGTGCTCAAGCTGCGCATCTTCACGAGTTCTGTGTATAGTTCCGTCTAGATGTTCAGGTGGAGCGTAAATTGTATATAACTTCAAGTCTTCATCTCCTGAATTTATTATGTTGTGAACTGTACCCGCCGGAACAAATAATAGATCGTGTTTTGAAAAATCTTTCTCCTCTCCATTCAAGACAGCCTTAGCCTTACCTTGAACAAAAACCAAAATCTGATCTGTTCCAGCATGCACCTCCTCCCCTATCTCACTGCCCTTTAGGATACTCATTACAACTAATTGAGCGTTTCCTCCTGTATGCAGTACTTTCCGAAAATTAGTATTATTCTTCGTTATATCTTTAATATCTGCTTTAAACATACTTCACCTCCTTTACCGTATACTATGCTTGTAAAACCTCCATAAAATTTTTATATCTCTTAGATAATCTCTAAATTCACAGATAGCAATCCTCAGAATTAACTTCACTTTACAATACTATAAAACTTTTTACCTACCACTTCATTGATTAGAATCAACGACAATAAGTAATATAGCACTTACTATAGAATGGTGATTAGACTCATCAAAATTGGGCATTACGTTCTTTTTGAAACAAAAACAGATACAAAAATACTGCGAATGGACGAAACTAAATCCTTTGCATTCATATTTGCTCAAGAAATTGGTGAGATACTGGTTTCATCTAAGAATACACATAAAATAAATTGCGTACTTTCCAGAGGAAATTACCGAATGTATGAAGTGATAAATGAGCCAAATCTTACCGACTTAACCCATTTAGAGCTATTTGTCGGAGAAGGTCATTGGCAAGGATATCTGCTACCCAATAATATGCCGGGAAGTAAGAAAAAAAGAACAAGAATAATCCCCACAAAAGAAGTTATTACTAAAACCTCACTCTAAACTCCACCTAAAACTTCTTCTTTTAATTTATCTATATCCTCAACCACTAAAAAATTTCTGTTAAAGCTCACCAAATTTTTATCCTTTAAAATTTTCAGCTCCCGGCTTACAGTCTCTCTTGTCATGCCTGTCAGTGCCGCCAAGTCTTTCTCTGAAACAGATAGAAAACTTCCACCAGACGAATTCTTTTCTCCAAACCGTTCTAGCTGAATTACTAGCTCTGAAACAAGCCGTTCATATGCGCTTCCACCCATAAGGTATGCCATTCGCACCATCATCCCGTCAGTACCAGAATACACACGCGCTAACAGATCATACATTATATCTGCGTTTCCTTGAACAAAGGCTAAAACATCTGCCTTGGGCGCTCGTCTCAATTGACAGTCATTAACAGCCTCAAAATAATAATTGTTGCGATTATTATTTAATGCGTAAGACATAGGGAAAAAAGAATATGGCTTAAAAACATTAACCACCAGTTCTTCCCCTTTTTTAGAGATGAGATATTCTTTAACCACACCAGAAGTTAAATAAAAGATTCCTGTAGGATCTTCTTGAGCTCTTATAATAATTTCACCTTTTTTAATGAGGCGAAGCTTATGTTGAGAAAAAAATGTATCAAGTTTTTGACGTACCGTAGAAGTCACGAGTATATTGTAGCAAATAATGCTGCAATTAGTTAATTTAACGCGGCAATTGCTATATTTAGCAATGAAGCAAAGCTAACCCATGCAATATAAGGATATAATAAATACCCTGAAATTTTTGAAATTTTAGAAAATAATTTTATGCATATAAAAATGCTTAGCCAAAGAAGTGCTATAACTAAAACTGATAACCAGGGCATATGAAGGTAAAAAAATGCATATGACCAAAAAAAATTTAAAACGAGCTGCACCATAAAAAATTTCACTGCCAGTAGAAATACTTTTCTATTTTTTGTTTTTTTATCCCAAATAATATAAAACGCTGTTCCCATCATAAGATACAGAATTGTCCAAACTGGTCCAAAAACAAATGCCGGGGGAGTAAAAAAGGGCTTTACTAGAAACGCATACCATGTAGAAATTGAGGGATATGTAACAAAACTTCCAAGACCCGCAACAAAAAAACAGATAGATAGTGCAACAATAAATCTAATAAGTCTCATTCAATCAGTATTTCAGAAAAACAAAAAACATGCAACAATTACTAATTTCCTCCATTAAATGATGTATGTATTTTTTGAAACACACTTAGCCCCTCTATCTTTCCAGGAGTAAAATTATCCTTCCCATCTGCTTGGTCTACTACATCTGTTACCTGATCAGTCGTGTTTTCAAATGATGTGCCAAATGTTGCAGCTGGTATGAAAAGAAAAAGAAAAATAACTGAAAATATAAGAACAATAGATAGTGCCTTGAAACTTTTAGAGTGATCATTTTTCATACTATCTAAGAATACTACGATCCTCATTTATTGCAGTACTGGTCTCATAAGAAGTGTATATGAAGTAAAATGCATTTTAGAGGTTGAGAGAAACTACTTATTTTTTGACCTCATCTGCATTCCAATCCAATTACCAATCCATACTGCTATAAAAACAGCAACACCCAACTCAAAACTTGCTGAAAAGAACCATGCTATTATCCCACCTATAGCAGAGGGAATAATAAATATTTTGTATTTCTCCCATACGTTTTCTTTAGAACGTGATTTTATTTTTTTCTTTGTCATATTACTACTATGAAACATGCACTATGCCAATGTCAAGTATTGACATGTATAAATATCTCACATAGTATTAGATACTATGAGTGATACAACTTGCCCCAAGTGCGGATCAGAATTGTCTCCAATAACCATTACGACAACAGGTAAAAAACTTCAAAGATGCTCGTCCGGATCATGGGATAAGGATGAGAGAAAAAATATTGGATGCGATTATGTTAAGTGGTTGGAGGTAGAGCCAGAAACTCTTTCTGAGAAGTGTCCTAAGTGCGGAAGCCCACTTGTTTTGACCACAACAAAAAGCGGAAAGAAAATGAAGAAATGCAGCACTAATGTATGGGATAAGGAAACAAAAAAAGCAACAGGTTGTGACTATGTTGAATGGATTAACGGATCAAGTGAAGACCTAGATGAAGATTGTCCCATGTGCGGCAGTAAATTAGTACTTTACACTACTGCAACTGGGAAAAAGATGAAAAAATGCCAAACCGCAGGATGGGATAAAGAGAAGCGCATGGCAACCGGATGCACATACATTGAATGGCTTAAAATGGGCGAATACGAAAAGGCTTAATAAATCAATCTTATACTTCCGCCTTCAAATGAAGCTTCGCGGACGCTGATACTGGGTTCTTACTTTTTATTGCGCAAATGCTACCCACTCCATCTCTCATCTACACATGGAGTATGCACTCGAAAAATAAAATTATTGAAGCTCGCCATACCTATCTACCACCTGCTTGTACATCTGAGTGGGCGCGTTTTCATTAGCCTTCACATCCGATATGTCTACAAATTTTCGGTCTGCTGGAGGTATAAAAATAGCGTCTGAAACAAATGCTTCCACGCAACTATCCCTGTATTTTTCTATTCCCTGTGTAATTTGCTGTTGCATACCTAAGCTAGCAGTCTTTATAAAGCTATCCGGCAGTGAAATTTTTGTAGCACTATTACTGTCCCAAATATATACCATATTATTCTGGTATATAACAGTAATGTTTTCTGCTGGATTTATGGACACAACCTGAATATATATTTTTCCGTTCTTTATATACGTTTTTGTTTTCCTTCCCTCCTCATCTATATAATCACACGTTATACTCATTTTTTTTGTGAGAATATCCTCAAGTGAACTAAAAAGACCGTCTTGGGAAGCACTTTTTTCTGGGGTAAACATTTTTCGAGCATTCTGAACAACTACATATCCCCCAAAAAACATCAAAAAAGCAGCAATAATAAGTAAAATGATTCCGATTTTTGTTCGCACATACTAATACTACAAAAAAGCCTATTCATCATTCAAGTAATACTCTATAATAGGTGGATGACAGACAGTGATTTATTAAAAAATACAAGACTACGGTACACAACAGATAAAAAATCTGGATATTCAAGAAAAAGAGTCAAAAACTTATTTGAATATTTTGATACGGAAGGAAAAAAAATCACAGATCAAAAGATAATTGATAGAATACAGAAACTTGTAATTCCCCCTGCCTATAAAAATGTCTGGATATGCGCGTACGCAAACGGACACCTCCAGGCAACAGGATATGATATAAAGGGACGTAAACAATACAGATATCATCCACTTTGGAATCAAATCTCACAGCAAGAAAAATTTTCACATCTCTTAGAATTTGCACAGCATCTCCCCAAAATAAGAGCTACTGTCAAGCAAGACTTAACACTAATGGGTATTCAAAGGAAAAAAGTAATTTCCGCGGTTGTCTGGCTTCTTGAAAATACGCTCATAAGAATTGGGAATGAGGAATATGAGCGCGATAACAAGTCCTATGGGCTTACTACGCTTAAAAACAGACATGCAAGTGTTTCCTATAAATCAAATATAGTTTTTCAGTTTAAAGGAAAGTCAGGCGTATATCATAATGTAAGCATTAAAAACAAAAAGGTCGCAAAAATTGTAAGAAGATGTAAAGAGCTTCCGGGTCAAGATCTATTTGAGTATAAAGATGAAGATGGTGTTATTCAGACTATCTCCTCGCAGGATGTAAACACTTATCTTCAGGAAATTACAGGAGCAGAAATTACTGCAAAAGACTTTAGAACATGGGGAGGAACTGTTCTTGCCGCAACAGCATTTGATAAGGCGGGAATCACACTTCAGGAGGATGAGTCAAAGAAAAATATAGTTGAGACAGTGAAAAAAGTCGCAAGTCATTTGCGAAACAAGCCTACTACTTGCAGGAAATACTACATTCATCCTCACGTTATAGATGCTTACATAAAAGGATCAGTACTTTCAAACTGGGGAAAAATGGCAAATGCTAAAAAGGTAAAAAGAATAGATGGATTAGACGATGACGAAAATAATGTGGTAGCTATGATTAGAGGGCTCATGAACTAGTCGCCTGATGGATTGAAATTTTTACTGTTACTGCTGCATGAATTCTTGGTATTGTGAAGGATTAATGCTCGGATTAACTACACCGCTTGGCATCATTTTCATCAATTCTGATAAGTCCTGAAACTTTACATCTGCGGGTGGAGTAAATAGTGAATCTGAAACTACTGCAGGGTGACAAGACTGTCTATATTGCTCTATTCCCTGAAGAGCTGCTTGCCCCTGAGCTGCATTCGAGTTTTGAGTATCTTGACCTGTTATTTGTTTCGTATCATATTTCATCATCATACCCTGCGCTCCATTCCAAAAATACATAGTTTCTTCTTTTACAATTATAGTTCCAGAATCAGCAGCTTCCCTACCTATAATCTCTGCTCTTACTTTTCCGCTTTTAATATACGTTTTCGTTTTTCTACCCTCCTCATCCGTAAATTCGCAAGTTAAACTCAAAGATTTGTTGGTAAATATATCTGAAAGGGATGAAAACGCAGAAGATTCTGAGGACGAAGATTTCTTCATCATGGTATCTATTGCTGCCTTATTTGTCATATTTTGCACGTACATGAAACCAAAAAGACCTGCAAGTATTATAACTGCTGCACCTATAATTATCCAAAGTTTTACACTCATATTGTAATAGTAACACTAAACCATACGATGTCAAGGAAACAAGTCACAATACTATTCTCTACGAAGGATTTTTCGCAAGGCATCAGTAGTACCATCAGATTGAGGTAGGTTCCCATTTGAAGCCATAGCCCTTAGCTTATCAGAAACATGCCCACTTGATGCTAAATCACCTCTCTCCTCCTGAATAAATTTTGTAACTTCCGATTGTGACGTCATCCCCATAATTCTTACATCTGCCTGAAACGCAAATCTATTTTTCTTGCTATCGGATGTTTTTATGGGCGAACCTTCTGGTTTTTTATCTTGAACCGGTCTTCTCCGAACTTCCTGAGTCTTCTCTCTGTTTGTTAGAATATATTCAGAACTATTATTCCCTTCTTTTAGTGACATCTATCTGATAATAATACCTAAATCTTAAAATGTAAAGCAAGAACTGTAAAAAAATGATGCACTTTGAAAAATCATTTTTATAGAAGTATAATACCAAAATATGAGTATGGGAAAAGAAATGCTACAACCGCATAAAACCTCTGCTGTAGCCCTTGATATAAAAGGGTGGGAAGAAATGTTGTTTACGCATGATTTACGATTATTAGATCACAACGTAACCTATTTGCAAAATCCTAGCGATGCAATGGAGGCTATGAATTTACTTCGTAAGAAAGGTATTTTTCTTGTGGCAGAGTCTAGCTTAGGTTCCTTACAAGATGCACTTCCACCGGGAACAATTGTAACCATACCCTCTTCTCAATTTGCCGACAAAAAAGTTGCGAAATACCTTGATAGGGGGGCAGATCATGTACATATTACATCTGAAGCGCCGGAAGTACTATCTGCTCATATGCAAACAATACAGAATAGAATGAATGAAAGTGGTATGCGCAAATACCCACAGATAGCAAACCAAAATAATAAACACGTAGAAATACGGGGGCTTAAAATAGATCTTGTCACGCGAAAAGTGGAAAAAAAAGGAAAAATTATTCCTGTTACCAAAAATGAATTTGAAATACTTTTTGCTCTAGCACAAAAAACTGGTGAATTCGTTTCCTATCAAGAGCTAATTTCTTTGACAAATACAGGAAACGTGAATAATTTACGCGCTATGGTAAGCAGACTTCAAAAAAAGCTTGAAGAAAACGAAAAAACCCCACGCATAATCTCTTCTATTCAGAAAAAAGGCTATATATTGCCGCAGTGATTCGTATGCGTATCTCCATGTATTTTTATTTTTTCATTTTTCTGCTATAATTTCGCTCTTATGACAAACATTGAAGCCCAAAAAGGAATAATTGCTCGAAATGAATTAATACCTACGTTAGATTATGATATTAAGCGCGCACTCAATAAAACCCTACACAATAGCTCATTAAATCATGTAAGAGATGTCCTTAAAGGTATCCTTGGAACAGACCGGGAACACGGTGCAATAGGGTATGCATCAGGGAAAGTCTTTGAAGCATTCGCACATGATTATTTATACCAAACACAATCAAGAGACTCAGAAACTGTACTCACCCCACAACTTACTGCCAATTTTTTCTTAAAACTTCATCCTGAGGTACGTTCTAAACGAGGATTTAGATTCAACACGTGGTATCCAAGCGGAGTACTCATTGAGCATTCGGATCAGAAAAAAACAGCGAAAGTAAATGAATTATACAAATACGCCCTAACGTTCAAAGCAGGAAAAAAAGGAGAGGTAGAAGACACAAACATCCATATAGCTGAAGTTAAATCAAGACTTCTTGCAAAAAATGGTGAACCATACAAGCGTGCTCGTGATTTTTTAAGTACAAAATTTAACGAAAAGGACCTCATGGTAGAGCCTGCCACAGATTTAATGCTCCGATTTATTGTGCCCTCAGATATCTCTCGTAAAGGGTTACCTGAGGAAATGGTAAAACGTCTCCCCATAAAATATATGCAATTTATGGAATTTTACAAAACAGATTTTCTATCCTCCATAAAATAACAACTTTCTCTGGTATACTTATGCTTAGATGAAACTGAATACTCTTACTCCTGAAGAAAGACACATTATACGTGAAAGGGGAACAGAAGCACCTTTCAGCGGGGAGTATGATAATTTCTATAAAGATGGAACATTCATTTGCCGCCAATGCAACTCCCCACTCTTCTCCTCAAAAGCAAAATTTGATGCAGGCTGCGGTTGGCCATCTTTTGATGAAAATTACCCTAAGGCAGTTAAACGAATACCTGATTCTGATGGCACTCGAACAGAAATTCAATGCGCAACCTGCAACGCACACTTAGGACATGTTTTTGAAGGCGAACGCCTAACTGACAAGAACACTAGACATTGCGTCAATTCGCTCTCAATTCGTTTTATACCCAAGGAAAAATTCAAACAATTTAACATCCCTGAGAATGAATAGTTAATTTGCCGCAGTTGAAGACTTATTTACATTTGATGTAGCGCTTTTTATTTTTGAGGCTTTTTTATTCACCCTCTTCTTGATATCTTTTCCAAGTCTTTTCATGCCTACATTCTTTTTTCCTTCATGAACTAAAGGTGGAATCTTATTCAATGCCTGATTTTTTAGGGCATCAAAAGTATTCACCATTTTTTCTTTTGTGTTTGGATTATTAAGAGCTACTGCTGCTGCTACTGCTACCCCTGCGCCTACTGCTGCGCCAATTCCTGCTGTAACAACTGAGCTTGCTCCACTCTTTTCGTTTTTCATATTTTTGCGTATCATAGTTGATATCATCACCCCCCTTCTTTTTTGAATTACTTAAATCTACAGGTATGTGGTAAGAGAAAAATAAAAAGAAGGTAAGAAGTATGTAATTACAAATAAGACATCAACAAAAGTACAAACCCAAGAAATGCCATACCAAAATCTTCAATAAGGGTTATCTTTGTTAATGGAACCTTTAAAAAGGTTCCGAGACACACACACTGAAATTTTTCGTGTTTTAGTAGTTTTATAGCAACTCCTAATCCGGAGAACATCATAATTATTATCTCAAATACAAGTACTTCTCGCAGAAATAATCCTAAAATCATCACAAACCCAATCAATAACTCAATAAAGGGATATATATAACCATAAAAGCTAACTTTTTTCGCAAGAAGATCATATGTTTTATAGCCTTGAGCAAAACCCTTCAAATCAATTAATTTGAATGTGGCAAAAACTAAGAAAAAGCCTATCATAAAATTCTCAAGAATGAGTGTAATTTCAAAATGAGGAAATGTAGTAAGAATTGATGTAGCAAAAATTATTCCTATTATAGTAAGCAACGGATTGTAACTGGCACGTTCTACAAACTCCTCACCTTTTCCTTTCTTTCCCCCATGATTTTTCGCAAGATCCATTCCGCACTTGGGGCACTTACCAGGCTTGTCTGAGGTCACCTCAGGATGCATTGGGCACAAAAACATACCATTATTATACACCTTTCTTTTTCATCAAATTTTTGTAATTATTAATATATGCCAAAAATAGGCGGGAAAAATATTCTTTCTGTTGAATTTAAGATATTTGCAGTCATACTCGCAATTGCAGTTCTTAATAATATATTACTTGCTAATCTCTCTGACAAAAATGAAAATATTTATACTTTTTTTACCAGCGTTCCTCTTTCTTTTGGCGTATACCTTCTCTATATCATCGCTAGCTGTTTTGGGATAATTCTTAAAAAGGGCAAGTTTCTACGGTGGATCTTCATGGGACTTCTTGCCTTTATGACATACCACATTTTTGTAAATTTAGTTGAGCTTATTTTAAACAAGCAGATAAGTCAAAATGGGGAAGCAATATTGTTGGACGCTTTAATTATTTGGGTATCAAGCCTGTTAGTTTTTTCACTGTGGTATTGGATAATAGACAGAAATGGACCTGTTGCTCGTGAGTTGGCAAAAGATGAAACACGATATGATCTGCTTTTTCCTCAGTATCAGTCAAAAATCTCAGGATGGGAAAATTTTAAGCCGAAATTTCTAGATTATGTTTTTTTCTCCTTTTTTACAAGCACTGGATTTTCACCTGCAGACACCCTGCCACTTACAAAACGCGTTAAGACGCTGATGATGGTGGAAGCAACAATATCACTTATCATTATTGGAATGGTAGCCTCCCGTGCCATCTCTCTTATTCAATAAGTAAGAGGTCAGTATCAATTATTCTCTGTATGGAAACTTCTTGTTAATCACGAGTACACCCAAAATAATAAAAATCCATGATGCTTGAGCCGCAAGCGGATGAAAATATACTAACGGAATAGATAGTGTAAAAACTACAGGAGCAACCAGTACTTTTGATGTGATAAATGCTATTTTTCTCTTAGTCATTTCTGGACTGATAAGTTTGTTATTCGTTGATGCATACCACCAAATGACCGCAAGCATATACCCCACCAACGCAAGACTTGCCGAATAAAAAACTACCACCATTGGAACCGTATGAAAATCTCCGTATAGGTCAACGGGAAATGGAATAAAGGAAACAAGAATAAGAAAAACTATGTTTAACCAAACTACTGTTCTGTTGAGTTTTCTTAATAACCCAAAAACAATATGATGGGTTAACCAATAATATCCAATTATCAAAAATGAGATAATATTCGCAAGATATTGTGGCCATAAGGCAACTAAAGAACTCGTGAGCTGTGCCTCGACAAAACCAGAGTTTATTTGTGGAATATCAATTTTTAATACAAGAAGAGTCGCGGCAAAAGCAAAAACTGCATCAGAGAAGTTAACCACTCTATTTTCATCTATTATATTCTCGATGTCTTCCTCTATTTTTCGCTCTTCAGCAATTACTTGCGACATATATTAATCATAAATGAAACGTAAACAAAGAATCAATATAACAAGAAATAGATTACAGCACCGGGAAATTCTAAAAGTGTTGCATCAATAGCCTATTTATGTATAAATTAATATATGGATGAGAATTTAATAAATGAGCTTAGAAAAGTTTTTAACGGAGATATAGAAAATGATCCTGCTACGCTTACTGAATACTCGCATGATGCAAGCTTATTTGAAGTGAAACCGCAAATTGTTGTTTTCCCTAAAAATGAAAAGGATGTTGCAAGCCTAGTAGCATTTGTTGAGAATAACAAAAAAAATCACCCTACTCTATCACTAACCGCAAGATCCGGTGGAACTGACATGGGTGGGGGAAGCATAAATGACTCAATAATTGTTGCTTTCGGAAGATATTTTAATCACACACCCATAATAGATGACAGAATAGCAATAACAGAACCGGGAGTTTTTTATAGGGATTTTGAAAAAGAGACAATGCGAGAAGGACTTATTTTCCCTTCATACCCAGCATCCCGTGAAATTTGTGCTATGGGTGGTATTGTAAATAATAACTCTGGTGGAGAAAAGTCTTTATACTACGGAAAAACTGAAAAATACGTGCGAAATGTAAAGGTAGTTTTACGAGACGGGAACATCTATAACTTTCACAAAATATCAGAAGATATGCTCAAGAAAAAGATGCTACAAAAAAATTTAGAAGGAGAGATTTATAAAAAAATGTTTCATTTGATTGATAAAAATTATACGGACATAGAAGAAGCAGAACCTAAAGTATCAAAAAACTCCGCGGGATATAATTTATGGAATGTGTATAACAAGGATGAAAAAACATTTGATCTTTCTAAACTTTGGGTTGGTGCGCAAGGAACACTCGGGATGTTGCTTGAGGCGAAAATTGACCTAGTCCCCATTCATATGCACAGAGAAATGATGATACTGTTCTTGCATGATCTTTCACATTTAGGGGATATTATAAAAATTGTAATGTCTGAACATCCTGAAAGTTTTGAATCTTATGATGATAATACCTTAAAACTTGCGTTAAAGTACTTCCCGGAATTTGCAAAAAAATTAGGGGCAAAAGGTATTCTAGGCACAGGGATTGCATTTCTACCGGAGTTTATGATGGTTGCCCGTGGAGGACTACCCAAGCTAGTTCTACAGATAGACTTTACTGGAAATGACGCGGAAGAATTAAAGCAAAAAATCATCTCATTAAAACAGAAGCTTGCTCCACTCCATCCTAAATCAAAAATAGCAATTGAAAATCAGGAACAAAAATACTGGCTTATAAGACGAGAAAGCTTTAACCTCTTACGACAAAAAATAAAAAATAAACACACTGCACCATTTATTGACGACTTCGTAATTCGCCCAGAATATATTGCCGAAGTACTCCCGAAAGTCGTTAGCATCATAAAGAAACACAAAGAATTTATTTTTACCGTAGCAGGACATGTAGGAGATGGAAATTTCCATATTATTCCCTTAGTCGATATTACAAACCCCTCAGTAAGGCGTGCCATTCCTGAAATTTCCCGACAGGTATATGACGTAATCATTTCATATCACGGATCCATTACGGGGGAGCATAATGATGGGCTTATAAGAACGCCTTACTTAAAACAAATGTATGGAGAAAAAATATATAATCTGTTCTCCGAAACAAAAAATATTTTTGACCCACAGAATATTTTCAACCCAAGGAAAAAAATAGGGGGAACCTTGTCTTATGCCATGGATCATCTAAGAACTAACTGGTAATTATCTTACAGAATGTGTGATACAAACCATTTAACCAAATCGCTTTAACTGAAATACTAAATTGTATGTCTACTATCATACCAGAGCCAAAGCTTTCTAAGTTTCTTTTCTCAGACACAAAAATTTCATGGGTGTGGTTTATTATTCGAGTATACGTAGGTTGGGAATGGCTTCTTGCAGGGTGGGCAAAAATAAATAACCCCTCATGGGTAGGTCCGCAAGCTGGAAAACCCCTTTATGGATTCGTTCTGGGATCGCTTGATAAGACATCAGGCATGCACCCTGACGTAAGTGAATGGTATGCATCATTTCTCAAGGTTGTGGTTCTTCCAAACGTTGTACCATTTTCAAATGCAGTCGCGATAGGCGAACTGCTTGTGGGGCTTGCACTTATACTAGGCGCATTTACTGGAATTGCTGCTTTCTTTGGTGCGTTTATGAACCTCAACTACTTATTTGCCGGTACCGTAAGCACAAATCCACTCCTGCTTCTGCTTCAATTATTTTTAATTCTTGCGTGGCGAGTTGCTGGATTTTATGGACTAGATAGGTTTATCCTTCCTTATCTTGGAACACCATGGAAAAAAGGGAAATTCTTTGCGAAGAAGCGTTAAGAAGATTATCCTCTCCTCTTTTTCGTTTTTGTATTAACTAGAATACTACACACAAGCGCAATAAGCACCAGATTCTTAATCATATATTGACCCTCTATAGTTGGTGTAAATGCGTTTTGCCATGAATACGCAGGTAAAATAAAAAGCGGCATCATTGTAGTTGTGATATGAATTGTAAACAAAATAAATACGAGCCTAGTTGCACGAGGAAATAAAAATAATACTCCAATCAACATCTCAAAAAGAGAGAAAGATAGATAAAATGTATTAAATGGAATAAACGGAATAGTTTGACGCTCTAGTGCATACACAAGTGGCTCCGCTGATGAGTTTCCAATAATCTTAATGAGTCCGAAATAAAAATAAATAATAAATAGGGAAATTCGTGCAAAAATGAGATACCATGAGGATATAAAAGGTATGATTTTCTTATCCCAAATGTCATCAACTATTTTTCTCATATATAATAATTCTATACACGCTACAAAAAAGTTCAAGAGCTATTTCAATTGAACAGCTTATACCAAAACTTTTCTCATTTATTACCGCTAAGAGATAACTCAAAAAACCCTTTTTTTGCCTCTTCCCACTGAGCAGGACTTATTTTTTTAATTTTTTCATTTTTAATGTATAAACAGCTAGGTTTTCCATTATAAAGAAGTTGTGTGTATGAAGGCTTTATAAAAGACGGAATTTGGGTATTGTATGGCGCGCTTGGCGAACAAAAATCATAGAAAAAATCAGGAGGATTAGATCTAAACATTGCGAGCCGTGCTTTTTTGTATAGCGGTATCTGTGGCATTACACCTGTGTATAGACTATATTTATACGGAGAATTTCTTTTTGATACCCAATAAATCATATCATCTCCCCCATCTAAAAATAATGTGTCTGATGAATTTGACAGGTGATTAATAACGTTCCCTATGTTCATATCATTGCCAAAGTTTGTAAGTAATTGCTCCTGAAGGTCTATTTTGTCATATAAATATGCATTAGGAGAAAAAATCAAATATAACCATGAAAGACAAAGCATAACAGAAAAACCAATTCCCATTCTTTTAGATTTCTTTAGCAGTAGCTTAAGGAGAGCCAAGGTGATAAAAACAAACATACCATACCAGACAAGCATATGATACGCCTCATAATATACTGTTCCTGGGGGCGTTACTCGTATATTCGCAAGTGCTAGAGAAATTATAAGCAGTAGTACTAGCAATTTTTTCCCTTTTTTAAAATATGCAAAAACTATTCCATAAAGAAACGCAGTACTTAACGCAATTTCAAAAAAACGCAACGCATTGATTTTTCCATAAAAAAAAGTAAAGACCGGATACAAAAAAACCTGAATGATTCCCACACCAAATGTATTATTCTTACCTATTTCACCTTTAATTGCGGTCTGCATATTAACAGTAAAATCGTTAAAAATAAAATCGTTCATTGGAGTATTCACTACAACAATAAGAATTAAAAATAGAAATATGAGAACTGATCCAATCTTTTTCCCCCTATATTGTTTTCCAAATAAAATTGCCATGTATAAAAACAGCGCGAGCGGTATATATGGTTCGCGTAAAAAAACAATTAGAAATGCCAAGAAACCAGAAAAGAATATATCAAACGTAATTAACTTCTTATACTGATATTTGTAAAAAAGTACGCCCACCAAATAGGACGCAGCAAACACAACTATTGATTCAGCTAAAAATCTATCACCAAAGAAATAAAATTTGCTTAATTCATATACTATAATAAATAATAATCCCAACCACCCAAACCTTTTTATAAAAATAATACTAAACAAAAAAGAAATAAATAGTATTACCTGACGATGAACAAGAACAAGATCATAAATATTTATTGAATTATGAAATTTTTGAATAAAATATGATAGCCATGCTGCTCCCATAATATGGTTGTAAAATATTTCTGAATACAGCACCCTACCCTGATTCATGAAATACCCTGCCATATAATTTCCACAATCATCAAAACAACCAAATGATAAAGCTCGTACTGAAAATATTTTATAAAGAAAAAAATAGAATGGAAGCAAAACCAAGGAGATACCAATCAATTGAAGTACATTCTTCATATTAATACATTTAATCAAATATGATCCCACTAAACTAGACCACTTTATATATTAATTGAACCGTTCCGTTACTGTTTAAAGTTTTCACACCCATAAGCTTTAATCTCTCATACACTTCAACTTCTTCAATAAAAAGCTTTCCTTTGCCGAAAATAACAGGCTCTATAGTAAGATGAATCTCAGAAATAAGCTTTTGCTCCAAGAATAGTGAATTAATCTCCCCTCCCCCAACAACTAACGCTTGCCTTACGCCTTTTTTTTTGTATTTTGTTATAATTTTTTTTGGCGAATCAGAGGTAAATTCAAGAATCCCTGGAATCCTGTCCTTCTCGTATTTTAATTTATCCCTTGTGAAGACAACTCTCACTCGCCCTTTCCTATGCACCATGAGATGTTTTGCGGCATCATATGTTTTTGATCCCATACATATTAATTCCGCATTGTTAATATGTGAAAAATATATTTCTTGATCTTCCTTACTTGTCCACGTGTAAATATTGGAGTTCCCACCGGATGTTATTTTCCCGTTTATACTGGATACAGCTAGCAGAATAATATTCATGCAGGGTAGGTTTACTTTTTTGTCCTCAGCCATTTAACACCAATGTACACAAGTGGTGTCTCAATTACTGATGCAAAACACTTTAATAGCCAGTATGGAAGTATAACGCTTGAGAGAAATATCATATTGTCATAAACAGGTTTATCCAGGGCATAAAAAGCTAACGTTATAAACAAAATAGTATCAAACAATTGAGCAATACCATTGGATAAGTTATTCCGGAACCAAAGAGCTTTACTCCCTAATTTTTTTTTGATTTTTAAGAATATATACACATCTGTAAATTCTGAAATTATTAATGCTATTAGCGAGGCGGCTGCAAGCCTTGTTGAAAAGCTAAAAACTGTATCATATGCAGTTTCACTCTTTGTAAATCTCATAGATGGGGGTAAAGAGGTTGCGAGAATAGTAAAAAGAAATAAGAGAAATACAACAAGAATTCCTGATCTTACTATACTTCTTGCGCGTTCCTTTCCATACACTTCCGCAACAATGTCATTAATTGTAAAAATAAAAGGAAATAAAAATATCGCGATACTCGCATTAAGCTGATATCCTAAAATATTTACAAGAGGAAAAGTTTTTGCTCCCATTAACTCAGAGGTAACAATACAGAATATATACGCAGACACAAGCAAATCCATTTTTTCAGCTGATAATATTGCCCTAATCATGTGAAGGATTGTATCATAAGCTAACTGTTAGAGTATAGAGGAAAATTATTTGCTGAATACGTTTGAGGGAGAAATAAGAATTGCTCCTATAATAGTTCCTTTCGAGTCTTTCAACTGAACTGTCTCCAAGATAATTCCATCTGGATATGCAGTACTCTTTTCTGTGAACGAACGTGGAGTTCCATCAAACATAGTCTTTGCAATTTCCCCGTTTGTATCAAAATTATACGTCTGTCCAACTTCAGCAGGATTCGTATCAGCTAAGATTGTTTTATTTTTATCTACTACGACTATATCTCTTCCCGTTTTCTCTCCAATTGATACGATATAAGACTGTAGTTGCCCGGGAATTTTAATAAGGGGAATAATGGGCGGAAATGAGGTTACGGTTGTACCAATAATACCTGCCTCTTCAATAGACTCTAAATCCTGGTATTTCTGGATTCCTCCCTGAAGTTGAACTGCATGCCCGCGCCATTCATTCTTTACAGTTAAATACTTAAACGCTAAAATTCCAAGAATCACAAATAAAGCAAGTATACAAAGAAGTAATAAATTGTGGTGATGACGTAGCGTTTCGTGAGTGGCAGTTTTTGGCATATATTCATTATTGCCAATCATTCATTCACTTGTCAAGAGACATTTTTAAAATACACTTGACAAGTGACCCTGTCAAATCATACGCTTAAGTCATGGTGAAAGTTATCCAAAGGAAAAAGAAAAAATTTTCACTTCACGCAGTCATTGGCAATCCTTTCTTCCCTCTTATAGCTCTGGCAATTTTAGGTATTGGAACATATACTCTCTTAAAAACTCGTCATCTCTTTGACTATAGAGCTCCAGCACAAAGCAGCATACCTTATACAATGACTTTAGGAACTGAGGAAGCAGGCTTCCCAAACATTCCAAATGAATTGTTAGGGAGTTGGCCAGATACAACGCTTTCAATGATAAAAGATACGAATGGTACAAAGCTTTGGGTTACCTCTGAGGTTAGATCTTATAGGTATAGTGGGCAAGATTTAAATAGTCTAACCCCTCAGGGAAGAACATCAAATGGAAATCCTATTCCTGTTTTTTTGCCAAGTAATCCTGGTGGTACTGAATTTGATGCAGACTATGTTGGCTTTGGAAGTGTGCTCCCAAGTCAAAACCCAGGAGAACTAATCGGGATTTATCATGCAGAACATCATTGCCCGGGAAAGCCTAATAATCCTTACACCGCAACCGTTGGAGTAGCAACATCTACTGACGGAGGAATATCATGGACTCGAAAAGGTGCAATAATTACAGGTAGAACACATAACACAAGTTGTGACAAACCACGCGTAAGTGGAGCTGGCCAACCTTCAGCTATAAAAATTGGAGATTACCTCTATGTATACTACACAGATTGGAGCACAGGTTCTCCTGATCAAATATACCTTGCCCGCGCGCCCTTTAATGTGGCCGCTACACCTGGAAATTACAAAAAATGGCACAACGGAGACTTTTCTACTCCAGGCTTAGGAGGAGAAAGTACGCCTATTATTTCTCGTCCTGAACCTGTTTCTGAGAGCGTATTTGTTTCTCTTGCAAATATCAGCTTTAATACGTACCTTAACAGATACCTACTTTTATTCCAGGCATCAAATGGCTTCTATACTGCACTTTCTACTGATGGAATTTTTTTTGATACACCGCAAATGGTTCCGATTACATTCCCCAAAAATCTTGGGAATCTGGCAACGGGAGATATATGGTATTACTATGCCACTCTCATTTCTCCAAATACACCCGGCGGGTGGGAAACTAACCAAACTGGATATCTATACTACTCAAAGGGACAACATAACACTTCCTATCACACAATGTACAGAAGACCGTTCACTTTCAATTTATTGCTTCCCACCTCTACTGCAACGCCTACCCCAACCGCAGCCATACAAAACCCTACACCAACCATCACCCAAAAACCTCTTAACACACCCACTCCTACTGCAACACCTAGACCCACAGCAACACCTAAAATCCCAACGGCAACCGCAATTCCAACTCTTTTTCCTACTGCAACTCCCGTAACGGCTGATACCCAAGCGCCTAAAATAGCAATTTTAAACCCCGCAAACAATTCTTTCATATCTAAAAATACAACTACAATCCAAACAAGTGCCACTGACAATAAAAAGGTTTCAGTGGTAGAGTTTTATATTGATGGAAAATTAAACAGAATTGATACTCAACAACCATTTACTTATTCGTGGAACACAAAAAACGTATCGAAAGGTGGACACAAAATCAAAGTAGTTGCGTATGATCAAAATAACAACTCAGCAACAAATGAAATCACCGTTAATAAATCAAAAAGCGCTCCTTTTTACTATTTCTGGAGATAGATAGGTTAACGGCTTCTAAATAATAGTGTGGTAAGCGTAATTATAAAAAGATCAATTCCTAAGGGTACTAATAAATAATAAGAGCCAATTTTAAATATGTGGTTAAAAATTGATAAAAAATTCCAGTTAATAGTATCCAATCGTAAGCCAAGCAAATAAAACGCCAATAAAAAAACCGCGATAAGTATAAAAAACTCAATCGCCCCCTCCATATCTTTCTTTGATGAAAACATAGTATTTGCAATAACAAAAACCAAATATAAGCTCAGAACTATTATTCCAAATGATGCAAAAAATGAAAATGATAGTACTAGGTACATAATAGTCAAGAGAAGTATTGTACCGCTTATAAAAGGCGCAATACCAATAAAAAAATTGCGTATAATATCTGCCCTACCCACCTGAATACTTCCAAGTCTTAGCCCACCCTGAACATACTCTGGCATTAATTCCATTTTCCCAATCCTAACACCGGTAATAGAGGCAGCAATAGCATGTGAAAATTCGTGTATTATTGTTCCAGGAAGAAATAAAAACGCAAGAAAAAATATTGTTATCTTTTGACTTCTTGTAATTTTGTAAAGAAAATGCGAAATGCTTTGGGTAGTTTTTTGAGAGATAAAAAAAAGAAATAATAACTCAAGAAAGAATAGTATTGCCACATGTAAACTATACCAATTATTTCTCTCCTTTTGCTAGATACCGCTATGTCGCTTTTCTAATATGTGAGACTAAATACGAAGGCACCCTCTCCTCCCATGATTTTTTTTCTTTTATATTTTTTCTTATTCCTGTACCAGTTAGAATATTTCTTTTTAGATATCCAATTTTGACTACGGGAAAATTTCTTTTTTCAAAAATTCCGTTTACCCACTCATTATCTCCTACTACAACGTCTATGCCTTTTATTTTTTTTTCAATAATTCCAAACCATTCATCATCATTTGGAACATCCTCAATTGAAATAATTCCAAACACCTTTGAGCTTAATTTTTCTTGAATTAAAAATTCTTGAATAAATTTTTTTCTTACCTCGAGACTATATGGATTTTTATCATCCTTAATATTTGAACTTCCTATGCCTATTATCACAGTATCCGCGAACTCAAGCGCTCTCTCAACTAAATATTTATGCCCCAAATGAAATGGCTGAAACCTTCCTACAATAAGTGCTTTTTTATATTTTCCCATATAAATATTTTTTCCTCACATCCTCCTGAAATCTTTCAATTGCGTATCGCAAGGCAGTTCTACCCATGCTTTTATAGTACTTCTTGAGATATTCTTTTTCTTTTTTTTCAGATACTCGTTTTCCGACTTCCCGCAGCATCCACCCAACTGCCTTTTGAATAAGATCATGCTTATCTGATATTAAAATTGTAGCAACCTTAAATGCATCAATACAATCTCTATCCTTTGCTATAAACTGAAACGTTGCAAGCATAGCAATACGTTTATCCCATACACTTTCAGATTTTGCTAATTTTAAAAGCACAGATCTATCTTTTTGAGTTCTCAAATATTCACCTACAATTTTAGGCGCTGATAAATCCACCAAGTCCCAATTATTGACAAATTTTCTATGGTTTAAATAATATACATAGATCTCATGCCTTACACTTTCATCACCCTTCTGGAAATTATTGACTAATATGAATAATGCGATTAATCTTTCTTCATGGATTTTTGATTTCAGCAGTATAGCAATATCATCGAGTGGCAATTGTGAATATTCTATGGCTAATTTTCTTGAAACTGGGACTGTAAGCCCTATAAATATATCCCCTTCACCGTATTCTCCTTTTTCAGTTTTGAAGAATCGGGAGGATATTCGTGCTCTTTCAGGGTTTTTCTTGTCTTGTAAAGAAGTATAAAAATTATTTAGCATTAGACAGCTCATCTACGCGACTTTTAATTTTACCTATCAGTTCATCAATATTTGTTTCTGATTTTATAAACACCTCAAGATCATCAGCATCTTGTGTTCCTGCCATATTTGTAAGTATTACAGTAGGGATATTTTTTCTCATATCATGCTTCAATATGTGATAAAAGGTATATCCATCCATTTCAGGCATAACAAAATCAAGGACAATAAACGAAACTTCATGCTCCGTTAGATAGTCGAGTGCTTCTTTTCCAGTAACAGCGACTATAGCATGCAAACCCGCTGCTTCTACGCGCTCAGAAAAGCGATTTGTAAACTCTACGTCATCATCTACTATCAGAATTTTTTTCTTTGTATCATCATTCATATTTGGTTTAAGCTTAACCTAGTTTTAATTTTTTCAACTAACGTATCAAGATTTGTTTCAGACTTTACAAATATTTCAAGATCTTGTGGCATATTTTTTGCATTCGGAAAGTTAGTTAAGATTATTGTTGGAATATTTTTTCTCATATCCCGATTTATAATATGATGCACTGAGTATCCATCCATTTCAGGCATAACAAAATCAAGTATTATAAAATCAACTTCATTTTGAGCAATGAAATCAAGCGCTTCTTTTGGTGTGATTGCCGTGTGAGCACGCAATCCTTGTGTTTCTATTTTCGAAGATAAATTCTTTGCAAATTCCGTATCATCATCTACTACTAATACATTTTTTGCCGTTTTGTCTTCCACTAGGTAACTATAATACGTACACTTTTAAATGTCAAACAAAAACTAAATATGTAAGCTGTAATTCCCCTGATTTTTATTTTTTAAACACACAAATGGTATAATTCCAGAATATGAAAACTGTTTGGGAAAAACTTACGTCTCCGTTTTTTGTTCAAGCACCTATGGAAGATGTGACTGATACTGTCTTTAGACAAGTACTATCATCTGTAGGGGGACCTGATCTCTATTTTACAGAATTTACCAATGCTGATGGGATAATAAAAGGTGGGGAAAGGTATATTCAACAACGCCTTAAGTATACAAATATTGAACGTCCTTTGGTAGCTCAAATATGGGGAAACAATCCTGATCACTACTTTAAAGCCGCAAAAATACTAAAAGACCTAAATTATGACGGAATTGATATAAATATGGGGTGCCCAGATCGGAAAATAGTAAAGAATGGATGCTGTGCTGGTCTTATTAATAACCCTAAACTTGCCCAGGAATTATATCTTGCTGCAAAAGAAGGTGTTGAAGATGCTCTACCTATATCCATAAAAACAAGAATCGGATATAACAAAATAGTGACAGAAGACTGGATTGGCTTCTTGCTTACGCTTAAACCCGCAGCAATAACAGTTCATGCAAGAACCGCTTCTGAAATGTCTAAAGTTCCATCTCATTTTGAGGAACTTGGAAAAGCAGTTGAATTAAGAAATAAAATAAACAAAAAAACAACAATTGTCGCAAACGGAGATATTGTAGATAAGGCTATGGGAGGTCAGATAGTAAAAACGTATGGGGTGGATGGGGTAATGATTGGACGCGGAATGCTACACAATCCATGGGTCTTTTCCGGAAAGGCAATTGAGGATATTTCTATTTCGGATAGATTAAATCTTTTAAAAAACCATATAACTCTCTTTGAGGCTACATGGGAGAAAACGAAGAATTTTGAAATTATGAAAAAATTCTACAAAGCATATCTAGCCGGATTTGAAGGTGCCCATGAAATGAGACTAAGACTTATGGAGTTCCATAACTCAGAAGATACAATATCAGAAATTGATACTATGTTAAAAATAAAATAAATTTTATGAATGCTTACTACTTTTTCTTTTTTGAATAAGATCTTCCCATCCCCCGCGCTATCATAATGTCATAAACTGCAGAAGCTCCAACTAAAATATAGATAATTTTTTCAACAACAGGTGATCCTGCAAGTAAAACGTTAATAAAATTTACTCCTAAGACTCCAATAATTCCCCAGTTTAATGCTCCAATAATTACCAAAACGTATGTAGTTATTCTTAATGCTTTGTGATTTATATATCTTCACCTCCTAACTATAATTTCTTACAATTCTAGTGTAGCTGAATTTTTTAAAAAAAGTCAAGTGGATTTACGCCTCTCCCTGAGCCAGTATTGGCTCTGGAATCTCCTGAAGCCGGGACTTATTATACTCATCCTGATGAAAATTTCTTTTTTTAGAAGAAAAATAAAACCAAGCCGCTGCAAAAAAAACAATTACTGCTCCTATCCTTATTGCATTTTCCGGACCCAAATACTCAGATACAAATCCTATTTGAAAATTTCCAAACGGTAACAAACCTATAAATGAAAGAATATAAATACTCAGTACACGACCCCTGAATTTATCCTCAACTGAGTGCTGAACTAAAGCATTTATATTCGCGAATGCGGATAGTAATCCTATCCCTGAGAAAAAAAGAAACGGTAGGGCAAATAAAAAGCTTTTAGCAAAGGTAAAACCAAAAATTGATACAGCATACAAAAGCGTTCCTCCTACAATAAATGCTGTTCCACTTATTTTTTTGCTTAATGCTGAAATTAAGAAAGTAGCAATAAGCGCGCCTATTCCTGCTACCGCATATAAGTACCCAAGCGTTGCGGCGTTTGCGTGCAGAGTATTTTTTGCAATGTACGGCATAATTGTTGTATATGACCACCCGAATATAGAAATTATTGCAGCCAAGATAATAAGTGTTCGTATTGTTGGATGAGAAAATGTGTAAGAAAGTCCTTCATTGATTGCTCGAATTGGATGAGGATGTACACTCTTTTTCTGAGCTGCTGTTTTTATCAAATAAGTGCTTATAATTGCGGCAATGTACGTAACTGAATTTACCAGAAATGCTCCGCCTGGTCCAAAAAGAGCTATGAGAACACCCGCAACACCTGGCCCTATTATTCTTGCTGCATTAAAGATTCCTGCATTTAAAGCGATTGCTGATGATAAGTGGTCGCGCTCAACGAGTTCTATCGTAAATGCCTGTCTTGCAGGGAAATCAATAGCTGATACTACTCCCAGTAAAAAGGCTAAAAGCATAATTGACCAAATATCAATTACGTGAAGAACAGTTAATATCCCATATAGGCCTGCTAGAACCATTGCTGCGGTTTGTGTTATCAACAAAATTTTCTTAGTTGAGAATCTATCAATTATTACTCCTCCAAATAAAGAAAAGAAGAGGGTCGGAAGCGTTGCGCAAGCAGCCACAATTCCTATGAGAAAAGCTGAATTTGTAAGCGTTAGAACAAGCCACCCCTCTGCCACAACTTGAAGCCATGTCCCAGCAAGAGATATCAATTGCCCTATAAAATAGTATCGGTAATTTTTACTTTTAAAAGCCGGAAAAATGATAAGAGCTCTTTTCATGAAGAAAACATTGTAACATGTTTTTTTATACTCAATCCACTGGTATAATACTCATATGCCTGAGGACTACGACAATTTACATTTGAGACCAAATCCATTTGAAAACCCTCCTCCGAAACACGCCCCCCTTGTACACTTATTAAAAGACACGGTATATGATTTTTTTGATGAACTACCTGAGGGAATTAAAAAGGAAGTTAACGTTATTGAAAAACAAGATTCAAAAAAAAGAGGAATGCAGGAAAAGGTATTCTATATAGACTTTGACAAGTACTCCGGGGATAAGAACTACAAGCTGGCGGCTCAAAATCCTGATGCTCCCTTCTCACTCTTTCATCCAAATACACTTCTCCGAGTAGGATTTGCTATACAGGAAAAACAGTCTGCATTTGTACTTCGTATCCATGGGAGTGTTAATAGCTCAGAAGATTTTTCTGAAGTAGACAGTAGTAAAACCGTGGGACAGCGCGGGAATGAAATTACTACACTCATAATAAAAACCGAGAATAAACCCTTAAGCGAATTACGTGAAAAACTATCAAGCACTCTGGGAGATACTGTTCCTTATCTTGCTGCGGCACGTTAATCACTCGGTAGGAGTTTCTCCATATACTTCAACTTCTGTACCTTGATTTGCCTCTGTAGTCTTTGAATTCCATCCTGTTGTTTGTGGGTCTGCCCAAGCAAAAAGTTGTCCAGCATCTGCAATTCTCATATTTACACAACCGTGGCTCATTGGATGTCCAAAATTATTGTGCCAGTAGGCCCCATGAATGCTATATCCTGCTCCTCGCGGAACCTCTGCGTTTGAATAAAACATAGTGTAGGGCACATTTGGCAAATTATAATAGTCTGCCCCACTGCCTCCTGCCATTCGCGTGTATAATAACTTCACCCAAATATTAAATATGCCTGTTGGCGTTTTATTCCATTTCCCTGTTGAAACAGGAAAATCCATTATCATCTGGTCTCCTTCATACGCATATAATCGTTGGCTTGAAAGGTCTACTTTAATTTTTTTCTTTCCACTTGTCTCCCCTAATACATTTTTTGAGGGGTTTGTATACGCGAGTGCAACCTGTACTGGAACCGCAATTTTCTTCCCAGAAAAGACTCCAGTCTTAGCTTGGGTTTCGTATTTTCCAGATAAGTCTTTTATACAAGAAATGGAATTAGCACAAAACTTTTCCTGAGTAAAAAAAGTGAAGCTTAACACGCCAAATAACAGCACCAATGCTCCACCCAAAAACAAAACTATCACTTTTTTAGTTCTTAAAATTTTTTTCTTAGACCTATGAATCGTTTTTTTATGTACTGTTTTTTTGGACATAATTTATAATAGGTAAAAAATACTACTATTGTAAAGATGCAATTTTAAGATAACTACAGCTTGACTTTTCCCCAATTTTATGCTATATTATAGGTCTACTATTTAGCCTCATTTGAGGCACTTTCAGCCTCAAAATATCGTATATTCCAACCGGTGTGAGAACAATTCTTACAACGTTTGAAATATATGAAAAACGCACTAACCATACTTACTGCCTTTCTTTTTGTGGGAAACACCCTACTTACAAGCATGCCTACGCTCGAGCCACTTCAGCCTGAAGCAGTCGCTAGCCGTAGCATGAGTCTTGAAAATCGAGCTGCTCCTAAATCACTCATGAATGAAGTTATGAAGGAGAACATCCTTTTAACTGTAGCCTATATGCGAGGTATGCCTATTTCCGCAACTCCTGACTGGGAAACTGTTAAAAAACCATTCACCTACACGTTTACCCTTAAGCCTGGTGAAGCATATTCTTTCCAAAAAGACTCATTACCAAAGTATGCGCCTTCAATAGTTAAGACTGTAAACGTAAACTTTTCAGGTCAAGACGGATATAAACATGATGGATATTTGATGGGTGATGGGGTTTGTCATTTAGCTTCGCTCTTCTACTGGGCTGCATTGGATGCTGGTATAGAAGCTACCGCACCCACAAATCATGATTTCATGCCTATTCCTGAAATCCCACGCGAATATGGTGTCTCTATCTATTCAATGCCTGGTGAGGTTACGGCAAACGCCAATCAAAATTTATATGTTAAAAATAACACTAATACAAACGTGAAGTTTGAAATTATATATGACGGGAAAAATTTAAAAACAAATGTATATAAAGAGTCATCAGGAGTTGCGCTAGATACCCAAGTGATTATCTAATTCACGCCTAAATAAAAATACGAAGCCAAGAGCTTTTGGAGTTAGCTCCGGGGAAGTACGCATTCAACCATTTGAAAGCACCACTAGACAATCCCTTTCTTACACTTAATGAAAGCCAGTATTTATTTGATAAGCCCTGCTCTTTTGTACGCAACATCAATATTCCTGAGGTAAAATTCCGGATCAAATAACTCATTTATCTTTTCTTTACCTAAAGCTTCAACAATCAGGTCATTATCTAACACTAGTTCCAATAAAGAAGTCTTTGTATCTTTTGCTTTGTGTGCCAACCCTTTTACTAATTCATAATATTCTGTCCTAGTTCCACCTTTACCCGAATTCAATAGCTCGTTTAAAAGCCTTGGGCTATATATCTGACCATAACTGCTATTAAGATTTTCAAGCATCTTTTGTTCATCAACTACTAGATCAGACATTATTTCATTGGTCAACCGGTATGCATATGAAAGTGCAGAAAAAGAATCGCTGAATGTGAATCTTTCGGTTGAAGAATGACTTATGTCTCGCTCCAAAAATAAGATCATAGCATCCAACTCTTCCGCTGCAGCACTCCTTATTCTTCTATTCAATCCGCTTATTCTCTCTGCTTTTTCTGGGTTTCGTTTGTGAGGCATGGCGCTTGAACCCTGTTGATTCTTTTCATCAAACGGCTCTCTAACTTCTCCCACATCACTTATAGAAAGCAGCCGAATGTTCATTGCGATACGGGCTAATGTTCCTGCGTTAACCGCCATTAGACTCACAACTTCAGCATGCCTATCACGGCTTATTACCTGCGTAGGAGATTCATCTGGTCTCAATCCAAGCTTCTCAAGAGCCAATTCTTCTACTTCGGGAGGAATAAATACATGAGTTCCTACTTCCCCAGATAGTTTACCAACAGATATCACCTCTCGTGCTCTTTTTATTCTTTCACGTCCTCTTTTTACTTCAGCGTACCAACCTAAAACCTGTCTTCCAAATACGTGAGGTACTGCATGTTGACCATGACTTCTTGCTATTTGCAACGTCTTTCTATGCTTAATTGCCGTTGCACCTAGGGTTTTTTCCAGACTATCTGAATCATGAGCCACAACATCTAATGATTCTCTTATTTGAATAGAGAGACTCGTATCTAGAACATCGCTACTAGTACCACCATTATGAATCTCATTTGCGTCTTCGGGGGTTAATTCAGGTCGGGACTGCACAAGACGTAGTAATTTATTTGTTTCATGTCCTACGGGTTCATTTAATATCTCTATCTCTTCAGGGGTTAACTCAAGAGCTTTTTTTATAACAGGCACACGAGACGCGGGTGGTTTTCCAAATAATTCGCTTCTTGCTTCAATTTGTGCTCCCCATACATCAGTCTGCGCTTTAAAGGTTCCCCCTGACTCCCAAATTGCAGTTACCTCGGGAACTGCTTTTTTATATCTTTCTGGTGCTGGCATATTATTTTACTTCAAGTAACTTTTGTATTATACAAATTTAACAATTTCTGTCAATTCTGAAATTTTATCAATACTCACGCCTACCCTCAAGCGCGCGATCAAGCGTTGTCTCATCAGCGTATTCTATATCAGCCCCTATAGGAAGACCGTGACCTATACGCGTAAGCTTTACGCCGTCAGCCCTCTCCTTTAATTGTCTTACTATATACATGGCAGTGGCTTCCCCTTCCATAGTAGGATTTGTTGCAAAAATAATCTCCCCAAGCTCACTTCCTAATGTTTTTACCCTACTTAGTAACTGCGGAATATATATGTCATCCGGACCAATGCTATTAAGCGGGTCTATAACTCCATGAAGAACGTGATATACGCCTCCGTATTTTCCACTTCTTTCAATTGCCAAGACATCCAATGCGTCCTCAACTACACAAATAGTTTCTTTATTCCTTCCGGTATCGGAACAAATAAAACAGGGGTCTGTATCGCCAATGTTATAGCACAATGAGCATAAAACTGTTTCTTTCTTCAAATGCACTAAATCATTTGCGAATTGTTCCAAATTACTCTGAGGAACATGAAGCAAATAAAACGCGAGTCTTTGAGCAGATTTTGGCCCGACACCAGGTAATCGTTCAAAATCTTCTATAACGCGGGAAAGAGCTTTAGGTAGTCGCATAACGGTAACCATTATATAACAAATAACCAGCGTATACATTCTGTGAAAATGAACTAAAAACTCATAAAATGTGGCTCCCCGGGCTTACCCCATGGGGTATCTTACTTTTTTTTGGGCGAGCGTAGCACATCTGCACCTCAAACTTCGCACGCAGAATATTGCGCATGAGAAATAAAGTTACTTGAAAAATGGATTATTAATTATAGAAAACAATGAGAACGGGAAGATGCTATACTTTCATGAGTTCTTCTTCTTTCTGAGCCGCAAGATCATCAATTTCTTTTATAAAGTGGTCAGTTAAACGCTGTATTTCTTTTTCAACGCGTATTATCTCATCCTCTGAAACCTCTTGTTTCTCCAATTTTTTTGCGTCTTCCATGCCGTCATGCCTAATTTGTCTCATCATGACTTTTCCCTGCTCTCCTTTTTGTTTTACCATTTTTACAAACTCGCGTCTTCTATCCTCAGACAAAGGAGGTAAATTAATCCGAAGAAAATTTCCATCTATAATAGGATTTATTCCTATCTTCGCATCCTGTATACCGTGCTCGATCTCACCAATAACACTGTGGTCAAAAGGCGTAAGTATAAGCGTATGCGCATCTTGCACATGAATTGTCGCAAGCTCCATTACTCTCAGGGGGGTTGCTCCACCGTATGCTTTAATAACAATATTCTCAACAAGAGATGGGGAAGCCTTACCGGTTCTAACAGTTGCAAAATCCATTCTAACTGAATCTAGTGCCTTCTGCATTTTTTGCTTCACTTCAGGGGTAATTATATCCATAAGAACATCTATGAGGATAACAAAACCTTATCTAATAATCAATCCTCACTTCACTCCTCACATCTTCACCCTGATTCTACATTCCCCGATATCCTCACCCCATCCTCATCCCATATTCATCATTCTATCCTCATCCCACACTCTCACCCCATCCTCATCCCGATATCCTCACTCCATATTCGTCACTCCATCTTCTAAAATTAATAAACGTATTGTGACCGTGGACTAGTCCATAGCAAAATACAAAAAATATAAAAATTATCTCTTGATATCTTTTTTTGTAACTCCTGTATAAATTTTTTTCTTCCAAATTAGCCTAGAGCCACCTACCTCTTTATATTTTTTATTTTCATATTCTCTTTTAACTCGTTTTCCCCTTTTTTCAATAAGCATAAATCCTTTAGGATACTTCTCTACTCTTCTCAGTATGTGTGTAACGGTGCTTCTACCTACTTTTAAAAGATCGCAAATCTCGGCATTAGTCATAGAATCTTTGATGCACTCAGCAATCATTATTCTTCTTCCGAGTTGAAATTTCTCTTCGTCAGTAAATAATGATTTCATAATCTCCTCTACCTCATGTCCGTCTTTGGCAGCAAGTAAAGCATCCCTCAGCTTATTCCAAGCTGAAAAAATGTCGTCTTGTGAAATGTCTTTATATCTTTTCATAGGTGTCCGTGGACTAGTCCACGGTTCAGAATAAAAAAAGTGATGCTTGTCTAAGTATTATAACTATTGTACCGGATTTATAGGAAATTTTGAGTGTTGTTGTGACTCCACAATATAACTTTAGAAAAAAACGGTAAAAAAAGAATAAAAATAAGCGTCTTGTATTTACTTTGGAAGAAGGCTTTGCCCTGATGCAATACGAATAATATCAAAAAGAGTGATTAAAAGCATAAGCCCCAAAAGTGCCACAAGCCCTGCAGCATGCGCATATGACTCGTATTTCGGACTTACCTTCTTACGAGTTACAGCCTCAATCACAATAAAGAAAAGCCTTCCACCATCTAGCGCAGGGATAGGCAAAACATTTAAAACCGCAAGGTTTATAGATAATAAAGCGGTAAACCATAATGTAGCAGTAACACCGTATGAAACTGCTTGACCAGTAAGCTGGGCAACGCCAATTGGACCTGCTACCCCTTCGGGCTTGTGCCCTTCAAAAACAAGCGTATATACCATTTGACCTAAGCCTGCCACTATCATCCATGAAAATTTAAACGCCTCGATTGTCCCAAAAAAAGGTGCTTGATACCATGGGTATTTTTTAACTTCTATATCCGTTATCCCAACTCCTACTGGACCTTGACCCTTTGGATACTTACTTCTTGGAATCAACTGAATATCCTGAGATACTCCCTTACTCTTTACTAAAAGTGCGACTTTTTTCCCTTCGTTTTTACGGATTGTTTGGATAAATTCTTTTGTAGACGTTATCCTCTCACCGTTTACTGCCTCCACCACGTCCCCAGGCACAATCCCACTTGATGCTGCAGGGCTATTTCTTAAAACTTCAGTAATTTTAACCGTTGATGAAGGAACCGCAACTCCAGTAGTGCTAAAAACATAGGAAATAAGAACTACCGCTAAAACAAAGTTCATCACTACCCCCGCAACCACTACCAAAAACCGCTGCCATACAGGACGAGCATAAAAAGCACGTCTTAAGTCTTTCGTTTGTAAATCTTTTCCATTTGTCTTCTTCACACTTCCACCACCTGCAGCGTCTTCACCATACAGCTTCACAAACCCCCCTACAGGAAGCAGATTTATTGAATACATAGTTTCACCTTTTTTTATACCAAACACACGGGGGGGAAATCCAAACCCAAACTCCTCAACCTTAATTCCAAATTTTTTTGCTGTTAAAAAATGGCCAAGCTCATGGATAAGCACAAGAACAGAAAGAATAATAATAAAGGCGACAATAGTTAAAAGCATTATGGGAATATTATACACAAGAAATAAAACGTAAAGAAGGGGGATTAATGATTGCTCACAAAATCAATTTGACCATTTGCCTTAACAGTAAACTCTGGAATGTTTGATAGAACTTCATGAGGTGGAGCATCTTTTGATTGTTCTGGCTTTATTCTCATCCTCTTTTCTTGCATCTTAATTAACTTCCTGTTTCTCTTCATCTCCTCGATTACACCCTTACTATGAGAACCACTCAGTTCGCTTTTAAAGCCCATGTAAGAACTAATTTGTTCGCTTCGCCTTCCCATATTGTATTATTTACCGAGTTCAATTCGTGAGAATCGACCAAGAATAATGTTTTCGCCTAGTTTTGCCACTGCCTCTTTTATCAAAAGCTCAATGGTTTTTGAGGAATCTCTTATATACTCCTGCTCAAGCAGTTCATTTGCATTCTTTGGATTCATAGAAGATATTTGAAGAGCAATCTCATGAGATAAAGTTTTAAACTCATCAGTACGTGCAACAAAGTCTGTTTCACAAAGAAGCTCGACTAAAACACCGATTCTTCCTGCGTGTACATAAGAATCTATTAATCCTGAATTGGTTGCGCGATCACCTTTTTTTGCTGCTTTTTCAAATCCTTTTTTTTGAAGAATTTCCTCAGCCTTTTTCAAATCGCCCTTTGATTCCTCAATAGCCTCTCTGCAGTCCGCAATTCCTGCACCTGTTTTTTCTCTTAGTTCTTTTATGAGTTTTGTATCAACAGCCATAATAAGTATAGAAAGATTATTCTTTTGATTTTTTAGTAGTTTTTTTAGTTTTTACTTCTTTTTCTTTTTCAGAATCCTCTACTACTTCTTCTTTTTTCTTTTCTTCAATTGCCTCATCTGCGAGCTTCTTTGCTGCATCTTTTTTCCCCTCTATCCATGCATCCATAATATAGCTTGTAATAAGCTTTATTGAACCCACAGCATCATCATTTGCAGGAATTGGGTAATCAATAACGGATGGGTCAGCATTCGTATCAACTATTCCAACAATCTCTGAATCCATTCTCTTGGCCTCACTTACCGCTATCCCCTCAGATTGTGTGCCTACAATAAACAATGCATCAGGAATATCAGTCATTTCAGAAATTCCACCATAAAAGTCTGACAATTTTTGACGTTCACGCTCAAAAAGTACCTGTTCACGCTTAGTATATGCATCTTTCTTGCTAGTTGAAAGTAATTCCTCAAGGTTTTTGAGCTTTTTAATATTCTTTGCAACCTCGGTAAAGTTGGTGAGCGTTCCACCAACCCATCTTGCAGTTATTGTGTACAGCTTACCTGGGGCTTCTTTCTCTGCTCTTTCAACTTCTTCTTTGACAATTTGTTTTGCTTGTCTTTTTGTTCCTACAATGATTAATGACCCATCACGAGCTGACAATGCTTTAACATATTTTGCAGCAGCAAGTAGCCCTTCACGCGTCTTCTCGAGGTTTATTATGTGCACGTTTGAACGAGCTTCAAATATATAGTCGTCTGCTTTTGGATTACGACGATTAACCTGATGACCAAAATGGCAACCAGCAGTAAGTAATTCTTCAAGGGTTATATCTCTCATAGTTCTTTTTATCAGCCATACTCACTTAGAGATGGACCGATCCTCCATTCGGATTCTGAGGATTGCTCAGAACTATATTCATTCCGAATGTGTGAATTTTCGGTTTCCCGAATAATGTATTATAGCAAACACACATATAAATTACAATAAACGCTATTATCCCATGAAACTAATTATTGACTAATAAAACTACATATATATACAATAAAATGTGAAGAAAAAATCCGTTGCCCATAAGGCTTCAAAGAAGAAAACTTCCCCTAGACCATCAAAACGCAATCTAAAAAAAAGCTTTCAGTTCTTACAGCGTGGAGAAATTGCACTCTATTTGCTACTTGGGGTCATAATGTTTGGAGCTTTTCTTCTGGTTTCAGGTGGCCCTCAATTTAAGCTATCTGAATCAGGTGAAAATGCTATAGGAGAACCTATTCGCGAAAACTCAACACAAAAAAATGCTCTACAGCTAAAGACCATACGATTTGCCGCATGCAGTAACCGTGCTGCCGTTGACTTTTTGGTTGATACATCCGGCTCAATGGAAAAAGGCAACAAAATACAAATAATTCAATCCTCCCTCAAGGATTTTGCAAGTAATTTTACAAATGATTCTATTACAGGGCTTAGACGTTATAGCTCAAGCGGTACAGGATCAACAGCAACTTCCCGACCTGTAGAAATTGATTTTTATAAAAACAACAAGGCACAATTTAACACAGCAATTAGTGGATTAACAGCCAACGGTGGAACAAATACGCGTACCGCTTTTGCCGCGGAACTTGAGGATTTAACGCAAGCCGTAGCAGATCCTAAATTTAAAGATAATTCATTTAATCTCGTTTTTATTTCTGATGGCATCCCTGAGGGAGAAGGCAGCGGAGTACCAAGGGATAGAACGTCCTGCTCTTCTTTTTCTAGCGCTAGATATCCACTCTGTGCTTACGTTAGTGAGTATTCAACATGTCGTTGTTTTGATGCAGATCAGGATCCAACTACAAATCCTCAAATTGCCCAACAAATACAAGCACTAAAAAACATTAATGGAAAGAATATCAGAGTGTTCTCCATTCTTGTATTCGATCCCGCAACGGACGGACCATTTGAGAGCAAACTTACTACCATGATGCAAGCCGTTGCCTCACCTAACTCATTTTATAAAACAACAAAACCTGAAGATATTAAAGAAATTTATGGGCAAATTGCAGACAAAATCTGTGAGGAAACGGGAGGCAGTACAAATACTACTCCGACACCATGAAGCAACCATTAAAAAGCACCAAAGGCGAAGCTGAATTTCTTATTATATTTGTAATTATCGTAGGAGCATTTTTACTGGTAGGTGGACAGTTCCTATTTCAGGCAGAAAACAGTAAGAAGAATAATGGAAATACAAATGATACCACCGCTCCACAAACACCGCCTGAAAACGACTGGAAAATAGAACTCCCCTCCGACGTGCAGTGTGATAATGCAAATAATACCTCAAACGTTAGCCTTGCATTCCATGGAACTGCTCCGGGATACTATAAAATAGAAGTAAAAAGCGGAGAAGTTTTTACGCCTATTACTGTAAATTCTAACATTTACAACACGTTTGAACCAAATCAGCAAAATATTCAAGTGAATGATTTAATCCTTAGTAACACCAATGGATTTAATACAAAACCCTGGCGAGCAACCCTCTATGAAGGAGGGACACCATCAGGAAATGATTTGACAGGGGGAACACTAAAAGCAGAAAAGGAATTTGAAAAAACAAACTGCACCTAAAACCTGTTGACTTATTAGTTGCACATGCTAATGTAGTAGTATATCGTTTCTTAAAGCATATTTTTATTTTATGGTTTCATCTTTTTTTAAGCCCAATTTATCAAAAACCCCAAAAAGGTCGTACGGATTTATGTCTCTAGTTACTCTTATTATTGTTACTTTAGGAATTCTTGTTCCGCTCGGAGGACTTTCTCTTTCAAAAAAAATCACAGAAAATTTTACCCAAACGACAAAGCCCACTATTTCCCGCATTGCAGACTCTAGCTTTTCAGTTCAACCAATAGTTTTTTTCCCAAGCGACTACCCAGTAGACAACGCTGTTATTAGTCATTTCAGTCAAAAAATGGATGAAATACGCACATATTACAGTAAACAATTAGATGGAAAAACGTTTGTCTTGCAACCAGTAAAAACACTCATAGGAAAAAATAATGCAACTTGGTACTGGTGCAACAATGGAGAATCAGGGTGTACTCAAAAAGACAGTTGGAAAAACGTCATGGAAGAAATAGGACGACCTCAATTCGGGACAATTAATGCAATTGTATTTATGGGGGGAGGAGGATACGCTGGTGCAAATAGCGAGCTCGCAACTGCAATGGTTGGGGATGTCTCTGTCTACCCAGAATTAGACGGAAACTGTAATAGGGTAAAAAAGTACTATTACAAAAATGATCCCATTAATTCACTTGATAGATGTACTACGGAAAAAATGCCATCAAGCAGACAGGGAACGGGAGCAATGGCACATGAGTTAGGACACACATTTGGTCTTTCACACCCTAACGATATAGGATATCCAGTCAACTCCCCAGAATATAATAATTCGATAATGGGCAACCAAGGTATTTTTCCAGGAGGGAGTTTCAACCTGAGAGAGAAAGGCACGCTCAAAAGAAGTGCCTACTTTGAAGGTGAAGGCAGTAATTTTCAACAAAATCCAGGAACTGGTAAATCTTTTACTAATGTTATCTGTAAAAACGGAAAGGGAGTTAATGCAGATGCCTATCCCAACGGGTATTTCGGACCCATATGCATGGTAACACCACCTACAAGTGACAATTATAGTCTAGGTCAATTTGTAGACAAAAAAGCAAAATCAAACCCAAATCCGTACGTAAATGGGAAATATTATGATGTATATCTATGCGTAGAGCAAAACACATATGATTTTATCCCTAAAGACGGCATCAAAGATATATGCAATAAATACCCTTGGGTGCAAGATAACTCAAATACTCTTCCCCAACCTCCTCAGGGGCAGAGCTGTAAAGACCCGACACCTTATTGGGATGGAAGTAAATGCACATTCCGTCCAGGTGCATGTAATAACATAGGTCCGTCTGGAAAACAAAATACCTGTCAGGCGACGGTATGTGGATCTGGATTTAGTCCTGACACAAATGCCACACAGGAGGAAGCAAATTTAGCATGCGGAAACGCGTATGGCAGCTCTCGCTCTGTTTGTTGTCTTGATAGCACTGGGAATAATAATAGTCCTCCCAAAAATGATGATCAAAAAAAGGGAAATCCTCCTCAAAACCCCTCCCCCACTGATACAAATACAGGCGGCGGAAATAATAACGATGATCAAATAGGTCAATCCTGTACAAATCAGGGAAGCTCATGCGGAGGAAGTTCTGATAACGCCTGCTACCCGGGATGGAAAGATGCAAACAACTCCTCAAACCAAACATACTGCTGTAGATTTACCGAGCGTTATTGCGAGGCACAAGGGAAATGCATGGCAAGTAAATCTAATTGCGTTGCTCCCTCATCCGGTGGCGGAGGAAACACAGGAGGAACAGGAAGAGAAAACGATCACTGCTATAATGGAAATAGTGATTGTGCCCCTGAATTTAAGTGTACTAGTAGCACAGGAACAGCAACATCATATTGCGTGTATAAAGACCCATCTGAATCTGGTGCATACTGCAATACTGGCTCTTACCATTGTGAGACAGGAAACACATGTAAATCAGGGAGCCTTGCTTCTCCTTTAGGACATAATTACTCATGTCAGAAATCAGGAAAAGGAAATATTTGCTGCACCGGTACTTCAAGTGGTACTGCATCCACCGGATCTGAGACAAGCATCATAAGCTGCACCAGAAATAGTCAGTGTCTACAAACAAAGATAGGCACAGCTTGTGTCTTTACAAATAATCCTAGCGCAGGAGTATGTAGATGATATAAGATAAGAATATGACTGACGTTTTCAAAAAAAAATGGGTGTATATTTTTATAGCACTATTTGCGATACTTTTTATTCTTCTAGCGCTTTTCTTTTCCCTCAATAAAAGTACCTCTCCTGAAATTGTTTCTCAAAAGATGCAGCCTACCCCCACTACCAAACAAGAAAGTCCTACCATGATGATTTCTTTTTCACCTAATTTAATTACCATTAAACCACAGTCCACATTTACCTCAAACATAATATTTGATACCTATGGTATACCTGTATCTAAAGTTATGGTTGCACTTTCATATGATCCACTTCAAATCAGTAATGTTAAAATTATCTCAGTGAATGACCCCTCCTCTGCCTTATCTTATGCGCTTAATCTTACGGCAGGAATTAAGCAAAGCAACCAAGTGCAAGGAGCAATTAGCCAATCTTACCTTATACCTACTTCTATCCCATATCCAAAGGGGAAAGGGGTTATTGCAAAAGTAACAGGGAAACTTACTCCCGGAACAACTTCAGCAATAATAAAAATTGATCAAACATCCCTTGCCTCCTCACCGCAAACTCAAAATGTAGTTTTAGGAAAAATAAATTTAGAAATCAACACAAAATAAATGAAAAAAAAGAAAAGTTTAAGTAAAAAAGCACACAGAATCTCATTTATTAAAATAGGAATATTACTTTTTATAACGTGTGCTGTATTTGCCGCAATACTAATTGCAAAAACTCCTAAGGATGCCAAGATCGCCTCAAATGATTCACGTACAAATATACAAATAGATACGTTTAATCCAGCTCAGCCCCAAACTAATATCCCTACAATCACTAACCCAACACCTGGCAGCGATACTATACCTTTATGTCCTATTGACTCGGGAAAACCAGTTACCCTACCATGCATTTGTAAAGGGCATCAGGGAATATTCACGTGCAAAAATAGAAAATGTGTAGTGGAAAATCCATTCGATACACAACCACTCGCAGACTTTTGTAATCAATACATACTCTGTGAAACTAGTCTAGACCAGGGAGATGGAACATATTGTGTTGGAAAACCAGTTATTTATCTCTATCCAACTACTGATACCTATGTAAATGTAACAGTTGAAACGCAAGGAAAAATTGTTATAAGTGATCCGCAATACCCTAAAAACGGATGGAAAAATGTACTAGCTCATCCGAGCGGAAAGCTTGAATATATGGGTAAAACATATAGAGAATTATTCTATGAAATAGAATCAGGAAAAGTTAACCGCCCCAAAAAAGGAATTGTCCTCTCAAAACATAATTTAAAAAATGACTTAAGAGAAAAAATCATATTATTGGGTCTTACAAAAAAAGACGAGCAGGATGAATTTTTAGATTTCTGGATTCCTCGACTCTTAAGACTTGATACCTCACATATCTTCTTTTCCGTTTTGGAAAACGAAGAGAAAAAACGCCTAGACAGTGTATTTATAACGCCTAAGCCTGATACATTCATAGAGTTTATTGCTTATTTTGCACCTCTCTCAAACACAGAAAACATTACTCCGCTTACCATTACTCCTGCACCAGAAAGAAATGGATTCACGGCTGTTGAATGGGGAGGAGTTATAGGAGATTAATTATTTTCAACTAGAGAAAGTTTATGGTTGAGGAAATATTCTTAAATTCTTGGTCTAATTGTTCCTTTTTTTCCTCGGATACATATGACATCTGTATTTTATACACATACCCGTTATAACTTACAAGAATAACATTTTGCTGTATTGACCCCTGCAACGAAGGTATTTCTCCCGTAAAATATACAGCCTGAATTCTAGCCTGACCCAAAGAAATATCTTCTTGCGATAGCTTTGACTTATTAAAATATTCCTTGAGGGAATTTAGCGTTACTGTATCTATGGGATATTTTTCTACAACAAACGATCCATTATTTTTTTCAAGCTCCTCCGAATCTAAAATAAGCGCTACACCCTCATCTCCTGATAATAAATGCTCTGAAGGGGTGAAAGAATTGGGATAGGAAATAGAAAATTGAGCGAGGTTTGCCGATTCATAGTTACTCTTATCCACTTTATTACTATTAAATTCATTTAAGACACCTGTAGGTATCTGATTTTTTTGTGGTTTAGAATTATTGAACAGTAAAAAAACAGCCGCACTTGAAAGAATTAACATTGCCACAACACCTACTAGTATTTTTTTCTTGTTCATATACTAACAGTATTTCAAAGCTTTCTCTTGCTGTCAAATACAAGTTGTTTGTAAGGGTTTTTTTTAGTATATTGAACTGTATGAATCTAAAGCAGCAAGATCCTGAAATCTTTAAACTTATAAAGGCAGAAGATAAAAGACAGAAAGAAGTTTTAGAGATGATCCCATCCGAAAATTACGCATCTTCAGCAGTATTAGAAGCACTTGGTAGCAGTCTTAATAACAAATATTCCGAGGGGTATCCTAAGAAAAGGTACTATCAAGGAAACGCGATTGCTGATGAGGTTGAGCTATTGGCTCAAGACAGAATTAAAAAATTGCTAGGTGTCCCCTACGTTAACGTACAGCCTCTCTCAGGTTCTGTTATGAACCTAGCAGTCTATTTTGCGCTCCTACAGCCATTAAAAGGAACAATAATGGGACTTTCCCTTTCCTTTGGAGGACACTTAACCCATGGGCAACCTCAGTCAGCATCCGGCAAATTCTTTAAATCAGTACTTTATGAACTAGGGAAAGACGGAAAACTGGACTATGCTGCTATAGAAAAAATGGCAATGCGTACAAAACCGAATATTATTGTTTGTGGTTTTACTGCATATCCTAGACTTATAGATTTCAAGAAATTTGGGGCGATTGCAGAAAAAGTAGGAGCTTATTTACTTGCTGATATATCACACATTGCAGGGCTTGTCGCGGCAGGCGTGCATCCCTCACCTGTACCCTATGCGCACATAGTTACAACCACTACTCACAAGACTCTTCGCGGTCCCAGAGGTGGACTGATTATGGTTACAGATAAAGGTCTTATGAAAAATCCTGACCTTCCAAAATTAATTGATACTGCTATTATTCCGGGGCTTCAAGGAGGTCCACATGACAACCAAACAGCAGCAATTGCTGTTGCAATAAAAGAAGCAGGTTCCCCAAAATTTAAAAAATATGGCGAACAAATTGTAAAAAATACAAAAGCACTCGCAACAGAATTACTAAAATACGACTTTAATCTTGTGTCAGGAGGATCAGATAATCACCTTATTTTAATTGATTTAAGAAATAAAAATACAAGCGGAAATGTCGCCGCATTGGCATTGGAACAAGCAGGAATCGTGCTTAACAAAAATGGCGTTCCATTTGACACAAACCCACCGTTTTACCCTTCGGGAATTAGACTTGGGACTCCCGCAATCACAACAAGAGGACTTAAGGAGATACATATGAAAAAAATAGCCAAATGGATGAATGAAGCTATTGAAGAAGTGAAGGGAAATCAGGTTCCTTCTGAAAAAGAGGCAAGATCCGATTGGTGGAAAAAACAAAAAAAAGAAATAATGAGCAATAAAAATTTACAAAAAATAGGGCGTGAAGTTAAAGAGTTTGCGATAAAGTTTCCCCTACCCTAAAGTGCAATTAGACTCGAGCAACAACCGTCATCCAGTCAGAATAATTAGGATCATACGGCTTGACTAAAGACATCTGCCCAAATTCTCCTTGATAATCTCCCATATTCCCAGTGATAGAAATGTCTTTGAATCCTAATTTCTTAAGCATCTTCTCTATCTCATCTTTATCTATAAATTTAATGCTAATAGAACTTATTCCCTTATATGACCAGGCTTTACCATTTGAATGGAATATTATGACGTTATGAATTAGTTTATTGTCTTTTCCTTCATCAAAAAATTCTAAATTCAAGTTCTCCTGTCCTGCTATTTTTGCCGTTTCTATATGGAAAGAAAGAAGTCTTCTTTGTTTTTTTATTACTTTCTTCATATTCAAAACCTGAAGAACTAAAACCCCATCCTTACGTAAAACTTTTTTTGAATCTTCTATTGTTTTTTCTAAGTCATTTGGAATGTAAGGAAAAGAATTTCCCATACAAATAACTGCATCTACCTTCTCCTTAATAATATCGGGTATATCAGTAAAGTCAGAAAGCTTAAATTGAACCTTACTACTTACTTTTTCAGGTAAACTTCGCAGTTTCTCATTAGCTTTCTTTATCATAAGCGAGTTGTGATCAATACCTATAACCTCAAGTCCTTCTTTTGCAAGAGCAATCGAATATTCTCCTGTCCAAACACCTAAATCAAGAATTTTCTTCACACCATGTCTATTAAAAACACGAAATAATGTAGGAAATTCATAATCAAATCGCTTATCCCAATCAACGGTTTTATCGTAATTATCTGCAATAAACGTAGCATATTGATCTTTTTCTAGTTGTTCAATTTGATCCTTTAAAATCTCTCTAAAAATATCCCCCCTAGTGATCAGCCCAAGAAATTCATTCCTGTTGTTAACTATTGGAAGACGAGTATAATTGTGCTTCTGCATAATTAATTGGGCATCAACAATATTAGTATCAGGAGTTACAGAAACAACATTTTTTACCATTATGTCTTTAGTCGGCATTTCCAACATCTTACTAACCACATCTTGACTATAGGAGTCTTTTTCCCCGTTATAGATTTTGGAGAAAATATCTTCTTCTGTTACAAAACCAACGAGCTTTTTTCCATGAAGAACGGGAAAACCAGAAAGATTTGCTGTAAAAATCATACGAGCAAGACTCTTAACAGGAAGGGTGTCTTCTACCCAAATCGAAGATTTACACTCTATATCTTTAACTTTCATGAGGAAATTGTAGCATATTTTAAGAAAGATTGTTACTCCGGAATACTTCTAAGCTAGCTTCGTGTTTAAAGAGGGTCTAATTGTTAAATCTTCTCTCTTTTTGCCTTCAAATATCTCAGGCTTTAACTTCCACTGCGTTGCATTCCCCCGACCGTCATCTGGAATTCCTCGCTTAGCCCGGTAATCAGGCCAGTTTGAATCTGGGATCGGCTGAAATCCCATTTTTTTCATAAAGCTGTGATTCCTTCTCCAATCTCCAGCCTTTTCATCCTCCATTGTCCATGCTCTAATTTCTACGGCTGGAAAATCACTATTTTGACCGTAATGTCCATTCGTAAACATGTCCTGCGCAAGACTTGCCACAAAAATTGTTGCAACATCGTGCTGTCTGTGCTCCTGTCCTACAACCAATCTTTCAAGAGACGCAATTCTTCTACCAGCTGGAACAAATGGATCTCCTCTTAGCCTCATTCCTGCAAATGCTATAACCTCTCCCATTGGATTTACTGCTACAGTAGGAATAAACTTCTTAGAATCGTCTCCTAGATTTATGCTGTAATTGTAGAATTCACCCACAGCCTTTCTTATGTCTCGTGGATCCTCCCAATTGGGAACGTATGGGGTTGGAGACAAATGCCCAAGAGCTTCTTCATCCATAAGCCTAAGAACGTTTTCTGTATCTTCAAAATTAAATCTTCTTACAGCCTCAACCCTGCTTTTCTCAGGAATTGATTCAGCCTCATGACTTTTACCATGTCCTGCTTCAAAAACATCCGGTGCCGAATCCGTTCCAATTATTGACCCTCTAATCCCAGCCTGACCACTTTCTCCTGGTTGTGATCCTTTTATAGCATTAACGATTCGACCAATAGTTCCACCTCTATTTTTCTCTTGGATAGTTCCTTTATACGCCTCTCTACCAGATAGGTAAATTCCCATTTCTTTACTGTTTCTCATATAAAATGAACCCTCCAAAAAAGGGTTTATGGTATGCATTATAGAATAACCCATGCCTAAAGTAAAGCTCAGAGACCTTTAGCTTAATTTCTATAATTCTATAACCTCTGCTTAAAATTACCGTAATTATGATTACGCTCCATTTGCTTTATGAAGATCAAGAATGTATTATGGAGTCTTCATATGAATGCTAAAGAAGCTTGGAACTATAGAAAGCTAAAGCAGGACCTAGATAATAAAAAGTGGGTAGACCTTGCGTATAAGATCAATTTTAGAAATTCACCAGAATTAAAAAATCTGGCGGATACAGAATTTCCTAGATCTGTTCTTATCATTCCGGATGGTCAACGGCGCTTTGCGCATGATGCCAGAATTGAAAATCCAACAGCCTATCAGATGGGAGCTGATAATTTACTTCTCCAACTAACAACGTTGTCTCAGGCAGATATTCCAACGCAGACTGCTATTGCATGGGGATTTTCAACTGATAACTGGTTAAGACCACCTAAAGAAATTGATGGACTTATGACGCTTATGAATAGCTCAATTCCAGAAATTGAAAAGCATTTAGATTTAACAGGAGGAAGATTTATTCACTTAGGAAGAAAGCAAATTCGAGCAAATATGGCGTCCGTATATAAAGATTATCCTAAATTAATAGAAAACATGCATGCGCTTGAGAATAAGACATCTAAAAACCCTGGAAAAGTAATAGCATTAGCCGTTGATTTTGGTGGATTTGATCAGGATCTAAGAACACATGAAGAGGCATTAAATGCTGGAACAATTTTTAAGCCTAACACAAAAATACGATTATCTCCAGAGGATATATGGAGCTGGAGAGACTCAGCAGGGCTTATAAGAACTGTTGATCTTGCTATTAGAACAGGTGAACAAATAACTGCAGGGAAAGGTATCGGAACGTTTCACTCATCAGATATAGGATGGCTCAATGGAAAAAACACTCAATGGGTAAACTACGAAAAGCGTTTTCCACAACTCACACTCAAAGATACAGCGCAAGCAATTCTCACCTATGCGAATGCTCGGAAAATGCATGGCAGCTAAGCACCCTATCCTCTTGCAATTTTTACAACCATATGTCCATAATAAATAGATGAGTGGTATTCCTGGAAAAACATTAATTCTGATCTCTTTCTTAGTCACTCTTACTGTAGTACTACTTGGGCTTTCCATTTGGCTTGGATCTCAAAATAAACCGGCAGTTACAGTTGCAACAGTTACCCCTACGCCAACAGTTATGAAAACCGCCAGTGTTTCTTTTTCGCCTGCCGCCTTAGATCTATCAAACATTACTACGCCATCAGCAACTGTTGACATATTTGTTGAAACAGCAGGAACTCCCATAACAGGTGCTCAGGCAGAACTTCTCTATGACCCTAAACTCATAACAAACGTTAAAATCCTTCCTTCTGACCCTACTAATTCCATATTCGGAAATAACCCCGCATCTCACATGACTCTTTTTACAGATACGTCAACTCCTGGGAAATTAATATTTGCTGAAGTTATAAGCACAAATGGCACACCAGTAAACGGGACAGGAAGTATTGGAAAATTAGTGTTTAGCGTAGTTAAGGGCACAAGTGCTTCCGCAAGTATTATCTTTGGAAAGGAAACAAAGGTAACAACAAATACCACTCAAGGCTCAATACTGAAAGAAACAAGGCCACTTATAATCACCCTTCGGTAGGAATTCCTCTTTCTCTTAATTTTTTTGATTTCTTCAAAGAACAGTTTTCACATCTAAATTCAGGATTTATATCCTTTAACCTATCATATTTGGGTGTTTTAACTAATCTATATCCACGAGCAATTTTCCGACAATCTGCGCATCTGATGTTTTCCTTAATTTCCCATTGGGTAGCCAACGACTGAGATTTAAATATAAAAAGGTCAACCCAAAAGAAAATAAGACCCCCTATTAGATTCGCGATTGCTGCAGCATACCAATCTTCAGGCGTACCTAGAATAGACGGTGAATGTTTTACCCAAGCAACAATTGGTGCAAGAATTGGAGTAGATAATTGCCAACGGATTAAATACAAAAAATAACGCTTATAATTAATTCTTCTGAAAAATTTCATCCCCGCTCTAGAGTTTTAAATATATAGGTATACCCATTTCCTGAACTTTTTTGTTCATTTATTACTTTTTTAAACTCTGAAAACTCAGGGAAAAATGCATCAGCCTCAGAATACTCACCATCTACAAAAGTAAGATATAATCTGTCCGCAAAGGATAGACCAAGCGCAAAAATCTGTCCTCCGCCTATGTTAAACACTTCTGCCTCCTGAGATCTTGTGTCACGTGCGCCTTTATAATCTTCTACTTGAGAAATTTCAACTTCTTTTTTTTTAGCAAACGCTATAGCCTCTTTCATGTTTGTTAAAACAAATACACCATCTGCTGCTTTATATTCTGGATCACGCGTCACTACAACACTCACTCTTTTTGGCATAGGCTTTCCTTTGTAGTAGTGCAACAAAGATTCATAGGTTTTCCTTCCCATTATATTCACATGACCCCGCGTCATATCTCTAAAATATTTTGCGTCTTCTGGAATTTCCCACAACAACCTATCCTCTTTTCCAAGCTCCCTGTTTTTCCCAATTGCTGCAATGATTGAAACTCTTGGTAAATTATTCATCATGTATTATTTAATAATATATCTGCGTCTTCTATAACCTCTTTAGTATTTACTAGTAAATTAAGTTTAGATAAATTATCAATATCTACCCACTCAGGCTCTGTTTCGTAACTTTTTATAAGCTCTCCTGAAGCCTCTTTGATAAGAAATACGTGCCACGATGTAGAAAGAATTTCTCCATTTTTTCTTGGAATTTCTGCTTCGTAAATTTTTGGCATTTTAACCATTGAATGTTTGCCTGCAGTAAATCCTGTTTCTTCGTAAAATTCTCTCGCGGCACCATCCAGTAAACTCTCTCCTTCTTCCAGTCTTCCACCTGGTAACCCATACACTCCTGTAAGGTGCTGTGCGCCATCACCATGTTTTACCAATAATACCTGCTTGTTTTTGATCAAAAGCCCTCCGACTGTATTAACTCTCATACTTTCTACACGCTTATCCTGACATCTTGCCTGTTTTCTTGTCGTATAATCCTCCGGCAACAGTTAATTCTGCGCGCATTTGCGGATACGGGTCATACTCGAGTAGCTCAACATCTTCAGTCTTAAAATCATCAATAGATTTTAATTTTCTTTTTATTTTAATTTTTGGAAACGGACGAGGCTCTCGCGTTAATTGTTCTTTTACCTGCTCCACATGATTTTCATAGATATGCGCATCTCCAAATGTGTGAATAAATTCTCCTGGTTCTAAATCCATAATGTTAGCCAATATTACTGTAAGCAGTGAATATGACGCTATGTTAAATGGAACGCCAAGAAAAAGATCAGCACTTCTTTGATATAGCTGAAGAGATAATTTATTTCCGCGCCTGCTTACCTGGTACATATTGTGACAAATTGGGAATCTGTTTGCTTCTTTTTTCAATGCCATGGTGTACATATACTCAGGGTTCCAAGAGGTAACAATGGCGTTTTTTGCATCTGGGTCATCTTTTAATTCCTGCATGACCCATGCGAGCTGATCAATAGTCCGAGGTTTTTTAGCGTGCCCTGAGCTTGCCGAATGGGTTGGCCAAGCCCTCCACATTTCTCCATAAATTCTGGGCAAATTACCCCATTTTTTTGCAAACTTTGTATCAGAACGGATCTTTTCAACAAAATCTTCTTTGGTTAATTGCTTCTTGGGATTTTTAGTGTTGTAAATCTTAAAAGGATAGTCATCCCAAATATGTACGTTGTTGTCTACCAGATATTTTATGTTTGTGTCCCCTTTCATAAACCACGCAAGCTCATGAATCACGCCTTTCCAATATACTTTTTTTGTAGTAAGCAGTGGAAAACCCTGAGACAAATCATATCTATTTTGCCTACCAAATAGACTATAAAGAACCACATCTGTCCCACGGTCAACCTTGCGCTCACCATGCTCCAACGCCTCTTTGAGTAAATCTAAATATTGATATTCTGGATGTTTTTTCATATGTATTATGTAGCATGCATTATGTATGCATTCGAGTTTATACGTAATACTGATGCAATTATACTTGGCGCTCGCGCTTTGTTGCGGCGACTCGACCTCCCTGCCATTGACCTCTATACTGAGAACCTTTTCCTTTTATTTCCATAAACATGCAGAAAATATATCTTGCACCCATTTCAATCGTCACAGTTGCAGGGCCAGCGTTATATAAAAGTGGATGAACTGTTCCACTATATCCTGGGTCAACAATCGCCATTCTTGCAATAATTCCAGATCTTTGAAGCGTAGTCCTGGGCTTTAAAATTCCCACTAAATCAAGAGGCATGTTAAACTTTTCATATGTTTCTGTTAGATATATTTCTCCGGGTTTAATAACAATCTTGCTTTTTTTTTGGGGATCAAACTCTGCAACTAGCTTTACATCTGGAGTTTTCCGCTCATCTATTCCTAGAAATGAATCTCCCTGAAGCTTAAAAACTTTTCCAAGCCGCAGGTCAAATCCCGCACCTTCCGGGTTATTAAGTTCTCTATCTGCTAAATTTTCAACAAGATTTTTCTTTTTGACAAGATCTAATAATATTTTTGGTCCTAGAATCATTGTATGTTACGAAACCTTTCTGGGCAGAATTAATAGTACTATTTGAGTTTTATTCTCTCAATAAGTTTTTTTGTCACTTCCCCCACGCTTCCCTCACCGTCAACTATTGTAATTTCTTCAGAAAATTTTTTTTGAACAAATTCATATCCTGTAATTAATTTTTCAAGCTTTCCTTCATCTTCATATATCTCTTTTTCATCATCCTTTGTTGTAATTCTTCCCATAGCTGTTTTGAGACTTATTTGAAGATAAATAGAATAATCAGGAACAGTAAACTGATGATACATGGAAAGAATTGACTGAGTTATTAAAAGTAAATCTGCATCATTTTTATCATACTCCCCACCAGTTCTATCAAGTATCCCATAAACAATAGCAGACCAAAAACAGCGATCAGTAATAACTACCTTTCCCTCTTTAAGTGCGGGTAAAACCAACTCTTCATGATGAGCAGAACGATCTGCAGAAAAAAGATACTGCAAAGAAACTGATGGCAGTTTTTCTGTTCCTAAAAGTACTTTTTGAACTAAATCTCCAATAAGTCCCTCTTTTCTAGGCTCACGTGTTGTCACAACTTCTTTTCCCTGGGATCTATAATACTCAGCGAGTTTTTCCGCCTGAGTGGTTTTCCCTGATCCATCAATTCCTTCCAGGGCAATATATGTCCCAGGATAAGGATTTCTTTTAAGTTCTATATTAAAATCAACTTTATATTTCATGCTTGTCCTACTACTTGCTCTCTTGCGCGATCTTACTCTCTAATGGCCCTTCTTGCATTACATATTTTGCATCCTGTCTTTTACTGTATGGCATTTCTGATGGTGAGCTTAATTCCTCAAAGGTCATTGCGCAAATCCTCATTCCAGGCGTGAGGGCAACAGCCATGCGCCCTAAATTACCTAATTCTAAAACACACTTCCCATTCCATCCGGGATCAAAAATAGAAGCAGTCGAGTGAACAACTATTCCCATCCGCCCCAAAGACGATCTCCCCTCTAGTCTTCCCATTAAATTGTCAGGAATTGTCACTTTTTCCATTGTTACGGCAAGCACAAAATCCCCAGGCTGCATAATAAACTGGTCAGTGCCCTGTAGCTCTACTTCCCTTGTTATGTCTGCACCATAATCTTTTTTATATGGATCAATATAGGGATATTTACTGTGATCAAAAATCCTAAATAAATTTCCTAATCGTAGATCTATAGAACAAGATCCTAATTGAGTTGAAATATCAGGCTGTGGCGAAATAATGATTTTCTTCTCCTCTAGCGCTTTTTTTATATCCCTATCTGAAAGTACCATAATTGAAAAACTTGCTTTATTAAAAGTTAACGGTATGGAACAATACTATCCAAATCCTAATAATTTCGCAAGTAACATTTTCTGCTTGCAAAATAAAAAAAACGTTACTATGATATGTAAGGAATGAAAGTTGTCGTAAAACAATCAATTGGATATGTGCTCGGAAAGGCACTCTTTTCCTCACCGCAAAGAACGATTAGTGTTTTTTTTGTGCTATTTGTGTTAGGTGCTGTACCCTTAACGTTTTATCTTGCAAACCAACAGCAAGATGTACGACAACAAGCGGCAGATAGCACTCCCGCATGTATTTTTACACCTGGAACAATAAGACCAGGGGAAACATCTGAACTATTGGTAGTTTCATATCCATATGCACCTGAGCCATATATCGAGCCAGCAGATGGATACTCAGTTGTTGAGAAAAAAGGAGACACGATAATCTATAAATTTGATAAACCTGAAACTACCTGGAAGATATCACTTCTTGATCCATCTAACCCCATGGTAAATAATAAACCAAACGCCCTCGCATCCTGCACCGTTTCAACAACAAATGACTAAGCCTAAAACCTTATGCTTATCTTTAAATATCCTCTGCTAGGCTCTTGCAAATAGAAAAAAATCTACCTATGATTAGTATATGAATCCAAGCTCTTTTGGTAGTATTTTTGAGGAACTTTTTCTCTCCTCAAAAAAAAGAATACTAGGATCTATAGTAATTATAATTCTTATTCTTTCTATTCCTGTAACAGTGATGCTCACAAATCAACAACAAGACATCCGTCAACGCGCGGCTTCAGTTGATTTCACACAAATTAGCTCAGATTCAGAAAACCCTTCTCCAAGCCCTGCTTTAGTTACATATTGCGGTGGAGATGATCATGTCCGTTGTGAAGTTGGACAATACTCTTGCTGGCAATACATTCCTTCTGGTCCTTACCAGGGAACTTTCGCAAAATCCTGCCAAGCTTCCCCAGACGCACCAAATCAGACTAACTGCGTCCAATGCATTATGGTTACTCCCACCCCTACGCCTACCCCCCCTACGCCTTCTCCCTCCCCAATTCTGAGCACAACTCCTGCTGCAGGACAGGGGGCAACGGTAGCTCTTGCAATTACCCTACCTGGAATTGGCACAAACACTGCACTGGGTGAGAATAATGAGCCGCAACATCCTTCCCGACCCTTTACCGTATATGCATATGACGGAGAAAATAACGAGGCAGGAAAAACAACCGCAACACTTACCTATGACAATGGTGTATATAAAGGAAACGCAATATTCAATAACATTACAAGCGGACCTTACACTATAAAAGTAAGCGCAACAAATTCACTCATAAAAGCAATTCCGGGAGTTCATCAATTGTCACAAAGCACAACTGCAAATACTCCCCCGGTAATACTTGTCTCAGGTGATATCAGATCTGAGGGTTCCTCATGGAATTTATTAGACATAGATGACTATACAACACTCTTATCATGCTATGCAGGAACAGATTGCAGTGACGAATATAAGACACGTTCTGACTTAAATGATAATGGTGTTATGGACCCTCGGGATCTAAATATACTTCTTCGAGGCTTTGCGACTAGAAAAGGTGATTAACTTCTCCTTGACACTTTTTACCATTCTCTCTACTATAAAGAGGTACCCGAATTTATCGGTTTTATTTCATTATGGATCCACAAAGTCAATTTAAGGATAGATACGAAAAATACGTTCAACAAAGAAATTCCCAGATGGTAAATACTGCAAATATTCCCCCCTCCTCTCCTAAAAAATTCTCACCAAATAAGTTTTACGTTTTAGGAGTCATAATTGGGGTTCTTGTTATAGCTCCTGTCGGTGCATTTTTGTTTTTATCTGATCAACTAAACACTTCAACACAAAATACGGTAAGCGTTGAAGAAAAACCCCTCACAGGATCTTCAACAAAAGCTGAGGTAGATCGTGAAATGCAAAAGATATGGGGGCCATATTACGAACAGGCAAAAAACGATCCAAAGCTACGAGCCGCAGCAGCAGAAAACATTCAAATTAGACAAGCTGCAATTAAAGCAGGGATATCAAATGCCAAAATTGCCTCTACTGGAAACGCTGACTATCAAGAAGTTCAAAATAAAACAGAGGATAGTCTAGAAAAACAGGTTGTTAACTCAAGAACAATAAATTTTGTGAGCGTTTTTAAAAACCCACTCAGTAGTAACTATGAACAAGAAACAAGTAATGCAGTAGATACATTAAATCAAATACGCGCACAAACTACCCAGGGAAAAAGTCTGGAAGAAGCCTACAATCAAGTTAAAAATTCAGCAAGCTTTGATCCTACAATAAAACTCTTTACAAACGAATACGTAACAAAAAATTCAAACTGGAACCCATTATTTAAAAATGCGTTCTTTATGCTTAAGCCCGGACAAACATCTCAAGTTTTAGTATCACCTGGTGGATCTATCATATTGGCTCAAGTTAAAGAAGCAAATGATTCAAAGTATGATACTGTAAACCAATATATCAATAGTTCAAAATAATATGAACCGAGTTACAAAAATATTTATTGGAGTCGTATTCTTTATTGCGCTCTATTATATAGGAACAACTACTTCAGAAAACGTTGCTTGCGCAAAAAGCTGGAATACTTGTCCAGGAGCTGGAAACGTACCTGTCTCTGAAATTTATCCAGGGCAAAATTACGTAGACTCTATAGGACTTAATTTTAAAATAACTGGAAAAAATATTCCTCCAAATCAAGTTTTCAGAATAGATGTGGGAGCGCCTACCTGTACAGAGGTTAGATGTTTAAAAAGATCAGACTCAACTACCACTTCTCCATTTGACGGCACTGCGGCATATGGGAATATCCAAACAATTGGTTGTAGCACAGACTGTGATGATAATCTTCAGGTGAATGCTTATTTTTCAGGTGGATCTTTCAGTGGTACTTGTAGGGTATATGCAGGAGATGGAACACCTGATGTATATCTTCCGGACGCAACACAATCTGATTCTATCAGAAGTAGAAATGGAACAGAGATGTCATTCTTCTTTTATTTTGATTGCGAAGCTCCACCAACACCAAGCCCTACCACACCAGTCACTCCTACGCCTGGCGTTACCGTAACACCCAAAATCACCATAACTCCTACCGTGGGAGTTACTCAACCTCCAGGAACTACTCCACAACCCACAAAAGTGCCTGGAACTCCTACTCCCACATTAGCGTGTCCTGTACCTGGAACTCCTGTAGGGGTAATTGTTACTTGTATCGGCTGTGATGGCGGATCCAATCCAATACCTACATCAACGCCAACACCTATAGGTGAAGCGCCTGTAACGCCAACAGGAAATCAAACAACGCCGACTCCGACAAAAGCTCCCACCGCTACACCAACTACTGCAAGTACTGGTGGACAACCAGGATCAGCGTGCACCCTTTCTTCGCAATGCATAAGCGGTATTTGTAAACTTACTAGCATAATTGTTGGTGGGGTGCTTCAATCAGGAGTATGTCAATAATATGAACACAAAACTTAAGAAAAAAATACTTATTATAGGAATTCTTGCATTAGTGGTTATTATTCCAACACTAATCTTTTTTATTCAAAAGATAACTACACCTACGCCTCCTCAGCGGATATCGCAAGCTCCCAACGCATGCCCAATAGATGGAGGAAAATGTTCATGGGGCACTGTGTCTGGCGCAACTTCATATGATTATAAAATTATAGATCTCTCAACGAATACCCAGTTACTCGCAGGCAACACCACGGCAACTTTTATCACATTCCAACCAGAAGAGGGAAAATCATACAGGTGTGAGGTTATAGCAAAAAATACATGCGGATCCAGTGGCGTTGGAAGTGCTACCGGTTCTTGTTCTACTCCACCTACTGCCACTCCCACACCTACCACTCCTATAAATACTCCTACGCCGAGCCCAACACCAACGCCTACACCAACAAGAACACCCACACCTACGCAGCCTCCTGTTGTGATAAATCCACCGGTAAATAACCCACCAGTTGTTAATAACCCAGTTATCCCAACTACACCACCCGCTCAACCTACCATTCCACCTAGCGGATCTATAGGGGCCACGGTAGGAATTGTTGGTGGAATTATAGTGACAGTTATAGGTGGAATTATTATCTTTTTCCTCTAAATACGAACTGTTGTCTTCATGCGTGCTTTTTTGTTAAAATATCAGGTCGAGCAAATACGTAGAGGTCCTTAATGTTCAGCGGTAGAACGCTTTCCTGCTCAAACAATACGTGCGAATATGGGCTCTCTATATAATCTTTGAGACCGTAATGGGGGGTCGTTAGTTCAGCGGTAGAACGCTTTCCTGATAAGAAAGAGGCGAATGGTCCGACTCCATTACGACCCACTACAGGTCTCAAAGTAGAAATTCTAAAGAAAGAGGCGAATGCCTATCTCAAAATCCCACATATACTCCACTTTCTCCATCTCGATCTTTTTTGCGCGATAGCGGAAAAAAATGTCAAACAAAATAAAAATAGACATCTTATAAAAACCATCTTTTAATATCTATTCCTGGTATTTCTGCTGCTAGTATATAGTTCACATATTGAGGTATTCCATAGCTATGCTTAATATAATTAATTTCGTCCTTACATTCGAAAGGAGAAATAAATACACTTTTCTGCAATTTATAAAAATCTAATTCCTTAAGCTTTCTTCTAAGATTTTCCCTAGCAGCTTTTTTACTTTCAGGTATGTCAAATATGATTACTCTAAATTTTCCATCCCATTTATTTTTTTTATTTAATTTTAGATTTTTTATATCATATGCAAGAACTTTTCTACGTCCTTTACCATTTATAACAAGAGTCATCTCCCCATTATTCTCTTTCCATGTCACATAGTCTTGCTTCTCGAGTCTTTTGATTGTCGTGCCCACTCTATGAAATCTTTTTTTATCAAACTTCTCTCCATATGCCTCGTCAATAATGAAACCAATCCCAGGATTATCAAGCGCCTTTGAAGCAACCACTACACCATTAACTAAAGCTTGTAATATGTCTATGGTAATTCCAACAGTTTTTTCAATCGCTATAGCATTTTTCATGGCTACAATAATTATTGCGATAGCGGAAAAAAATGTCAAGAAAGGTGTAAAAATATGATAAAAATATATGGTAAAGTTTTAAATCGTGGAGTTTTAGGTCTACTACAACCATTGCGTTAAATGTATTCTTGGTTTTGCGCGTCAATTTTAGAAAGATTTAAATGAGGTCTTTTACTTCACTCGGGATGCTGTGCTCATCAAATTCCCCCTGCTCTTCCCAAACATAAGCTTGTAACAAATACTGCTGGAGCAGACGTAATCGTTTTATCTCAGCTAATAGCTTTTCAGCTTTTTCAGGATAATCTCGAACCAAAGGATAAAATAATTTCTCAAGCTGCTTTATCCTATTTGAGATTGCCTGATGCATTGCAATAATTCTTCCGCCGCGCGTACGCTTGTGATAAAATTCATTTTTAGTCAAATTCTCCCATTCGCCCGCCAAAATCTGGCTATCTAAAGCGGATAGCTCACTCTCTTCTGAAAAAATTTCACCTTCAAATATTTCTTCTTCAATTTTTACCATACCTATGATTTTTGACGATTCGTCATGTTATTTCCTGCCACATATGCTAATACTCCCAATGCAATTAATGGTGCTGTAGATACTAATATTCCTATGGCAGATGTAAGCACACCTACTACTTTAACTTTCTCAGAAAACGCTCCCCTTTCTTTACTCATATATTTATTATACCACTCAGTAGAATTAAGGCTATCCATTTGGTACAATTCATACACTCGGTACGGTGGCGAAGTGGTAACGCAGCGGTCTGCAAAACCGCCATTCACGGGTTCAAATCCCGTCCGTACCTCTCAAAATATCTTTGTTTTTTTCAATATAGCCACAAAAAAACCTCAGGAGTATCCCAAGGTTATATATAATAATCAGTCTACAGGCAACTACACAAGCAGGACAGTTGAGTTAAAATCAACTATACCTCTCTTTACCAGTAGATTAAAATGTAAAGATGCTTAGAAAGTGGTAGGAATGGTTGCCCATTCCTTTTGTACTTAAAGGCGCTTGGACGAGCGAAATTGTTTTTCCCTCACCAAAAGGTGGTGGAAAAAAAATTTAGAAAGGAGGTGATCCATCCCCAGCTTCGGCTAGGGATACCTTGTTACGACTTAAGCCTCATCATCGAACTCTATCTCCCCCTCACCATAGCCACGAATCGCTTAGGACAATAAACGTAAGTAAGGTGAAGCCGTTTTATTAATTGACTTCATTTTATTACAGTCATTCCTGGCAATAGTGAGGGGTTCGATAGCTTCCGACTTTGCTGCCTTGACGGGCGGTGTGTACAAGACCCGAGAACGTATTCACCGCAACCTGCTGATTTGCGATTACTACCAATTCCGACTTCATGGGGTCGAATTTCAGACCCCAATCTGAACTGAGGCGAAATTTAAGAGATTAGCTTGCCGTTACCGGCTTGCGACTCATTGTTTTTCGCCATTGTAGGGTGTGTGTAGCCCAAGGTATAAGGGCCATGCGGACTTGACGTCCGCCCCTCCTTCCTCCCCGATAAAATCGGGGCAGTCTCTTGTGAATATGTAACACAAGATAGGGGTTGCACTCGTTTCTTAACTTAATAAGACACCTCACGGCACGAGCTGACGACAGCCATGCAACACCTGTGTAACCATCCTTGCGGATTTCTTCCTATTTCTAGGAAAATGTACGGTTACATGTCAAACCTTGGTGAGGTTTTTTGCTTCGTCTCAAATTGAACCACACGCTCCACTGGTTGTGCGGGTCCCCGTCAATTCCTTTGAGTTTTAGCCTTGCGGCCGTACTCCCCAGGCGGGATGCTTAACGCGTTAGCTTACGACTCCCCAAAATCCAATCCCGATTTAATCGGGACTCGATTCCGGGGAATCTAGCATCCATAGTTTACGGCTAGGACTACACAGGTCTCTAATCTGTTTCGCTACCCTAGCTTTCGTGTCTCAGCGTCAGGAGAATTCCAGGTACCTGCCTTCGCCTTTGGTATTCCAGTTGATATCAACGCATTTCACCGCTACACCAACCGTTCTAGTACCCCGAACAATCCTCAATCCAACCAGTATTTCCACCAGATTCAAGGTTAAGCCTTGAGATTTAAATGAAAACTTAGAAGGACGCCTACACACTCTTTACGCCCAGTAAATCCGGATAACGCTTGGCCCTTACGTATTACCGAGACTTCTGGCACGTAATTAGTAAGGCCTTATTCTATAGTCTGTGAAGGGACTATCAAAAGGAGTTTACAACCCGAAAGCTGTCTTCCTCCACGCGGCGTCGCTGCGTCAGGGTTTCCCCCATTGCGCAATATTCCTGGTTGCTGCCACCCGTAGGTGTGGAGCCCGTGTCTCAGTGCCCCTGTGTCTGTTCAACCTCTCAGTCCAGATACCCGTCATAGCCTTGGTAAGCCTTTACCTTACCAACTAGCTGATAGGACGCATGCTCCTCCTCAAGCGGAGAGTTAACTCCTTTAATCTTGCGATACCATGGAACATTAGCCCGTCTTTCGACAAGTTATTTTCCACTCGAGGGTAGATTCATACGCGTTACTCACCCGTCTGCCACTGACTTGGCCTTGCGGCCTCATCCGTTCGACTTGCATACCTAAAGCACGCCGCCAGCGTTCATCCTGAACCAGGATCAAATTCTCAAAAAAAAGATTCTTGCGAACCTTAAAGTGATTATTGTTTTGAAGACAATAAACAAAACTTTTGTAGTTTAATCCTGCTTCTTTATCAAAGAATTTACGATGGATTCTAGTATCTCTACTAGAATTATCAAAATCATTCTTAGAAAGCAGTGATTTATGCCTCTTGCGAGGCTTCCTACCACTTTCTAAGCATCTTTGTTCCTGATGGTACAATCCATCAGAAAACTAAATTATTAATGTGCAATTTTAAATGAAAATGCGAGATGAAGATTGCCACTCAAACTTGCGTTTTAGGGCTACTAGCTACGAATTTAAGTTGTGAAAGATTAACTTGCCATTCTTAAAATCACCGTACCGCTTACTTCAATCTCGTAAAGACAATTATATTCGCTTTCTGAGGCTGTGTCAAGGTGTACTTACGCACCTATCTATAGCTATCTTTGAAAACTCCGCCTTACCCTATCATACATATCAAAGGATTTCCCCTGAATCTGCATATCAGTCGAAACACCCGTTCTATGTGCTACTAAAAGTATTTCAAGACAAGTCATAGAAAGATCTAAAAGGTCTTCCATATCTTCTATCTGAAATTTTTCTTTAAGTTTTACTAATCGTATCAAATCTTCTTTTGTTGTATAAAGCGGTAACCTGATAGCCATGTTTTCTTTCTCTTCATGCGCATCAATATCAACCATTTCAGTATTGAGAAAAAATGGATTCCCCATGCCTGTTTCTTCAGCAATTCTGGAAAATGATTGTCGTGCCGCAACGGAATCATGAAGCCATTCAATAAGCTCACTACCTCGACTTAAAACCGGAGCAAGTTTTTTCGTGCCATAAGCCTCAGCAAGAATATGCATTCTGACAAACTCACCTTTTGATAAGTCTACTTTTAATTCTGTTCTCCGCTCCTGCTCTTTCATGATTAGCCGTATTATATGAAGTTCGAGACATAACTACAAACTATTTGATTTTGGAATACACATGCGTTACTTCTCATTTACCTTCAAAGTACTCGTAAACTGCTTTAGAGAGTACTGCCTCACGCTCTGCTGCCTTCCCCTCATCTGATGTCTTTGATAATATTACAATAATATAATCACCACTCGGAGCAAATACAATTCCTGCGTCATGCTTATACCCATCTAGCTCTCCCGTTTTGTGTGCCACCTCAATATCTTCCGGTAAGTATTTAGGAATTCTATCATTCAGTTGCTGACTTTGAAGCGTTGCAATCATAGAAGCTGTTGAGTCTTTGCTCCCCAGTAAACCTGCGTAGAGTTTCTCAAAAAAGCTTTCTATATCACGAGCAGTTGTCGTGGGCGGGCTTCCTGTTTTTGAATCTGAAAATCCATAATCTTTCAGAAATTTTGAGACGCTTGATAGTTTAATCTCGGTGACTAATAGAAGTGCCGAATAGTTACTTGAAATAACTATCATTTGTTGTATCGCGTCTTGTACGCGTGCCGTAACTACCCCTTCAGTTAATTCTGCGGATTCTGAAGCTATATCAAATTTTTTGTTAATCTCTGATACTTCTGCCTTCAAGACCTTATCTTTGTCTAATTTTTTGTTTTCAATTTGTCTATATGCCTCTCCTAAAACCCATAATTTATATAAACTTGCCGACTGAAATTTTTTTCCTTGATTATAGTAATATGCTTCACCGGTTTTTAAATTTTTAATAGCAACCGCATATGTCCCATCTGAGCCAGATAAGGCTGACTGCACAACAGCATCTAACTTTTCAGGGAATACCATTCTGCGCATATTATCTACTGATGAAACAACAGAATCGGCAACCGGACTTATAACTACGTTTTGAATAATGTTTCGCGTAGCTATTTTATAAATTGAGTAAACTAAGACAAAAAGAATACAAAAAGATACAACTACAATTCCCCAACTAAGAAGTACGTCTATTTTACTTTTTTTTGTGTAACGCGTATAAGGCGAGTAATGATATTCATACTTTTGCATTTACTCTATTCCTCCACCCAATCTTTTACCTATTCTCTTTGAGCATGTCACCGTAAACCTCCTGTAACTTTCACGCGGTTTAACGTTTCAGGGTCATTCAGTAATTTGGCGCATCCCCTTACCACCGTAGTTAAAGGGTCATCTATAAGTGTTACCGGAATTTTTGTTTTTTCTATTATTAAATCGTCAACTCCAGGAAGAAGTGACCCACCACCTGTTAGCAGAATACCATGTTCTAAAATATCACTCGTTAATTCCGGTGGAGTTTCTTCTATTACGTCCATAACTGAGTCAACAATTTCTGAAATTACAGGACTTATCGCTTCTCGTATCTCACTCTCTGTAACGCGTAACGACCTAGGCAAGCCGGTTTCTATATCACGACCACGAACAAGAGCAACTTTTTCTCCCCGTTTACCTTCATCTATTTCTATATCTTCTAGCTGTTCTTTTGCTTTCTGTTCTTTTGTTTTTATTTTATGCCCTTTTTTATAAGCAGATCCAATGCCAATTTTTACCTCTTCCGCGGTCTTCTCTCCTATTACAAGACCATGCCGTAACCTAATATAGTGGATAATGGCAGCATCCATATCATTCCCGGCGATTTTTAAAGACCTATTTACAACTATCCCACCCAATGATATTACGGCAACTTCAGTTGTCCCACCCCCAATGTCTACTATTAAAACTCCTGTTGGCTCAAAAACTGAAACCTCTGCGCCAATGGCTGAAGCCATAGGTTCTTCTATCAGATAACATGCTCTGGCACCGGCGGTAAGTGCTGATTCCCAAACTGCACGACGCTCAACCTCTGTCACTCCTGAAGGTATACCAACAACTACACGAGGTCTGGCAAGTCTTGGGAAAGGAGTACCTATTTCATGAACTTTTTTAATATAATACTGAAGCATACTTGTTGCAGCATCAAAATCTGATATAACACCATGCTCCAATGGTTTTATGGCAGAAATACTTCCGGGAGTTTTTCCAAGCATTTTCTTTGCCTCAGTACCAATGGCTATAATTTTTTTTGTTTTGTTATGCCTTGCAACTATTGAGGGTTCACGTATCGCAATACCCTTTCCTTTTACATACACGACCGTATTTGCTGTGCCCAGATCAATTCCTAAATCATATGAAAATAAACTAAATATACTATCAAGCATAGTTCTCCTCCCTATTCTCGCAAGATATAAGATTTGAGGCAGCTATGTGTTTGTAACACTTGGAGGTGCTGCAAAAAAGAATGGACTTTTGCATAAAAATTAAATCCGATTTTATATTCGGCAGGTAAGGATTAGTATACAAGATTACAGATGAAACTCAAAGGTCGAAAAAAGGATTTAATGCCTAAACTATGAAGGTGTGGGTGTAGGAATAGAAGTTGGCGTGAGGGTGGGAGTTACCGTAGGAGTAGGTGTTAATGTAGGGCTAGGTGTGGGAGTAGGCGTTGACGTAGGTACCAATGTAGGTGTGGGTGTAGGAATAGAAGTTGGTGTGAGGGTGGGCGTTGCCGTTGGTACACTTTTTGTTGGAGTCAAATCCATCACCTCTTGCATTTTTCCTGTATCTGATTTTTGGGGGGATGGCACCTCTTTTGAAACAGTTGCAGTTTGCGCTGGAAGAACTTTTTTAGAGTTTGCATTTGTCGCAAAACTCGCAAGAGAAATAACTAGTATAACCAAAAAAACAATCCCTATAACTACTCCTGCTCCTATAATATAAAGCTTATCCTGAGATAATTCAGCGGAATTCTTACCTGGCCCAAGCAATAACATTGGCTTCTCTTGCATGAAACTTACTCTATCACAAAATATTATTTTTTTGTAGCAAGTAAGATATTGTCCTTTTTTACAGTCTATGCTACACTGCGGTAAATGGGCGATTTTGAGAGAAAAGCAACAAAAATAGTCAGGTCATTGTTCTATGGCATATTTTTCCTAACCCCACTGGTACTCTTTCCAAAAACATTTGAGCTATTTGAATTTAACAAGCTCTGGACAATATACATCATATCTCTTATTATTCTTTTTTTCTGGGTCGGAAAAATGATAGTTTCAAAAAAACTAATATTTACAAGAACCCCTTTTGATATCCCAATAGCACTTTTTTTTCTCTCCCAGGTTGTCGCAACAATTCTTTCAATAGACCCATATGTCTCATTCTGGGGTTATTATTCTAGATTCAACGGCGGTCTTCTATCTATAGGAACCTACATATTTTTGTATTACGCGTTTCTTAGCAATTTTCTTCCAGAAAAAGACTCAGAGGAATTTCAAGGAAAAACAAATTCTTTATATATTCTTTTTGCTTTTATATCACTTGTTGTAGGGGCTTTTCTTGTCTCCATTTCAGAAAATGTTGGATTTTTACAAAATATTTTTTTACTTGCTACCTTTGTTATGCCTTGTATATTTTTTATAAAAGCCTTTGTCTATCCACCAGTAAAAAAATTATTTTTAATAATGATAAGTTCTGGACTGGTAGTCGCGCTCTGGGGATTTACATCACATTTTGGTTACGACTTTACATGTCTCATCTTCAGGGGCTCATTAGATGTCGCTTGTTGGACAGACGCATTTCAACCTACTGTAAGACTTTTTTCAACTCTTGGACAACCAAATTGGCTTGCTGCGTATTTCTCAATACTTATTCCCATTTCTATGTCTTTGGGTATCTATAGGCTTACAAACACACATGAAGCGCGCGAACTGTCAAAACAAAACCTCTTGAGCTTCGTCAAGGAACGGGGAAATATTCAAGCTTTCTTACTCATTGGATTATCCCTTCTCCTTTTTATAGAAATTCTATGGTCTCAATCCCAATCTGGGTATTTGGGCATACTTACCGGTTTATTCACTTTCTTTGCGGGCATAGTATACTTTGTTTTGAAACATACGAAAATTAAAAACATATACAAAAACCGGACCATTAAAACCTCTGCAATTATTATAATTTTATTTTTTCTTGCCTCCTTTTTTATGGGCAATCCACTTCAAGGAAGAATTCCACTTCTATCCTTAAGTGGGTTCATGCGCACATTTACACCAGTATCACCACCTGAACAAACAACAAACACACAAACGCAAACTGTAGTATCTCCTGAAGAACTAGGTGGATCAGATTCGGGAAAGATACGCTTAGTTGTGTGGCGTGGCGCGTTTGAATTATTTAAAAAACATCCATTATTTGGTACCGGAGTTGAAACATTTGCATATTCCTACTATAGCGTGAAACCTCAAGAACATAACCTTTTATCTGAATGGGACTTTCTCTACAATAAAGCGCATAACGAATACATCAATTACCTTGCAACTACGGGAATTGTAGGACTTGGAACATACCTATTTATGATTTTCTGGTTTTTGTTCTACACAATAAAGTATCTTTTTAAAAAATCGTATGCAGGCAATTTACCTGTTCTTCTGATCCTTGCACTACTTGCGTCATATGTTACTATTTTAACGTCTAACTTTTTTGGATTCTCTGTTGTAATCATTAACCTCTATCTCTTCTTTATCCCTGCGCTCGTTTTAGTACTCACAGGAAAGATTAAAAAAACAAATATGCCGGAAGGTGAAATGAGCCCAGGAAAAGCATTTGTATTAATTATTTTTGGTGTATTTTGTTTATTTCTGCTTATACAACTCCTCAACTTCTGGTTTGCAGACCAAAATTATTCAATGGGCTATAATTTAAACCGTGCTCAACAATACGGTCAAGCAAATAAATACCTTGAAGATGCAGTAAATTTATATCCTGGAGAGGATTTATACAAGAATGAACTTGCCTTAAACTATGCTGCAATAGCTCTCCTTCTCACCTCTGAAAAGCAGCAACAACAGGCTCAAATCTATCTAGACCGTGCGGTTCAAATGTCAACAGACGTAATACAACGTCATCCACAAAATATTGTCTATTATAAATCGCGCGTACAAACACTTTTTCTTCTTTCAGATTTAGATAAAAAATACTTTGATGAAGCATTGAAAACCCTAAAAGAAGCAAAGAAATTAGCTCCAACTGATGCAAAGCTTCTGTATAATGAGGGTCTCTTATACGGACAAAAAAATGATTATGACAACGCAAAAAAAGCATTTACCCAAGCATTAGAACTAAAAGCTAATTATAGAGACGCACGATATGCAATGGCTGTATATCTGAATCAACAAGCAAAGCAAGAAAAAAACCTGGATCAAAAACAAAAATTGATTCATGAAGCACAAGGAAGCCTCACTTATATACTTAATTTTATTAACCCAAACGACAAACAAGCAAAGGAACTTCTAGAAAGTCTAAAATAAAACTGGAGTTTTCAAATTACTTCAAGTATAATTTCTCAAAGTTATGTATACGATTGTTGTAACACCTAACCCAATTCTCATTAAAAAAACACAGAAAGTTACTCAATTTGACAAGAAACTGGATGACATCTTGGAGCAGATGGAGGAAACACTAAGGGCAACAACTGATCCGGTAGGCGTTGGGCTTGCTGCTCCTCAAGTTGGACTTTCGCTGGCAATATTTCAGATGAAACCTACAGATGATTCTCCTGTAAAAAATTTTATTAATCCTGTAATTATACCTAAACCTCATACGAAGGGTCTTATAAACACCACAGAAAAGAAAAAACCGCGCAAAGGAAAATTACTAGAAGGATGTCTTTCTATCCCTAATATTTGGGGACATGTAACAAGAGAAAAAAACGTGACACTTGAGTGGCAAGACGAGAAAGGGAAAAAACACAAAAAATACTTTACAGGATTTCCTGCTGTTATCATTCAACATGAAATGGATCATCTTCAGGGACTCTTATTCACCAAACATGTGATTGAACAAGGGGGAAAATTATATAAAAGCCATAAGAATGCCGAGGGCGAAGATGAATTTGACGAAGTTAAACTCTAGGCATTCTTGTGATGCTCGCTCGCTTCACTCGCTGTGCTCTTAAAGAATGCCG
>DAIQMY010000003.1:0-93297 GCA_036788695.1 Candidatus Levyibacteriota bacterium | reverse complement strand
TAGGCATTCTTGTGATGCTCGCTCGCTTCACTCGCTGTGCTCTTAAAGAATGCCGTTTTGAACTTTTTTCCTAGAATGTTATAATTATAGGATATGTCATCAATACATGAAAGAAGAAAAAACGCGTTTTACTCTCCGGACCAACCGCTTTCGCCAGAAGAACTTAAACAATTAGTAAAGGTTGACTTCGTAAATCTTTTTACTCATGGTGGTATTATTACCTCCAAAGGAAGACAGCTTGATACACTACTTGGTATTGAATTGGATGAGGAATTGAAAAAGGAGCTAGATGCTAAAGGCGTTTTAAGAGGAAGAAAAGAAATACTTCCAAAATCCTATGATGGTCCTGCTGCTTTATCTTCCGATGTACTATTTATCATTGCAGAAAATTTAATTCAAAGACTTGCATACTACCATATTATAACACCTACCCCAACTATAAGACTTATGAATAATAACGACTCAGAACTTCATAATATAGTAGGCTTCCTACCTGCCTTACAAAAGAGACTTGAAAAAGAGATTGGCCACCCTGCATCAAAAATAAACGTTAATGATATTCTTAAAGAAATCGCGGAGGAAAAAGGACTAAAAGAAATCCCTAACCCTATTGCAAGAATGGGAATTACCTTCAACAATAGAAACTAATTCTTTAAACTTCTCCCTTTCACTGTATAATACTAGTATGAAAATTGTTTTCTTTGGTTCAGGCTACTATACAATACCTATTGTAAAAGAGTTGCAAAATAAAGGACTTTGCCTTATTGTCACGAATGAAAATGATGGAGAGCTTGAAAAATATGCACACAGTGAAAATATTCCTTTTCTGTGCACAAATTTCAAAAAAAAGTCAGATATAGAAATTGTAAAAACCTACTCTCCCGAATTAGGAATTCTTGCGTCATATGGCGCTTTTATCCCCAAGGAAATTATAGATCATTTTCCTATGGGAATTTTAAATATACACCCAAGTCTCTTGCCAAAATACAAAGGACCTAGTCCGATACAGTTTACAATTTTAAATGGAGATACGGTTTCCGGCGTATCAGTAATACAACTGGATGAAAAGATAGACCATGGACCAATTGTTGCCCAAAAAGAAGTGAAGATTACAAGTAACGCAGATCTCAAGACACTTACTGAGTTACTGTTTCAAGAGGGCTCACTATTGATTAAAGAAATTATTCAATATATTGAAAAGGTTAAGAAAATAGATTCTATTCCGCAAAGCACAAAAAACGAAACCTGGACACAAAAAATAGAAAAGCAGAACGGAAAAATAGATCTCTCAAACCCCCCTGAAAAAGACAAGCTACTTAGAAAAATAAGAGCTTTTTATCCCTGGCCCGGAGTGTATCTTACTGTATCATTGGGCAAAAAAAATAAACTTTTAAAGCTGATGCCAAATGATATGGTCCAGGTGGAAGGAAAAAAACCTATGAGCTATAATGATTTTATAAATGGATACGGGAATGATGCTGTCACTATACTTCAAAAACTTAACTTACATGACAATCAATTCAAATAAAAATGAAAGATAGAAACTTCGCAATAGATTTCTTAAAGCTGATTGCAATCATAGCTGTTGTACTTATCCATGTCTCAACTGCATTTATAGATAGGTCTTCTCCGTTTTCATTTGATTTTTTTATTTTTGTTATTCTAAACCAAATAAGCAGATTTGCTGTTCCCATTTTTTTTGCGGCATCAGGACTGCTTTTAGCTCTTCGCTATACTTCAATCCCCTCTCCATTGCATTTTTATAAAAGACGTCTACGGCTTCTTATACCATATACCTTTTGGGTGTTTGCGTATTTTCTGATCATTTTCCCGCACCCACTAAAAAATGTACTTCAATTAAATTTTATATACCAATATCTTACTGGTGCCCCCTCATACCAACTTTATTTCATACCAACACTATTTATCCTATATCTTCTTTTCCCACTTCTTATTAACTACAAAAACGTATTTCTTACTAAAAAATTCATATTTTTTCTTACAATTTTTGAAAGCATATTACTCTCAACAACCTATTTTACCGATTCACAAATTCCACTTTTCACTCCTATACGAATTGCTCTCTACAACCTTTTTCCGTTTGTTTTGGGAATATATGCAGGACTTAATTTTGAAAAAACGGTAAAGATAATACATTTAGCATTTAACTCATGTGTCGCGCTTATGGTTCTTTTCGGATCAATTATTGTGACAGAAGCGCTTTCCATGTTTACAAGCTCAGGAAACGGAAACTTTTTAAGAAATCAGTGGAGAATGTCTATTATGTTTTACTCTGTCGCATGCTTTGTTGTCTTTTATGTATTTGAGACCAGATATCTTAAAAAATGGAATAAAATTATTCTTTCACTTTCAGCGCTTTCATTTGGGGTATATTTTATTCATGTAGCAATTCTCGATTTATATCTAAAAATTATTGATGAGTATAAACTTTTCAATCTTGCATCATTTATTTTTGGATTTATTATCATTACAGGACTGTCTTTCATGTTAAATTTTATATTCTCAAAAATTCCCTATGTAAGAACTCTTTTAGGAGCCAAAATCTCCTAAATGGGGCTCGCTTAAAAATATAAAGCAAGGTGATTTTTATAGAGGGAGAAAAGTGAAAAGTGGTTAAATGCTTCAGCCCAAGGAAGAATACAATTTTATGCAACAGCTACTGGGGTTTCCGATAAGGCTTGCAGATTGGCTAGTTCTTCTTTTTTCTTTCTATCAATAAATTTAGAAAGCTTTATGCAGTTTGCACATATACGAACTGAAATTTTTCTTCCTTCAACTATAAATGTTTTCTTTTGGAGATTAACCTTGAAGGCATGATTTGTTCGGCGTTTAGAGTGAGACACCCTATGCCCTAACATCATTCCCTTATTGCAGTTCATACATTTTGCAGCCATATTTTTTTAGTTTGTAAAATTTTAACTCAAAAGTAAAAATTATATATCGCGATTCCGATCAGATCGGAGTTAAAAATATAATAACGCTTCTGAGGTTTCAATATTATACGATATTAATCGCATAAGGTAAAGCATTTTTAGTATAAGCGTCTAGGCTTCGCCTAGAACTTGTGCCCTTTGGGCTAAAGCGTCTAAGTTTACTAAACGCCTATCTAAAAACGCTTATATTACTTCAGTTCAACAGTTGCACCTGCTGCTGTAAGTTTTTCTTTAGCTTCATCAGCCTGTTTTTTATTAACCTGAGTTAATACTTCTTTTGGTGCTGCGTCAACTAAATCTTTTGCTTCTTTAAGTCCTAGTGTTGGAGCAAGTTCACGAAGAGCTTTTATAACTCCAAGCTTATTTGCGCCTGCACTTGCAACTACAACATTAAAGATTGTTTGCTCTTCAGCTGGCTCTCCACCTTCTGCTGCTGCTGGAGCTGCACCTGCTGCCATTACTGGAGCTGCTGCAGTTACGCCAAACTTTTCTTCTAAAGCTTTCACGAGTTCTGAAAGTTCAAGAACAGACATTTCTTCTATTGCGGACATTAATTCTTCTTTATTCATTTTTGCCATATTAATTAGTCACCTCCGTTCCTTTCTTTTTCTCAATCTCTTTAAGAACCAAAGCTAACTTCTGGATATTTCCATTTAATGCATAAACCAAACCTGAAATTGGAGAGTTTAAGAGTCCCAAAAGTTTTCCGACCAAGATCTCTTTTGAAGGAAGTGCTGCTATTTTTACTATAGATGAATCCTCTATAATATTTCCTTCAAATATACCAAAATTTATTTTTGGAAGTCCATATTTTTTTACAAATTTAGTTAATATTTTTGCAGTATTAATGGGATCACCGTAAGAAAAAAGCGTAGCTTTTTGACCATTGAGTCTATCCTTCACTTCAATATTTTTTTCTGCCAACGCTATATTCATGAGCGTATTCTTAACAACTGCCATTTCAGCATTGTTTTGCGAAAGCTCTTTACGTGCCTCTTCTAATTGCTTATGGGTAAGACCTGTGTATTCCACAAAGTACATAGCGTTAGCTCTACTAACTTTGTCTTTTGCTTCGTCTAATAATTTTGTATTTCTGATACTTGGCATATTTTCCAAAAAAAAAGCGCTCTATCCCTGAGCGCCAACATTACTGATTAGAAACTTCTAACATGTTGTCCTCGGTAAGATTTATGAGTAATCCCCTACTTACTGTCTCCGGATCTTTTCTAACTAGTAGTTTAACAGAAAGCATAGTGAAGATCAAGGGGATAAGCCTAAAAGATGATATTCTCCCTGCACTCGTTTATAGAGTTTTAATTACACTATCTTCAACTTCAATTACTTGCGAGTTTGTAAGGGTCACAAGTTTGTTTCGATTCTTATATATCTCAATTGTTTGATCAAATATTGGATCTTTTACACCAGGAACAAAATGTGGAAGCACAACAAAGTCTACAAAACCAAGTCCTCTCGTTGAATTTAAGTATCCTGCTTCGCTTTTATTATCAAAAAACTCTACGGCCTCGATATCGGGACCAGCAAGAACCGACCCCGCACTCGAGCCTATATATATGGTTCCCGAATTTACCATTTCCTTGGCAATCTTCAGAAAACCACTTTTTTGAGCCTGCTCTAATAAATAAAACGTATTCCCTCCGCCGACAAATAAAATGTCCGCCTCTAATAACTCTGATCTCAGCTCTGACTCTTTTTTAACCCTATCTCCAACAGGAAACCCTGCCTGGTCTAAATCTGATTGTAAGCCTACGTCAAAAACCTTAAAGCCAAGCGATACTAATTTCTGCCTATCACTATCTATCCATGGACGATAGTGGTAGATATCTGAAGCAGTCGGAATAAAAGCGACTTTTAGCATCTCTGGAGAGGCTCCAAGAAGTGGTACAACTTTATCAAGCGAGTGTGCTGCATATGATGTTAAAAATAATTTCATTAAGATTTCTCCCATTCTTCAGGGGGAATTTTCCTCATACCTGGTTTTGTGAAATTGAGCAGTTCACGCCTCACCTCGTTAATTGGCTTGCTCCTATCAATTCGCATTTTAACCAAATCCTGTTCGGGAAGTTCTGATAATACATCAGAAAGTCTTGTATTATCCGTTAAGTACCCTAAGTATCCAATCCAATACTCAGGGACAGAAGACAAGCCCCGTGTCCACCTCTGTTCTTCCATAATTCTTTTCAAAACACCCTTCTGCTCAGTTCCCTCCATTTTTTCAAAGAATGTTGGCTTTTTCATAAATGATTTCGATTCTTGACTTCTTTTTTCCTTAGGTGAAAGACTCGCAAAAAAATCAAACACTATTCTTGAATCAGGAAGCGACAAATCATCATTTACACTAAGCATCTTTTCAATCTCATCTTGCATGGCTAGGTCATGAGTTCTTTCTGCAATAACTTTAAAAATTGCTTCAGCAGAAAATACTTGTGGTTCTGAAAATCCATATAGCACCGCCAAATGTTTTATCCTTGAAATATGATAATCTGATCCCAGGAAAGCTGTTCGTCTAGAAGTACCCTTAGGATTTGTGCTTTTCTCATTATCTAATTTATTGATTGTATAGGCAAAATTTTCAAGCGTATTTGTTGCAGTAGTCTCTACTAAAATATCCTCAGGCTTAATATTAGGATACTCTGAAAAAATCACATTTCTCATGAGTTCAGCCTCTGAAACAAAATCTTCTCCTCCTGTTTTTCCGCCACTGATAATAATTCTCCCAATCGTACCTGCAACCTTTAACTCAGCAGCAGCCCTTGCAACAGTTTTACCCCAAATATTAATATCCTCTACTTCTCTACTACCAGGCATGGGCTTTGTCCTTGAATCTCGTCCTATTACTGGACCTTGACCAAATACAATTAAATCTTCAAACTGTGGTTTGATTGTTCTTTCTTCTGGTTTTAAAACTTCTCGTAATATTCCGGGTCTTGGGGGTTTAATTCCTTCTTTATCGACTTGTGATAGGACTTGAGCTGCCTCTTTCACTTCCATTAGTTCATATAGTTTATATGCTTATTCCCAAGCTGTCAATCACCCTTAGACTTTATTTTAAATAGGAATAAGTATATAATTCAGGCATGGCGCGGAAAGAAAAAACAAAAATACTTCTTCTTTATGATTTTCCAATAGTTGGTGGTGGCTCTGGTGCCTATGTTAAATTTCTAGCACTAAGACTATCTGAATCACAAAAGTATAATGTAGCAATTGCAGCACCTGAAAAAACAAGGATAGATAAATCCATAATTGATTACAAAATTAAACTTCCCCAGATCCCAGTATTTATAGGAAGACCCGGTCTTGAATCTTCAAAAAAATACAGTCAATTATCAACTCTCGAAATAGAAAGACTCTATGAAAAATTTACAAATGGATTAATTAGGATAGTTGAAGAATTCAAACCAGATATAATCCATGTACACCATCTTATGATCCACACCTGGGCGGCACGATTCATAAAGGCGATATATGGAACAAAATTAGTCACAACATCTCACGGAAGCTGTTTGTTTGCGCTAAGAGAAGATAAAAGATATGTTGGCCTCACAAAAGATGCTCTAAGAGCATCAGATCTGATAACAGTTGTTTCTGAGGATACAAAAACGAGGCTCATTAAGATGTTTGGCAATGATTTAATGCCCAAGGTAAAAGTAATTCCGGGCGGAATTAGGAAAACAAAATTCCCACTTAAAAGACGACTTGAAACAATTGAAAAAATTAGAAGAAAATATAAATTATACGAACCATCCTACGTTATGTTTGCAGGAAGACTTATTACAGAAAAAGGTGCAGAGTATTTAGTTAAAGCGGCTAATAAAATAAACGGACCTATACTCATTGTTGGCGACGGACCACAAAAAGAAGCTTTAAAACAAATGATAAAAAAAAGCAACCTAGAAAATGTAACAATGCTAGGATTTGTTGGTCAAGATGATCTCATGCAAATGTACTATCTTGCTTCCGTTTTTGTAGCTCCTGCAGTTTGGGATGAACCAATGGGATTCACAATTCTTGAAGCAATGGCTGCAAGTGTTCCTGTTGTTGCATCAAGAAAGGTAACATTTGCAATAAAAGATGGAGTAAACGGATTCCATGTACAACCGAGAAGCTCAAAGGATTTAACAGAAAAAGTAAATATTTTGCTTGCTGACTACAGACTTCGAAGAACACTAGGGAAAAATGCGCGTGAAACTGTTTTTAATAAATATACATGGACTGAAATTACAAAGCAATTTGACAAACTCTATCAATCACTCCTCTAAAGTTGTATAATTAATACTTTCTGCTTCGAATATTTGGAGGGGTTGCATAGTGGTCCAGTGCACGCGTGACGCAAGTCACATGTATTCCGCAAAGCGGAATCGTATGTTCGAATCGTACCCCCTCCGCCAAATTAGACTTTAAGCTTCAACACTAAAATTATCTAGAATACCCACAAAAAATTATCTTTGCAACTAAAAACGAATAATTTTTTACATCTGCGAAAATGCATATAGAAATGGGGGGGGAACATTTGCTGTTCTCTTTCAAAACAATAAAGAGCCAAAAACACTTATGCTTGGGATACTACTAACTATCACTTGATACGTTAAATAACGCTGGCAACCTCTTATCCAAACCTATAAAATCCTCTATGTCTTTTTCCGTAACAGATTCTAGCTCTTCATCTTTTTTACTTAAGAATTGAGAATAATAAAACGGATAAATCCTTGCCATTATATCTTTCATTTTTACATTTTTAGTAGACTTAAAAACCTCATCCCAATCCATTTTGTGACCATAAGCAATTATATCCATACCGGTAAGAGGGATTCTTAAATTATTTTTTTTCATATATAAAAATGTAGCACGTGAAATAATTAAATTGCTCACATTTAAATTGCTTACCACAGAAATTTCTTCCTTCTGATCTGCTTCCTCAAGAAGAGCCTCATATGCTCTTTTTAAGCTCTTTAAATTTTTAACTTGAGCAATTCCGCCACCCAGAAAGAGTCCGTAATAAAAAGCCAAAGTTATAAATACTAAAGATGTGCTAGGAATTATTTCATTATTTTGAATTGCTATTCTCACATTTTCTGGCGAAAGAATAAGCTCATATTCACTATCTGTAGATTTTAAGACTCCATCAACCAACATCATCCTCTCTCTGTATCTTGCGCCTTTTGGATATGCCCAAAAAAGAAATGTGCCCCTATCCCTCTCCATACTAAATGCCCCATTTAACCCATCAAATTCTTTAAGAAAAATTTTATGAAATTTTGGATCAAATAAAAGCTTACCTAAAATAGTCTCCTCGTTCATATGATACGTAAGAAGTAATCTTAACGTCAATAACTCCTGTGATAAAAAAACAAGATTGGGAACATTTTTTGAATACCCTTTCAGAAATATTTTAAAAAGATAGAAGTTTAAAACTGTAAGTTGATCAAGATAGCTTTTCTGAGACAAGACATGAGGACTGCTATATACTTCCTCAATTACTGTTAGCAAATTACTCAATTCTTCTTTGCCAATCTTCCCTTCCTGTCTTATTTGCATTATCCGTTTTTTAATCTCTGAAATTTCTTCCTCCCCAAATGGCTCTTGAAAAATTGTCGGAGATGCTTCTCTAGTTTGACCAAAAAAACTGAATTGCCTTGACTCTAATTTTACATTTTCTAATAAATGTAAAAGGTCTGCCTTGGGAAACGAATAATTGTTAAATGAAGCCAATGAATTTGCCAAAACTATCACATTCTGCAAATAAGGAAATGTTCCTCCCATGTATGGAGTTGCATTGTTGAATATTGCACTTAAAATATATGGGTGACCTAAGGGAACGCTATGCTGAATCGTAGAAACACTATAGTTATCCTTCATCTGCTTTATTACACTTTTTGCAATTTTACTTCCTAACAATGGAGCTATTTCTGCATAAACTTCCCCATGAAGTTCTTTTTTTCGCTCCTTTATGGTAGGGTTTCTATTCTCACGTATATGAGATTTTGAATATTCAAAAAATGTTTTTTCTCCGTTTTCTTCTATAAATGTTTTTATGTCAGGTCGGGAAGAAAAAACCAGGTTCTCATATTCTTTAAATTTTTTATCATCCAAAGGAATGCTTGGCATTAGCCCTTCATCAAAATTTCGAGGCGTTGCAGCACCATATAGGGCATCGTCATTTTGTGTTTTACGTGGATCCATATGGGATATTATATAGAAAAAAAAGTATAGATGAAAGTAATATCTCTGGAGCTGATGAGTAACTAAAAACGTTTACATGTACCTATGAACAATCTCTACTTCACCTTCCCTTAAGTGTAGTACATATTCCTTCTTATGAGAGATGGTTGATATTTCAAGCTCTCCTCCATATTTAGTAATAATACTCGGGTCTACCATCTCAGCAGGAACAGAAACTTTTGCACGATCTTCTACCCACCACTCTCCAGAAAAAGGAAATTCATGTTTTACCTCTGAGCTGTTAATGCTTATGTATCCTAATATGTCAAGCTCTTTGCGTAATTGGGACGCATCCTTTAATCCAAAAGGCGTTTTTGGAATTACAAAGTCCCTAATGGGTTCTCTTGTTGGAAATTGGAGAATCTGTGCTGACTGTCTAGGTTGCATGTCAGGAACATTTTGAACGTTTAAATTACTATGTGATTCTACTGATGATAAGGCCATATATTAAAATATACGGTAAGGATATCATAAAGAAATAATACATGCTTGACGGAATCCTGACATATTTCACGAATGCGTTTCACGCCTTCCCATGCTTATTTGAGATTTAGCCTCAATTAGCTTCATTTAGAAATAGCTCAAGCTTTAAGACTTATCTCTCCCTCCTTAGATTCTATAAACCCTTGCATTTCAAGAGATGAAACTAAGACCATTAGCTCTACCATTGGAATTTTAGCGGCTTTTGCAAGCATATCAAGCCTCATAGCCTCACGTTCTAATAGCCTGACCACTCTTTTTTCTTCTGCGCTTAATTTAGACTTTTGACTTGTTGTTTTCCCTTTTAATTGTTTAGCTTTAGAGTTTAAAGCCTGAAGTATATCTTCTCCTGACGAAACAATATGCGCTCCCTCTTTTAAGAGTTTGAATGTACCCTTTGACATAAAAGAATTAATTGGACCTGGCACTGCAAATACGCTTTTTCCTTGCTTTTTTGCCTCCTCAGCAGTAATTAAAGATCCACTTCCCTCTGCTGCCTCAGTCACTAAAATGCCTGACGCAAGACCCGCTATTATTCTGTTTCTGGCAGGAAAACTACCCATAGATGGAGGCTTGCCTAGAAAATATTCTGAGATAATTAAGCCTTTTTTATCTAGAATCTCCTCATAAATTGCTTGATTCTCCAGAGGAGTGCAACAATCCACTCCACACCCTAAAACCGCAATTGTCTTTCCCTTTTCCGAAAGAGTTGTCAAATGTGAAACAGCATCTACCCCAAAGGCAAGTCCTGATACTATAACAAAGTCTTGCGCGACCAATTCTGAAACTATTCTCTGAGTTGCTTCTCTTCCATATGAAGTAATTTTACGTGCTCCAACAACACCTATAACTGATGTGCAATTGAGAAGGTCAAGGTTACCTTTACAATAGATAACTATTGGTGGAGCTTCAAGTTTCTTTAATGCTTCAGGATATAAATCGTCTGTTATTGTCACTACAACAACCTTTGCCTTTTCTAATTTGCTCGCATAGATAGCAAGCTCAAATGATTCTCTAAATTCCTGAAATTTCTGGAAAACGCCCGCTCCCATACCAATATTTTTACAAGTGGAACTATCTAAGTCTTTCCATATGTTTTTTGATGAGCCAAAATATATTATTAATTTTTGGAATGTCTTAGGACCTATACCGTCACAAAGAGATATTGCAAGCGTTGTCTGTGACTCATTCATCATTCTTTCATTATTACCATTTTAACTATATTTTTCCAATCTATTTATACAAAAAGCCCTAGCTATTCTAAGTGCAGTCGCTTTTCTCAGTCACCAATGCATGTTACAATAAAAATATGAAGATATCACACAAGGCACTTTATATTTGCATATTTTGTCTTATTGTTTTATCAATAATTATTTTTGTATTTTTTGTATTTAATAAAACAAATACAGAATCTACCACCAAGATATTTAACCCAAGAAAAGAAAATTCAAAAGTATATAACGCATCAGAAAACTTTTTCTTTACCTATCCAGACAACCTAATACATATTCCAATAAATAAAACCGTGCCAGAGAATATTATTGCAAATTTTCAATTAAGATCGCCTGACTATAGCCTTTCAGTGCCAAATGAAAGATCTGCCGATTCCTCCGCGCAGGTGTTAAGCGGAAAAGAGTTGACGGTTACTGTACGACACTATGAAAAAATTCCAGACCTAAAATCATTTCAAGAAGTAATAGATAAACAAGGAGGACCTGCTGAACTAGAGCTTAGTCCTTCTACAAACGTCATAAAAAGAGAGGTAGATTTTGGAGGTCAAAAAGGCATGCTGTATAGCGCAAACACAAATGGTGCCGCGTCTGGCATATCTGGATATATATCAGTTTCATACACTGTGCACAAAGGAGACTTATACTACTTTGTTTTTATTGGAAAAAATGATACAAGTAAAGAATTGGAAGATATTCTCTCAAGCTTCGACTTTAAAAATTAAATATGGAAAAAGATAATACTCAAATCACAGAAAAGCACTTAAGCCAAAAAGACGCGCCCACACCAAATCAAACAAAGAAGAACTCAAGGCTCTTTTTAGGAATACTCATTAGTATTATTTTGTTTTTACTTATTATAGTTATTGGAATGGGATTTTATATTATGCAAGCTAATGTAGGCAACCCAATAACTGCAGTATCTACCCCTGAAAAAATACCATCACCCACTCTCATACAGCGCATAACTCCTACTCCAACCGCTACTCCAACACCTGACCCAGAAATTGCAACGTGGAAATCTATGAAAACATCATTTGCTGAATTTAAAACACCTCAAGATTGGGACATGTGGGATTGCGGAAAAGACTACTATGTAATATTTAAGAAAAACCCCCAACCTGCAGAATTTACAAAAAGTTGTCCTTTTGGAGGCAACGCTGGAGAAATGCATATTGGAAAAGTTACAGCTCCATTTCCATCACTGGAATCTTCTATCCCAAAGTCTGAAGTTGTAGAAAACAATGGGAGTAACGGATCTGAGCCATACACACTCACCACAACAATTTCAAATGTACTACTGGGAAAGATAGACAACAGGGCATCAGCACAATGGAAAGAAGTGAGAAGTGGTGGATTTATGGGAGACGGTACATATGAAATTGTACACATACTACCAAATATAAAAATTAGCCTTATGAATTATGGAAATCTTACAATATTTGAAAAAATTCTCTCAACAATAAAGTGGATTAATTAGCAAATCACTGCGGCACACTAGTTCTTTTTCTTTTCAAAGTACACTTTTAAAACATCTCGAGCAACAGGTCCTGCAATACTAGATCCCTCTCCTCCATTTTCAACTAACACAGTCACAACCACCTCTGGGTTGTAAAAGGGAGCAAATACGGTAATCCATGCGTGTGGTTTTGTTTCCTTTCCTCCTGTTTCTGCTGTACCCGTTTTACATCCGACTTTAACCCGAACCATTTTACTGCTTCCAGAGGCATCTTGCACATAATTTGTATTATCAATTTTTAACGCATCATTTTTAACCTTAAAATCAAAAAATGGCCAGGCTACTCCACCCACCTCACAACTCTCTTTCATCCCCTGTAAAACTAAATCAAGATACTCCTTCTTTACTAAATTTTCCTTTAGTTTTTTGCCTGTTCCTTGTATTATGTGGGGTTTAAAGAGATCTCCCCCATTTGCTACAACACTAGTCATAAAATTAACCTGTAGCGGGGTTGTTAATAAATATCCTTGTCCTATACCGTAGTTAAACGTGTCTCCTAAATACCATTGCTCAGAAATCACTCTATCCTTCCATTCACGTGTAGGAACAGTACCGGTTACTTCACCTGGAAGATCAATTCCTAACGTATTTCCTAATCCAAATTGCATTGCCCAACGGCTTAACGTATCAACACCTGTTTCGTCAGCAGCTTTATAAAAGAATATATCATTTGAGCGTTTTATAGCAGCGACTACATCTATAAATCCATCCTTTCTTCCATGCTGCAAAAAGTACCAATTTCCAAACGAAAAACTTCCTACTCTTAATATCCCTGTGTCTTCAATTTTTGTATCTGCCGTAATTGCACCTGAAGAAAGGGCCGCAACAGCCGTAACAAGCTTAAACGTTGAGCCGGGAGGATATACGCCGCCAATTGCTCTATCCAATAACGGTTGGTTTTCAGTATCTGAAAGAATGGAGTTGACATCTTTATAATCTCCTTCTGCTTTATATTCTTTTGAATGAGTAAATATATTACTGTCATATGTAGGCTTTGTATACAACGCCAAAATCCCACCGTCTTTTGGATTTGATACAACAACTGCACCTTTTTTAACGTCTTTCATAGCGTTTGAAGCTGCTTGCTGAATATCTATATCTAGTGTTGCCGTAATATTTTTTCCAGAAATAGGTTCTTGTCTCCCAAGAAATCTACTCTTTTCACCGGCCGCATTTACCTCATATAGCTCTTTCCCGTTTTCCCCATGAAGAACTTTTTCATATTCATCCTCAAGACCCATCTTACCCACAAAATCAGTTATGACATACTCTTTATACTCTGGACTATTTAGTTCTTCTTCAGAGATTTGCCCAGTGTAACCTATGATATTTGCAAAATTACTACCATATAGGTATTCACGCGTGATTGTATCCTTCACATCCTTCCCCTGACTTAGAAGTTGCAACGCCTGATCTTTTCCAATTAATTTTGCTTTCTTGTTTTCAAATATCTCAAATATGGGAACATTTCGGACAATCGGACGATTATATCTATCAAAAATTATGCCCCTTGGTGCAGGAATGGTTATAGTTCTCGTTCTGTTTTGATCAGATAAACCAGCATAATAAGCTCCCTGCACTACTTGAACATAAAAAAGCCTTAAAAAAAGAATTAGAAAAAGACAAATGAGCAAAAACGCGGGTACCATAAGCAACAATTCTGATGGTTGAAAAACAGAAGAATTATTTTTCCCTGAAGAAAACATAGATCGCTCCCGAGTTACGAAATCAGAAAATGCTATGCCTGTTTTATATTTTTTTCTCATATGAAGATCTCTCCTTCTTGCTGATAAAGTTCTCAAACATAATAAGTGATACAAGAAATACAATCATTATACCTTCAAAAACTGGAAGAAAAGGATAATTTATGTACTGCCTATACACCTCAACACCTACTAATACTGTAAATGCCGCAAACAAAGAAGTCACCTTAACAGAAAATGATTTTTCCAATAACGTAATCATGGAAAAGAAAAAGAAAAAAAATAACGAACTTACACCTAACGTGTGCAACTGTGCCCTATCTAATAGTAACGAAAAAAATAGAATAATAAAGATAGTCACTATCTTCTTTGAATAAAAAAAATAGAACAGGGAACACACAAAAACAAAAGGGAAAGGAACTATTGAAATTTCCACCAACAATGCAATTATGAAAAGCAAAATAAATAGGGATTGAGAAATCATACTGCTATTTTGTGATTATAAACACTATTGTTAATTTTTTAAAATCTACTAAGCTTTTTACTTGTGCGCTTTGAAATGGTTGTGTCTCCGATTTGTTCACGAGCACTATCTTTCCTATAATTAAATCCGGTGGAATCCCTAGACCATTCAAACCCTTCTCCCCTTTTGTTACTACCATTTCGTTTTTTGAAATAAAGTCTGTAATAACAACATTTTCAAACAATATAAAATCTTCTTCACCCTTTATAATCCCAGGACTATTATGCTCTGATGTGACTCCCAGAGTAGAAAATTTTTTACTCACCGGTAAAATCAGTTCTGAACTCCAATGAGTAGTTTTTCCAATCTTGCCCACTAGATTTGCTCCCACGATAACTGCCATCCCAGATCTTACATGATTATTCTCGCCCTGATTTAAAATAAGTGTTGTAGGATTATTCAATGCGCCTGTAAAACCTATAACCTTTGCTGGGAGTAGATCTGTTGATAATTGAGTTGTTTCTTGAAATTGTGAACGAAGCGCATCATTATCCCTTTTTAATGAATCCATTTTTGCCAACTGTTCGCTCAGCTTTTTGTTCTCAATAAGCAAGGTGTCTTCTCTTGTTAGTTTTCCTTGTGCATATACCACACTATATAAACCTGTACGCGGAAAGGATAACATGCTTACTATAAAATCTATGGGTTTTGAAAGGGTTGAGGAGAAGAAAAAAAGGATAATACAGAACAACATCACACACAATAAGAACATAAGCCTTCTAACCATATTGGCATTATACACCATAATGAAAGGTTAAGGCTAAGACAGGAATGTGAAAAATCAGAAGTTTTTTGCAGGTTTTCGACCATAACGCTCGCGGCTATTTCTTATAATATCTTCTCTGTTATCATTTTTGAGACTTGGCAGGGGTAATGTAATGGCAGGAAATGGACCCGATGTCATTCCGTCAATTGAAAGTTTTACTACCGTTTCAAATTTTCCAAGCGAAACTAAATCATTCTCAGAATATACCTCGGCAAATTCGCGCGTTAACATATAGGCATCTCTTGCACCTACTACAAACGATATAATACTCCCTGCGTTACCAAAAATTGCCCTCTGTATTTCTTCTTCCAGTTGGTCACCGTACTGATTTGCAAGCGTTAATGACAGTCTATATTTTCTTGCCTCTGATAAAATCTTTGCAAAAGATTCCGTAGCAAAATTCTGGAACTCATCAACATACAGGAAAAAATCCCGCCTATCTTCCTCTTTAACGTATGATCTATTCATCGCTGCAAGTTGAATTTGGGTAATTATCATAGCACCCAACAACGCCGCGTTATCTTCTCCCAATTTTCCCTGAGATAAATTAAGAATTAATATTTTTCCTTCATCCATAATTTCTGAAAGATTAATACTTGATGTTTTATTTCCTATAATATTTCTTATCATACTGCTTGAGACAAATTGACCAATCTTGTTTTGAATAGGAGAAACCGCTTCTGCCCTCAACTTATCAGACATCCTATCAAATTCACCTGTCCAAAAATTTCTTAACACCGGATCACTTAGACGAGGCACTATACTTGCCCTGAAGGAATCATCTGACAATAATCTCAACGCGTCTATAAGTGTCCCTTCCTCTATATCCAAAAGTGTTAAGATAACATTCCGTAATATATACTCTAACCGAGGACCCCAACTGTCTCCATAAATCTTGTGGAAAATAGACACAATTCCTGATGCAACCAAATCCTTATGCTGCTTATTATGAACTTCTAGTACATTTAGTGAAAAAGGTCGTTCTTTATCAAACGGCTCAAGATATACAACATCATTTAACCGTCTCTTTGGGATATAGTCTAAAATAGTTTCAGACAAATCCCCATGAGGATCTATAATCCCAATTCCTCGCCCTTTTCGAATGTCATCAATTGCCATATTAGCAATAAGCGTAGATTTTCCAGCGCCTGTTTTACCAATCGCGTAAATGTGTTTTCGTCTGTCAGCGTCTTTTATACCAAATATTGTTTCTTTGTTTTTATACTCTGTTTTTGCAAAAAAGTTTACTTTTTGCTTTTCATCATCAGTCATACCAGTTATCACCGGCAGATTCTCTGGAGGCTCACCTAAAAGAGTCTTTCCCCATGACACATTGCGTATGCCTGAAAGGAGAAACCCCGGAGGGTGCCATAAAGTTGCCAACTCCTGTGCATTTAACACTTGATTTCGTCTTTCAAAAATTCCAGTTTTTCTGTCTTTTATTCTGGCAAGTAATACCTTTTTTCTCATTCTTGGCCGTTTTAGAACAAATTGATTGCCCTCCCCCTGAGAAAAGGTACCAAAAATACCAGCTAGATTATGTAACTCATGCTTCGCCTTTTCAGCACTATCACACCCTACCACTAAACGCACCACTGCCTTACCTCCCACAAAAGAAGCTTTCTGCATCATAAGCAGTTTTTGGGGATTTTGTGAGTACCGAGCCTTCTCATTTGGATCATTTGGTGCTCCCGGTGCATCCAAAACCATATGCCCAGCCATGTCTACTGCCTTATGCTGCCAATCAAAAAGGGCAGGAGTTACTAATATTTGAACTGCCATTTGCGTATTCTCATCTTGCTTACCTAGAAATCCTAAGAGAGCGGATAATGGGTCTACATCTTCAAAGTCAGCATATGTTTTGATAGGAAGATAAGAATAGGAATCTAGAATCATTTGTCCATAAACAATGTGCTTTGCCTTTAAAACTTCTACCATTGGGTCAGTAGTTTTAGTAATGCTTGATTTGGGAAAAGAGGAAGAAATGAGACTTGAAACAACTGTTTCTTTCTCCTTTGGCGCAGTGACATAAAAAGACGCAGATTGATTTATGAGAAATAATTCAAACGCAAAAACAGATGGATGAATATATGCGCGCTTCCAAAGAGGTATAAATGAATGAGGGAGAATTCCTGAGAAAATTTGTGTTGCTGCCTGGATTGGAGTTTCATCATCCTTCGGGTTTCTCACCATAAGATGAATCAATTTATCCATTGACTGAGATCCTGAGACGTTCATACAATAATTATACTAGTTATCACACCATTTGTCATAACGAGAGGTGATTATTGTGCTAGTCTTTTTCTGGTATTAAGTGTTTTTAGGTTTAGCAAAAATAAGAAGTCGCTTCCACGTTGTCCCTGGCGGCCAACAAGTTTGCAATATAAGGCGCTCTCCTTGACCAATATTTGCAGCCAAATACCCTACTTCACTTGGATCTACAATCTTTTTATCATACACCGTATAGTTATACCGTTTTTCATTAAAAAACACAGAAATATCATCCCCAACGTGCAAATCTTTTAGCAGATAAAAAACTGCATTGTAACGCCCCACATCCCAAAAGTTATCGGCAGAATGCGCAAAAAGATAAGTCGTACCGTTTAATCCAGGAAGAGATGTACCGCGAGCATGGGCAACCGTATGCTTTAATACTTCTAAATATTCTCCCCCGTCAGCAGGGTTTACGTTAGGAGTAACCTTTTCATTGGCACCAATTTTTGGAATTACGACTGAAAAACTCGTATCAACAGGTGTTAGTATCTGTACTTTTTTATTTGAAAGTACTGAACCGAGTAGATTTTGATCCTGTCTTTGTGATGTTTTTCTTTTCTGTATTATTTTTGCGAGCTCTGAAGGTTCTGTGTCTGGCAGCTCATATCTTACTCCCCTAGCCGTTTCAATTCTAAACCTTACCTCATAAAAAAGTGCAGGACCAAAAGTTGCAATAAAGCCAAAGATCATAAACAAGACAAGAAAATTTCCCAACGTACGCAGCACAAGGTATTTTATAATTTGCCTCTTAGTCATAGCTTTTAGATACTAGGTATTATTATAGTAGATTTTGCAGTCAAGATGAAATTTTGCGGCGTGCACCCACTCCAAAGATTAATATAACAATTATTGCCGCGAATGCAGAGGCTGACATGACAGGGATAGTAATATATCCAAAATACTCAAATTGCTTAAGCGTACAGTTTGCGATCTCATCAGAGCAAGGTAAAATACCAGGGAAAAACTGCAACAAGATGTGATACAGCGCGATTACAAACCCAATAATGCTTAGCACAAGAGCATACAGCTTTGCCATTTTGTCATTTAAAAAGGACCCAACACCTAAAATGACTACCTGAGGATACATAAAAATGCGCTGATACCAACACAGCTCACAGGGAGGAAAAAGCGCTATCTCAGATAAAAAAAGGCTTGAAAGTGTTGCTGATCCTGCAATCAAAAATGCTAAAAGCAACGAGTTTTTATACAAAAATTCGGAAACACGAGTAAATATAGATTTCTTACGCGATAAACGTGCTGCGAAAAAAACAATAAGAGCTATTACAATACCGATATCTAATAAAAGAGTTCCTAGCCCAAGAAATGATATAAGTGGAGCAAATGATGTATCCATATCATTTTTTAGAAGCAGCTAACGCATCATCTATTTTCTTTTTTAAGTCTTCATAGCTTGGAACTCCCATGTACATACCATTTACATATACGGTAGGCGTTGCATTCACTCCAATTTTTATACCCTCATCTTCCTGGGCGGAAATTGCTTCCTTATGCTTGCTATTTCCAAGTTCTTTCTTAAACATAGTAGTATCCAATTTCAATTTTTCTGCATATTTTATAAACTCTGAATTTGGGTCGGAAAGACCTGCCCATATGTTTTGGTTGTCATACAATAAATCGTGAAATTCCCAAAATTTTCCTTGCTTTCCAGCCGCTTCAGCTGCTATTGCTGAAGGAAGCGCATTTGGATGTGCTTGCCTGAGAGGGAAATGTTTATAGACGATTTTTACTTTATTACCATATTCACTTCTGATTCTACGCATAGTAGTCTCAAAAGTAAAACATGCCGGACACTGAAAATCCCCAAATTCTGTTACCGTAACTGACGACTTCGTATTCCCTGTTACCCAGCCGGATGGCAAGAAAGATACTGATGCGCTTGCTCTTTTATTTTTAGACATCTTAATTGTATAGATTCCAAAAGCACTAAGCGCCAGAAATAGAACACAAACTAGGAAAATAATGATAAATTTTGTTTTCTGTGGCTTTTCTTCCATTTTATTTGCAATATGAAGTCTTTTTTGCTCTTTTCTCTCCTTCTTCGTCAATCGCCCCTCCATGGAGATAATAATATTCAAATCTGGACATTAAGTCAATGATCCCTTATAGGAATAACCTGTGCGACCCCGGCGAGAGTCGAACTCGCAATCTTTCCCTTAGGACGGGACTGCTCAATCCATTGAGCTACGGAGTCAAATATCGCTTTGACAAGCATATCAATCACTTCGTATTCTACCATTATTAGGGTATAATTTGGAAATTAAGAAGCTTAAAAAGCCTTCATCTATTTTTACCGGGGATTGGCGCAGTGGTAGCGTGCACGGTTCGGGACCGTGAGGTCGGCAGTTCAAATCTGCCATCCCCGACACAAGAATTCTCTTCCTAGGCTTCAATTGATATATCATAAACTTAGGAATATAATGAGGTGCGTGAATAGAATCGACATTGAATATTACTATAGCGACAAATTTGTTCTCAACCAATTTCCAAAGCAAAACGGAATGAGACACAGGGAGAGAGAGATAAACGCTAAGCCTCACCCGACACCAGAAAAATCTATAAAAGAAAATAGCTATATCACACTAGAAAATTTTCCACAACTAAATATACTTGCAAAAAATTCACCTGCCATCTCAAATATCCTGGAAAATTTTATTGCAAAAAACGGGGTAAAACAAGTTTGGGAAGCTGCTCAAAAACTAGATGATAAAAACCCTTATCCGTATATAAAAGATGAAACAGTTTCTTTTTCAAGAGCACTAGGGACTACGTTTGAAAGACTAACGAATGCATGGATTTCAGATCTACTTCCAAATGAAAAAGGTCTTATTGATCCTGGTTCTTGTATGAGAGTTTTTAAGGAAATTGATGGCTGCCCCACCCCAGACGGTATAATAATAGATAAAGGTCAGCTACCTGTAATGCACACGTTTCTTGAATATAAAACCAATTATAATAGACAGGAAGAAAATTTTACCCAACTAGCAAATACTTATGCTTTTATTCAGGAACTACGCGGACAAATAATTTTATTTAAAAAACCTATGGTACTAGATAAATATGAACCAACTGAACAATATAACTCCATAAAACTTGCGCAAGACGCGAATGTCACTCTCGTAATTCCTTATAAATACCCAGAAGGAGAAATTCCAAAGCATGTTGATGTTATTGAAACACCCTTTTCAAGAGAAACTATTATAGAGGTCGCACATGCTGCACTTTCTGACTATAAAACTTTCAAATCCACGAAACAAATAAAGGAATTAAAATTCTAAAGAAATGGGGATTATCACAGGGTATTCAGAATATGAGAGTTTCTGCTTTTTTTGCCTTCATCAAAACCTTCCTAATTCATACTTCCTTGATTTTTTAAGCATACGAGGCAATACTCTTGTCTTAGTAAGCAGTGAGTAAATGACCCTACTATCCCACAATAGGTTAGAAAACGGGGTGTACAAATAATTTGAAATTTGTCCTACCACAATATCTACCCTTCTACTTTTTTTTAATGTTCTGGACTTTATGACAATGTTTTTAAATGGCTTTATTATAGTGTCAGGCTGTTGAAATGTTTTAATGTCAAGGTAATGCCATATCCCACGCGTTTTATATTCACTTATTTTAATACAAGGTGCATATCCAAGACTTCTTCCCTCTGCATATATGGCATTCATATCTGTCTGAGAATATTCACTATCTAATCCAATTCCTTTTCTGTAAGACACTATAAATACATCTTTTTTTGTATACTGAATGAATTCTTTGTAGTAGGAATTATTATGGTTTAGCTGTGAAGGTAACGATAAATTCTCAATAAGATAATAGGAAAGTAATCTCTCAACTTTTGAAAAACTATATCCAAAATATATTTCAGGTGAATATGATACAGGATCATATAAATTCACTCCAAAAAGCTTTTTGTTTTTTTTCGCTATAGCTTTTGCCAACTTTAGTGCATTATACGTACTGTCTGCCCTAAATTCTAAATAGTCTAGTACCTCATTCCCCCTCTTCTCCTTTAAAGACATACTATATCCATACTTTTTTTTAAACTTACGCTGACAATATATACATACACATCCACAATATGACATGTAGTCAGAGTACACAAAGAGAGGTGGCAAGCCAAAAAATATGTTATCTATAAAAATTCCATCAAAATCTTCTTTACACGCCCTCTCTACTCTTTCTAAAATAGTTTTTAGGGCAACAGGATTATTGGGACACGTAAGACTTCTTCCCTTACTGTATGGTAAAAGTCTCCCTTTAAAATCCCTGCACCACGGATCCTCATCTTTGAATTCAGCAGTTACCAGGTTAAAACCCTGTATGTATGCGTGAGTTCTGATTTTGTTTTTCTTAAAGTTTATAAGCCGGGAAGTGATAAATTTATAATCTTTCTCTTCAGTTTTATCAGAAAATCCCCAAGAATAAGTTACCCACGCATCAGTTACCGCGAATAATTGCTTTATTTTTCTAAGACTACTATCATCATAAGCATCCAAAAAACTTCTTTCATCTATTCTAGGGCTGTGATATTTTGTTTTAAGAAGTCTGACGGTGCCTGGTCCTGCCCATGCATATATACCTATTTTTTGCTTATTCACCGGATTATTATACAATACGCGTATGCTTCAAGGAATATTCCCAGTTTACAAGCCCGTAGGGATGACCTCACATGACGTGGTAAATAAAATAAGAACTGCAACGGGAGTCAAGCGTGTTGGTCATGGTGGAACTCTTGATCCGCTCGCAGAAGGAGTACTCGTAATTGCGGTAGGACGTGAAAACACAAAATTATTAGATACATATGTAAAAGGAGATAAGGAATATATTGCCACCCTCATGCTTGGATATATTTCTGAAACAGATGATAAAGAAGGCCCGATTTATGAGTATAAAAAGCATGGAGATGAAAATAAAAATCTGAACACGAAAGCTACTCCAACTAAGAAAGAAATAAAGGAATGTATAAAAAAATTTATCGGGGAAACTATGCAAATACCTTCCATGTATAGCGCTATTAGAATAAACGGTCGTAAGGCATACAAGTACGCCCGCGCGGCAAGGATAACTTCTTCAACGCACAAAACAAAAGAACCCCTTTTGCCTGAGATGAAGGCAAGAAAAGTTTTTATAAAAGATATTCAAATAATAAGCTACAACTATCCAATTCTTGAAATAAAGGTTACATGTAAAACTGGAGTCTACATACGATCCCTCGCACGGGATATGGGTGAAATGCTTCAAACGGGCGCATATCTTACTAGATTAATACGCACAAAAGTCGGAGAATTTAAGCTAAGCGATACGCGTAACATTGACAAGCTTGACAAATAAAGATGTAATTACTTTTTGTGTTCCTCTGAGGCGTATACTTGCTTATAGTCTTCTTTTACCCACTGAAATACTTCATCTTCAGTAAAGATAAGCGCTTCCTCTTTCCTGGCTGCTTCAACTGATTCAGAGGCGTGAATAAGATTGTACTGCTGAGACATAGCAAAGTCTCCACGGATAGTACCAGGCTCTGCATCTCTGGCTTTAGTAATTCCAATCAATTTCCTGACTGTAACGGCAGAATCCAGTCCTTCCCAAAGCATAGCCACTACTGGATACGACATCATGTAAGATTTAAGATCAGGAAAAAAAGACTTGTCTTTGTGGTGAGCGTACCACTCATCCAACGTTGCGTCTCCTAAGGAAATCATCTTAAGACCTGCAAGACGTAAACCTTTTCTCTCAAATCTTGTGATAATTTCGCCGATTAATCCTCTTTGCACTCCGTCTGGTTTTACTAATACTACTGTTTTTTCCATGAATCTGTATATTGTACTGAAAACACTGGCTTATGTAAAGATGTTACTGTTCTTGCTTTTTTTTAAAGTTATGCTATACTCCACTTTACCCATGGAAGAATCTGTTTTTTCACAATCTCCCTTCAGCACTGAAACAACTTCATCATCTAGTTCATCTTCTAGCTCTTCACGACGCGGAAAAAAACTGTTGTTCCTGATAATTCTTTTAATAATTCTGGGTCTTATTGCATTTGGGGCAGTAAAATTCTTGGGCGATGACACAATGAACAGTGAGCCAACCCCAACACCTACTCAAATAATGGAACCAACCCCAACTGATTTACCCACTCCTACACCAGAGGAAGATACTACACCTACTCCAACTGGAAAAGTAACACCTACCACTGCTGCAACGCCCACAAAAACAACTGGGAACACAACAACTAAAGATACGGCTACCGGAATAGATCGAGCTACTATAACAGTTGCAGTTCAAAACGGAAGCGGTGTAACAGGAGCTGCAAAAAAAGCAGGAGATGAACTAACTGACTTAGGATACACGCTTGGTACCGTAGGAAACGCTGACACATCAGACTATGCACAAAGTGAAATACATGTAAAAGCAGGAAAATCTAGCCTCTTAACGCTTCTTAAGAAAGACTTGGGCGCAACATACACAGTTGGGACTGCAGCCGCAGACTACACGGGAAGTGGCGATGCACTCGTTATTATTGGGAAAGAATAGACCGGAAAAGTAAATCAGTCTTCATTTTTTTATTTTATACCCTTACCTAAATGATATGCCTCTAAATTAGTAACTACTAAAAAGGTGTCAATAATATATCTTCAAAAATTCCGATTTCGATAACAGTGTGTAATTTTCAACTATAGGATTATAATTCAAGTGTAACAACCAGGGGGAGATGGTCTGAAACGTCTACCTGAGGACAACTTTTCGCAAGCACTGAAATATTCGGGGATACAAATACCATGTCTACCGCGGCAGTCGCATATCCACCGTTATCTTTGTACTTCATGTTAAAGGTGGAAGTTAGACTATCTTTGAATACGCTTTGTAAATTTTCCGTAATCTGCCCTACAGCTTTTGTGTTGTGTACCAAATTAAAATCCCCTGCCATTATTGTGTTTTTGTGCCCTGCAGTCTCCCTTTTTATTACCTCTGCCATAGTAAACCTTCTTTTGTTATCCTTCCCGTCAAACCCCCAAACCCCATGCACACAAAAAGCGCTCAGAGTACTATCCCCAAGCTTTAACTCTGCTTGGAGAATAGCTTGCGGATTATCATCAAATCGTTCTTTTGCGTGATTATCAAATACTGAGTAAGGTATATCAAAAAAAGTGTTTTTAGAGTATATAATCGGAAATTTTGAGAAAATAGCATTGCCTTCTTCTATGTTCCCATATTCTGTAATATCACAAAATTGTGCACCGAAAATTGAAAAATGCCGGGGGAACATTTCAGAAAGAAAGCTATACAGCCTATAGGGGATTGGAAGATTTTTATCTTTTCCGTTATATACCTCCTGAAGCATGATAATATCAGGATTCTCTTGCATTAAAAATGCAATAGCCTCTTTATACACTTCCCCTCTCCAAATATTAAGGGTTATTATTTTTAGTTTCATTTTTTCCTCCCTATCACGTGTGCTATCATTTCAGGTCCATATATTTTTTTAGCAGTGCCTACAAAACGCGGAAGCTTAGACGATTCACGCATCCTAGCATTTGGAAAATCTTGGACTATTTGATCTAGAAAATTTTTGCGCAACGTAAGCTCCTCGGGATTATTTCCTGTTCCAATTGTTGCAACAAGCGACCCACCTGGCTCTACCAACTGCATAAGGTCTGCAAAAAATTTTGGACTGCTACTAAATACTGCCGGATCTAATCTATTAAGCATGATATTTTGGAATGATTCATGCGAAAATTTGCCAATATTCTCCTGAGCAGGTTTATTTTCTATTATTGTATCTGTACTAAAAAATTGATTTGCTCGTTCAAATCCTGAAGTCTGCCTTTTATCCGGCTCAAAAGCAACTATTCTATGAGGAAGGAGAGGTACCTTGTTTACAGGCTGCTCTCCGTTTGATATATTTTTTCTTCTTGCAAATAAAGAATTTATCTTTGGACCAAATTCTGAAAATACCTCTTCGACTTTTCCTTGAGAGGGTTGCTCCACAGTCATCGCAAGAGATTCATAGAGAGTTGTACCACTCCCTACCAACATAGTTTCTCCTCCTCTTGTAAGCGCGTTATTTAGCTCTTCCGTTCTCAGATACCTATAAAGTGACGGAAACATAGGAACGAGTGTTAGCTGTGGATATTCTAACTCAAGAGTAGCTGTCTCTACTATTGCTCGCATCTTATTCCTCTCTAGACTAAATCTTCCCCCCTCAGTCCAATTTAGTCCTTTTGCCACATCTTTACTTGCACGCTGCATAAGCTCAACTTCACGAGCCATAAAGCTAAATTCGTATCCGGTCGATTCGGTACTAAAACTACCATAAGAACCTTCCCCTAATGAATCCATGAAATCTACAGTACCATATCTAAAGTCCTGAAATCAATGTAAGTTAAACAAGAAGTTTTTCAAAACGGGATTTATCTTCAAAGTCACCAATAATAGCTAAGTTCATGCGCTCTTTTTTAATATATTTACATGCAGCCTTTTTCACCTGATCTAGGGTAACTGCATCTATATTTTTTAGAACCTCATCAGGATTCTCCATTTTACCTTTTAAAATAAGGTCAGTTGAATAATGAGAGGCTACAGAACGAGTATCCTCAAGATCTAGTATGAAATGCCCTTTCATATACTCTTTTGCTTTTGTTAACTCTTCATCAGTTATCTCACCATCCTGGCAAATCTTTAACAACTCATCCCGAACTACTTCTATTGCCTCATCCATTCTGTTTTTATCCACTCCCGCAAAAGCAGCAAGGTACCCTACGTCTTTATAGTTTTCAGAATACGCACGTACATAATACGCAAGCCCACGTTTTTCACGTACTTCATGGAATAATCGCGAACTCATTCCTCCGCCAAGAACAGATGCCAAGACTCCTAAAACATAATTCTCCTTATCATCCTCTATCCCTACCGTTCTTACTCCCAATGCAAAATGAGACTGTTCTGTTTTTTTATGCTTGAGTAAAACTTTTGATCCATCCTGTACTTCTTCAACCCTTTCAAACCCTGCAGTTTTAAACTGTGGCAACACGCTGAAGCGCTTATCAATCTCTGAAAGTATAGTTCCCTTATCATACTTTCCCGCAACAACTACCACCATATTATCAGCAGAATATAACGTCTTCATATATTCTGTAAAATCCTCACGCTTAACAGACTTTATTACTTTCTTGTCTCCTGATATGTCCCACCCCATAGGAACATCTCCGTACAGTAAATCCTCAAAAATGTCTCCAATTTTACGTGATGGTGTATCTTCGTATAGATTTATCTCCTCAAGTATTACACCTTTTTCCTTTTCAATTTCAGAGGGATCAAGCAAGAGATTTGCGAGCATGTCTGACAAAATATCCAATGATAAGTCAACATGTTCTGATGATGATTTAATGTAATATCCAGTTATTTCCTTGCCTGTAAATGCGTTGCTTTCCGCACCTATACCGTCTATCACTGAAGAAATTTCACGAGCCGTTGGCCTGTTTTTTGTACCCTTAAAGGCCATGTGTTCAAGAAAATGAGAAATTCCACTGTTTTTCTTATTTTCATACCTGGAACCTGCTCCTACTAACACCAAGGTGGTTGCCGACTCAACTTCTTGAATCGGTACTAAAATTACTTGTAAGCCATTCGATAGAGTATGTTTTGTATAGTTCATAACTTTATGGGAAGGCTCATATTATCTCATATAGCCTCGTATCTTTCAATGAGTTTGCAAAATTTATTATAAGATGTTATAGTTCTAATATGTCTGGTCCAGAAAGAAAAGGCGCCATAGAATCAGATCCTATTTTTCAAGTATCTATTGAAGTTGTTCAGAACAAAATACTTAAGGGAAAGCTATCACCCACACTGCAGCTCACATTATCAAAAATACTCTATTCTGAATTAAAGAAATTTAAAACAACCGAATATCCAAATACACCCTGGCGGTCTATTGACATACGGGATGCATACTTGGACATACAAAAAGGTCGAGAAAAACTGTATTCACCGTTCTCAGACGCAGGATATAAACGTTTATCTACAACTCATATCTACAGAAATGCGTGTCTTACATCTCTTAAAATGCTTGAATTAGGAATCCACACCTACGAAGGTTATAGAAATTATCTTAAATACCCAAGAAACCGCGAGTAACTCGTGACAGACTTATATCTTTGATGGTGCATTAATACCTAATAAGTGCAAACCATTTCGCAGAACATATCCTGTTACTTCAGTAAGCGCGCGTCTGAAGTTTTGAACGGCAGCATCTTCTTCTTGGTATATTCTATATTTTTCGTAGAATACATTAAATAGCTGAGACAAGTCATACAAATATGTACTAAGCATACTTGGAGAAAATGATGCAGCTGCCCTCTCTACAACCTCAGGAAAATGGATTAGCTTCCCTAATACTTCTTTTTCTTCAATCATAAGTGCATTTGGATATGTTACTTCATATTCACTTTTTTCAAACTTATCTAAAACGTTTTGTGTTCTGGCATAAACATATTGAATATATGGACCGGAGTTTCCATGAAGATTAATTGACTCCTCAAAAGAAAAGGTAATGTCAGATCCAATCCCAACTTTTAAAAGTGCGTATTTTACTGCCCCAATAGTAAGCTTCTCTGAAACATCTTCACTCATCTCCGTATGCGCGTCTTTTAATTTCTGCTTTGTCTCATCCAGCAGCCACTCACAGGTGATAACATCTCCAGTTCTACTGGACATCTTTCCGCTTGGAAGACGTACCATACCGTGAGATATATGTATTGTTTTTTCTGCAAGATCAGGTCTTATGAGAGAAAGTGCCTTGAGGAGCACCTTGAAATACTCATTTATTTCATTCCCCGTAATAATGATTGATTGGTCATAGTGAAAATCCTCATATTTTCTAGGAGCCAACCCTAGTTCTTTAGCCTCGTATGTTGGAAGACCTTGTGAATTTATGAAAACACGAGTGTGAAGGCCTGACTTTTCTTTTGGAAAGATTATTGCACCATTATCTTCCCTGAAGACTCTCCCCAAGTTTTCTTTGACAATTTTTATTCCCTCCTCACCTACTTTTGACTCAAAATAATATTTTTCATATTTTGTACCCAACCTCTCATACATCTTTTCAAAATACAAAAGACTCCACTCCTTTACCTGTTCATATAATGGGTACACCTCAGAATCATGACTATATATTTTTTTATTTAGTTCCCTGATCTCATCTTTTATTTCATCATTTTCTTCGTATTTTTTAGCACCGAGCGCATATGCTTCCCCTAAGAATTTTGCTCTTGCAAGAAGTGACTTGCCTTGCATCTCGTCTATTTGAAGCCCTAAGCTCATAATGCCAAAAAGAGCTTTTGCTACATGCATTCCAACGTCTCCTTGATAACAAGCACGCATAACCACCGCTCCCTGAGATTCTAAAAGACGGGATATACTCTCCCCTACCACATTACTATATAAGTGTCCTATATGAAATTCTTTGAGCGGATTCGGATCGGTGAACTCTACCATTATTTTAACTTTTTGAAGCTTATCTGATTCTCCAAATCTATCTTTTTGTTCCCTAATCAAATTTAAGTTTGTGACTAAGTACTCTTTTGAGAGGTAAAAATTAATAAAACCAGGACCGGCTATCTCAATTCTCTCAAGTGCGGAAATCTTCCGCTCTTCTATTTTTTGCTTAATATCTTCTGCAACTTCACGCGGAGATTTACCTAGTTTTTTTGAAAGCTTGAGCGCAATACTTGTTGAATAATCTCCGTTTGTATAATTTTCAGGTATATCAAGCTCCACCGTTATCTTTTCATTCAGTTGAGCGATTGTATCTGATAAGGCAAATAAAATATCTTGTTGTGCGTTCATAAACTTATTATACAATACGTACATTTAGAAGGTATTATAAAATGGGTATAGTGGGGATTATACGAAAAAGTCAAATAATTATTGATTTATTTGTCTATTTATAAATCAAGACCCTTTAGAAACTCGCGGAATTTACCATTAATTTCAGGGTGTTCAAGCGCAAACTCAACAACTGTTTTCATGTACTCCAGTTTATTCCCTGTATCATAATATTTTCCACCCGTAATTTCAGCTGCTATTACTTTTCTGCCGTCCTCAATCATGAGTTTTAGGGCATCATTATAGTATAGCTCGTCTCCATCCTTTAAATTTTCAGATGCACGATCTAAATAGTTAAAAATTTCAGGAGATAAAACTGTTGAGCTAACATTTGCTAAGTCTGAAGGGGCAGCTTCCATTCCTGGTTTTTCAATAATTACTTTAGCGGAAATTATTCCAGGTCGAATCTCATCTCCACCCGCAAAACCATATCTATCATAATCTACTTCTTTTTCTGCCCTAATTGAGGAAAGAATTGAGCACTCAAACTCATCATATAGCTCTACTAATTGTTGAAAGCGGGATTTAGGGGCTGCGTGAATAAAATCGTCTGAGAAGGCGTAGATAAACGGTTCATTTCCAACAATATGACGTACATTCATAAGAGGTGTTCCATTTCCATATGGACCTTTTTGCCGAACATAAATAAAATTCGCCATACCAGAAATTTTTTCAATCTCTTCTAAAAGAGGGCGTTTTTTCTCTCCCCCCATACGTAAATTTTCAATAAGATCTAGGTTTGCAGCATCAAAATGATCCTCAATCGTGCGCTTGTGATAACCTGTCACTAAAATTATATCTGTAATACCCGCATTCACCAATTCTTCAACAATATATTGAATAATCGGCTTATCTACTATGGGCAACATTTCTTTAGGCATTGCTTTCGTCTGTGGAAGGAAACGTGTTCCGAAGCCAGCCGCGGGGATAACTGCTTTTCTTATTTTAGACATTATTATGCAATTGTAGATTTTTACAGAAAATTTGTCAAACATCAAATAAGACAGATAACAATACACACTTTACAAGGCTAAGTAATGTATGATAAAATTAAGTTCTCAACCTCAGATTGTAGTTTCCAAGCTAGATAGATTGCCGATTTGAGATTTGAGTTTTATATGCTCACGTTCTTAAAACAAGTACAGGCTGAACTTATGCAGGTTGCATGGCCAAGTAGAACTGAGATTGTGCATCTTACTGCAGTAGTTATTGCGATAAGCATATTTGTGGGCATATATTTAGGAATCGCAGACTTTTTGTTTGCTGAACTGTTAAAATTAATAATTCAATAAAAATATAAATATGGAAGAAGGAAAAAAAGCACACTGGTATATAGTACATACCTACTCTGGACACGAAAATAAAGTTGCAAAAACTCTTATGCAGCGCGTACAGAGTATGGGATTTGAAGGACGCATTCTTGAAGTCCTCGTTCCTACTCGCGAAACAATTAAGGTACGTGGGGGGAAGAAAGAAAATGTTAAGGAGAAAATTTTCCCAGGATACATTATGGTAAAAATGGTTCTGGATGATGAATCATGGCTTTTAGTACGTACAACCGCAGGAGTTACCTCTTTTGTAGGTGCACAAAACAAGCCAACTCCAGTACGTGATGACGAAGTCGAAGCTATTGTTAAGTTTGTAGAGATGAAAGATCCAGTCTTCAAATCCGCGTTCTCTGTAGGACAAGCCGTAAAAGTAGTAGATGGACCATTCTCAGAACAGCTAGGAACAGTAGAATCCATAGATGAAGCCCGTGGTCGCATGAAAGTTCTTATGAACATTTTTGGACGTGAAACACCAGTAGAATTTGATTTCTTGCAGGTGGAAAAACTATAATATAGGACTTAACGAGGAGAAGCAAAAGATTTAATTGCTTCTGCAAGAAAACAAGCTAAAATACATAGATTGCGCGAAAAATTAAAAGAACTTGACCCAGATGACCTGTACATCTTCTGAGTACATGACTCTTGGCATATTTTTTAATTTAAATATAAGATTATGGCAAAAAAAATTAAGACATTTATTAAGATAAACGTTAAAGGTGGAGAGGCTACTCCTGCTCCTCCAATTGGAACCGCTTTAGGTCCTCATGGGCTTCCTATTATGGAGTTTGTAAAAGCCTTCAATGACAAAACAGGAGACCAAAAAGGAACAGTTCTTCCAGTAGTTATCACCGTTTATGAAGATAGAACGTTTTCTTTTATTGTAAAAAAACCACCAGTTGCGGAGCTTATTAAAAAAACACTAAAAATCCAAAAAGGTTCAGGAAAACCTTCTAAAGAAGTCGCAGGAAAGCTTTCAAATGCCCAAGCTGAAGAGATTGCAACTATTAAGATGGATGACTTAAACACTAAAGATGTTAAAATGGGTGCGCGAATTGTAAAAGGGGTTGCGCGCAGCATGGGAATTGAAACTGAGGCAAATAACTAATGTATCTGTACCTCTTGTGACTTGGAAGGATATACCTTCTTGGTCTACAGAAGTTTTAGATATAATCTTGAAAACGAAAACAAATTAGATATATTCTAAAGTAGTTTTCTTCAAATATGGGAAAAGTAAAAATAAAAGTCATAGGTGACGAACAACAAGAACAACAGGAGATAGAAAAAAATAAGGCTAAACGTGAGCAAAAAGATCTACGTGAAGGCAAGAAAAGTGCTCATGTTGCCGGAATGAAAGGCGGAGAGAGAACTGCTACTGTTGGTGTGTCTGAAGAAGAAATTGCGGCCCAATTAGATAGTGCTTCAACTAGCGATCAGACATCTCAAAAGGATGATAAGAAAGAAAAAGAGGCAAAAAAAATCCGAGTTATCTCAAAGAGACACACAGAAAATAAAAAACTAACTGATACTACTCCTATAAATATCACAAAGTCTATTGAGAAATTAAGAAAATTTAAAACATCATCCTTTGATGAAACTGTAGAGCTACATATTAACACGAAAGAAAAAGGAATTTCAGGAACAGTCGTACTTCCTCACGGAACAGGAAAAAAACTTAATATAAAAATTGCTGACGATCAATTAATTGCAGAAATAGAAAAAGGGAAAATCAGCTTTGACATACTGGTAGCTCATCCATCTGTAATGCCTAAACTTGCCAAGGTCGCAAAAATACTAGGACCACGTGGACTTATGCCAAATCCTAAAAACGGAACAATTAGCGCAGAGCCTGAAAAGGCGGCAGAAAAACTCTCCGCAGGACAAATCGGATATAAAACAGAGTCAACTGCTCCCATTGTGCATCTTTCTGTAGGTAAATTATCTTTTGATGACAAAAAAATTGCAGATAACATTACAGCTGTAGTATCTGCTATTGGCAACAGCAAGATCAATTCCGTAACTCTCAAATCTACCATGTCTCCTGCCATAAAAATTTCCTTGTAATAAACCCTATTATGTCTTCGGCAGAACACATATCACAAAGACCTCCTTTTATTAATACAAGGCATATCCCCTTCCCGCATGACAGGGATCAATTTGAAAAAAATAACGCCAGAAAAAGAGAGCACTTAAAAAAAGCTTGGGAGACAGCAGCAAATGACTTTACGGTATTTGCGTCAAGCTCAATAGGTGAAAAAATGGGGGAACAACTAGACTGGAAAGATGAATACATACACGCAACGCTTACAGACGTGGGTCAACTTGTTATGTCTTACAATAAAGATAAAATCAGAAAAATTCGATCCGCGTTGGGTGTAGGTGAATATATACCAGAATCAGACTCATGGAAATTCACACGACAGGAAACACTGCAGCTTATGACGGGAATTATTGCAAATAAACTTGTAAATCTTAATTATTATAGAAAAAACGTACTTCAGTCAGGAAACACAAAATGAAACTCGCCGGGCTAAATCGGTGTCTTACTTTTTTCTCGCGCCAGCAAACCACCTCTGCACTACATCTCTAAGCTTACGAATAGACTGTTACTTTCTTAAAATAAACTTGACAATTTATCCATAAATATGTACGCTAAACTATATGGAAAATTCTGCCCAGAATACAACAACTCCTCCTGTAGAAAATGTAGCACCTTCAACACCTGCCGCAATTTCTAAAACTCCGGAATCACAACAGACAACACCACCCGCTAGTGACCCCACTCCTCCACCTCAAACGCCCGCAACAGATACTACACAAGCTCCACATAAATCATCAAAAATGCTCTTGCTTTTTCTGATAGGTCTTGTACTCCTCGTGGTAGTATTAGGTATTACTTACTTTATAATGCTTCAGGGTCAAGGAAAAACAAAAGAACAGAAAACAGTTGAAAATACCACCATTACTCCTACCGCAACCCCATCTCCAACACCAGCGTCAAGTGATGCAGCGCTTGAACAGACAAACCAAGAAGTAACACAGGATGTAACACAGCTTGAGACACAATTAAATCAAATAAACACTTCACTTACTGAGCAGGCACCTAACTTACAATAATGAAATATACATATAAATATCTATCTTTTTTGCTTATTATTTTCTTTGTGCTTCTCGTAACAAAAGTGCAAACCGCGCATGCACAAAGCGTAACACTTAACCCAAGTCAAATTAAATATCCTACAGGCAACAGGGTTGGAAGTAATAGCGCTGCAATCAAGCAAAATCTACAAGGAACACTTCAGCAGCGCGCCCTCTCTGAAATCCAAAAACGAATTAATTCATTAACTGAGCTTTTAACAAAAATAAACACTTTAAAGAACCTAACCCCAACACAAAAAGAAAAATTTACCACTTCTATTCAGGCTGAAATCACAAGCCTAAACACGTTGTCTTCTAAAATCCAGTCAGATACCGATCCTGTAATACTTAAAACAGATGTACAATCTATAGTAACCTCATATCGCGTGTACGCAGTGTACATTCCACAGATACGCCTTCTTGCTGGCGCAAACAGCATACTTGAAGCTACCATGAAACTCTCCTCCCTTTCAGCCAGACTGTCTGAAAGAATCACCACTGCTCAAACAAATGGTACAGATACTGCTGCGCTTGAAGTATTACTCACGGATATGAATTCAAAAATTACCGATGCAAATACACAGGCAAACGCAATCATTACAAATATTACCCCACTTACTCCGGATGGCTATCCTAGCAATAAAATAATTCTTCAAAACGCAAAAACAAATCTTCAAACTGCAATCCAGGATATAAAAACTGCGCTTTTGGATGCGCGCCAAATAATTCAGGGACTTTTAATCATAGCGCCCAAGAATCAAAACGCTTCAGGATCGGGGTTCTTAAAAGCGAAGCAACGGATGGAAAACCAAAATATACCTCAAATAATACTCCCATCCACTGGAACAAGCACTCCTTAATGGGATTTTATGTAAAATATTCCACTATCACGCAAGAAGTTCTACTTTTCAACAATTTCAAATTCCTGCTCTACACGAGGCTTACTAAATTGCGCATACGCGCTTCCTCCACGAACAAATATCTCCATAAAGCGGTCGCTATAGCCTGATGAGCCAGGAGCAAATGCCGTCTCGCCTTCAGCAATATTAAATACTCCGTCAGAAAAGGTTACCAGATGCGAGCTTGTATTTAATTTTATCAATAATTTCTGTCCTGGCTTATAACTAAGCTCTGATAAACGCATGGTAGTTTTTATATTTCCATATCCGTCAATTGATGCAATTTTGTTCTTTGGTATCTCAGGAATTGAGTCCACCTGAAAATCATCACCTAAAAATTCCTCATATTTTCCAGCAATCATTTCTGATACTTTTTGCGGATAGTTATCTCTGGATCTGAATTGTGAACCCTCATTTGAGACTTTAACCTCTCTGAACTCTTGTATATAATCCCGAACAAAAGAAAAACAAAACCCTGAATTTACCGCGATAATTTCAAAACCGTTCTTCAGCTTAGCATACATTAATTTTTCACCTCTATTATTTTTCTGTGCCCTCTTGTCTTCTTTCCGAGGAGCTGTATTTGAAAAGATATAGGTATCACTTACATTTTGCGCCAGGGCAATTTGCGAAATCCAAAAGCCGGTATTAATTGTAGAAAACGCAGGTGTAGCTATGGAAAAAATAGTAAGCTCAGGTGAATATGAGTTAAGGCGTACAGAAACCTCGACAAAAGCGGGGTCTCCTATTCCGTAGTCAGATATAATAACTAAACGTTTATTCATTGTGAAAAAGTAATTATACCAGATTAAAAATTAAAATTATATAAATGTCTTAGGCAAAACATAACGCAAAGAGTTATACTCCCCATCTATATTTTGCTCTATTCTTCCTGATTTTCTTTTCTTCTGCTTCAGCAAAATGTTCTTTTATAAAACTCATTGTCTCATGTGGATCCTGAGTATTTACAAAAACTCCCGTCGCAAGTTCAAACCCACCGGGAATTTTTGCGCGAGGAATAATCCGTAAATACCAATCAGAAAAGGGGTAGATATAAAAATTATGCGGAAACGTATGTCCATGTCTCATCTCAAATATTTTAATTATCCTATGCCAAACGTATGATAAGCTTTCAATTTCTTTGTATGATACTTCGCCAAAGGTTTTTCCCCGCTCTTGCGGAATTATCCAAACTTCATCCGGCCATTGTGAATATGGTGGACATATCAGCTCAAACTCTCCAACAACAAAATGTTCACCCCTGTAGGAAACTTCCTTCTCAAGCCTTGGAACAGTTAGCGCAACTTCTTGCGGTGTTACCGCAATTTGAGCATGAGGATGTCCTATAGATTCACCAGATCCATGACCTGCATTCCCAAAAATTGTTACATTTCCGTCTTTTTTATATGTATTATACCTATTCACATACGTCTCGATTCCTAGTCTCACCTGCTCTACGTTTACATCTGAAAGATGTTTTACATGCTCTGGGGTAAGAATGACCACATCATGAATTGGGGCGAAAGGAAATTTGTTTTGTATAACCCGTATTTTCCAATGCGGGTCACCTTTTTCTCCGCCAATTCTATATTTCTCAAGCTCAATATTATTTGGATCTTCTTTAGGACAGAAAACACACCCAGTTTTTTTCTTACTCTCAGGTCTACTGGCACGTTTAGGAGCACTTATCACCCACTGATTTTCATTTGGGATTTCTATAAATTTAAAATCTGACACATAATTATTATGATAGATCAAAAAGGAAGTATCAAGTGTAGGATCAGAATACTTAAGCTGCTTTATTTGTGTCTTTTCGGCTTGAGATTACTTTAAGACCTGAAGCAACAAGATTACCATTCTGCAACAAACCTCTGTCTGCAATACTTCGTAAAAAAGTGCCCAAAACAGGATCTACTGATTCAATCATATCAATATTCTTTGGGTCTTGAGCATATTTTAACGCAGCTGAATTTACCTTTGAACTGTCTATGGAACCATCAGGGTTTATGTAACTGCCCAAATCAGCCTCAAGAACAAGCGCCTCAAGCGCCCCGCCTAACGAATCTAGCCGAACACTACTATCTTCCTTTGTCTGAATAGGGTCTTCAGACACACTTGGCATAGAAATGTCCGGTGAGGTTCTTATTTCAGGCTTTATTTCTTCTTCATGCTTACTATCAGTTGTAATAGGTACAACTTCAGATCGTGGCACAAGTGGCACTACTGAAGGCGGTGTTTCAGGAGGAGAAGTTACTGGAGTCAGTGGCTGAGCCTCATCTGATTCACGAGTTCCTACGGTAATCCCCGTATTGTCTTGTGCTTCTGCGTTTTGAAAAGCCGTAGCTGTATCCCCCTTTGAAACCGCATCCGGAACAGATGGGGAGGAATCTCTATCAACTACTGATTGCGGTGTGAGTGTAGGTGGAGTAACTTCTCTATTTGTCTGCTGAGTATCCACCGTAACCAATCCAGAATCAGGAGCTGTAACAGCTTGAGACACAGATACTTTCTCTATCCCCATGGCCTTTGCCACTCTATTTATTCCCTTGAAAAAATTGGGTTTTTTAACTTGTTGAGATTTATTTTCCATAAAAAATATTCCTGAATACAATCAGCACATATTAAGACTACAAAAATATACGCTTCATGTCAAGATTTTGTGATATAATTTTTTATGGACTTCAAGGCCCTCATGGTGGATGTGGATGGAACGCTTATCCCCTATCACTATGAATCTTTTCCCTCAAAAAAAGTCGTCTCCTCTCTGCAAGCAGCTCAAAAAAAGCTAGATGTGTGTCTTGTCACCGGACGAGCATACAGTACAATTGAACCTATTTTAAATGCCCTACCCGGCACAGCATATGCGGTAACAAATGGTGGTGCAGTTGTAATAGACATAAAAACAAAAAAGCCTATCTATGAAGAACCTATTACCTATGCATGCGCAAAAGAAATTGTAAAGATCTTGCGGCAGGAAAATATTCCTTTTTTTCTTAAAAGTAATATGTATGAAAGCGTGCATGGTAATGGACCATTTAGCGAATCTGAGACTTTCAAGAAGGCATATATGATCTATGCATTTGAGGATTACCCTGAGGAAAAAATAACAAAACTTTTTTTGCGTTTTTCTCACATGACTGATCTTACGCTTCACAAGACAAGACACAAAAAACCTAACCATTTCGGCTTTAATATTACGCATGCGAGGGCAACAAAACTTCATGGGATTGTTTCTGTGTGTGAAAAATTACATATAAAACATGAGGAAATTATAGGTGTCGGAGACGGCTACAATGATTTTCCCCTTCTTATGGCATCAGGGCTTAAGGTTGCAATGGGAAACGCTATTCCTGAGCTAAAGGCGATTGCTGATTATATAGCTCCACCCGTAACAGAAGACGGAATATGCGATGTTATTAATAAATTTATTCTTAAAAAATGACCTATAAGCTTGACGCATGCTATACTTCTTTGGTACTCTGAAATAAGAAACTAACATGGAAGAACCACAACAACAATTACTACAAGAATCATCACCACTGAATCAACAAATAAATCCATTATTTAGGCACAAAAAATTACTTATTATGCTTTTTGCTGCTATTTTAGTTGTAGCCTCCCTCGGGGTAATTAATTTAATATCCTCCAGTGTTGAAAAGAATGCAGAATTTAGAAAAAACGCTGCATTGAAAGAATCTAAAACAATAACGAATGCTCAAACAAAAGAAAAATCGCCAAATTCAATAGTCTATGCCTTCAGAAGCACAAGCGGGGTCTCAGTAGGGCTGATTGATCTAGCACAGCAAAAAGAAAAAATACTTGCGGAACTTCCTAAGAATATAAAACACATACGAATCATAACGCCATCAGTTATATCTTATATCGCAAACACAAATTCGTGGGATTATGGAACACAAATCATCAAAAACGATACGATACAAGAAAAAGAGACGATTCTTTTTACTATCTCAGATGGGTTTGCAATTGATGACTACAGAATATCACCCAATGGAAAATATCTTGCAATATGGGCGGTAAAACCACTTCCAAACGCGTCCCAACTTATTGGTGGTGAGTCCAGGGTTTATTCAGTGGATACGACAAACAATAAACAATATCTTTTATACAGTGAGACTTCCTCTACCACGTCCCCTGTTCACTATCCAGTTGGGGTTACAAATAATGGGGATGTATTTACGGATACATTTTTGCCTAATTCTGGAGTAGGAATGGCTTACGGAATGAGTTATTCGTCAATAAACGGAGAGGTAAAAACTCCAATTCAGTCTTTGGAAAATGGGACGTACGGAACACAACCGGAAATGTCTTCAGACGGCAGATATTTTGTATTCGCGGGATATGACAATTTACAAGGAGATGGAGATGAGGCTGCGGGACCATATAGAAAAGTCATTCTATCAACAAACACGCTTGATGTTCTTGACACAGAAACACGAGAAAAAATAAGGATTTTAAATGTAGCACCTGATAGCATTACAGATGCCCAATGGGATCCTCTTTCAGGAAACATACTCTATAAACGAATCTCAACTCAACAAGAAAACACCGGTAGATATATATATAATATCGCAACAAAAACGTCTAAAAAAATAGAGGTAAATAAAATGATCACGTCTATAGCACTCAAAGATAAGGCATATGTCATTGAAGGGACAAATTCTACTCAAACCTTTATCACCCGAAAAACACCTACAAACACCTATATAAATAATTTAGGGGCAAATTATACACTACTTGCTGAAAAACTTTATTTTTATGACAAAAAAACAAACAATCTAAAAATATTCCCTTTGAGTGTTCCTTCCTACTTTCAAGTTTTGGGGTTTACAAAAGACACCTTACTAGGCTCTCAAATTTCAAAAAGCAGAATAGCTGAGTTGAATGAAAAAAACTATGCGCTATCACTCCAAGCAATAGTTATTGAACCTAAACTTGGTCCAATACGTGAGGATAGGCAATCAGAACAGCCACCCACCCCACAACCTACACAAGCCCCTCCCCAAACCGGTACAGGAAATTTCTGTATGGATGAGGCTATCGCAGGATGTAACTACCATTTTACAGGGGATTCAACGAAAGCACCTGAACCCATGACTGCAGCTTACGGCACCTGCCTACAAGAAGCTTATGATTCGGTAAATATATGTTATGAATGTCTGGAGCGTGGAGGACAACTAGGCACAAGCTCAACAAATAGCTGGGTAGCAAATGGAACAGGAGACGCGTGTTATGATAGCCCACTCTATTTGTATGGCCAGCAGGGAAAAAATGTTACAGTGAAATTTGGTACGCCCATATACCCAATTAACGCATCTGTACTTCCTGAAAAAGGATTACATGCAAAGCTACTTACAAACGGAGATTTTTTAGTTGATGACAAAGTATTATCAGGATTTGAATTTAACTATCAACCCGCGCTGCGCACCATCCAAAAACCTACACAGGGAGTTATTATTCCTGGCAGCAAGCTTAAAGAAACACTTAAAAATTTTAGCCTGCACATTGGACTAAATACAAAGGAAACAAATGATTTAGTAAACTCTACCGCAAAAATCACGAGTCCTTATCTTTTTGTTTCTTTTTATTCAGACGAAGTGTCTAAGCAGATTCTACCAATATCATTTGTTCCTCATCCGGATACCTATAAAAATATTGTTTTTTATATCAAAAAATACAATACCTTGCCATCAATAAAACCTAAAGCTCCTGTATTTGAAAAAATCGTAAGACAAGGCTTTACAGCAATAGAAGTCAGCTTTGTTGAAGAATAATGTTTACAGCTATTCATTTGCCCTTTTTAGCTCTATATGGTATACTCCATATGAAGTGCAAGTTGTGTAAGGCGACCGTAGTTTATCTTCGCGATTCTTCCTTTCCACGAGCAATTTCTTTTTTCATGTACGCACGAATTTTTATTACAGATATAATCTCCATACAGAAAGGTGGTGAATACATACTATGACAAAATTATATGTTGGAAATCTTCCATATAATACAACAAACCAAATGCTTCAGGATCACTTTGGCCAATACGGAAAAGTTTTATCTGCTGATATTATCATGGATAAATTCTCCGGAAGATCCAAGGGTTTTGGATTTGTTGAAATGGAAGACGATGCAGCTGCACAAACAGCCATCGAAAAAGCTAACGGAGCAGACTTTAGCGGACGTAATATTGTAGTTTCAGTTGCACGTCCAAAAGAGGATAGACCTAGACGCGACTTTGGAGGAAACGGCGGTGGCCGTGACTTCAGAGGAGGCGGAGACCGTGGTGGAAACCGTGGTGGATACGGTCACGACCGTTAATTATTATCATCCTGAACTTGCTTCAGGAAAATGCTTCCCGAACTAAGTTTGGGACTGATAATTACAAAAAACCCCAAGTTAAAACGAGGGGTTTTTTGGTGGGAAAATATACAAGACAAACGATTCACTTTCATATTTTATTCTGGAAATACCTAAATTTTTGCGGAAAATGACGCTCAAACTTGACTTTTTATTCTGCCTTATGTATACTATAAGATTCTTATGGGTTCAGAAAGAGTTAAAATTAAAATCCAGAGGCTTGAAAAAAGCCTTGGTCAAATGCAAGATATAAAAAGCCAAATTGATGCTGGAGAATATTTAGGGAAAAGCCCAAAATATACTGCAAATCCAAACTCTCCTCTGGTGGAATTCATAAAAGGTACCGAAAACCAAATTAAACTTTCTAACTCTTTTGGTACCATTCAAATTCCAAATGCCTTAGATAAAGTCAAAATACTTCAGGATGAATTTGCCAGAGAAGAACAAGCAGAAGTACTCAAAGCCGAAGAGCAAGGAAGGATTAGAACACAAATCCAAAAACTTATTGAAGCAGGAGCTCCTGACACTCGCATTGCACTTATGAAAAACAAGTTTAGTGCGGAATATGGAGTACCATTTGATATTTCAATATCCTCACCTCAAGATGAAATTAAGGATGCTCCACAAGAAAAGATACCTGAACCAGAAAAAAAAGAGGCAGAATCTACAAGCCCTTATATTCTATCCAAAAGAGAAATTTTTCGAGTAACTTATGTATTAAAACAGCTTAACGGCTCTGTTCTCAAGTTTGGAGAAGACTCCATGCGGTATAACCTTCCTAGAGAAATCCTTGAAGCATGCCAAAATATCATAGATATTCCGGTTCCAGTTGATGAAAAAATAATGGAAGAAAACGTATCAGAACTTCACACACAAGCCCTTGATAAGGTAAAACAAATGATATCTGTTACTCCGGAAGATTTCCAAAAGATTTTAAATATAAATGGTGAAGATTTCCAAAAAGTGATTGAATTTATCCGCTCTCAAAAATCCTATATTTTTGATTTAGCAAATGAAGAAAATGAATTAATTCCTAATATTGCAAAACAAAGACTACTTAATGGATTTGAGATAAACATACATTCAACACATAAATTAGATGAGATTAGAGCTGGACTCACCTCATATGGTAAAAAGCCTATAGATGCTGCTATGGATAATGTGCCTGACGCAACCCGACCTATTCAACGCACCACAGTACTCTATAAAGGGCATGAAATACCTAATGTAACACCAAACGTAGCCAAAACAATCAGCATACTGGAAGCAAATCCAGAAACCACAGCTGAAGAACTTGCTTCTAGATTAGGTTTAAAAAAGAGAGGAGCAATAAGTGTAACTACATGGGCACGTGAATTCATGAAAGGCATTGAAAATTCATTTTTAATAGAGCCTACAATATCAGAACCTGCAGAAAAACATTCAATAAAACCAGGTGAGTATATAAGCGTAGTAATAAAGATGTTGCAGGAAAATCCGAGCGTAACTGTTGAGGAAATAGGAGTAAAACTTGGAAGATCAACTGAGGGAAGATTAAAGGGATACATTGCTGCTCTGCTTTTACGAGCACACCGCCACCTAGAAAATATGCAAAGCATATCACCTAACCCAGAGGCTTCAATACCTGAAAATATAATTTTAGGTCATGAACAAATGCATACCCTACCCGCAGGAGAAATAAAAGATTTTAATGATGCAATAAATAAACCAAATTCATTTGCAGATATACTTTCCATTTTTTTGAAGACAATAGCCAATGAGAAAAGCATTGATGAACTATTAAGTTCATTTGGACTAAGTCAAAGGGAAGTTCTAAAACAAACAGCTTCTATCCTAGGACCCATAGGTTTAAAGATCGAACGGGGAGAACAGATATCAAATGAAGAACAAGAGATATGGAGTGCATTTTCTTTACTTGGTAAAGAGGAAGACGATTCCACTCATATTTTTGCAAGCGGCATGAACCATATCCGTTCTGCTTTGGGTATGCTGCCTCAGGCAACCATCACAACAGAGAATCCCTCTGAAAGACTACCTATCACTGAAGCAGATGGTAATCAATTGAGCAATTCATTACCTGATGATGATCGCACAATGGAAGAAAATATTGTTAGCCTCAAATCAAAACCTGAAGAGCAAGATGTACAAGAACAAACAGTAAATCTTGAGAAGGAAACGGATAATGTATCAACTGGAATACAGGATATACAAAAAAGAATCACTGCTGAACCGCGCAGGAAAAGAGGAAGCCTTGAAGATAGATTTGATGGTATAGGTGATAAAATACGTGAACAAACAACTAAGGCACTTGAAGCTAAAATGGAAAGATTTACACTTCTTCAACTCTCAAATCATTTTAATATTCATATCGTAGCTATTCGCTCTATGGTAGATGATAAAAAACTTGTGAAACCTGAGAGAGGAAAAGATAGTAACCCATCTTTAACTCGAGTAGAAGCCATAACTCTAGGAGTTATAAGAAAAATTGGAAAAGATAATGTGAGCAAAAAGGACGCAGAAGAAATTGCTGCAATTGTAGAAAAAGAGCTAGGAAGGCAACTAAATGATCGTACCACTTCTCATTCCAGTAAATAGACTCATTTATATTTTCCCCTGGGCGCGCATTCGGCGTTCTTCATTTTCGTCTAAAATTTTCTTGCGAATTCTTATATTTTGAGGGGTAACCTCTACAAGCTCTGTGTCATCAATATATTCTAGTGCGTCTTCCAAGCTCATAGTTTTGGGCGTATCAGCATGCGCAGAAACTCCTTCACCTTTGGAGCGCATATTTGATTGCTGTTTAATCTTGCACACGTTTATTCTCATATCTTCTGGTCTTGAATTTTGTCCAATAACTTGTCCTTTATAAACTGGGGTTGCAGCTCCAATAAACAAAACTCCACGGTCTTGTGCATTTACCAGTCCGTAATGAGTAGTTGGACCTGATTCAAAGGCAACTAAAGATCCACGTTCTCGTGGAATTGTATCTCCCTTGTCCTCTTGGTAATCCAAAAAGATGGTGTTTATAATTCCAAGACCTCGAGTATCAGTTAAAAATTCTGACCTATATCCAAAAAGGTCTTTTGTAGCCATAATGAATTCATACATAACAATTCCATTATCTATATTCATTTCTACCATCTGCCCATGTCGTATCCCCATTTTCTGCATAACTGATCCTGAATATTCTTCTGGAACCTCAATAAATACCTGCTCATAAGGGGTCATCGTCTTGCCATCTACCTTTTTGTTAATAACCTGCGGGCGAGATACTTGAAATTCATATCCTTCGCGCCTCAAACGTTCAATAAAAATTGCCAAATGCAACTCTCCACGACCAGAGACTAACCATCCGCCTGTGGGATTGCTCTCAATTCTTAGAGCCATATCAGTCTCAAGTTCTTTATATATACGTTCTTCTATTTGACGAGAGGTCTTAAATTCTCCTTCTTTCCCTGCAAAAGGTGATCCATTGACTGAGAAAGTCATACGAACGGTTGGTTCTTCAATCTTTGTGACAGGGAGTGCGATAGGGTTATTTACATCTGCAATAGTTTCACCAATGTTAACATCTAGTATTCCAGTTATAGCCACAATATCACCTGCTTGAGCCTCTGTAGCATCAATTTTCCCTAGCCCCTCAAAGGTCATAAGAGATGTTAGACGTACTTTCTTCTGTACCCCATCTCGGTTTATGTGCATAATCTCTTGTCCTGCTGTTATTTTTCCGTTTAAAATGCGCCCAATTGCAATTCGTCCTTTGTGTGTATCTGCGGCGAGAGTGGTTACTAACATTTGAAGATGCGCCTCAGGGTCTACTTTAGGTTCCGGAATTTCTTTTAAAATTGCGTCAAAAACGGGAGTAATATCTTTCATGTCTGACAGTACTGGTTCAAGTCCTGCAAGTCCGTTTTTAGCTGATGCATATACTATGGGAAACTCTGCGGTTGCGTCATCTGCTCCTAATTCTATAAACAAATCAAATGTTTTATTAATAACATGATTAATTCTTGCGTCAGGCTTATCAATTTTATTAATAACAACTATTATCTTATGCTTCATCTTCAACGCCTGCTTTAACACAAAACGAGTTTGAGGCATGGGACCTTCTTTTGCGTCAACTAGAAGCAAGCATCCATCAGCCATAGTTAGTACCCGCTCCACTTCTCCACCAAAATCAGCGTGACCCGGGGTATCTATAATATTTATTTTGTATTCTTCACCTGAGTTACCCTTCCATGCAACAGAAGCATTTTTTGAAAAAATGGTAATCCCGCGCTCTTTTTCTAATTCATTCGAGTCCATGATAAGGTGCGAGGTATCATCAAACTCTTTCCCCAAATGAGTCTTTGCCTGACGCAACAGACAATCAACCAATGTAGTTTTTCCGTGGTCAACGTGAGCAATAATAGCAACATTTCTGATATTCATAATTAAAAAATCCCCCAACACGTTCGGGGGTTGTATCTATTATAACAGAATCCGAGAGTAATTTCCTTTTCTTGAATTTTTAAGCAAATTTTGTATATGTCGGTAGATGATTTGATGCAAAATCTCTTATGTATGTGTCCTGCATGAGTTTATGCGTGAATGATTGAAATTCTTTTCTTGCTGAAATTTTCCCTTTTCCAAACTTTGCCTCAAAAAATAATATCATTTCTCCAACATCTATCGGCAACTTTTGAATAAATAACATATTATCCATAGGTCGCCTAGGATCATAAGTCCCAACTAAAGGATCTTTATCCACAAAATAAGCTTTATTCTGCTCATCTGTTCTTCTCTTTCCCCACATAAACTGCCTTAACCGAATATCTGACAAGTACTCTCCTCCTCTTTCAAATTTATCTAAAACGTATTTCATAAGTCCATTACAAAGTCCTTCAACAGATGGCATAAGCGTATCATTTCCTTCCCCAACAGCATCTTCAAGAAGTATTCCTTGAACTTTTTGAACTGCTACAACTGCCCTTCCGTCCACTCCCGGGGAAAGAACCTTGAGAAGCGGTGTGGAAATTCCATAGTCTTTATTCAATTCCGCGTATAGGTTTTTTGCCCTCTGGAATTCTTGATTTGTAAATCCTCTTTTGGAACGAATTATTACATTCTTGTCAGGTACACCGTATAAATTATCTAAATTACCAGAATCTAATCTGGGAAGCGGATATGCCTCATATTTTTTTAAAAATTCATGTTTTGCCATAATAAAAAAAGATTATAGCAAATCACAGGCTTATATTTGTGGACATAACATTCTGATATTGAAGAACTTATGCAATCCAGTTATGATTATTGTGTGAGAAACTTTTTTTATACTGCTTGGGAAAATTTAATTTACATTCTTGTAGGTATTCTTTTTTTAAACGTATTAATACTCAATTACTTCACCTTTTTTGGAAAACCTCGCCCAATTGTCCAAAATATCACCGTAGGGGGAACACCCACATCTGGCACTGCTAATTCAGCACAAAACGGTACACAAACCACACTACAGCAGCAAATAGGAGCCGCAGATGTGTGCCCCAATACCTGTCTTACAGCTATAAAAACTGCAACCTCATCGCTTAAGCTGACACAAAACGTTACCAACACAACTACACAACAAGTATCCTCTGGCTCCAATGAGTATTTTGTACCTTTTGGTGCCGCAACGGGTGCATCTCAAGGCAACTTCTCAACGCTATCTGCCCTTCAAGCATATATGAATATTAGTAATTATACGAATGTTGCAAGCGTAGTTTTGGAGGTATCTATTGCGAGTAATGGAATTTCATCTGTTCAGCTATATGACGCGACAGATGGATATGTTATACCAAATTCCCAAGTTACAACCCAGGGAGGATCTCCACAATTACTCATATCTGGTCCGTTAACACTTCCTGCAGGAAATAAGCTTTACCAAATTCAAATACAAACACAGCTTAATTCTCCTGCCACCATAGACCAGGCACGACTTCATATAACCTTGCAGTAAAGGAATACAAACCTTTCATAATATTGAAATCTGGTTAAATTCATCTTATAATGCGCTCTATGTCCAAAGAAAAGCCCATTCAAAATCAAAATAAAACACCAATCCCACCTAATCAGCGTACGTGGAAAAAAATGGATGATCTTCTCCTAAGGAAACTTACTGCCAAAACCCATCCGGAAGAGAAAATGAAACCGTCTAAGAGTACGCCTAATGAACATGCTCACAAATGGAGAATTGATGAGCCAAATGGTGAAACATCAATGGGTAAATGTAATGGGTGTGGAGAAGAAAAGCAATTTAAAAATCATGATAAAAACCTTGACTTCTTGCAGGAGAGAGATTAAATCTCTAAAACCTTTTCTCAGAGAGTATCTATACTCAATTAAGATTTCTTTTTCTTGTTTCCTTCAAATGCTGACTTTACCCGATCAATTGCAGCTTCCGCGAGACTAGCACCAAAATCAGCTGCGGATTCTGCCGGACGAGAAGCAAGTTTCTCAATAATATGCAATTTCTGGTCAAATGTCTTATGTATCGCGTCAATTCTACCCTTGATATAAAACGCAACGATCACAAGCGCTATGAGAAGGACAATGCCCAAACTCATATAAACCAGTCCTACAATATAAAAAACCTCCTGTAAACTCATGAATAAAGTATACGGCAGTAAGTAAAAAGTATCAAGTATGGGAGCAAAGAAAGAGGTGAAAGTATATCCTATCCAAGACGTGCCGTTGTAATAATTTTCCTAATTTTCCCTTCTTCTGTCTCTATAGAATCAAGCCCAGTTGTTCTTTGGTATTCAGCAAGAAGTTCTGACAAGGTCTGCTGTTGTTCTTTTTGCTCTTCGCGTGCTGCTTTAATTTTGTTGTTAACTTGCATAACATCCGGACGTTTCATAATCTCTGACTTTGTGGCGGTTTTTACTTTGGTTGCTTTTTTTGCATCTTCTGAGTGTTGTTTATATGTTGGGTCATTCTCCAAAACATTGTTTAACATATCCGTCTGCTCAGCAATCTGATTTTTAAGCTTTATAAGTGTATTTAAATGCCCCTTAATCAAGCTCTCAAGACTCAGGGAAACTGTTGCAGCATTATCTGCTGTAGATGGCGAATCTGATAGTGAAGCGTTTTCTATTACTTCTCCGTCAATCGCGTCTGCATCTACTGATTTTATAAGGTTTGTATCGTCTTGCATCAGGTATTTAATATACGGGATAATAAGGAGCAAAATCAAGTAGGGAATTTACTCAAGCATCAATGCATCTTTATAAATCTCATGTTCCTCTTGGGTAACGTGCTCCTTCAACTTATCTAAAAAAGCACGTGGCTTTAATCTTTCACCCTTTGTAATAGCCTCCAAATATGGATTTTGTTCTTCCATAGCCCTTATTAAATACCTATCAAATCCTTCACCTATTTCTTCTGGCTGTGCCTGCGTCAATTCACTTTTATGTCCGCGTGCACCTCTCACCCCTCTTACCGTTTTAATGACCATAGCCTGTTCTTCTATGCGCAAACTATTAAAACCACCGGCAATTAAATAATTCTCAATTGATTGTTTGTAGTGAAAACCTGTATATTCCTCTAAAAACTGGAAGCATGCCACCTGCGCATCAGTAAAACCTCTGGAGTAACCAAATGTACTAATAACAGCAGGTATAAAATTACTTCTATGGGGAACTTCACCAAACGTGTATGAGGGATCAAATGGACTGTGAGGCACTACAAATGCATCTTTTTTTATAACGTGCATACCAGGAGGTACTATCTCTTTCATATACTATATCCTTCCTACTTCAACTGTTAAATCTAAAAACACTTTCTTTCCGGTTGCAACCTCAAACTCTTTCCTGGACATTAAGCCAATCTCCTTAATCATACGTCCCCCTGCCCCTATTACCATCTTCTTATAATGCGTATCAGGAACTAAAACACGCGACTTTATATACATTGATCCATTTGTTCTATGTCTCACTTCATCTATAACAATTCTAACCATGTATGGAAGTTCACGTCTGAGCTTCAAATAGGCTTTTTCCCGAATTACTTCTTCCATATAAAGATTTGAGTCCATGTTAAGTGCGGCAATGGGCATTGCAGCGCGATCAATATACTTTTCGCCTGTTGGCATGAACTCAAATATTTTTGTAAGCAAGACAGGAAGATGAAGATTCTTGAGTGCGGAAACGTGAACAACCGCGTCAAATTCCTCTTCCATAAATTTATACTGAGCGGTAAAATCCGGCTCTTCAATGTCTGATTTGTTATAAACCATGATTTTGGGAGCTGTCAGTTTTCTTACCATACCTAATACTCTGTTTTCTTCTAATCCCCGCTCACGGGATTTATCCACAATATATAAAACAGCCTGTACTTCTTCTTTGAGTATTTTTTCAGATTCTTTATTGGCTTCTTTTCCCTGAGCTAACTTTGCCTTTGCAAAAATTCCAGGAGTGTCAACAAATACTATTTGCCCACGCTCATCCTCATAAACGGCAAATATGGGGAACTTAGTAGTTTGAGGCTTAGGACTTGTAATTGCCACCTTTTGCCCAACCAAATTATTCACAAGTGTACTTTTACCCACATTTGGTCGTCCAATTAACGCGACTGTTCCTACTTTCATACTATTTTTTCCTTTTTTGTAAATACAACAATCATTATACCTTGGTTTGCTCCTGTAATAATATGTACGGTTTAACGTAGTTATTTAATGCTCCCATTGTTAAATCTTTTTGTCTTACGCCTTTTCCCAGTGTATTTATCATTTCCGAAATGTCAAAATTTCTTATACATACTCCTACCTCAGCTTCAATATCCTGATTAGGAAGAAGGGATGGGCATATATCATCAAGGAGAAAATAGGCACCATATTTTCTCCACTTCACTTCTGTGCTTGAAGTCTCTACCTCTGCTTTACGTAGGGACATAGTAAATGCACCCTCAGAACTCAATTCAAGTTTTCCGTCATTTGTTATGGTAAGAATCGGCCATACATTAGCCAATTGATCTAAACTTTCTTGATTTTTAAGACCAAAATGCTGCAATTGTCTTAGCAAATATCTCTCTGAATCTTTACCCATTTCGGCTGCTACCTTTATATTCCAATATCCTCCGGTAAACACCTCCACCATAAACCCTGAAGGGACGTTACTTTTTGCATACTCCATTCCTGCATCATTATTCCCAAATGTTTCCACAAGAATATCTCCATCTATCATGCGCCTAGGAATTGACGTACTAAATCGATTAAATCTGCTTATGTTTACGTCAGCATCCTCCCCATACACTTTTTCTTGAAGATTTATAGTTTCCATGATCCGATCAACCCCTGTAGATTTATAGGGAGAAGTGAACAACTTCACCTTGGGATAAAGTGTATCTTCCGAAATGCCGTATTGAGCAAAAATTTCATGTGATTCGTGATTGATAGGCATAAATTAAACTTCTATCTAACCATGTCAAATAGAAGCATAATTATACCTTAAAATACTATAGGGGTCAAACTCCCCCATTTTTTGAGGGGTTTACCCTGAGTTTACCGAAGGGTTTACCCTGAGCACCGTCGAAGGGTTTACCCTGAGCATCGCCGAGGGGCTTGTCCCGAGTATTTCCGAGGGGCTTGCCCTGAGGGTTGTCTAAGAAGTAAAATAAGACTACTTTAGGGTCATCCTGCCTGTCCTGAGCATCGCCGAGGGACTTGCCCTGAGCTTGCCGAAGGGCTTGTCCCGAGCTTGCCGAGGGATTTACCCTGAGTTTACCGAAGGGCTGTGGTGAAATGGTATCACAGCGGTCTCCAAAACCGCTTTTCAGAGTTCGAATCTCTGCGGCCCTGCATCGCTTTTAACCTCGTTTAGCTTTAGCACTCGAATCTAACTTCTGAATTTAGGTTGGAACCTGCTATAATCTCAAGTTAATCATGAAAGAGGTAAGAATTGTTAATCAGGGAGAGATAGGAAAAACATGGTTTGGACAACTTGCTAATGAGAATGCAAGAAATTGGAATGGTTCCGTTTCAGAGAAGTTTGAAGTAAATGCTGTTCACTATCCTCTTCATTTAGAAAAGGGGAGGCGTAGTTTTCATGATGTAAAAGACTATGAATTATTCATCCCCTACTTTGGGATAATTGCCGCAGGGGATAAACGAATTCAGGCACACTTATTTAACACACATGGAGTCCCTACTCCAGAAACACATCTCATAAAAGATACTCCGCAAGCAGTTGATTTTTTAAGGCACAATCCAGACAAAGAATGGATTTTGAAATACCCAACAGGTTTAGCCACTCGGGGACATACCATAGTAAATAGCGAAAGAATGGAAAAACTAGATACGGAGGGATATTTCACGCAACTTGACTGGCAAAAACCGTTTATTGTCCAGGAGTTCGTGAGACATGAAAATCCAGAGGTGTATAGGACTTACTGTGTAGATGGTGAAGTCTTTGCTTGGAATGTTCGTAAATTCCCAGATGGAGTAAAACCAAAAGATTTAGTCGCGCATGCCGTAGGAGCAAGGTATTTTCCGTTAGAAAATCCTACTGATGAAGCTATTGATGTTTCTAAAAAAGCATTAGAAGCAGTTCAGCTCCTCAATTCATTTGGTGTTGTAGACCTTATCAAATCTAAAGATGGGAAACTGCTTGTGTTAGAGGTTGGCACAGATGGAATTGACACAATTGTGGACCGCGATTTTGATAACTCTACCCTCACCCAAGAACTCAATCTACGCATAAGAGACGCTCTTCATAAAAAAAGTCTTGCTGCAAAATAATAATTCCTAACGTTGCTACTTAAGACCTGTAGCAATTTTAGCAAGCTCCTGAAAGTCTTTCCCTTCTATAATTTGGAAGTCAGCTGGTGGGATTACCCCCTCAATTGCAAGATCGACAAACTCCTCCTCCATCTGGTCTAGTACACACCAGGCATTGCTTTCTTCGCTATATTGTTTTGGATATGCATCACTATTTACCTCTTTGACAAAAGCATCTCTATTGATCATCCATTCAAATAGCTGTGGATGGTTTTTTTGAATTGCTCCTCTGACAACAGGGGAAGCACTATCAATTACTAAAAGTGCAGGTGTGTGCATTTCGAAGTATTTACTGAGACGTTGTTTTATTCCACTGAAAAGTTCTGAATCTTCATATCCGTTTTCTAGTAACCAATTTACTTGATCAAACATTTCTCCCATAAACTCAGATCCTTTTTGAGCATACTCGATACATCTAGATAGATCCGTCCCTATGTAAATCTTTCTTTCAGCGCTTACTTCTTCAAAATAATTTCTGTCTCCCGAAGATGTAAGTATTGAAGCCAAAGATTGAGCGTCGCTCTGAGGGTAAAGTCTGTAATCTGGAGATAAGCCAACCGTCCTGATCTGAGGCAGGCTTACTGATGATGTACCATGATAAAAAGGCATATTTGCTATATGTACATCCCAAAATGACTCAGCCGTTAAATTAGAGTGATCAATCTCACGGTGTGAGAGACTTTCCACTAAGTTTGTCATAGCACATTATATACTACCTAAAGTTAGTCAGCTGCACAATTCACAAATTGACCCAAGTTACTTAATAATTCCCTGTTTACAAACCTCAAAGTTTAAAGTTTAACTACCAAAGTTTGCCAAAATATTAGAGCTTGATTTTGCCTCGTATTCTTGTGATACTGAGTCTATGGAACCTACTATCCCCGCCGCTCCATTAGTCAATCCACCTGAACATCCGATTGAACAACAACATATTGAAAATTCTTCTCACAGTGGGAAAAAATACTTTTTCATAACTGTGATAATTGTGGTGGTTATTTTAATTGTGGGAGGTGGAGGTTACTTTCTGGGTACGCAAAAAAATTCAATACCTAAAGAAATAACTAAAGATGAACATATTATTGCTACACCAGTAAATTCCGCACCTACACCTACTAGTACTCCAACTCCAACAATAGACACTGGGAAAAAAACATTTCAAGGACAGTCGTTTAGCTTTCAGTATCCTCAGGATTGGGTCGTTGTACAATCAGACAATAGCTATGTAACCTTGCAAAAAACTGAGATGATTATCCCAGATGGCGGTGTCTCACCCCAAGCTGTAAAAAATACTCTGACTATTTATTCAGGAACTATACAACCATCTATAACTCTAGACGATTGGTTTGAATCTCGTTATTTAATACAATTTGACAAAAATCTTTCTGATTTGACTAAACAGTTTAGTAAAAAAACTACACTTGGAGGTATTAATGCAATCTCAGTTGAACTTCCTGGGGCAGGAGGTTATTTAGATCGGGGTACTGTATCTATTTACAATGGAAAGGGCTATGATGTCTCAATTAAAGGAGTTTCTACCCCAACAAACATACAAACATATCAAAGCGTTTTAGACTCATTTAAGTTCTTAAACTCATCGACTGGTCATTGAAGTACTAAATCCTATGGAAAATCAAAACGAAGCCTACAACCCAGCAACATCATCAGTTCCCCCACCAAACCCAACATCCTCCTCTCCCTCACCGATTCAATCCATATCTCATGGTAGAAAAAAAATAATTATCATATTTGGCATATTGCTAATACTGCTTCTTTTTATAACTGGTGGTTATCTATTAGGGACAAATACGATAAAGCCATCTTCAATCCCATCACCTACAGCTATACCTGTTACTACTTCAGTACCATCTTCCATACAAAAAACAGAATTTAAAACATTTTCAAAATTAGGTGTTTTTTTTCAATATCCAAAAAATATAACTATTTCCCAAGAAGATTCTAATGATAATGAACCAAGTGCAAGCGTGAAACAAAATACAATTAGATTCTCTATAGGTAATAAAAACTTCACCTTAGAAAGACTTAGTGATTCTTCTGAAAACGAAGCACCATTTAACCAAACTTCTATAACAAAAAATTTTAATGGAAATACATGGAGGGTCTTTTTGCCTTCTCAAACTACTGTGTTTTGTGATGCAGGAAATTGTGGAAAAACTGCTCCCTCTTACTATACATACAAAAACGGGTATAGATACAGTTTTAATTATTTTTCAGATGATTTACAACCAACTATTGAAAATATACTTTCTACTTTTACTTTTACACAATAATGTTATTCGCTTCAAAAAATTTACTCTATTGTGAACTCAATAAAGACAATTAATTGCTGTGATTAAGAACTTCCCAGGGCAACTTCACAATATAGTTAAAGTGTTGCTTTCTGATAAAGCCTGCGAGTGTGAGCCAAATCATTGTAGTAGAATACTACTGCTTGCTTAAATGATATTCACGATAAGAAATTAAAGTACTCTGAGAGGAATACGAAAATTTCATTTTTTTATTATGGAAAAATTAGAAAGAGATAGTAGAATTCGTGGATATCTTAAGATGCATACGGATACAAATTCATTAACTGCTTCACTTACTATGCGACAACGGGAGGAATTTGAGCGCCATGCACAATATTTTTCTCTACTGCAGGTATTCGCCCAAGAATGGAAAGATGCAGGAGCAAGAGGTGTCCCACGTTGGAAAGGTGGAGAAATTCACGAAAGGCAATCAATAGAAGATAAAAAATATTCTACGCCAGATGATTTTATGGGATACATTAAGACCCAGGATCACCACGCAGACAAAGGAGCAGTTCTACTAGGAAACGTAGCACTTTCTCTCTATGAAGCCCGCGATGAAAATACTTTTTCTCTGTACAGATTTACTGCCAGATACAATAATGATATAACAGGAACTGATTCTGCAGAACTTCCCTTTATCTACCCTGATCACCCAGATACACCTCTTACTTCTGATGAGAAAAAGAGAATGGAACAATCTTTTCAACTTGACCCAACAGGAGCACATATTCTTGCTCATCCAAAACTATGGCCACGGGAACTTTTGACAACTGTTTTATCCCACCGTTTAGAAAATGAGAGACAAGATATGCAAACACAAATTCAGCATTATAAACGGTTTGCTCAGGGTATACTGCAAAAAAATCCAGATGCTCATAAACCATATGACTCGCATCCAGAACATCTTCTCTCTCCAAATGTCGCACATGATGTCCTGGGGTCCCTTGGAGATTTCTGAATAAAACTACATTTGCATCACTCCTCTACCTCACGGTAAAACTGTATTCCAGATTCAAACCTTAGATGAAACTATTCAGGCACAAATCAAAAAATATTAAAGTAAACAATTGGACTTCTAAGTGTTCTAGCCCTATAATATACGCTTATGAAAAAAAAGGTTGTGTTCTTCACTCTTTTCCTTATAACTGGCGTGATACTTTTTGTTCTGGCGATATCTATGATAGAGCAAGAAGATCCTGAAAAAATACTGGAGAAAGCAAACACGAATGTACTCATAAGTCCTCTACCACCTACAGAACGTATTCTTTTTGTGTCAAATATGACAGGGGACAATGATATCTATCTCATGGATCTACTTTCAAAACATGTTCTTAACCTCACCCACAATAAAGCACAGGACATGAACCCTCAACCTTCATCAGATGGCAAATATATTGTTTTTTACTCTGACAGAGACGAAGATAATGAAATTTACCGCATGACACTTACAACTGGTGAAATACGACAACTCACCCATAACACATCAGATGACTATGATCCGAGCTACACAAAAGACGGGAAAAATATACTCTTTAAATCAACTCAGGATGACCGGAAGGGAGATATATTTATTATGAATGAAGACGGATCAGGAGTAAAAAATTTAACACCTAAAATGCAGGAGACTGAAGAATGGGATCCTGTAGAAAATCTTGAGGGTAATATTATATTTGTACAAAGAAAAACAGATGATCATTTGACAGATGACATTTTTATGATTGATAAAAATGGAGAAAATTTATCACGGCTCAGCAGGAATCTAGTACCTGATTGGTATCCCTCCGTTAACCCACGCTCCTATGACCTTGTCTATGTGTCCAGAGATAAAGCTGACAGCAAGGATAGTATTTACACTATGCAACAAAATGGAGTAAATAAGACAAAACTTACTTCACTCCCAGGAAATAGTGACGACCCATCATATAGCACAACTGGAAGACAGATTATATTTATAAATGATGCTGGCGGGAATTATGATATTTTTCTCATGGATACCAATGGAGGAAACATAGAAAAAATGTATGAATCTACCGCGGATGAACTATCCCCAATTTTTCTCCCATAAACTTGCTTTATGTGTTTACCTCTACTGAGGAGAGACTCCTAATTCTATTAATACCGTGCCTTCTCTTTTTATTTCAGAGAGTGTGGGCTTTATAACCTGTCTTGCCTCACGAGCCCCAGACACTAGGAAATGGTACCTATAAGTATGTATTCCTGCAGGAGCTCCTAACGGTAGCTTTGCGGCAACTTCATTCGTATCCGCAAGAATAACTGCAATATAGGGAGAGTTCTGAACGTCAAGGAGGGCTTTTTCAAATTCCATGTGTAGATATTTTGTTTCTTTTGAACTAAGCTTTAACTCCTTTGCTATTTTACCTACAAGGTCTCCAATATCTTCTCTTTTTACAACATAACCCCTGTTTGTGTTTGTGAAGCTGACAGAACGATCAAATTCATAATACAGGTAACTTCTTTTCTGTCCATTCGCCTGTGTTATTCCATCTTTTGAAAATGATACGTTCCACATATTATTCTCCAATCCTGGCTCAACATAGGTAACTTGCGAATTGTTTATAATCTTTGTAGAAGTTGGGGTATCTGCGTACATAAACAATACAGGTGAAGGTCCGGATGCGCCTGTTAAATAACACTGACCACTTCCGCCACGCCGTCTCTCATAGTAAAACAAAGATTCAAACGCTACCGGAACTGTGTATTCTACGTCAGGGAGTGTTGTTCCATTATCTACAGACAGCGCATATTTCTCAAATGACTTTATTACTTTTGTTAGTGACGGTCGAAGAAGAGGCGGAGAATCTACTGCCGCGATTAATTCACTCTGATCAAACGCTAATGAACCGATTCTACCCCCTGCCTGCAAATATTTTTTTACTCCACCTGATTCCTTTACAGTTTTGGAAGTGGCTGTTTTTCCGTTTTGATATTCTGACGCAAAATAATACCCTATAAACGTAAAGAAAGCATTTCTGGCTGCAAGAATTGTGGTATCTACCCCTGGATCAATCGGATCAATTGAGGATACCCATAAATTTGAAGGGTGTCCAAAATCCTCAATGGTTACAACCATGGTTCCGTATCCTGGAATAACCAATGGGTACGCACCTGTGTGATTGTTTACCTCTGTGGGACCTGTACGGCAGTTTTCTCCTCCAGATTCAATTGGTGCGCGCGGCGTAGGCTCAGTTGGAGAATTAACCTCTACTGTAGGCGTAGGAATGGGTGGGTTAAATGTTCTCAACTGAAGGGAATCGGTTGATTCCTGGGCAATTTTTGAGGTAGATAATTTACTTGCTGGAATCGCTTGAATATATTTAATTGTATATCCAGATGTGATTTCAGCACTCCCATATAAAAGATAAAATGGTTCATACACCTTTTGCTTTCCTTTTATGTACTCCAGATATGCCATACCCAGTTCATGAGATTGTGCCTCTAAAGCCACTGCTTCATTATTTTTATATACTTTCCTAAAATCAGTGATTCCAACTCCAATTGGCATGGAAAATGAATAGGTAGGATTTTTTGTAATTTCGGAAAAGGCTTCCTCGTAGGTCTTCAATGAATTTTTTGCGATTTGGGATTTACCCGTTATATACCTCATCCTTGAATATACTGAATATATTGCCCCATTATTTGTGACACCAACAGTAATAGAATTAAAATCGTTTGGTCTGACCTTACCATTCTGTCCGGTGGAAACATTTACGATATTTGAGTCAGCTGGTCCATCTGGATCTACCATACCTACTCCACCCATAGTAGATAAAGAGAAATTTCCACCGTGATTTATAATCCCAGGAAGCGTAAAGAGAGGCGCAGTTAGCCTCCCCCAATCTCTATGGCACTCAACAAAAGTGATATCCTGTGCTCCTTTTTGTTGATACGTTATGGGGCAAGTTATATCTCCATCTGAAAAACCCAATTTTTTAATTAATGAAAGTGCTGCATCTTTTGGATTTTTTGAACTAGCAGGAAGGAAACTATATGCCTGATATGTAAAAAAACCGTTATCCTTGTTCATAGTAAATGTACCGAGGCTTTTTATATCTTTCGTCTCACTGTATGTCACATACGATTCGTCTTCTAAAAAAATATTTGATAAGGAAAAATTCTCAGCTATCTTTTTAATTTCATTACTCGTAAAAGATTCTTTCAACTCATATGTATAAAGCGGATTCTGGGCAATTATTTTTTCAGGAGACGTGTATCTTTTGAACTTTAAATTAGAGGCATAGTTCATAACTTCATTTTGAAAAGCTATCGGAGTAGGAATGATAGGAATATTTGAACGACTTGATTTAGAGGATATGAAAAAGGTGCCAACTAATATGATGCATGACACAAAAATAAAGCTTGAAAAGGCTATTAAGATGAGTTTCTTATGGCTTTTTATAAATTTCTGTGCTAAATTACCCTTTTCTGCTATAAACTGACGCATAGTATTATCATACCCTGTTTGACAAATTTTGTAAAATACTTTATGTTTAATTTATGCCCAAAAAGAAACACAAAACAATTCGCAAAAATAAACATGATCTAACCCGCTTATCATTTCTTTTCCTTATTTTCTTTGTTTTATGTCTATTATTTTTAGTTGTAGTTAAAAAAACACAGGAAAAAACTAATCCCACGCCTCCACAGACAACAGTATACTCAGGCACTACATTATGTGCTGACTGCACAGGAATAAAAACTACACTTACCATATATAACACACCCCCTACATATGTGCTTCATATGGAATATGAAGGAAAAGATACGAGTCTTACTGAAAAGGGAACATGGACTATCAAAAATGCAAAAAATGATTCATCTCACCAAATGTACGTCTTAAATCCCAAAGTAGGAGGAGCTAAAACTCTCTATGAAATTCTTAGTCAAAACCAAATTAGACAGCTAGATGGAGAAGGAAACCCTATACCTGAAACTCTTCCATTTACTCTGACGCGAGTAAATTAAATTCAGTCTTTACTTCTTTTTATAATGAAGTCTTTTCAGCATAGCAACTAATTTTTGAGAACGCTCAATGAGGAGTGAGCTTGCGATAAACCCCGCAAAAGCCATCAGGGAAACCCAATACATTACTCTTCCCAAATCAAATTCAGGTCTAAAATAAAAATAAAGCCCTACGTCAATTATAAAAAACGCGCCAAATAACAATTCTATAAACATCTCAAACCTAGGGTATTTTTCTTCAAAATCATCATCTGTTAAAAGTAATCCTACGTATACTATGAACCCCAACGCAAGCCCCAAGAAAAGAGAAATATAAAGCAACATATTATTACTTGCACTCGTTACCGGAAAAAAAATATTTATAGTTGAAAGAAGAGTAAAAAGGATTGCGCCTCCAACATAAAAAACCACATGAGAGGTTATCATATGAAAAAATTCTGACATCTGAAAAATATCATAAAACGGATCACGCGACCTCTTTAACGAAAAACTTTTTGTAAGTGAGTGGATAATGATAAAGGCAAAGAAATACAAAAATAAGATTGTATATACGGTGTCTGCTATAAAAATATCAGTGACTGAAAGATGAAGATTTAATTCCCGAACTAAAAGAGTAAACAAAAAGCTTTTAAGCCATACGTAAATTATTGGCGCAATAACAAATGCGTACGCAAACTGAACCAAATCAAATTTTAATATCTCCTTTTTCCCAGTATGTTGGTATAAATACAGCGCTGAAATAATGGCAAGTGTGGGCACCAAAAGTAAAACAAGTGTTAACATAAATAAATTCCTAACATAATCATATCATTTGAAATGACTAGAGGCAATAAAAACTTTAAATATCAGCCTTTTTATAGTCTTCCTTCATTTTAATAAGTCTTGCAATAAATTCTTCAGAAAATCCTACCCTTACGAGGTCTTCTTCTGTAGTGGGTACAAATTGAGCATATTCTTTTTTCTTATTCTCTTGCTTCTCCAACTCCAAGTAGCCTTGTACCAACGGCCGCCAAAATATAAGTGCTACGTTTTGCATGCATTCCTTAAGATCTGCCTGGGTACCCAAAAAGTCTCTCAATTCTTTCGGTAAGTCATCAAAATAAAGCAAGATGCTGGTGTAAGTCGGATCTTTTTTCCATTCGTCTTTAAAATGTTCATGCTCATCCCTGCCCGGTTTTGTAAAAATATTCTCCTGTACAAGGTTAAACGTAGGCATAGTCGTACTGGATATTGATTGATTAAAACGTTTCAAAAGCGAGTTTATGGAAAACATTCCTGTTTGCCTATAGGCGTCTGCCTCTATAACTGTTGAGCAAAGAAAAAGCGCTGTGTAATCAATTGGGTTAAATTCAGAAAGCTTTTTAACTTTATCATGCGAAGATACCTCACTATTCTCTTGAAATAGCGCATCCGCACGGAGAAAACCCTCCCGTGATGCCTCCATAAATCTACCCGCAAGATAGGACATAGAAGATGATTCATCTATTCTTGTAGTACGTTCTAAATATAAACTCCTTATATTTTTTTCTTTTCCAATGTAATTTCTACTAAATCGTTCAGCGCCACTTTCAAATCCCATATTGTAGAGTGGATTATACTCCATAGTTTTTACTTTTTCACGTGTTATACTAATTTTATGAAATATTTTCCACATTTACGTTTTGAGGAAGAACTATGGAAAGATAATCTTTTAGTCTGTGGAATAGATGAAGTTGGTCGCGGAAGCTTTGCCGGTCCGCTTGTGGTAGGCGGCATAATTCTTCAGCCTAATCTTTCCGTGCATGACAAGGAATGGATATTAAAACTTGGGATTAATGACTCAAAGTTACTTTCAAAGAAAAAAAGAGAAATGATACTAAAAATTACTCAAGAATATATATTTGCATCTTATATAGAGTTTATTTCATCATCCATAATAAATGAACATGGAGTTGGATTTGCAAATAAAATGGGCTTTTTACATATTGCAAAAAAAGCAAAATCTGAAAACCATACAAGAAGCGTTTTTTTTCTTACAGATGCATTTTTAATTCCAGAAATTAAAACAGAAAAGCAAAAAAATATAATTTATGGAGATGCAACGTCTATTTCTATTGCCCTTGCAAGTATTTTGGCAAAAATCACAAGGGATACATTTATGGAAAACCTCGCGCAGGAGTTTCCTCACTATGAATTCCAAAAGAATAAAGGATATGGCACAAAACTTCACCGCGAAAGACTAAAAGAATACGGACCAAGCCCTCATCACCGTACAGATTTTATCTCAGCATATATTTAATGCATGTTAATTATAGTATTAAAATATGAGTAAGGAATCTTTTAATATAGAAACAAATAATGAAATCATAGGGTTTGACGGATCACTCCCCAAGTATCAATCCATACGTGGAGCAGTTTCTAAATTGGCAAGAGAAGAAGGTGTATCAAAAGCTATGGTTTCAAAAATAGTAAGGAAATTGGGCATGGAGGGAAAGAATTTAGACAAAGAGGATATTGCAGTAATTAAGTATGTGCGAAATCATCCAAACCGTGGCAAGTCAGGCAGGCATTTTAAGAACACTGCATAAAAATAGGTCTTTGCGCACTTTCAAACTTTCTTGTAAGATGGGGTGTGGGCGAAAAATTTGTAACTTTTTTTAAAAAACCTTATGTTCTTTTTACGCTTATCATTTTCATTGGAGCTTTTTTCCGCCTTGTGTATCTGCAATACGTTCCAAATGCTATAGGTGGAGATGAGTTAACGTATTTTCTTACCGCAAAATCTGTTTTTCTATCAGGATATGATTTTACTCACACATGGAATCCTCTTATGGTACTCTTCTTTAAATATCCACCGGGAACACTCCAGGCAGAGCTCCCTTATTTCATATCATTGGCAGTCTCCCCATTTCCGTTCTCGCTACTCCAAGCAAGAATTATGTACGCGTTACTTAGTATTGGAACAATTCCCTTAATCTACTTTATTACAAAAAAACTTCTTGGAACCCCAACCGCACTTTTTGCTTCACTTCTTATGGCAATAAATCCATGGGAAATATATATAGGAAGAACATCTTATGAATTAGTCCCTGCTCTTTTTTTCTTTCTCGTTTCACTCTTGATACTACTCTATGCTAAGAGGGCAAAAACACTTTTTGTACTGCCTATTTTAATGCTCTCTTTTTATTCCTATATTGGAACAAAAGTTTTTTTTCTGCCATTTATTTTTACAACAATATGGTATGTATATACGACCGAAGAATATAAAAAGAGTAAAAAGTACTATATCTATATTCTTCTATTTTCCGTTCTATTTATTCTTTTGTATGCTGCATTGCTCTTTCTTACCAATCAGGAAAACAGATCCACTGATCTATTTACTCCATTTTCCCCAAAACTAGGCGAGCAGGTAGATGTTATAAGGCGACTTTCAATAGCAAATCCACTCCTTTCATTTTTTGAAAACAAACCAGTACTCTATTTTAAAATTATTGTTGAAAAACTATTAAATACATTATCGTTTAACTATCTTTTCTCATCAGGGGATCTATTTTTCTCTGTCCCGAGGCATGGAGTTTTTTATGTTCTAGACCTTCCGTTTCTTTTTTTAGGCATGATCTTTCTGTTTTTCAAAAAAAAGAAAATATTTGTTTTTTTAGGTCTGCTTGCGGTATTTTCACTTCTTCCCCAGCTCCTGCAAGGATCTGAAACCAGAAACTTTACGCCTCATATCTCACTCTTCTTCCCTTTTGCATTTATTGGTATTGCTTTTGGAGTAACATCTATACTTCAGCACGTAAAATACAAAAAAATAACTACCTGTATAATTATATTTCTTTATGCAATTCTTAGTTTGAATTTTATGCAATCATACCTCTTTCAATTTCCAATCCAAGGACATTTTGATTTTAAACTGAGAATTCTTTCATCATATGTAAATCGCGTGCAAAAAAATACAAAGGTCACAATCTATACAAACGCACCATATGACTCATTTCAAAAATATCTTTTCTATGGAGACGCAATGAACAAAGATACTCTTCCGATTATTCAAAACTCACTAAATACTAACACGTTCACGTTGGGGAATATAACATTTTCAAATTGCCCCGGAAAAATCCCCAACAAAAATCATAAGGGAATTTTAATAATTGATGTAAATTGTGGCATAAAACTTAAAAATGCAACTCCCATTCTTCTGCCACAGCTCAAGGATAGTGGAGGATTATATCTTATCTATAATGACGCGATATGTAAAAATGTAGAACTTGGAACCTATATTCAAAATTTAAAAATATCTGACTTTGGAGTTGAAAAACTGTCTAATTCCTCTTTTTGCAAGGCATATTTAATACATTAATTTTATTTGATCTTAAAGTTACTTTCTTGTAATATTAATTGTGGCAAAAAAATCTTTTTTTACAAAGCAAAATCTTACCCTTATATCTGCAGGATTATTTCTTTTATTTTTGTTTTTCGCATTCACCCTAGCAGTCCGCGCAGACATACTCAGGTCTTTTGATTTTGATACCACGGTAAAACTGCAAGCTAAAGTACCACTACGATTTGATGACTTTTTCTCATTCCTGTCAGTTGCGGGAAGGTTTGAATTTACGGGAAGCATATTACTCATAGTTTTAGCGCTTTACGGCATACTGAAAAAAAAGGTTTGGGCAGTTATTCCATTGGGACTATTCGCATTTGCGCACGTTATAGAACTTGTGGGAAAGAATATACTGGAACAACCCGGTCCGCCTCGGATGTTCTTACGCTCTCATTTTACAGATTTTCCTGGTCTTCACGTATTTACCGATGCATCATACCCATCAGGACACTCTCTACGAATAGTATTTCTTGCTTTAATTTTTTCATTTTTAATATATAAATTAAAACTACCTATTTTTGTTAAATTAGGAATGTACGGATTCTTCTGGGGAATAGTTATTCTTACGCTCGTCTCCCGCGTGTCACTAGGTGAACACTGGACAACAGACGTTATTGGCGGGGCTATCCTTGGCCTCTCCATGGCTCTCCTCTCACTCATTTTCCTCTAATTTGACAAAAAATACTATAAGGTGTATATTCATTCCATGAAACAAGAAAAGAACTATGAGCCGTATACAAAACCACGACTACCTAGCTCCATACACATTTTGCATGAGGCTGATTTTACATACCCCATGCAGAACCTGGAACAAAACCCCTTAACGTACTTACACACTCAATTAAATGATGCTCAGAAGCGTGCGCAAATGGGTGACAAGACACTTGAGGTACTTTCTAAAACTCTCACCACTCTTACAACGAAAGGAAAAGAGGGTGAAACAATCTCATACCTTTCAGGGTTTCTTTTCATGCGTGATGTACTCTATGTATCTGCAACTGATACTACTCTACATTTTATAACCGGATCTTCAAGAAATAGGTTTCTTGTAGACAAATTATTTATAGATCCACACCCATTTGACTGTGAACAGCCAGTTCTCAAAGGATACCTACAAGATGCAGAATCCATATTTGAAAACACAGGGGGTAAGAAAAATAACTCAGGTGCATTTATGCAAGGAGTAAAAGATGTTTATCTTCTGGCTAGACTAACCGACCCACGAGATGAATACCGAATGCAGCAAGAATTTAAGTATGCAGAGAAAAGTTTAAAATAAAACACTCTAAAGCAGCACTACAGGCTAACGTTTTCCTATACTATTTTCCATGAAAGAACATTTGCAAGAAAAAAGAAATGCTTTTGAATCACATGTGCTAGAAAATGCTCGTCTGCACGCAGAAGGCAAAATACCATCTCTAGCATCTCTTGCTGAACTAAGCGCTAAAACTGGTTACTCCCCAACGTATGTTGAGGTCTTATTAGGAAAAACAAAGTTGGGCAGAATAAGAGCAATATCAGAAGAAAAATTCAAAACTATCCCTTTTCCACCATCTTCAGAGCTTGCATGGTTCATTGGATACACAGGTGGTGCATCATATGTAGATTCTGGAAGTAGATTTATAAAAGGTGAAAAAAATCCTGAAACGAGAGAGAAATATACATCCATAGGCAAGCATATATTTGATAAAAATCCCCAAGGCGAATCTCAAGAAAAAGATGTAAAACAAAAAAATGTTATACTTTTTTCAAATAGTGTTGCCGTAAGCCGCTTAGGTGACTTGTCAAGGGAAAGATTTGCTGAAACGTTTTCTCAAAAATATGTATGGACTCAATCTCCTGAATTTATATGGGATTTTTTATCGGGCATTTTTGATGGTAGAGCAATTATGGATAAACATGAAATCCGATTCCTAGTAGAAAGCCGATCAATTGGTTCCATAATTCAAGATACATTAATGCAAGCAGGAATAGAACGTCCCTATCAACTCCTCTACCCGAATGGAAATCTAGCATCAATAGCTATTGCAAATATAAAGGATGCACGGATAATTGCACAACATATTAAATCCGCAAACCCTAAAAACGCTGAAAAACTGAAAATAATTCAGGCATCTGAGAAAAAACGCGGAGAAATTAATCAAAATGATCTCTTGCTAGAATGGCAAAGCATATACAGTCAACTTGGAGATCCTGTAAAACTGAACCGAATTAATAACCTATACAAAAATGGCATTATCAAATCACCCCTTAAAACGTACTTAAGATTGCTTGGAGAAAATAGCTATCAAAAAACCCGTGAAGTCCTAACTACCCTCATGCATCTTTATAATGGGTTCCCGCAAAAAACTTCCCTAGACGCTCGTTCGCTTTCCATACTGATAAATTTTGCTAAAAAACCATATACGATACCCCTTTCCGTTGAGGAGAAAAAAGAACTTGGACGAAAACTAAATATTGTTGTACAGGCATATAAACTTCTCGATTCTTTACCACAAAATGAAAATATCTCACAGACTGAAATAAACAATAAGAATCTGTATATTTTAGGAAATGAAATTCAAGCCCAGATACAACATGTTCAAAATACAAACTCCCAAGGTGACACTCAAGAAGAATTAAAAAAACTTAAAGAAATAACAGAAGAACTTAAAGATACGCTGGATACGGAAAAACTATTTGTTCATGCCTTTCGAGCAGTAAACAGGGCAGGAGAAGTTCTTTTCAGGCAACCAGATACCCTACGAATCATATCTTCATTTATATCTGATTTGCCAGAACCATCTCCTAAGAATATCAAAACTATATCCTCAATCACATATAGGATTAATAAACAGCTAGAAAATACCTCAATAGAACCAGATACGACAGCACTCTTAAATAGCTTGAAAGAGTTGGGATTCTATTTGTTTGGTAGACCTGACATATCAATCATCATAGAGACATACGAACAAATCAGGAAAAATAAAAAACATACAATTCAGAGGTAAGCAAAGCGAGCCACGCAAGGAAGGGCACATATTACTTTAGTTTATCTACTTCCTTTAGGGGGGAGCAAAGCGAGCCACGCAAGGAAGTTTGCATATTACTTTAGCTTTAGATTCACGAAGTGAAGCGCAAGGTAAAGGCTACTTTAACTTATCTACTTCCTTATGCTCCTGAACTTTCATACATTTTCTACAGTATTTCTTTAACTTTAGCTTCTCAGGTGTATTAAGTTTATTTCTAGATGTAATATAGCCACGTGTTCGACACACGGTACAAACTAAACCTAATTTTAATACTGCGCCTGTTTTTTTCTTTGCCATACGTTTATTGTTCCCCTTTGAAATACAATTATACAAAAATTACGCTCAAAATACAATGAGATTCGTCTATGAGCCTCGAGGGGGAATCGGACCCCCGACCTAGATCTTACCAAGATCTCGCTCTACCACTGAGCCATCGAGGCTAATCTTTGAAAATATTTAAAAGATATGTCATGCGCAGCTATTTGTGCCTAGAGCACTGGCATCATGTTACTTTTGTGCTGGAGGAGGGATTTGCACCCCCGTAGCCCAAACGGGCGCGTGATCTACAGTCACGAGCAATTGACTACTCTGCCACTCCAGCAATTATATTTAGACTGGATGGGAGAGAAAGCTTCGCTTACTCTGCCACTCCAGCAAGCTTGTTTTAACTGGATGGGAGAGCAAGCTATTGCTTACTCTGCCACTCCAGCAATTATATTTATACTGGATGGGAGAGCAAGCTATTGCTTACTCTGCCACTCCAGCGCAACTTTCAATTTTACTAGATTTTATACAAAATAGAAAGAATAATTAATTCTTCCTACGAAAAGCAAAAAATATGAAGAAAAAATGAGAGTTTTAAAGTATACGACCCATAAAATCCTTGTCTAAATAATTGAGTAATTTAATTATTCCTTTACTTGAATAAAGTCCTGTATATTTATAACATTCCAATCCGCCTCAGGAACCCAAAGATTCTTAAAATGCGCCCACTCATTCCAACCAACACCTAAAACTTTAACTTTTCCTCCATTGGAATCAAGATATCTTGCGACTTGTTCAACGTACATGGAGTATGCAGTTTGTCCATAAAGAATTACAATTTTTTTGTTTTTTGTGACTTCATTCATTCTATCCTTTAACCCATTCGCGTCTTTGATTTCTCCTGCATCTGAAAGTATATTTGTACCGTAAATTGGTATGGATACCGCACTTTTAATATGTCCGTTTTCATATTCTTTTGCTGTTCGTATGTCAACTACTACATAGTCTGTATTGTTTTTTTGAATCATCTTCAGTAAGACCATAGGATCAAACCGTACGCTTCCCCTAGTTGTTTTACCTATCTGAAGCTGTCCAAAATTATAGAGAGGAATTGCAGGAAGGGAAATATTCATTTCAATCTTATTGAAAATAAGGAGTAAAATAATTGCCGAAAAGCAAACGGTAAAGATGAAGCTTACTATAAATAAAATCATATATTCAACTGGTCTCTTTATTACGTTTTCCCTCAAGTGAACTAAAAGGTAATCAAGCCAGTGAAGAAAGTAGTTTTTCCCTTCTTTCTTCAAATCAACAAGCGATTCTTTTGTAAATGCGGTTTGTGGAATTGTCTGCTGACTTGTACTTTTTTTTGACATAGAAAAAGTGTATATGATTTCCCTCAGCTCATCAATAGATCATTCATAGCGCAAGGCATTAAGAGCAGATATCTTACGCGCGCGCATAGCAGGATACAACCCGGTAATAAGACCTACAAAAAATGAGGATACAATTATAAAGAATATAAGAAACGGTGGAACATACGTGAGATCTAAAAATCCTTGTCCACCCGCTATTGCAAAAATGCTCACAGCACCAGATAGCGCTTTGCCTGCAACAAATCCTAACAGTAGCCCTCCCACCCCACCTGAGAGACCCATTATCATTGCTTCAGAAAGCAATAACTCCTGAACCTCATCTGTTACCATACCGATTGTTTTCATTCCGCCAATTTCACGTGTACGCTCAAGAAGAGAAACAGTTAATGTATTAAACATCCCTAATGAAGCAACTCCTAATGCAACCATTCCCAAAAGACCTAATACTATCCGTAAATTACCAAACAATGATTCAATCTGCTCAACTGTATCTGCAGTACTTGTTGTTCTAAAACCTAAATCCTCTACCTGTTTTCTTAATTTCCCCATTTCTTGCTTTATTTGCATTACAATTTTTGCTTGAGAAAAGTTACTAACACCTAAATTCTTCACATCAGACAAAGGAATATAGAAATACTGAGTATCCGGATCATCTATAACTCCCACAATCTTATAGTCTTTTTCCTCGCTTTGCGCTTTCCCTAATAATTCCGGAATCTGGCTTTTACCTATAATAAGAGATGATTTAAACGTGCTGTCAAGCGCTTTTGAAATCGGAATACCCAATAAGTTAAGAAGCCCTGTTGAGACTATCGCCTCACCACTATGCCCTCCCTTAAATTTTAATGTTTCAGTTTCTTTTTTCTTTGCTTTCTGCTGAGAGGCTAAATCTACAAATTCTATTCCTGCAGAATTTGTTCCTACAACATTTGAATCAAATGAGCTTATAAAACTCGCTGAGTCTATCTCATCTATTTCTGCTGAGCCGGATGAGCTTTGTGAACTTGTAAGACTAGTTGCTTCCGTAATGGATGCTGAATCTGATGCCGCGAGTACTGAACCTGATTCTGTTGATGCGCCTAAAACTTGACGCAGAATATATTGGTCTACTATTTGAACATATTTCATCTGAACGCAAGCATCCTGCCACTTATGCACTCCGTGGTCATCTAAAATTGGCTTCAGTACTCCGTCTGGATTTTTGTTATATAACGGCACAACTCCTTTTATCCATTTGCCTAAATACTCATGAGTGGTATTGCTATAGCCTGCCCGCGCGTCTCCCTCAAGCGGATAGTATTCACTTCCCCAGTACTGATATCCTTTGTATCCCCCTTCAAGCCTTGCGGTATACCCTACAATTTTCCCTCCTGTGCTACATGATTCCCAAACAACTGCCGCCTCTTGCGGATTTATGTTAAACAAAACAGTATTCGGACTTATCTTACTTCCAAATTCTGCTTTCTCATACGTAGTTGATGCACCTGCGACTTCACCATCAGAATCAGCATAAGAAATTTTATTATTTGAAAATAGCTTTCCCTTTACTATCTTCGCGTTGACATATGTGAAATACTCATTAGGCGCGGAATATACCAAAACATCAGTTGTTGCCTTATTAAATGTTATTCTTCCTACAACTGATACAAAAGGTATAGCATATGTAACTTTCCCAAATTTCTGAAACTTACGAATAGCATCCTGCGTTAACTTTACTGCCGTGTTTCCGCCTGTTGAAATATCAACCACCTGTAAATCTTGAAGGCTTGCGACCTTGTGCACAACTAACCGTTCTATTCCATATCCAAGAGATAAGAGGAGTACAATTACGCCTACTCCAAATGACATACCGGCAACTGTAATAAGAGATCTACTTTTTCTGACACGCAAATTTTCAAACGCAAGGAATATAAGATAAGAACGCTGCACCTCATATGTCCTCATCTTCTCAAGACCTCTTACAACTTTCGGAATATACCTTCCAAACGATTTTACCCATAAGGTGTTTGTTTTCTTAAATACTCTTCCCACAACTGGAATAGATTCCAAATACTTACATATTACTTCTATAAAGCATATGTTAAGAAGAAGAAAAAAGCTTGCAAAAATTACAGTTGTTACACTCGCTTTTTTTATAAAAATAATACTATTTTTTGGTAAGTGAACCCAAAAAGTAGGCTTACCTATTACCGTTAAAAACTTCTTAAAAATTGCAAAAATATGTTTCATGTTTACTTTTTAGCGACCCTTTCACCATCAGTTTCTTTTTTTGCGTTAGGAGGCGCGTCAGGTGCGTCTTTTGGTGCATCTACATGAGTCACATATTGCATTATCTTCCCATCATGAGTTCCCTTCAGAGATACAAGAAACTTTGGATCGCGAACATTAACACCCGATTCTCCAGTCTTTGATTCTGATTTTTTACCCATTATTTCTTTATTAAAACCCTGACCAGGTTTCCCCACATACTGCTCTACTACCATTCCGTCAATCATATGTATGATCTTATTCCCAAATTTTAAATACTCCAAGTCATGGGTAACCATAATGATGGTGATTCCTTTTCTATTAAATTCCATAAAATGTTCTATTAACTGTTGACCTGAAATCGTATCTAAATTTCCTGTAGGCTCGTCCGCTACTATAAGAACCGGATCTATTGAGAGCGCGCGAGCCAATGAAACCTTTTGCTGCTGCCCGGATGACAACTCTTGCGGTCGGTAATTTTTCCATTCTGTCATACCTACCATAGAAAGAACTTCATCTGAACGCTTTGTAATTTTCTCATCATCATAATTTAGTAACTTGAGAGTAAACTGCACATTCTCTGCAATATTGAGTGCCGCAATCCATAACGGCTGCTGGTAAATAATTCCTACATGATGCCTCCTATAAGTTGCCCGTTTGTCTTCAGTAGAACCATAAAAATCATCACCCTCAACTACCACACTACCCCCCGTAGGAGGCTCCAAGCCTAAAAGTGTATGGAGTAAAGTTGACTTCCCGCATCCTGAAGGACCAAAAATGATTACAAAATCCCCTTTTTCTATTTCTAAATTTATCCCCTTTAAAATCTCTACTTCATTTGGTAGACCAATATAAAATGACTTTTTTAAATCTACCGTTTTTAGCAATGTTCCGCCTATTTGTTTTTGAGTTTTTTCTTCCATATTATTTTCCGGTCTTCACACTCTTTAAGAATCCAAACGTCTTTGCGAGATTATCAATTACTAAGTTTAGCGCATCTTTTGTACCCTTTGGGGTAACAATTACTGTGTCGAATGAATTTCCTACATTTGCTGCTTTATCTTTGCCCACAGCACGCAAATGATAAATTCGAGAAGGTGAAAGCCCTGTAATAGTAACTGAATGATTTGTAGTTTTGTTTGTATCTTCCTGGGTACTTAAGTTATAACTAGTACCTGTTCCTTCCGCATATTCTATTTGTGTTGAGGCAGGCTCATCAGTGTCCCACGTGGCCACAACCTGTGCTTTTGCCTGATCGCCAACCCCTATAATGGTTGTCTCCACATTCATATTCTCAATCCCCGGCGGGCGTAAATCCGCGGCTGTTTTAACTGACTGAGCAGGATATTCTGCCTCATTTCCCGCGCTATCCTTTCCTTTTATAACCACAGTGTAATCCGTATCGTCTAACAAATTGTTTAAAATAACTTGGTGATTTCGGGATAAAACCAGATTAATAGAGTCCTTTGTAGCCACAGGATTATTTGCGGGATAGTATGTTACAACTGTTGATATCAAGGAGTTGGAGGTCCAGAGTAAACGTAATGTTGCTGTTGCTTCACCCGCAACTTGCTGCAATTTAAATGCCGTAATCTTTGGGACCGGAAGAGTTTCAAAGGTGTAATCATTACCCGCGAATGTATTTCCTTCCTCATCTTCTGCAACTATTTGCACGTGATACTCTGTCCCCTCCTCAAGATTCTCAAGTGCTACAATCTGGCTTGTTTCAGTTTTTGATGTATTGATGGTATCTGATGCGCCATAATTTGTAGTAAGTCCATATTGCACCGTCACACTTGTTGCATTTGCCACAGAGAAAGATACGTTAGCAGAGTTAATACTTATATTTGTAACCTTAACAGATTCAACTAGTGGTGCCGGCTCAGTGGTAATACTTTGCTCTGTTGATGAGCCGATATTTCCATCCTCATCAGTCCAAAGCACTTTATAATAATACGTTGTTCCAGGGGCTAAGTTCAAAAGACTTATTGAATGCGCTGTAACCTGTGTTGAAGAACCAACCTCTGTCCCATAATCACCTGAGCTGGTTCCATACTTTACAAACGAATTACTCGTCCTACTGGTACCCCATGTGATTACTGCGGATTTTGTCTTAACGGTAGCAGATGGACTTGCCGTTAACTCTGCGGCTGCCTCATATTTACCGGTTGGATACTTAGTAACAGTAGATGACACGGCTGAACAATTGTTAGTAGAATCACAAGCTTTTACACAGTAATAATGATTATTTTGAGTAATATCTGTATCCACATATGAACGCCCAGTAGTTGACGCTAAATAAGAAAAGCTTGAAAAATCTGTGGTGCAACTAGCGCCTGATGTTGTTGAGCTGTATACTTTATAACTCGAAACACCCGAACCACTAGCATCAGGTGCCTCCCAGGAAACAGCAAGTTTCCAGGCGGATAAAGTTTTAACTGAAATATCTGCAATGTCTACTTTTTTGGGAATACCAGGGGCTGATGTATCAGCAGTAAATGTAACAGATGCATAATTATTATAATCAATATTTCCCGCTTCGTCTTTAGCAACCACATACATTACATTTGCACCAGGAACAGTTGCATATGCATCAGTTGCAAGCGTGGTAACAGATAACCCCAATACATTTACATTCTGTGCAGTTGGAAGCGCGTTTATAGAATAGTAATATCTAAGAGATGATTGTGATCCAAAATATGTAGAAGGAGGATTCCATGAGAATGAAAACTGATTGACTGTGTTCGTTTCAGGCGATACTTCAAGATCTTGGGGTGCACTTGGCGCTGTTGCACTATAATAATAAGATACGCTTGAATATGTTGCGGCTTTATTTCCTGCGGTATCTCTGGCACGCACATAAAACGTGGATGCTCCGGTTCCTCCCGCTGTTACACCTGATACAGACGTATCCGTAACTCCACATGTTTCACTGCCATTTAAAGATGTTTTGTAACAGTAGTCAGAAACAGTTGACGCGCTATCAGTTGCTCCACTCCATGAGAACGCGAAACTATTTGTTGCGGTGTAACCTGATGGATTTGCAGTGACTGTTGTTGGGTTTTCAGGCACAACATTATCATATTTATAAGTAAATGCTGCCCAATGAGAAGCAGATATATTTCCTGCATCATCTACTGTTTTAACCCGCATGTAATATGTTTCACCAGATGTTAAGCTGCTTGCCGTGTAATTTGTTGTAGACTGAAGAGAACCTGATGTTGACGCATCAGCTGACGCGTTTGTTCCAAAATATACATAGTACCCTGTTACCCCAGAACCGGTTGACGTATCAGTTGCGCCACCTGAAACGTCTGCTGCCGGCCAAGAGAAATACGGAGCTGAATGGTTATACCAGGTGCTTGTAGTAAGTGAAGCTGCTTGTGTTGATGTTGAATAAGCAGAAATACTACTTGGGTTTGTGGGCGCATTCGCATCAGTATAATAACTTACAGAATAATCGCTTACCACCCCTGAATATAAACCATCACCTGAGGTAAAATCAAATTCAACCTGCATATAATCATTTGGAGATGAATTTATTTTATATTGATATGTTGTACCATTTTGTTTTACTTCAGATGCCTGCGACCAGGAAGACCAGGTAGAATTATCTGATGATGTTCTTGTTTTAACGGTAAGAGTAGCATTTGTAGCGGATGTATAAGTCACAGATATATTTGCAAATTTATACACGCTTCCAAGATGAATAGATGGAGAAATAAAATTCCCAGACTCCTCAAATGATGATGTAGAGCTTTGCATAACATAACTATAAAGCCCATTTGAGAAGGTATTTGTTCCTGGTCCCGCAATCATATACATCTTATCCGTTCCATTTCCCGCGGCAGTACCCCCTGTTGTAATATTTGCAGGAGCATTTGCGGTTATGGTCCATGAATTTCCCGAAATGCTGTAAGAATAACAGGTTGCGGTATTTAACCCACGGCAAGCGTATAATGTATTACTTCCACCATCAACTAAAAATCCGTCAGCACCAATAGTTACGCCTGCGGCAAGATCCGCGACTGCAGGATCAGACCACGTATTTGCTGAAATATCATATCTATAAAATGAGATCTGCGAGTTTCCTCTTAATGCATATATATATCCGCCCTTTATAACCATAGATGCGCCCGCCCCTATTGTTCCTGGAGCAACTGCCATTGTGCTCCACCTACTTCCTGCTGTTCCTTGAGTGTCATACCTATATAATGTAGTGGTACTTCCTCCTCTAAGAAGATATATATATCTACTACCATCATACTTCATAGATGCGCCCGCCCCAGTTGCCGCGGGAACTAGGTCTAATGTTTCCTCATACCAATAATTCTGAGCCACATCATATACAAAAAATCTGCGTATTAAACTGTTCGCGGTTGCATATATTTTGTTATTTACTGAATCATACACAAATGAAGAACCTGTAGTCATACCTGCAGGAATATCGCTTAAATTTACAACAGTCCCGGAAGACGCGTCATATCTTATAAATATGCTGTCGGTAACTCCTCTGGCAATGTAATAAAAGTTACCTGATCCCTTTACAATTTGGGCTCCTGTGTTAAAAGTTCTGATATCTGATCCTCTAAAGTTAAGGTCAAAAAGATTATAATTAGGTACTCTCCATGATGACTTTGACGTGTTGTAGGTGTAAAAGTTTTGAGTTCCACCCCCGCGCAAGATATACAGCACTCCATCAACATTTTTCATCGCAGCACTTGTCGTAAGCGTTGCGGGAGCGTCTGATAACTCTGACCATAGATCTGCACCTATGTCATATTTGAAAAATGCAGTTTTTGAGTTAGCAGGGAAAAAGTAAATTGCGTTTGAGGTACTATCATATTCTATTTGTGCACCTTCAGCACTAGCTGCCGCCGGAAGATTTATAAGTTGTGTCCATGAATTTGCCGAAATTGAGTATTTTGCAAAACCGCTATACCCTCCTCCTTGAATTGCGTAGATAGAGTCACTATCTCCTATTGCCAAGTCCCCTCCGGTAGTTACTGTATTTATAAGATGATCAGTTGGTGCATTAAAGTCAGTATTTGCTAAGGTATCCCACGTATCAGTTGTCGTATCATACCGCATAAATGTATCATCAGCATTCCCTTTTAATGCATAAATGTATCTAGTTCCGTCATATACCAAAGAGGAGCCACCTGAAAACGGTTGAGGCGCGTCAGCTGCTGCTGCGTCATCCCAAGCGTTTCCGGACGGATCATACCTCCAAAATGTTGTTGTATTCCCGCCGCGAGCAGCATATACATACCCTGATGGACCGCCTGCTAATGCTCCTCCGGTGGTAACTGTCGCAGGAGTATTTGTTTTTGTTGCCCAAACATCAGTTGCAATATCGTACTCATAAAATGTTTGCGTTCCTGAACCTCTAAAGGTATAAAGCTTATTAGTACTTGCAACATAGCCCCAACTAGCTCCGCTTGAAAGTGTTGCGGGAGGAATACTTAGCCTGTTTTCAATCCAAAATCCTGATTTTGATGCTAGCTTTATCTCGTCTCCTGCTGTTGTCGTGTCAGATTCTGTTCCTCCGCTAAAATCTGAGGTTGAGGTTTTTGTCGTAGTTGTCGCGTTTACCCCCTGGTACACATACGTAAAGGCTGTTGTAGCTGAGCTGATATTGCCGGCAGCATCCTGTGTTTTTACCCTTAGGTAATATGTATTCCCTGATACCAGGGGTGTTATAACCGTATACGTTGCGGTTGTTTGATATGCGCCCAACGTTTGCGGATCAGCCCCACTTGCAGTCCCAAAGTACACATAATATCCTGCAACTGATGTTTCAGAGTCTGTTGCCCCGCTCCAGGTAAAATATGGGTTTGTATAAGCATATGTGGCACTATCCGTTAATGTAACACCACTTACTGACTGAGATTTTGCAGTAAATGTTCCGGGGTTTGTGGGCGCATTCGCGTCTCCAGTATAACTTACTGTTACTCCAGTAACGGTTGGCGTGTCTACCTGTCCGGTAGATGAATTCAATGTTATCCGTACTTGTATATAACGTCTGGTAGGAGATTGGATTGTCCCAGAGGATACACTCTGCCAAGATGACCAGGTTACCATGTCCGTACTACTTCGTGTCTCATATGAAACAGATGAATCACTTGGGGTTACCGTACTACCCGTCAAGCTTGTCCAACTTGAAACATATGTTAAATCTATCGGACTGCTGGTCCATGTGCCAGAAACCGGATAATTAGTGCTCCCCACCGTAAACTTTTGCCACCATACTATGTTTGCTCCATATGTAGAATAAAAATTTCCTCCCCCATCACTTGCAAGAGCCGCACCATTATATGGACCCTGCCCATATGGCTGATAGGTCTCAAGATCCGGAAGCCTTCTCCACGTGTTTGTAGAGAGTGCATATTCCCAAAAATCAGATTTATAGTACCCTGCCTGAATATAAAGTTTACCGTTATAGTAGTTTATGTCAGTTCCATAATAGGTTGAAAAGGGCGTATTATGAATAACTGTCCATGTATTTGATGCAACCGTATACTTAAGAAGTCGGGATGTCCCTGCTCCGCTTAGAAAATAAACATCAGTCCCATCAGTAATCATTCTGGATCCAATCCCCGCGGGTGAATCACTGGGTAAATCTGCTGCTCCCGCATCATCCCATGTATCCCCTGAAATACTATATCTATAAAAAGCAGTAGTATTTCCACCTCTTGTTATATACAAATAGTTTCCCGTTCCGGGATATGCAACTACTGAACCTGACGCAAGCGTTGCAGGGGACGCACTTAACGTAGTAAAACTATTACCTTGTGTATCATACCTATACAAAGTAGTAGTGCTTGATCCACGTGGAAAATACAAATACGCACCCGCAGAAGCTCCTTTCACGTCATCTGCAATAGTCGCCGGAAAAGCAGCAAGTGCGGAAGACCAGGTTCCTGCGGCAAGGTCAAATCTGTAAAGATTAGTACTACTATTTCCTCTTGTGAAATATAAGTAACCCTGATGATTTATTAAATCTGCTCCTGTTCCAGGTGTATTTGGTAAATCCGTTTGCCCTACAAATGAGTTTCCGGAAATGCTATATTTCCAAAATTCCTGTGTCCCATTCCCACGAAATACATAAATATATCCATCCCCTGAGTGATATGCCACCCCAACAAAGCCAGTCACTTGAGGAGTATTTGTAAGTGTTGTCCATGAATTTCCGGAAATGCTATATCTGTAAAACGTGTTTGTTGAACTCCCACGAAGAATATATATATAGTCTCCGTTTACCGTTATATTTCCATCGCTATTAAGAGTTCCAGGGGCAGCAGTCATAGTGCCCCATGAGTTTCCGGAAACATCATATCTGTAGAATGTTGTTTGATTCCCTCCTCTGGGGGTATAAAAATAACCACCACTATAAACAAGACTACCACCTGAAGAAATAGACGCAGGCGCAGATGAAACTGCGTTCCATGTATTTGTAGAGATGGTATATTTCCAAAAGTCGGTAGTACCTGCTCCTCTTAACACAAAAAGGTTTGTTCCATCACTTCCAAGAGATGCTCCAGAATAAACAAGATCCGGCATGCTGGTAAGTTGTGTCCATGTATTAAGAGCTATTGAGTATTTATAGAACTCCTTTTGGTATCCTCCAAAAATGGCATAAATATTTCCATCAAGAACTCTCATGTCACTTCCTTGAAATGAGAAAGCGGGAGCATCCAGCAAGCGTTTCCACGTATTAGTTACTGGATCATATCTGGTAAATAAATTATCTCCGCTTACCTTTACATAAAGGTAAGTCCCATCACTGACTACTGCTGTCTGGTCACCTAGTGCAAGTTGTGGTGTTTTCCAAACGCGCGCTGCCCATGAACCTGAAGCCTGAAGCCTAAGCTCACCGGATCTACTGGCTCCCTCTGTACCGTTAAATGCTCCGGAATTAAAATCAGCAGGGGTTGAAATTGTGGCTGACGCAGCCTCTACAACTTGAATATTTCCTGAAAAGGTAATAAACAAAAGTAAATTGTAGGGGAAAATAATAATCAAGGCTAAAAATATAATACACGCGTGTCTTAGCTTATGCATAGATAAATTCGTATTCATACAAATAACTTAAATCCCAAAAAGGGACTGTATTTACAGTACCAAAGCTTTTCACAAGCGTCAAGGCCTATAGGAAGTGGTGATAATTAGCTCTATTTTGAGGCTAAAAAGAGACATGTAATAAATAGTGTTATAGTATTTTTTTAATTCTTTTCACAAATTATTACTATAAGGCTATATCATATTTACTATAAGTTTTTTACCTTTACGCACGGTTATTTTTGATAGAAATCATTGATAGTCCTCTAATAATATTGTTTTAAAAAAAGAAAAATTGAAAAAAAGGATGCTCTTGTTTTCTAAAGTGAAACATGCAGAATAATAAAGATATCTTTGTATATTTTTATTGTACACTTTTTATTATTAATTAGACCGTTCTTACAGTCTAAATTGCAAATAATACTATTTAGCAATATATTTCTGTAAACAAATTGGAATAAATAAAAAATTGCCATTTATTTTGGATTATCTATCTTTTTGAAGAATTGTAAGAGTTTTATAAAACTACTCTTTTCTTGCTAATTGAGTATTTACCTCTTTATAAGTAAGAATGGATAACTGTTTAATTACACTTGAAAGATCACGTATATCTTTCCCTTTTGTCATAATGCATATAAGGTATGGATTGTTGGGATAGTATACAACTCCACAGTCATGAAGCTGATGAGTATCTTTGCTCTCACGTACTCCAAATTTATGTGCAACCTCAATACCTTTAGGAAGACCGGCTACGATCCCCTCTTTAAACTCTGACCTTGCAAGAACCTGCATAGCCTTTTCAGAATAGGGACGGGAAAGATATGACGCGTTGTATATGGCTCGTAGAAATGTAGAGTAACGTCTAAGTGAACCTGAATAATCATCATCTTTAGAATCAATCTCTGACTCAGTTAAATTATATGGATCAGCCAGTAACCCTACGTCTATATTTTCCACCAATAACTGGAATGAGTCATTGTCTGATTCTGTAATCATCTTCTCAATCAGATCCTCTACTATATACGTCTCCCCAGGCTGAAGACGTGTTTTTGGCTTTGTGAGTGGGTTTTCATCTATTCTTTTTACATTGCTTTCGTAAAACACAAGTTTTTTCTTAAGAATGCTTGGATCCTGCTCTGCCCATCTATAATATGACATAAGAACAGGCACCTTTAAAAGACTCGCAAGACTAAAAGACTGATCAATATTTATTCCAAAATATGGGCCGTTATTTAAGTCTCTAAAGTAATACGCAACAACTTCAACCTTTTTCTCCTGCACTAATTTTGCTATTGACGCATCTATAACGTTTCTAAAAGGAAACAGCTCCTGTGTTCTATTCAGCTTTTGATCCCATGGAAGAATAAGAGGTCGTATATGAGGGTACTTACTATTTTCCTGAACTAATTCCCTTGAAGGACTAAGTACTTTTTCTTTTGAGGATGAAAAAAAGAAAAAAAGAAAAACGGCACAGGCACCAATAAATATACCGATAAACAAAAACAGCCATTGTTTTCCTAAATACATATAATTTTCCCTATTACAACATTTTTAACGTGTGTATGCAAGATATATTGTTTAAAAATGAAATTTTATGTTGTATGATTACTATCAACTTATGGCTATTAGAAAATGTCGAGTGTGTAATAACGCAAGTCTCACCAGAATTGGATCTTTAGGTAATATTTCCATAAGTAACTTCACCCTCCACCCAGCAAACGGCACAGCATGCCCGCTTACACTCGTATATTGCCCCAAATGCACGCTTCTTCAGCTTCTTGATAATCCTTCACGTCATACGCTTTATGAAGAGCACTACTGGTACCAGTCTTCACTTAATCCTACTATACAAAAAGATTTGGAATCAGTCGTACAAGACGCGCTTAGAGAAGTCCAACACAAAAAACATGATACATGGATAGATATAGGAGCAAATGATGGAACTCTACTCTCTTATGTGCCTAAAACTTTTTATAAAATAGGGATTGACCCTGCAATAAATCTTCTTCCAAAATTAAAAAAACATGCGGATAAGGTGATTGCCGATTTTTTTGACAAAGCCCCAATCCAAAAAAAGGCATCTATCATTACAGCAATCGCATGTTTTTATGACCTTCCTAATCCAAATCTTTTTGTTCAAAAATTAAAGAAGTCGCTGGCTCAAGATGGAATAGCTATCATTCAGCTCATGACACTTTCTCCTATGATAGAACAAAATGATGTAGGGAATATATGCCATGAACATATTGAATATTACTCTTACGCATCCCTTGTAGTACTTTTTGAAAAACATAGTCTTGAGATATATAAAGTAAAAACAAATTCTATGAATGGAGGAAGCTATAGACTCTTTGTTCGGCATAAAGTAAAAGGTAGCATTCATTTTTCTGAAAAAAACTACACTATTTCAGAGCTAAAGAAATTTTTCTCACGCGTTGAGAGAAATAAAGAAATATTCCTACGTTTTGTAAAGAAGTGCAAGAAGGAGAAGAAAACAATTGCCATATACGGCGCGTCTACAAAAGGGAATACAATACTGCAATACTATAAATTAAACTATAAACATATACTCTGCGCTGTTGACGTAAACCCTGAGAAAAAGGGACGCTTCATGGTTTCGTCTCGCATACCTATAACGGACGCAATACCTCCCTGTGATTATTTATGGGTATTGCCGTATGCGTTCTTAGATTATTTTATGAAAAAGGAGAAAAACTTTAAAAAACAGGGTGGAAAATTTATAGTCAGTACTCCTAAAGTAAAGGTGCTTTAGGTTCTTGCTTCCTATCTAACCTTATATATCTTTGCTTGACCTTCATCATATACCTTAATTAAGTATGGCTTTTTTTCAGGCTTAAATCCGTACGTTAAGATACTATCATTCCCTCCTAAATATAGGTATGTTATGCTGTTGTTCTTCAAAAAACTATATGCCTCGTCTACGTTTTTATTTAAAAGAAATGTATTAATCGATTTAATTTTATTTTCAAATTGATTTGTTTGAGCCTTGTGACCTATGTATACCTTGCGCCCAGTTACTCCTGGAATCACATTCCCATAGAACCAGTTAGATAATATTATATCTTTCCCATCCGTCTTATATTTTAAGTATTCCATAGCCTTTATCTCATCACTCAGCATGTAATAATAGTATGCGCCCATTGAATCCTTACTAACAGTTTCTACATCTTGCTGCACACCCAATACCGTCCCTATACACATTACGAAAACGACTACACCTACAAACATGTAGGAAATTATTTTTCTTACTTTTGGGATAAATAAACGGGATACAAAAAACGCAGTTATAATAAGTCCCTCAGTACCTAATATTCCAAGCGGTATATGAAAACCCTCGGATAATCTTCTCTGGAAAAATACAGGACTATAAAGCAATATACTTGTAACTGCGACCCACGAAATGATTAAAATCTGCGATACCTTTTTCTGTGTTAAGTACCTCTCAAGACCTATTACAGCAAAAGGGATAAGAATCCCATATCCTAGGATGTAGTCCATAGGATTAGGTGACTTACTTTGCGCTGCCCAATTGCTTAGAATTGGATTCCGTACTGTTTCTGTGTACTGATACAGTAGCCCTAAAAAACAAACTACTACTTCCCCTAAAGCGCTTATCACAAGCACACTTCTTTTTACTTTATGAAATAAGGCTAAATATAAAGCGGAGGAAAAAATTGCCCCGGTACACAATAAAAGGTCATATGGATGCTCAAATGTTAATAAAAATAATGATACAAAAGAAAGCCCAAGATAAAGATTTCTTCTCTTTGTTCTATTTTTCTCATCTGCAATACCCCACCCCTTTAGAACAAATAGAAATGTTAAAAGCATAAACATTTGCGATAATATAAAATGCGGTGCCTCCTGAAGTGATAAAAATGTATTTGACTCAGGAATCCAGGCATCTGAAACTTGAGACCATAGACTACCAACAAGAAAACCTAATCCGGTTGTTGAAATAATTATTGTGTACGCAAGAAGCCGCCTTTTATATGATTTAAAAAATATTCCTAAAAATAGATATAAGACTAAACAAAAAACTATGCTAAAAATTATTCTACCCAAGTGATACGCGGCAATTGAAGAAATGTCCAAGACTGATGCAATGCGCCCAAGAAAATAATATGACGGTCGTATGAGTGAGGCTGTTTGCGTTTCTGTTGTGTAAAGGTTCTCAAATAAAATTTTACCCTGCTTTGCCTGCTCTATAAAGGCTACATAGGTATACGTATCCTGTGAATTAATAACTCTCCTCCCAAGATATGTTAAGCCCTCTTTTGGAGAAAAAAGACCATAGAACACATATATATTCGAAAATACTAATATAACAAGAGTTATAACAATAAATAAAAAATATTCTCTTTTTAACATTTGTTTATTTGTTTAATTTATTTTGTTCTTATCCAATAAGCTGCCCTACCATCATCAAATTTTTTAATCCAGGTTCCCTTCACTTTTTTATATTGTATATATAAATTTAGATTCTCTTTAGATGGAATAATTGCCCATGAAAAATTATATGTATCAAATAATTTTAAATTATCCTGATAATATATTTGTTGATAATCCCAAAACGGAGAATAGCCGGTCTTCTCATCTTTCCATAAATGCATACGTCCATCAACAAATAATTTTACCGGAACTCCCCGCCCTATTAAATAGCCTCCCCAATCGTAAAAATTAAACCCACGACCAACCGGAGGATTTTCTAAAATATAGTCAACTAACTTTTCAGAACACTGAGAACCAAAAGAACAATATTGCTCATATGAGTATCCCTGAAAAATATGAAATGGCACAACTCTATTAAAAATTGCAATCTCAAAAGAGATAACTATCGCAATAAATAGTAAAAACGTGCTAGCGCTATACTTCTGCAGATCAAATTTCACATAAGAAAAAAATAGAGCCACGAATGGGAGTGTTGCTGCAGCAAGAACTGCCACATATCTTCTTGCCCCAAATGCTAAAAAGGCTGTAAAAATAGAGATTCCAATCATATATACATTTAGCTTTTTTGTTTTTCTATAGTCCATCACTACAAAAGCACAAAGAATAAGCATATAAAGCAGAATAAGTGCATAAAAAGTTGAAGGGAAACCTACTGGATTCCATTCTGAAATATACTTTAGGAGCGGGTTTTGGAAATGGCGTAGCGCCTCAAAATATACCCCTACTCCAAATGGATTTACAAAAGTTAATAGTACGGAGCATATGAATGACAGAAGAATCGCAAGTTGCGTTTTTCCTATAAACAGCTTTCCACCCCTAACACTCTCTACCACAATTTTTTGTATTACGTAAAAACTGAAAATAAAAATCCCAAAAGTAAATGTCCCATGCATATTTGCCCAGAATAAGAAAAACAACGGAAGAAAGAAAACAGGTGTTTTACTATTTTGATCAATTTTCCTAAAAAGATACATCAAAAAGGCAATAAATAGTAAGCCAATCATTTGTGAACGTAATCCTTGCCAAACCACACCACTTACAAGATACCCAAATAGAAAAGCGCATATAGCAAGTTGGTATGCCAGAAGTTTTATTCCCTTCACGCAAAAATAAAAGGTAAAAAATGCAACTGCAGCTCCTGCAATACTTAACCCCAAAAAGGAAGTTGTTGAAAAAATAATATAAACCAATGGGTCATAAAGCCATTCATGGTTTATCCATTGATACCCGGGCAGAGTTGCGGAAAACGTATCTTTTAAGTAAAGTGATCCGTGGGTAAATAAGTATTCACCCTGCTTAAAATGCCATCCCCAATCAAAATCGCGATATGGATAGAGTAGGAATAAGAAAAGAACTATATATATAAGTAGTGAAAAGACACGCTCTTTGTTTTTTACCAAGTTTAAAACTAAATTTCTCATTCAGTAATTAGTATATGAAATGCACACTTTTGGAACAAGTGGCGAAGCATTCCTATGGATTACTGGATAGAAAGTGACTTACTTATACCTGGTCTACTGTGGCGGGAGTAAAGTCATGGGATCAACTGGTGCACCGTTACGACGCACCTCAAAATGAAGATGAGGGCCTGTAGAACGCCCGGTAGAGCCTGAAATTCCTAGTATATCCCCCTTATGAATCCCCTGTCCTACAACAACTTGCGCATCTGTTAAGTGCCCGTAGAGAGATGTCAATCCGTCTCCGTGCTCTATCACAACATGCACACCATATCCGGTAGTTAGGCGCTCTACTGATTTTACCGTACCATCATCTGCCGCGCGCACAGGCGTTCCTAGATCAAGTGCTATATCCAATGATCCTGCATGCCAATAGTACGCGTACTGAGTAATAACAGGCTTGCCCTGAGGAAGCGAAGCGAGTTGAATAGGCCAGGCAAACTGACCTGTTCCCTGTGCAATTGCAGGAAGTATCGGACGTTGAGACTCATCAATATACCCATTTGGAACAATTACTATATCTCCAACTGTTAACTCAAGACTTTCTTGCAATCCGTTATTAGGAAAGTCAGCAATAGTTTGGGGATCTGCATGATATTTTTCAGCGATAGACTGGAGAGTATCTCCTTCTTTTATCGTGTGAGAAATAGTTACCGGCTGATAAGAGCTTATATCTGTCTCCTGTGTATTACTCTCTGTACTTTGAGTTGAGCTTAACTCCTTTAAATCATATGACCCCTGAGACCCATCTGATGCTGCAAGAACATTCCCTGATCCCACTGAGTCTACAACTCTTACCTCTACTCTCTTTTTCAGGAACACGTTTGAAGAATATAAAATGAGCCCCAGACCTAAAAACCCTAGTAAAAAGAAAAATCGGGGATGTAGTTTAATTTTCATTTAAAATGTAAAGCGTTATAGATTGCCTATTCTTCCCAAAACCTGGGATAATCCTTTGTAAATGCGCTACATGACTTAAGGGATGCTGAATAGGTTGCTGAAAAACCGGCGGGAAAGATAAGCGACTCTTTCTCGCCATAGAAACATGACAAAACACCCCGAAGATAATCCTCTGAAACTATCCCATATCCCTGTTTTCTGGGAATATCTGACATGAGTGTATTTTTTTCAGGATAATAATAGCTTTTATCCCCCCCGCATCCCTGATGATACGAAACCTTTGGGAATATTTTTGTGTATCCTCCCCACCATTCCTCGGCGGTTTTCATATCCTTTGCGCAGTTTGGCTTTCCAAAATTTGAAATTTTAACTATTGCACCTTGAGGAGGCGGTCCCTGAACTTGCAAAGATTCAGCGTCCACGTACTCTGAGTACAATCCCAATGATCTTCCCAATAACTGCGTAAACTGCACACCCATCCACCTATTGTGATCCTGTGGAGTTAACGTATTATTAAATGTTGAAAAGGTTATAAACGTGTTTGCTCCATGAGCGAGAGGAGCTACTGGAGTAAAATATTCTGGAGAAAGTAATACTACTTTAAAATGGTCTACACCAAATTTTTTAAATGACTCAATCAGTTTTGCGTCACATATGAGCATGCTTTTATCTACACTACATTTCTTCCCATCAGTAGTTAATATTTTATAAGCGATTAAATCCTGAACACTCTTAAACGGTTCAACGTCATGTAAGGATTCTTGTAAAATATGTATCGCGTCTAATGCTTCTTTTTGAGTGCCATATCCATCATAAAAAAATATAATAGTAAGTTTATTTTTTGTTTCTTGATTCATATGATCCGTTACGGTATCCGCAATTTTTTGTACATTATCATCTTGTGCTATCTTAGTTCCTCCCTTTATAGTACCAAGAGAACTAAACTCATCCTTGGGACCAAAAAGACGAGGCTTATTAAAACTACCGTATAGCAAAAATCCCACTAAAAGTGCAATAAGTACAAATCCCACTAAAAGTGATGCCCCTAACCAAAGAGGAATATATATACGCGTTCCTGTATGTTGAGTGTTTTCCATATAGTATGTGCCTCTTACACAATTTACTTCTTCCCCTGCGTTAGCCACAAAACAAACCACATGAGCTGCACTCCAAAGATCGCGACAAGAGTGCTTGCAATCTGCTGATTAATGTTCACAGCGGTTATAAATTTATACACTCCAAATCCTACAATAACAAGACCCGTTAATATAACTGGTATACGAATTATTTTCCCTACATTTATATACATAAAATAAAATCACCCCCCTTCATAGTTGCGTTCCGTTGTACGTTTAGTAAAGATGTAAATACATTTACTAAAAACTACATTTTTTTTGTCTTATAATCAGATCATATTTCATACAAGTCCTCGGCTAAGGCACTATTTCTACAAATACGTATCCATTAGCCCCACTACCGCCATTTCCTCCGTTTCCACCAAGAGCAGTTGTGAGAAATGAGCTTCCGTTTATACCCTTCAGCCCCATAGTGCCTCCGTTTCCACCTGCAACATTTACAGTTCCGCTCCCGGTATAGCTATGCGTTCTAATCCAGATTACACCTCCGCCACCCCCACCGCCTCCCGCGCCTCCGCCTGCAGATGTTGCGTTTGATGTTCCATTACTGCCTACCCCACCGTTTCCCGCAACAACACCATTTCCTCCACCCGTACCTACCGGCCCTGGCCTGCCGTTTCCTCCACTTCTCCCCCCCCCATTCCCGCCATTTCCTCCGTTTCCACCACGCGCGTCAATTGCTCCACCGGACTGAACAATAACTGTATCAGCCTCTATATAAACTACTCCTCCACCAGCTCCACCTCCACCACCGCTGCCACCCGCGGCTCCAGTTGCAGAAGTCATACCTACACTTGATCCTCCGCCGCCGCCTCCGCCTCCTCCTGCACCATACGAGGCAAGTAGTAACCCTTTCGTAGGCGCTATTCCCCCTTTTTGTCCTAAAAAGGCAGCTGCGGTATTACTATTTTTAACCGCAATCGCATCATTTCCCCCGGCTCCACTTGCAGCACTGGCATCAACTCCCGCTGCACCACTTGACCCACCGTTTCCGCCATTTGTACTTGCTCCGCCCGCGCCCGCGCCCGTAGCTCCTCTTCCACCATCCCCTGATGCATCACTAGACGTTACGCCTCCGCCTCCACCGCCACCACCGCCTCCTGCACCGCTTATACTTCCCGTAATTGATCCACTTCCTCCAACTCCTACTGCGGTAGACGCGCCGTTGGTACCATTTGTTGCTCCTTTATATCCGCCTTGCACTCCTAATACACCACCATTACCGTTTGCACCCGCACCATTTATAATTCCGTTCCCTCCTAAGCCTCCGTTTCCACCATTTCTACCATAACTTCTTACATCTATAAGCGCGTTATCAGTTATTCTAAAGGTCCCTTTTACAAAAAGCGCAAGTGAAGCAGGAGAATTACTTGGCTTGAGTGAGGTAGCGGTTGAGTTATCCCCTAGGCTACAGCTACTACTTGGTCCCTGAAGCTGATAGATGCCTGGTTCAATAGTTATTGTTCCTGTTCCTCCACAAATGGTAGGGCTCCCGTTCCCGCCGCTCCCATCTCCTCCAAATTGAGATAAAAACCCACTTCTTACCCCATTTCTCAAAACTCCAAAGAGTGTTTCATCAGAACAAGTGGTAGAAGTGCACTGCTGAGAATTTGTTTTGTCACCTATCACCTCAAAAAGTGTACTACTGTCCCCAGATGTTCCAATCTTTGTATCATCTATATCTGCGAGTCTTGCAAATAAGGTGGTTGTTCCCGCGGCATCTGTATCTTCTCCTATGCGAGCAAGCATTTCTACCTGATTCTCAACTGTTGCAGGAGCAGCATATATTCCTTTAGGAAAGGTAATAACTAATGTAAATAAGAATATTAAAATTGTAATTTTTCCATTCATAGTCTTTCCCTATTCTTCCCAGAAAAATGGGTATTGTTCTCTAAAATCAGTGCATCTGGTATTCTGGGAATTTTTATAGAAACAGGAAAGTACTCCTTCTAGATACTGCTCAGAAATTAACCCATACCTATCTTTTTTTGGAAAATTTGACATCAGAGTATTTTTTTCAGGATATATGTATGAGTCACCATTTCCGCATCCCATAAAATACCCTATTTGTGGATCTTGTGCTCTATACTCTTCCCACCATCTCTGGGCTATATCCTTACTTTTTGCACAATTAGGTGAACCGTATGTATCATCTGTCTTGTATAAACTTGGTTTTTTTCCAAAATACTCATAAGACAGGCCCAATGAATGGCCCAATTCTTGAGCAAAAAGAATTCCAACCCATTGCTGAAGCTTACTATTTGTTAATTTCCCCTTATATGTGGAAAGGAAAATGGAGGAATTTTTCCCTCTCGCGTATTCTGATGAAGATATAAAATCAAGCGGAGACAAAACTATTACTTTATAATGTCCAATTTTTAAATTTTTAATAGAATCAAATAATTTATCATTACACATAAGACTATCCCTGTTGTATATTTTTTTAACAACACATTTCTGTCCTTCTGTCGTCACCGTTTTAAAAACGAAAATATCCTGATATGCGTTAAAAGGCTTCAGGTTTTGCACTACCGTCTTTATCACTTCTGTGTAAACTAAACCTTCTTTTGGATTTCTGTACCCATCAAGAAAAATAATAAATGTTAGATTATTATCAGTTTTTATCTTCTCTTTTGTACTTGATAACATTAACCCTTCTTCGCCTTCTAATAATTGCAGATGTATATGATTTATCGCAAAATACCCCAACGCACATAAGCATATAAAAAATACAATGGAGAATAATAAAAAAGTGTTTTTTTTCATTTTCATAAATGATAATTTATAATTTAAAATTTATTAAGAATACTCTAGATTACGGTACTATTTCTACAAAAAGGAACCCATTTGCACCATTTCCTCCTGCTCCAGGTGAGCCTGCAGATGAACCATTTCCTCCGTTTCCACCGTTTCCACCCCGCGCGCTTATTGCACCCCCACTATTTACTACAATTGAGTTTGCTTCTATGTAAAGCACTCCACCGCCGGCTCCTCCACCTCCTCCTCCGCCATTACTTCCCTGATTTCCACCGCCGGCTCCTCCACCTGTTGTTGAACCGTTTTGTCCGGCTCCTGCTCCACCCGTGTTTACTCCTCCGTTTGCGGCTGTGACTCCTGCTGTACCACCATTTCCTCCTGCGGCTGATACTGTTCCATTATTTGTGTAGCTGTGCGTTCTAAGCCATACTATTCCACCACCGCCTCCACCACCGCCTCCACCACCTGCGCCTGAGACTGCTCCACCGGCTCCACCACCGCCTCCTGCACCAAAGGACAAGAAAAGATTTGTTTTGTTAACCAGGAAATTAATTTGGTTTCTGCCTGAGGTAGCTATTCCATCTGCTCCGGCAGTAGTAGTTGCGGAACCGTTTCCTCCATTTCCTCCAGCTCCACCACCTGCTGCTCCACCCTTAACAGTAACTCCACCACCACCGCCTCCTCCTGCTCCTCCTAGTGAATCTGAAGCAAGCGTTGCAAAACCACTTGCTGTTCCACCCGCAACTGCTGCTGCAGCGTTTGATCCGTTTGTACCGTTTGTACCGTTTAACCCTCCGCCCGCTCCTCCTCTGGCAAGAATTCCAGATGTTCCGCCATTTCCTCCATTTCCTGAATTTGCACCAAATCCTACAACTGAAATATTTCCTCCGGAAGCAACAGTTAATGTTCCCTGAACAAAAAGGAATAGGCCTGATTTAGAATTGTTCGCTGATGCTGTCATGGTAAGCGTTCCATTAACTGTACCTGCCCCAAATTGGTAAATACCAGGATCTAGCGCGCCACTTGCAGGAATTGCACCATTTGAACCATCTCCTGTAAATTGTGAGAGAAGTGGTTGTCCAGGTAAGTTTCTAATAATGCCAAAAATTGTTTCATTGGAACAAGAAGCAGCAGTTATTACGCCTGCTGAAAGAGTTCCGGTACATTGTCCATTGTCAGTTTTATTACCAAGTTTTCCAAATAATGTTACCGCATCCCCTGATGTTCCAATTTTTGTATCATCTATGTCTGCAAGTCTTGCAAATAAAGTAGTTGTTCCTGCAGGATCAGTGTCTTCTCCTATGCGAGCGAGTATTTCTACCTGATTTGCAAGAGTTGCGGTTCCTGCGCCTCCGGACCATGAAGTTACTCCACTCCCGTCAGTCATTAAGAAATATCCACTTGACCCCGCATCAGTTGGCAACGTCATGGTCCATGAAGTTACAGTTGCTGATGCTTTAATGCCCACTACACCAGAGGTTGTCCCAGCAAGCCCTAACTGATAATTATTATCCGCGCCACTTTGCCCTTCAATATATACACCATATTTAGTGCTCGTTCCATTTGTTCCTGATGTACCGTTTGCAACATATAACCCATATTGGTTTATTGTCCCCGTATCTGCTGCATGCGTTCCTGTTGTTGAAGAATAGAATCCATAAACATTATCAGTCCCATCAGTTGCGAGTGTAGATGATGGAATTGAATTTACTCCAATTGTGTAGGTTATCGCGTTTGATTGAGCAGTTGCAGCAGTAGAAACTGCAGATCCATATAAACCGTAGTTATATCTGGTTTGTGCTGATGCAAGTGCTCCTGTAGCCGTTGTTGCACCTAAAACACCCGTTAGTATGTCCCCTGTTGTAGAAGAACTGGTAACAGAAGTCTCTACCCCTCTTAAGGTTTTTGCAGCATTTCCTGATGCAGTAATACCAACTAAAACGCTACGAACTGTGTTTGCAAATGAACTACTATCTGTTACAGGAAGATAAAGGTTATTAAAAGCAATAGATCCGGCGCTAGGAGCAAATGTCCCGGATATAGTATTTCCAGTTGCAGATGATCCAGTGGTCCAAGTGCCAGTAGCATTTATTAACTTTCCGTTGGTAAGCGTTGTTGAAGCAAGATTAAATGCTGTACCAGTTGTAGCTGAATTAACAATAGATACACTCCCATTACTACTCAGTGTCATTGTTGCAACTCCACCTGATTCATCTAGATTTGAAACAAACCTTAGAGTTCCATTTGTGTTATCAATTCCATAGTTAGTGTTATCAGCAGAATAGAACTTAATTCCTGGAGTATCTGTTGTTCCATTATCTAGACTTATTTCGCCTGAATTATTGCTAGCACTTGCTTTAGCAAATGTGTTTGTTCCAGCTAAAATTCCACCCAATCTTACATCTAATGCTGCTGCAGGTGAAATTGCCCCAATTCCAACTCGGCCACCATTTCCGGTATTTGGGTATACTACTAAGTTCCCAGAAATGGTTGCGGTAGGAATACCTGTATTCACATTTAAAATTGCAAATTTAGCACTTGCGGTCGTGGATCCTCCTATTAGGAAATCCAATGTAGGATTTGTTGGATAAATTGCACCACTTCCAATAGTAAATACGCCAGGAAGAGTTCCGGGATCAAGCCAGGAAAGTGTTCCTGAACCATTAGTAGATAAAACATAACTTGATCCTTGACCGCTAGATGGCCAGGTGTAGGTAATAGTGTTGAATTGGGTAGTTCCGATGTTGGTTAAGTTTCCGGATGCGTCAATTCGTTGTGTTCCACTTGACGCTCCGGTGTTGAGACCTGTTGTACCGTTTAATACAGTTCCTGTGATAGTGTTGGCAGTTGTGATGGTACCGAATCCTGATGCGATAGAACCGGATACGAGTGCTCCAACGGTAGTTAAGGATGAGGTGGTAACTCCTGACCCTAAGGTGTTTGCTGATAGAACTGCTGTACCGTTAATGTTGAAGGTCTTTCCTGATGAGAGATTGAGATTACCGGTTGAAGTAACTGTTCCTGATCCTCCGATAGGAGACAGGGTGATATCTCCTGTAGTTGCTCCTCCAATGGTGAGTGCCTGGGAAGCAGTTGTAGTAAGTGTTCCGTCAGCAGTAAGGTATAGTCCACCTGCAGCTCCTGCTGAAAGGGATGCTGTTGGAGTACCACTGTTAACATTCAGAACGGCAAACTTTGCTGATGCGGTTGTTGATGCACCGACAAGAAGGTCAAGGGATGTGTTGGTAGGATAAATGGTACCTGTACCTAATGAAAAGTAATTAGTGCCTAATGTTGCAGGATCTGCCCATGAAAGCGTTGATGTAGCCCCGGTAGATGATGATGTAAGCACATAGTTTGCGGTTGCAGCGTTAGGCCAGGTGTAGGTAACTCCGTTAAATGACGTTGTACCTGTTGAAGTAAAGTTTGCAATATTTAGTAAATTTTTAGACGAATCAAGAACTGTTGTTCCGTTTGATTGTAAAGCGGTAGATGCAGCTAGATTTACAATATTTGTACTAGTTGTAAGGTAAGTTGAAGATATTGTTGTAATATTTGTAAGCGCACCGCTACTGGTGATTCTTTCAGTTCCGGCTGATGCTCCGGTGTTGATTCCTGTTGTACCGTTTAATACAGTTCCGGTAATAGTACTTGTTCCGGTTAGGGTACCGTTTACTGTAACTCCACCTGTTCCGTTCAGTGGAGATAAACTAATGTTTCCGGTAGTTGCTCCCCCTAATGTTAAGTTTTGGTTTGCGGTAGTTGCTAAGTTTCCTGCAGCAGTTAAGTATGCTCCACCTGCAGCTCCTGCTGAAAGGGATGCTGTTGGAGTACCACTGTTAACATTC
>DAIQMY010000002.1:0-252136 GCA_036788695.1 Candidatus Levyibacteriota bacterium | reverse complement strand
CTACTACAATGCCAGATACTATAGCTCAGACATGCGCCGCTTTACCCAACCTGATGACATAATTCAAGATGTATATAACCCTCAGAGTTTAAATAGATATTCTTATGTACTCAATAACCCACTGAAGTATACAGATCCAAGCGGACACATAGTAGACACACTATTTGATGTAGCATTTATTCTATACGATATACGGGAGCTCCAGAAAGATCCGAATAATCATTGGGATCAAGCCGCTTTAGGTGCCGACGTAGTTGGTGCACTTATACCGTTCGGTTCAGGACTTGGATTGGGCGTAAAAGTAATCGAAAAAGGGGGAGATATAAACAAAGTCATTAGTTCCTATAAAGAAGTCTTAGGTGGTGGAAAAATTTCATCAAATGTGATAAAACAGGAGTCCAAGGTAACAAAGATTGCAGATAAAATTACTGGATACACTAATCACGGTCTTAATCAGGCTATTGGTAGGGATGGAGGTAAGGGGGTTGCTCCAAAAGCGATTCTTGATGCAGTTAGGAATCCTATTAAAACCGTAAATCAAACAGGAGGGGTTATCCGATATGTTGGTAACCAAGCGGTAGTAGTATTAAATAAATTGGGCAAAATTATTACTACTTGGAGTAAGGGAGAAGTAAGGGGTAAATAAATGGCAAAAATTGATTCAATTGAAAAGAATAAAACGATAGTTATAAAGCCAATTCGCTACGAAAATCGTGGAGAAGAATGGGTCATTTGTGAAATCCAGTTTTTAGTAGATGATAAGAAAATTTTTCAAACAATTGAAAGCGTATTACAAGACTACGAGTTAGAATCCTTAGTTATAAATCTTGAAAATATTCTAGACAATAAGATCATAAATTATAACTCAGATTTTATAGAGCCAAATTTTGAAATAAAGTTTAATAGAAGTAGCTCTTCAGAAGACATAAAGGTTTTTGCTGACTTTGCAAGGGGGGATGATTATAATAACAGAAAAAATGAGACAAACTACTACAAAGCTATTGATTTTTTTGCAGACAAAACATCACTAAAATTATTCATTAGAGAGCTTGAAGTAGAGTTAAAAAATCTTCGGGAAATTTAAATATATTACTTCTCTTCATAAACAACGAGCTTGTAGCAAAGAAGAACCCGGATGCGCTTAAAAATGATCTTAACACCGCAAATTTTCTTAAAGATGATATAATTGATGCTTTACAAAAAAAATAATATATGAAATTATCATATAATTCGATTGGCGCAACTCTAATTGAGGAGATTCCTGAATTTACCCCTATTTATAAGGATCATTTGTCTGATTATGATGAGATATTGCCACAGGTATTGTTTGGTGATTTTACTCGGTTTATTATTGAAACCTTCAATAAATCAAAGAATGATGAAGAGAGGGATGAACTGCTTTCTAGATGTCTAAATTTCATAGAGTCTTTGTTTGAGTCTAGAGATCCTAAATTAGAAGAGTTAGCACAGGTTTCTTTCCTCGAAAACTTAAACAATGAGAAAGAATATAATGCTATTACGAAAAGACTCGGTCCAATTTCTCGTCAGCAATTAGAATTATCAAGTAAGTAGCTTGGCTAGCCATTGTTTATATAGAATTTATCAAATTGACACCCACAGAAAAGAGAACTAAAGAAACCTAGTTAGAGGGAGTGTTTGTTGGGCTTAATGCGGGCATAACGGGAGCTACATCTTTAGTTTTTGTGTTAAAGCTCCAACAACGCCCATCATGTGCGCAGTAGTGCACTAGTCCAGAAGCATTTATTCCAGTAATTCGCAAAAGATTTAACTCAGATTCTTTTTCAAATTTTTTAATTGCTTCAATTGCTGTTTTTTCTACTTCTTTATTAGGCTGAGGGCATTCTCTTGGACCGTCACACTGGTGTTTTACAAACTCAACTGTTTCGCCTGGAACCTTACCTATAGAGAGCTTTCTGTTATACTCTTCGCATTGTGTATCTGCCGGGTTACATTTTTTAGCGCTTTCCTCTTTTATAATGGGTTGAATTTGTTGAAACTGGTCTGAATTTTTTTCTGGTTTAAAGAGCGCGCTATTGAGAACAAAAATAATCACTCCCACTATAAGGAATAGTGTAATAATAGAAGCTAAAACAATTCCTCTTTTTTTCATATATATATTGTATGACACAAAATTTATCAGCAAACAAGTAAAATTTTTACATCTCTTGCATGAGTGCGTGAAGTTTTTTTACCGTATTATAATTACGAATTGTAATATCTTTATATATCTTCTTTCCTATAAGTTTTGTGAATCCGCTTTTTGCAATCTCGCTCATTTTTGTGGTCATGTACACTACTCCTTCTCCACCTTTTACCGTATCCACTCCTTCTTTAAGTGTTATATCACGTATTACGTCTTGGGGTGTAATAGGTTCACGTACAAATGCCACATAGCGTCTTAAGTCATGCTCTGTATTCCAGAGACTTGGGACTTCATGTACAATTCTTAAAAGCTCATTGTATGTTCTTATGACAACAGTTGCGTTATAGGAGAACTGCTTTGATAGCATTTTCTCAATCGCGTCTCTTGTTTTATGTACGTCTTTTTCGTCTGTTTCAAATATCACATTTCCACTTTGGATGTAGGTCGTAACGTTTAAATATCCGGTCTTTATAAAAGCCTCTTTGAGATCTGCCATTTTTATAATACAGTTCCCCCCAACATTTATTCCCCGCAGGAGCGCAACACACTTCATGTCCTTAGTTTACCATATGCGAGTGTTTTATCAGCTTTATTTTGCCTCGCAAAGTGTCTTTGTTTTGTGGTATAATGAGCTTAGTTAAACATATAAGTCATTGCTCTCCATGTTTAACTGCAATAACATGACCACCTACACAGCAAATCCATGCTCCCGATGCGGAAAAGAAAGAATTGAGGGGAAAACGTGGAAAGAAAAAATTGAAAACTACTTTGGAACTTCATATATTACTCACACAGAAACTGTTTGCCCTGACAAAGCATGCCAAAAAATAGTTGAAGAAAAAATGGATCAGGCAAGACAAAAAACAAAGGAACTCAATGATCTAAAAGCTGAAAAAAATGCTGAGCGTTTAGCTCGTGGTAAGACCGCAAAATTAGCACTAAAACGTGCCTAATTGACATTTTCAACCCTCCCTTTATTTGCATAAATCTTATCCTTCTGTTAGAATAACGGCTTCGTGGTATTTTTGAAGCGTAGTACCACTGCCCTGCTTGCTTTGGTCGTTATCTCTCTAGCAAGTACAGTTATTACATCAAAGGCCCAAGCTGTTGAGCTTTCACGCGTTTCGTCTCAACAGGACTTAGTTGATAGGTGTTTAGTCACACAGTATATTGTGCTAGGCAAATCTGAATGTGTCAAAACAGATAAGGAAAAAACGACTATAACGGTAAAGACACAGGCAAAGGATCTTCTTCCAACACAAACCCTGCTTCAACATCCAAAGGAAGAAAAGAAAAATGAAGAGCCAAAAACTTCAGAGCCAACTTCAACTCCTGATATAGCTTATAGCTATACAACCATTCCAAGCGCAACACTTTCTGCAGAAGTTTTATTTCAGTTAGTAAACACACATAGAAAAGAAATGAGTTTGCCAGAGTTTACTCGTAATGAGCCTGTGTGTGACGTAGCATATTCCAGAAAAGAGGAGATAGTACAGGAAATATTTGTAACACGCTCGCTTCATGCAGGATTTTATGCTAAAAACCTTCCCTATTACGCAACAGAAAATATGATTTGGCAGCACACTGAGCAGGAGTCATTAAATTGGTGGCTAAATTCTCCTGTGCACAGGGCTGCGATTGAAGGAACATACAAATACGCTTGTGGGGTATGTAATGGAGAAGTATGCAATATGGTTTTCACAAACTATGAACCTAAATTTATAGCACTTTCAGAAAGTACGCCTACTGCGGCAGCAACTCCGCCTCCATCCACGCCTACAAACGCTGCTTTAGGTATAATTGAACCTACGCAGTCTGTAAAAAATCTTGCAAGAAAAATAACAAACCCGTAACTCTTGAAACTTCCTGATGTGCTGGTAAATTTGATACAATAGCTACTATTATGCTTCAAGTTGCGAAAAACAAATACCATTTAGGACAGGCTATTTTGGCAAAGCTTAAAACACGTGCAAATCTTGGGAAACTTACCATAATTGGTATTACAGGTACAGACGGTAAAACCACAACCGCAACGCTACTTTACAAAATACTTACAAAAGCAGGAATTAAAACTGCTGTGGTTACGACTATAGGGGCATACATAGGAGATAAATTCTACGAAACAGGATTTCACACTACAACTCCTTCCTCATTTGCACTGCAAAAATACCTAAAACTTGCTTTACAAGAAAACTGTACAAATGTAATTCTTGAAACAACTTCTCACGCACTTGACCAAAATAGAACGTGGGGAATTCCTTTTAAAATTGGTATTCTGACTAATATTACCCACGAGCATCTAGACTATCACAAAACGTACGAGAATTACTTAGGGGCAAAAGCTAAATTATTGAAAAGAGCAAAAAAAAGAATTTTAAACATGGATGATGCCTCCTATGACATCCTAAGAAAACAGATTGGAGATAAAGAACTGTTTGGCTATTCTCTTCATAACAAAAACGCATACGCAACAGCATCAGATTTGCCGTCAAAACTAAGTATTATGGGAGAGTTTAACAAGCAAAATGCACTTGCAGCCATAGCAGCTGCAAAGCTGTTGGGTGTGAGCTCAAATGTTATAAAAAATGCGGTTTCAGAATTTACAGCGCCTGACGGAAGACAGGAAGTTGTCCACGATGATGAATTTCGTGTAATTGTTGATTTTGCTCATACCCCAGGGTCTTTTGAGAAAATTCTTCCAGAAATCAAGAAAATGACCACCGGAAGGCTTATACACGTGTTTGGTGCTGCTGGCAAGCGAGATGCCCTAAAAAGGCCTCACATGGGCAATTCTTCATCTAAATACGCTGACATCATAGTTCTAACAGCTGAGGATCCAAGGGGTGAGAGTGTGGAAATGATAAATACGCACATAATGGCTGGATTTCAAAAGGAAGTTGACTTGCACAGCATCCCTAATAGGAGAAAGGCCATAGAAAAGGCTCTTTCATTGGCGCAAAAAGGAGATATTGTCCTTTTGACAGGAAAAGGACATGAAAAGACTATAAATTATGACGGTTCAGAGATTCCTTGGAGTGATAAAGAAGCTGTTTTTGAAATACTAGATAAACATTCTTAGTAAATTCCTGCCTTATGAAGTTTTTAATAAGTATAACTGTGTCTTTGGGCATATTTGCCTTTGTTATTTTTGCGATTTTTTCCTACGCTAATTCTTCATCCTCTAGCTCTATTTTCTCCTCTCCCCTTCCCAATGAATTCTCAAGAGTATTCTATAAACCACAAAAGGAAAGTACTTATTGGATGCCGAATATGAAAGGGTATGTAAAAACCCACATTCAAAAACCTGAAATTTCAGCTTTAGCCGCACTTTCATACGACCTTTCAACAAACAATCTCCTGTATGAGAAAAATATAGACGAAAAACTTCCTATCGCGTCACTTACAAAAATTATGACTGCTATTGTGGGGGTTGAAGTTATGCATGGTGACAGTAAGATTGTGGTAAGTAAGAACGCTGCCAGTATTGGCGAGGATTCCATGGGGCTTTCTGAGGGTGAAACGTTAACTCTTAATGAACTTTTATATGGTCTTTTTCTTCACTCTGGAAATGATGCTGCTGAAGCAATCGCTGACTCAAGCAGCGTGGGGAGAGATAATTTTATACATCTTATGAATAAAAAGGCAGAAGATTTAGGGCTTGCTTCCACACATTTTACAAATCCAAGCGGACTTGAAGGAGATGGAAATCAGTACAGCACCGCGCATGACCTGCTTGTAATAGTAAGATATGCCCTGGAAAACCCTACGATAGCCACAGTGGTAAAAGAACCGTATATGTTTATTCCGTATACTCCAACACACAAAGCATTTGAATTATTCAACGAAACAAATCTTTTAACAAGTTACCCGGGAGTGAAAGGTGTGAAGACTGGGTTTACCAATGAGGCAGGGCTTTGTCTTACAACGTACCTAGATTATAGAGGGCACAGAATTATCGCAATTCTCTTAAACAGCCAAAACAGAAGACAGGAAATGAAAGAACTATTGGACTATTCTCTTTTGTCTCTTGGGGTTACTCCTCCTGTGCACGAGTAAGAAGCAAAATGAGGGACTATCGTGTGTGCCGAAGGCGGGACTCGGACCCGCATCCTTTTGGGACACGCTCTTTAGACAACGTCGCAAAGCGAAGCTTTCAAGCGTGCGTGTATATTTTGCCTAAAGCAAAATTGAAAATTGAGGTAAGTGTGCCGAAGGCGGGACTCGGACCCGCATCCTTTTGGGACACGCTCTTTAGACAACGTCGCAAAGCGAAGCTTTCAAGCGTGCGTGTATATTTTGCCTAAAGCAAAATTGAAAATTGAGGTAAGTGTGCCGAAGGCGGGACTCGGACCCGCATCCTTTTGGGACACGCTCTTAAGGCGTGCGTGTATACCATTCCACCACTTCGGCAAAATTACTCTGAAAGCAATTCCTGAAGTTATTTTACAAGACGCAGGAGCAGTTATCAACTTTAGTTACAACCAGGAAGTTCGTCTTTAAAAAATGAATATACCGTGTCTCTATACAGTTGAGGGTTTGTTTTGTATGTTTGAACGTGTCCTGCATTCTGAAAAACAACTCGTTTGCTTGCGGGGTTAGATAATTGTTGTAGGCGTAGTGAATTAGAAGGAGTAATCAGGGTATCGTTTTCTCCGTGTAAAAATAACAGTTTGCGGCTTGTATCTTCTTTTATTTTATCTATTGGGCGTACACTCGGAATGTCAATATTAAGAAAGTATTTTGACGTAAAGAAAATACCAGGAAAAAGAAATGACGGTATATTTCTTTCACGTAGCCCGCGTTCTACAAATGGCTGTATAGCTTCCGCAGGACTGTCAACTACAATCGCGCCAACTTTTTTGTAGTCTTTCAGAAACTGTAGTGTAGTTATAGCTCCTAGCGAATTTGCAATAATCCCTGTGTTTTGAGGCTGTATCCCTTTGGAGGAAAGATAAGAAATTACAGCAAGCGTGTCTTCTCCCTCTTTTGAGCCAAAGCCTAATCTGGTTTTTTGTGAGTACCCACTTCCGCGAGGGTCAAACATTGCAACTCCATATCCATTTTTAAGCAAATCTTGAGCTATTGGAATTCCTCCGTAACTTGGGTCTACTCTGTTTTGTCCAAACCCTGGTACTAATACTATTGCGCATTTTTTGTTTTGCATTGAAGGGAAAAACCATCCTGAAATTGTTATGTTGTCGCGTGTTTTAGTGGTAAACTCTTTTCCGTTTTTATCCACATCACTGAGTGGATTTGAAAACTGTAAATTTTGTGAGGTAGACAAAGTATTTGCTATGTATAAACTTATGCCAAGATAAGCTGTTAGTAGAATAATAAGCGCTACTACAGAAAGTGTTATTACAAGTGTTTTTTTACTCATTTTTGTAAGAATTACTCCCAATCCTTTCTATAGTATATCTTGCTTTTTAAATTTTTGGGTAGATATTCTTGACTGGTTTTCTCACCGGTAGTTTTTTCCGAAAGCCATGGGTACCTATCATGCCCTTTTCCAAACCCCATATTTTTTACAACTTTGTTTGCGGGGTTTCTTAGGTGCAAAGGAATTGGGTCAAGCCTGTTCACATCTATATCTGTTAATGCTTCAGATATTCCAAGAGTCGAGGCAATAGATTTTTTTGCACTTGCCAAGTATGTTGCGGTCTGAGATAGAATAAGAGTTGCTTCAGGCATTCCAATTAAGTGTACTGCCTGCATGCAGCTGGTTGCAACAACAAGCGCTGTGGGTTGTGCGTTTCCTACATCCTCTGAAGCAAAAATTACCATACGTCTAGCAATGAACAGGGCATCTTCCCCTGATTTTATCATCCGCGCCAAATAATGCAGCGTTGCGTTTGCGTCTCCTCCTCTCATAGACTTTATAAACGCTGAAATAGTATCATAGTGATAATCTCCTTTTTTGTCATAAAAAATTGCTTTTCTCTGAACTGCTTCTTCAGCTATTCCTAGTGTTACCGTTTTCCCAAGAGAAGCGGCCAACTCTATTGCGTTTATAAGTGTTCTTGCGTCTCCGTTTGCTGTCTGAACTAAATGCAAAAGCGCGTCTTTTGTAAATGTTTTTTTTATTTTTAAAGCTGCAGTTTTTGCGATTTCCATAAGATCTTCGTCTGACAACGCGTAAAGCACAAACACTTGTGCGCGCGAAATAAGCGGAGCATTTACGCGAAACCCTGGATTTTCAGTGGTCGCTCCTATAAGAATTATTGTTCCATCTTCAACTACAGGTAAGAACGCGTCCTGTTGGGACTTATTAAATCTATGAATTTCATCAACAAATAATACTGTCTGCTTTCTTTCTTTATCTTTTATTTCTCTTGCAATTTTTATAACTTTTCGTACGTCTTCAACTCCACTTGTTACCGCAGAGAAAAAAACAAAATGAGCATCTATTGAGTTTGCAATAATGTGGGCAAGGGACGTTTTGCCACTTCCAGGAGGACCCCACAAGATCATAGAAGATACTTTTCTTACCTCAAGCATTTGAGCAATAGGCTTACCCTTTCCTACTATGTGTTGTTGACCAATATAGTCTGAAAGTTTTTGTGGGCGGAGTAATGACGCTAGAGGAGCTTCTGCCATAAAGATATTTTATCACTATTTTCTTTTCTTACACATCCCCTTATTCAATTTGCTACAATTATAAATGTTTTGGGCTACCGAAGTGGTTCCTGCCCGTCAGGAACCGCGAATTTATTATTTTTTTTGAATTTATCCTCTCAAAATTGCTCATTCTTTTCTTGTTTGGTAAAATGTCATGTATTTATCTGGGGCCTGTAGCTTAGCTGGTAGAGCGCCTCCATGGCATGGAGGAGGTCGGGAGTTCGAGTCTCCTCGGGTCCACACCAGGAGAGTAAACACGTAGTAAGTATAAGTAAAATCCTTGACAAACTAAGTATATAAAACTACAATTAATCTATACATGGAAGAAGTTGCGCTTACATCTGAAACATCTAAATCTTCTCAGAAAGGTATAACTACACTTATAGCACTTGTCATTGTTGTTTTGTTAGTGATAGGGGCAGTAATTATTTTTGGTATGACAAAACAGAGTTCTGCAACCACAATCCCAAGCTCCTCATCAAAGACTGCTACGGAGTAATGTGAAATACATTTTCTATTATATATAAGGCAGCATAGATAGACCCAACACCCAGCAGAAGGTAGAAAGTTTCCCAGATGGCAAGCCCTTTTTTATTCTCATGGTGAATCTCAGGAATAAGATCAGAAAGTGCTACATAGAGGAAAAACCCAGCCGTTACTGAAATAAGAGCAGTTGAAAGTCCTTCAATACTTTGTCCAAAATAATATACAAGTAACGCGCCAACAAATGATGCCAAAGCACTACATATGTTTATGGTTAATGTTTTTTTCCGTGATAATCCTTTTTTAATCATAACTCCAAAGTCTCCTATTTCCTGAGGAATTTCATGCGCTCCTACGGCAATTGAGGTAACTATTCCCAATGGAATGCTGACGAGAAATGTAGCAGCAATTGCCATCCCATCTACAAAGTTATGAATAGTATCTCCAATCGCGATAAGTGGAATAATAGGTTTTCCTGTTATCTCTGAATCATTGTATTCGTGATGGTGAAACCAGTGTAAAAATCTTTCTACTAGAAAGAAAAAGAGTATTCCGCCTAGCGTAAAAAGAAAAACCTGCTCAGCATTTCCGGAGCTGTCCAACGACTCTGGTATAAGATCAAAAAACACTGTGCCTAAAAGTGCTCCTGCAGCAAATGAAGAAAGAAGGTGTGCAACTTTTCCTGCAAAATTCTTGTTTAAAAGCAGTAACGCTCCGCCAGTTAAGGATATAATGCTTCCAATAAGATTAAAAATAAGTATGTATTGTAAGATGCTCATAGTTATTTACAGTTTTCACATAGCCCAAAAAATTCAAGCATGTGTTCAGTCAGTCTATACTTTGTAACCTCCTCTATTAACTTTTCTTGTGATATAAGTTCCTTTTCAAGCGGTATATTTTCCACTCTCTTACAATTTAAACATATAACATGGTGGTGGTGTGGTCTATTTATTGCAATTTCATATCTTTTTTTTCCGTCCCCAAACTCTACTTCCTGAATAAAGTTTTTTTCAAGCAAGAAAATGAGCTCACGGTAAATTGTAGTTTTGTGAACATCCTGATGTTCTGCTTGGATATGCTCTAGGATTTGTTCAGCAGGCATGGGTTTATCTTGGGAAGAAAGAAAAGATAAGATCGCAATTCTGTTGCGTGTAAGCTTGTGTCCCTGAGTTCTTAAAGCGCTAGTGAGTATGTCAGACATATTCATATGTATATATGATAACGCAACTAAGTTGCGTAATCAAGCAGCAATTTAAAGCTTATTACGTGTGCTATACTTACTTCATGAAAAAGCTACTGGCGCTTCTTTTTATTTTTTTTCTGTTTTTTCAAACTAGCTTTTCCGTGCACGCACAGTCTGAAACAGTATCAACTCAGGAGATGATAAGAGGAAAGGTAATGAAAGAAGACTCCAGAACATACAATGATTTGGGGAAATTACAAAAAACTATTTATAAAGTAAGAGTTGAAAATAAAAAAATAATAGACGCGGTGTACCTTCCAAGTGAAATTACAAAAATATCTATATCCACAGGCTCAGAAGTAGTGCTTATTAAAATGAGCATGGGGAAAGGCACACAGTATCAGATTATTGATACTTACCGGCTTCCTGCCCTACTCTATTTTCTTATAGCCTTTGTGATTATTGCGGTTGTAATTGTGGGTAGGCGCGGTTTAGGGTCGCTTTTAGGTCTTGTCATTTCGCTTATCGTGATTTTGTATGGAATAGTTCCACTTATTCTAAAGGGCTATGATCCGTTGCTTGTGACTGTTTCTTTTTCAGTCGTCATTTTATTATTCACCACATATTTAGCTCATGGAGTATCAAGGCAAACAACAATTGCTCTTGTGTCAACATTTATTAGTCTTCTTTTAACGCTCGGTGTTTCATACATATGTATATGGGTTTTGGGGTTAAACGGTTTAGGGAATGAGAATGTGTATGATCTTTATTTTGCTACCGGAAATGCTATAAACGCTAAAGGATTGTTACTTTCAGGAATAGTAATCGCAACGCTTGGCGCGCTCAATGATGTAACTGTAACTCAAGCGGTAACTATTTTTGAAATGCGGAAATTGGACCACACATTAACATTTCTGGATCTTTTAAAAAGGGGGCTAAGCATTGGGCGTGTGCATGGTGCATCTATGGTAAACACATTAGTTTTGGCATATGCTGGGTCTTCGCTTTTTGTATTTATTTTCTTTATTGTAAATCCTCAAAAACAGCCATTGTGGGCAATTTTGAATAATGAATTTATGGTTGAAGAGATTGTTACGTCATTAGGAGGAACAATGGGAATTCTTCTTTCTGTCCCGCTTGTGACACTTTTGGCCGCGTGGGCAGCAATAGAATATGTGAAGGTAAAGAGCAAATAATTGATATAGTAATGCAAAAAAGGTAAAATGCTGCATGGGAAAAGAAGTCAATATTTACGACAATTCAGCTATAAAGGGTACTTTGTCTTTTAGCCAATTAAGTCCTAGAAAAAAAGAAATCTTGGCGCTTACCGCAAGGGGTGATTTGGTGCCTGTGATTGCAGAAAAAATTGGAGGTATATCCGTAAAAACGGTAGATTCTTATAAGAGAAGCATCAGAAATGCAGCCTTAAAAAGGGGAATGGGTAATGAGGTAGATAGAAACAGTCAATCTGACTTACGTGCGTTTTCAAAACGTATTATTACCTATTTAATACTTGATGGAATTGTAAGCGGAAATATACATATTGAACCACCTGAAAGAGAACTGCTTCCACTAACAAAACAAGAAATTGCAATATCAGATCTTTTAAGCACCAGGCTTTCATCTGCTGAAATTGCAAAGCAGCTATATTTTTCACATAAAACTATAGAAGCACATGTAAATCACCTAAAGAAAAAAATGTGTGCAAAAAACATTTATCACTTAATTGCAAGAAAAGCACAGCTTGAGTTAACGGGTGAATGGGATTCTCTTACTTCAGAACGTTTTCAAGGAACATAAAGTAGGGACACGTACTAGATGATTTAAAGGATATCTAGCCATCTATTGAGTTTTGCGAGCGTTAAAGATAAAATATACAAGTTCTAAGCAGATTCTATTCGGGTTTTGAAGAAGTGAAAAATTACGGGGTGTAGTTCATCGGTAGAACGCTCGCTTTGGGAGCGAGAAGCAGTGGGTTCAATTCCCTCCACCCCGACTGAAAGATGTGAAGGAGGGAACAAAGTTCTGAGCGAAGCGAATGGTTTTTATTCCCTCCACCCCGACACGAGATAAAAAATAAAATATCTTGAAATTCTTACTTGATTACTCTACTCACTTCTTCCTATAATCTTTGCAAATGGCTCACACACCTGAAGCTCGCGGAAGCATAGTTCAATCTGATGTTTTAAATTCTCCAGAACGTCTTACCCCAGGCATTAGAGTTGTCATTAATGGTCAGGGTGAAGGAGCAGCATTATTATTTGATAAAGTTTCTGAAAGTGGTCATGAGGTTGTAGGGGTGATTACCACAGTCAAAAAAACCAAAGATGGGAGTCATGACCCATTACGTCAAAAGGCAATTGATTCAAAAATTCCGATTGTGAATATAGGAGATATTAACGTAAACAACAAATTACTATCAGAGGAAAAATATAACGCAGCAAATCAAAAGCTAAAAGATATGAATGCCCACATTTCTGTTGGTTTTTATCTTCAGGCTACTATGTCAGATGAAACGCTTAGTATCCCGGAATTTGGTTCTATAAACACACACTACTCGTATCTTCCTGAAAATGCAGGGAGAGATTCAATGAACAGGGATGTTTTAGAAGGAAAGGATATTGGTATCAGTGTGTATATGATGAATCAAATAATTGATGGTGGAGACATAATTGATCAAACAACCTTTCCCAATCCTGGAGATCAATCTCAGGGAGCGCTTTATTATCAGCATCTTGAAGGTTTTGTAAATTTTGTAGCTAAATCTGTTGATAAAATGGCAATTGGGATAGATGAGTATAGAAAAAATGGCACACCTCTTCCGTTAGTACCACAGGATTTTTCAAAAAGAACATATTTTGACCCGTTAACTCCTGAAGATTTGCAAGTAGATTTTAAATCCATGGATGCTGACCGGATAAATAGGACAATGAATGCAGGAGGACCAGGATCAACTGTATTAATAGATGGGGTTTTGGAAAAAATTGCAAAACCTACTGTATATCCTGGGCCATCCTTTATACCAGGAAGGGAAATTACGGCTATAGATACAAGCGTAACCATGTTTGAAACTACTCAAGGAATTATAGGAATAGGAAGAAGACAGAAGACCACGAGCTGAAATCTTGTATAGCCTCTTATTCTTTTGTATAATTATCGTGTTGCTTTATGTTTGTGTTAAAAAACAAATCTTTGAAGCAGGTGTAAGGGAAAAACTAACCTTGCTCCCTTGAAAGTAAATTTCGGCGGGTGTAAGAACAATGACTGCGTCATTAACCTTGCTCCCTTGAAAATAGATTTCTGCGGGTGTAATTCAGTGGTAGAATGTCAGATTTCCAATCTGAACGTCGTGGGTTCGAGTCCCATCGCCCGCTCCTAAAGTGACAGAAATGTACAGAAAGTTACTAGTAAATTACACAAACGAACAATGAAATATTTAATTACCAACGCTGATGACTATGGATATAGAAGTGACATAAGTCAGGCAATCGTTGATTCTCATAAAAATGGCTATCTGACTAGTACAACAGTATTAATTAATTTTGTTTCTAGTGAAGATATACAATTAGCAAAATCCTCATCTTCTTTAGGCTTTGGCCTCCATTTGAATTTGACGTCTGGTGAACCCCTTACTGAAAATTGGAAAAGGAAATATGGTTCTTTTTCTCGACCCTTCCGAAATGAATCAAAACAATTCAATAGAGAGGTGTGGCTACCTTTTTTTGAAAAATATTCCACAGAAGATGTGCATGAAGAATATGAAGCTCAATTAAAAAAATTTGAAGAATTGTTTGGCTTTCCTCCTACACATATTGATAGTCATCATTACAGTTCAAGTTATCAATCTACATTTCCAGCATATATAGAGTTAGCTAAAAAATATAACTTGCCAGTGAGAAGACCAAAAATCTGGGATCTCGCTAAAAATCAACATCTCATGGGTAACATTACGCAAATTCCTGAATTGGAAAGTATTTTGGCTACAGAGAAAATTAAAACCACTAACTTTTTCTCAGTAAAATATCTTAATCGATATGAAGATTATTTGGTTGAACTAGAAAAAGAATTAGACCAGGTAAAAGATGGTGAAAGCATCGAGGTCTCTTTCCATCCAGGTTATGAAGAAGAGTGGCGTAAAAAAGACTTAATGATCATTAAAGATTCCAGAGTAAAACAATTGCTTGATAAGAAAGACTTCAAAATAATTAAATTCAGTGACCTAGAAGATTAGTAAAACTTTTGATACTTATATGGCTCTTTAGAGCATTAAGTTGTAAGATTAGATCTTGAGTAATCAAGTCTCGTAGGTTCGAGCGAAGTACGGTTATCAGCTCCAAACCGGACTCATTTTGTCGCGGCTTAAAATCTCCTCAAGCAATCAATATTTTCTCGAGTTCAAACATAGATTTTTATAAGATCATCCTTAGCCTGGAAGAGTTTTAGATGGTAACCGGAATAGAACTCATTTTTGCAGAAAACATGCTACAATTTCCTCAAGCAGACCCGAAAAATCATTATGAGATTAATAGGTTTTAAAATTCAAAATGTTAAATCAATTAAAGACACTGGCTGGTGTCATCTTTCTGATCATGACAATATTACGGTTTTTGCAGGTCAGAACGAAGCAGGCAAAAGTGCCATCCTTGAAGGGTTAAACTTTTTCCGTAATGGTACAGATCCAGAATTCGAGAGACTTTCTACCAGAAATGACGGGGTTTTCCCATTTGTAGAGTGTGAATTTCAATTAGAAGATGGTGACTGGGACAGCGACCCTGATGTTAATAGTGTTGTGGGTAAATTCGGAACAATCAAAATGTATCGTGGAGATGTCTCAGTAGCAGACTACGCAGAAATTAAAATCTCCAAGGAAACGTTAGATGCTATAAATGTTGAGATTAGTAAATTTATACAACACGAAGAGGAAGAGCTTGCTCAGGCTTCTAATTCTGAAGTACCGAGTGCGTCTCAAGACGCTACAAGTGATGCTACCGAACCTGAACCCGTTCCGTCTGCAGGACCACCAACAGATCCTGACGGATTAAGAAAAGAAATAAATCAGCATTTCTTAAATCATCTTCCGGAGTTTATTTACTATGATTCTTTCAAAAGCTATTTGCCTGGCACAGTAAAGCTGAGTGAAATTGCAGCTTCTCAAGCAGTAAAAGATTTTGAGCAAGTATTTGGTATTAGTTTTGAGGAACTAATTTCTTTAAAACCCCAAGCAAGGCAAGCTAAAATACTCAAAATTAATAATAGTGCCACAGCTGACCTAAATGAGTACTGGACGCAAAAATTATCTAATGCTATTGATGATAGTGACGATAAGTATCAGTACTCAATAAATTTTCACCTCAATGAAGCCACTCCCATGGAGTCTATTGTGGATTTCATGATACATAGAAATGACGATACACCTTTATTTATTGAGCAAAAAAGCAAGGGATTTCAATGGTTCTCTGCTTTCAATCTGCGTTTGAAATCACTTGGTGTAGAGAGCAAAACGGTACACAAATATTTAATTCTGATAGATGAACCAGGCCAAGGACTACACGAAAAGGCACAAACTAATGTTAAGGATGTTCTTGAAGAACTTCAATCTAAAGGCATGCAGATCCTTTACACGACTCATAATCCTTGTCTTATTGGAGTTTCTGATCAAGAAATACTACGGATACGACTTGTGTATCAAACACGCCCAGATGGTACCAAGATTAACAACATTGCACAATATAGTTCAAATAATGGGAGTCAGGATGCTTTATCTCCAATTATTACGGCAATGGGAATCAATAGCATCGGACAAATCTTGGATAGAACTATCCCCTGCGTAGTTTTAGAAGGTATTACGGACCACTATTACTTTACGGCTATGAAAAAAGTATTGGGCGCAATAGAGGATTATTCATTCATTCCGGCTGTCGGTGTCCCAAATATAAAACCACTCGTGAGTATACTTATTGGTTGGGGTGCTAATTTTAAAGCAGTATTTGATGACGGTGCAGGAAAAAAAGTCTATAACGATTTATCCAAATATTTGTATCCAAACGATCCTGATGCACTCAAAAGTCACATACTGAAAATGGAGGGTTTTGATGGGATAGAAGATTTATTTAGTTCGGAAGACTTTGATACACATATTGTCGGGTCAACCCGAAGTGATGCTGGAGCTCAAAACTCTACAATTGCAAAATCTAAAAAGAAAGAGTTACTGGCTCGTTTATTTTTAGAAAAAGTTAACCTTCATCCTGAAACCGTTCAACTTTCGGACGAAACCAAGACAAATTTCAAAAAAATATTTGAGTGGCTCAAGGGAGAGCAAACAACTACAGTCCTTCCTACAGAGAGTTAGACTGAAATTCTCTTTTCTTAGTTACTGTCTGTTTGATCAAATAGTCAAAGAGGTTGAACAAAGCAAACCCTTGTTCAAAAGCCTGTTCATCCGTTAAATGTGCCCCATGCTCTTTGAGAGCTATTTCTTTAAATTCATCTAGTTCTTCTTTAGTAAAGAAAGCGCGACCACTTTCATCTATATTACTAGGACTATGCTTCTTCATCATGATAGCTCGGAGTATATCACTCGATGAAAAGATCTTATAATTGAAAGAAACTCTCAATACTTATATGGCTCTTTAGAGCATTAAGTTGTAAAATTAAATCTGGAGTAACCAATTCTCGTAGGTTCGAGCGAAGTACGGTTACCCGCTCCAAAAACTCGGTTCTTGCAAATTAAAAAATCTAGCTCTACAATAAACTTCGTGGATCAGACTATACCTCAATTAAAAAATATTCCTACAGTATTTATCATATTTGGAGCAACAGGGGATCTTATGGCAAAAAAAATCACTCCTGCTCTCTTTCAACTATATAAAGACAAAAAGCTTCCGGGAATGTTTAAAATAATTGGTTTCTCCAGACGAAACTTTCCTGAAACAGAATTTAAAAACCACGTAAGGCATATTTTGGAAAATCAAAAAAATAAAAAAGCTAAAAAAGAAGAGATTGATTCATTTTTGAATTTCTTTGTATACCAACAGGGAGACTTTGATAAAGTTGAGTCATATAATACCCTTGCTGAATATTTAGGTAGAGTCGATGGTGAGTGGAAAGCTTGTAGCAATAAGCTTTTCTATTTAGCAGTACCTCCTAAAAACTATAAATCTATATTTGAACATCTGAAAAGTTCAGGGCTTACTCTACCCTGTAGTCCTGAAGAGGGATGGACACGGGTAATAGTTGAAAAACCATTTGGAAAAAACGCAGAAAGCGCAGAAGCGCTTGATATGCTGCTTGGAAAATTGTTTAAGGAGGAACAAATATATAGAATTGATCATTATTTAGGAAAGGATATGCTGCAGAATATTCTGTCTTTCAGATTTAACAATGACCTTTTTGAAGATTCTTGGGATAGCGATCATATAGAAAAAATTGAAATTAAGTTTCTAGAGAATGTTGGGACTGAAGGCAGAGAGGTTTTTTATGAAGGAGTTGGCGCGCTTCGGGATGTAGGGCAAAATCACATGCTTCAAATGTTAGCATTTGTTACTATGGATCAGCCAAAATCTTATACTGCAGATGATGTCCGCAAGAGAAGATCAGAGATTTTAACAAATCTTATGCCTATGTCAGAGGAAAAAATCATAAAACGCACAGTACGTGCCCAATATGATGGGTATACAAAAAGTGATGAGATACCTAATGAATCAACAACTGAGACTTATTTTAAAGTGGTAGCGGAGCTTTCTTCTCCTCGGTGGAAAGGTGTTCCTATTATTCTTGAGGCAGGGAAAAAATTAGAGCAACGCAAAGAGATAATTGTAACATTCAAGCATAGACAACCGTGTCTTTGCCCAAATGATATACACTACAAAAATAAAATTCTGTTTACTCTTGAACCAAAGGAAGGAATTACTGTTGAATTTTGGTCAAAAAAGCCCGGTCTTGAATTTGCAATGGAGAAGCAAAAATTGTCATTTCTGTTCAGAGACCAAAGAAAAAGAGCGCAGTACATAGAGGAATACGAACGTCTACTTTTAGATTGCATATCAGGGAATCAGATTTTGTTTGTTTCAACAGATGAGGTTCAGGCCATGTGGAAGTTTATAGACCCAATCATTACTGAGTGGGAGAAAAATGCGGTGCCGCTTGAGCGGTATAAAGAAAAATCTAAAACACTCCTGCAGGACGCATTGAGAGTTGAGCTAGAAGATAAGTGAGTTTTTAAGTCTCAAAATATGAATAAACAAATTGGTATTATTGGTCTTGGGAAAATGGGTGGAAATATTGCCCGTAGGCTTACTGAGAAGGGATGGAAGGTTTCTGGCTATAACAGAACAGCCGCAGTTACTCAAAAATTAGAAAAAGAAGGAATTATAGGAGCCTATTCACTTGAGGAACTTATTCTAGGTCTTCCAAAACCCAGAGTGATAATTACAATTCTTACTGCAGGTGCGCCTACGGATGAAATGCTTGCTGCCCTTCTGCCACTTCTTGAGCCAGAAGACATAGTTCTGGAATTTTCAAACTCTTTGTATTTGGATACCGTAAAAAGAGGCAAAATGTTTGAAAAGAAAAAAATTAAATTTATTGACGTTGGTATTTCAGGGGGTCCTGGAGGTGCACTCAATGGTGCTTGTTTGATGGTGGGTGGAGACAAGAAAACTTTTGAGCAGATAAAGCCGTTATTAGCGTCAGAAGCCCGACCAGGCGCACTTATGCACTTTGAGGGTATTGGAGCAGGACATTTTGTGAAAATGGTACACAACGGAATTGAGTATGGAATGATGCAATCTATTGCGGAAGGTTTTAATCTTTTAAAAAATGGTCCCTATAAAAATTTAAAAATGACTGATATTACAAGTATTTATATGAATGGAAGTGTCGTTGAGAGTAGATTGGTTGGGTGGCTTGCGGATGCGTTTAAGACATATGGAGATAATCTTACTGATTTGTCAGGCTCTGTTGGATATACAGGTGAAGGTGAATGGACAGCCAAAATAGCAAAAAAATTTAAGCTTCCAAGTAAGGTAATTTCTGACTCTGTTCAATTTAGAATTGACTCGCAAAAAAAACCAAGCTTTGCGGGCAAAATTTTAACAGGAATGAGAAACGCATTTGGTGGTCACTCTATAGAACGAGGCAAAATGACGTAAAGTCTACCCTCTAAGAAAAGCATTATCCAATTTATTCTCTACTTTATATTAAGCGTTTTTTTATTCAGTAAGTCTTAATTTTATACACGAAGTAGCCAATTATTTGATACATAAGGTTCTGAGCAGGCGTTACGGTTAAAGCAGCATGGTCGTCTCATACCGCGGTTGAGTTTAGACAGCATCACCTCAAGGTGTTTCTTTCTAGTTTCCTCAGTTTTAACTGCCCTAACCCATCTCACCCAATCCCAACGAGCCATTGGGGTTATATCATGCCAAAGATCTTGCACTTTTGCTGAAGTCTCAATATATTTTTTCATATCATGTGGAATTTCAGGCTCTATCCAATCTTTGGTAGTCTCAAGAACCATATCTATTGTATCTTCTGGCTTTACATGAGCCGATTTTTGCATATTTTCATCAAGCTTAAACCAATGGCTACCTCTTCCATCTGGTTCTAGAACTGTTTTGAAGCTATAACCATTCATTGTTCCTTTAACCATGTTTATGCCACGAGACGGAAGCTTTTTACTTTCATTTTCAGGAAGCAAAAGTATGGTCCATGAGTTTATCTTAAACAGCTTAGCACTAAAGTGTATTGTAGCTATGTTTTCTTGATTTTTGACTGTAGTCATACTATTTTAAAAATGGAAATATAGCCTTGGCTTAAGTTAATGGAATTGATAGGTGAGAAATATCCCCCAATTTTAGTAATGTATATTTATCGCCTGATTTTTGAATAGTTGTTATAGAGCATTCGGCAATATCTATGTATTTCGCATTTGTAAGAGTTGAGATTATATGAGGTAAATTTTCTTCCCCAAACAAATTTCTAAGTAAATCAGCTATTGTTCCCCCATGGGTTATTATAAGAATATTACCATCCTTGTGCTTTTCTGAAAGCTCTTCGACTAAAGCCTTCATCTGAATCCCATTTGCAAATGACCCCATTCCTTTTTTAGGAACATAATTCCTGTCTAAATCAGTTTTATTCCACTCTTTTATAAATTCTTCAAATTCCACCCCGTTCTCCCATTCCATTCGCTCTTTGAGTCTTTCATCAAAGGTTATTTTGAGAGGATGGTATTTTGCTATTATCTCAGCCGTTTGCTTAGTTCTGGTTTTCGGACTTGCAAGTATTTCTTTAAACTCTACAGTTCTTAGAAGTTCAGCAGCGGCTTTAGCCTGCTCTAATCCAATGGTTGTTAGTGGAGGATCAAATGGAACTGCTTCTTTTAAGCCATGTCTTATTAAATAAAATGTAATCATCGCTAAATTATATCAAAAAAGGTACATAAATTTTTTATTTACTCTTTTGCTATAATAAACATCAACGCATGAAGCTTGTGGATAAAACAATAAACATAAAAGAACTTAATGAAATGTCTGCAAGGATGTTTGGGGGAATGGTAAAGGCAGTAGTTGATATTGAGAAAGAGATCATGGTTGTAGATGCTGCAATGCATGCAGACGAAGAAAAGTTTTTGCTTGAAAAAGGATCTAAACAAGATAATCTTTGGGGGATTAATGTATATCCAGAAGAAACAGAAAATGATTTTATAGAATTTGACTCGATGATTAATTTAAGACCTAGGTTAAATAACTTCTCAAGAAGCGTAGAAGATGAGGCGTTACGGAAGAAGATTGCAGAAATTGTAAGTAAGTTAATCACCAGATGAATTCAGTATTTCATACAGAACTTGAGCCTAGGTGGAATTCATTCCCCTTAGTCTTTCAAATGGCAAATATAGGAGCTGAGATTGGAAGAACCATCAATTGGACAAAAAAAGGAAACAAGGAAATGGCTAAAAACGCATTTTATAGAGGGCTTGAGTTAATAGACTTTACTATTGAGGATCCCAAAAACATTAATTCTTTAGGAGAAATTCTTAGAATGAGAGAGATGTTGGTGGATTATTTTGCTGGAGAAAACATATACCAGTCAAGTGATGAGAGTTGGAACAAATACTTCTACTATTTTAACTACGCAGCCCGAAACATCTCTGCTTAAAATCTGGGGTCAGTTACCGAATGATGTTCGGACTTATTTTAGCAAAATGGCAATCAAAGAATTAGAATTCTACAAAAATTCATATAATTATTTTCTTTTGTAAAAATATTTTCCCCAGAGTTTCTTGAAATATGGAAGCGTTAATGTAGATAGTAAAAAGCCTACACTTGGAACTATTGCATTAATCCATGGATTTATGCCCACAATAAATTTTAGATACAAAGCAATTGCTATATAGGTAAATAATGCTATCAAAACCTTACGAAAGCTACTTGTTTCCCATGCCTTATCCTTCTCGACATTGTTATTTCTCTGTTCAATTTTGGATAAACGATTTTCTATGTCATTAAGCTGTGTCATAAAATTATTATATCAAAAGGTTCGAGTGCGGTCTTGGCATTAAAGAGTTTGAGGCGCAAACTCGAGGCTAAAAAAATTGGGGTCATTTAGCGAACACTGTCAGGACTTATTATAGCACTCTTGATTTAAAGGAGGTAGAATTTTATAGGGTTTTATTCATGCTATACCAAGAAGCAAGTCCACGGGGTAATGTAACTGGATTACGGGAGTTTTTGAATAAATGTAGTCAAAACTTCTTGGGAAAAACCACCCAATTGAGATTCAGAAGTCAGAATAAATATTAAAAATAAAACAACTGGGCCGTAACATAAGGCAAAATACACTTTATTTTTCAAAAATCTATACAAGGGAATAGGCAAGATAAACGGGAGTAAAACGAGAATTACCACTGTAAAAAGCATTAAAGCTAGCATTGCCAAACCCTCTCCTAAACCGTTACTTGTATTTATCCCAAACTGACCGTAAGCAAGTACTGCTAAAAGTAGCAAAAGTGGAGTGAAAAATATAATACCGTAAGTTTTCCTTTTCCACCTTGTTTTAAATAACAAAAAGTTTATAAAAATAATAACGAGTACAATAGAAGTTGTTATCATAGATTAGAAGTTTTAAATGAGTTCTACAAGAATTATAGCACGCTGCGTAATTAATTAAATACTTGGGTGGAAGACGGGGTTTAGTTCCGCATGCTCACTATAAACTTCTCTCCCCTTCTGGCTTCTACATTCGACAAATCCAGGATAACACCCTGAACTTGTCGAATGGGTGGAAGACGGGGTTCGAACCCGCGACATCTAGCTCCACAAGCTAGCGCTCTACCACTGAGCTACATCCACCATATCACTTCGTTCTATGTAAACTACTTATAAGCCACTTAATGTATCTTTTACTTTTATAAGATTTCAACTTCTTTTCTCTTAATCTTGCTTCAGTCGACGTTTTATACTCTTCTTTGTATCTATGCTCTCCAATAAATAAACCTTGTACACTTGCTTGCAACGTAGTTTTGCTATGCAAAACTTATACGTTGCGCACCTGGCGGGAATCGAACCCACAACCTAATCATTAGAAGTGATTTGCTCTATCCGTTGAGCTACAGGTGCACTTTTACTAATTAGCCATTCAATATACTTTTTACTCTTATAAGTTTTTAGCTTTTTTTCTCTTGCTCTTGCCTCTTCAATAGTATCAAATTCTTCAAGGTAAACAAGTTCTCTAGTTTTTAAAATCTTAGTCGTACGAGTTTTTCCCTTAATATGTTCTTTTACTCTACGAACTAAATTGTTTGTTGAACCTATGTAATATCTATTACTCAAGCTTTTTAGTATGTACATGCTCGGTTTCATAGATTCTATCCGTTGACCCCGATTAAATCGGGGTTGAGCTACAGGTGCAATTACTAGAAATTACGAATAAGGCTCGTATATTGTACTAATTTTAGCTATAATTGTAAAATCCAAAGATAAATATGACAGATGTAATAACAGTTAAAAATCTTGTAAAGCGTTACAAAAAGGCTGAAAAAAATGCGGTTGATGATATCTCTTTTAGCATTTCTGAGGGGGAATTTTTTACTCTTCTTGGACCAAATGGTGCAGGAAAGACTACAACGCTTTCAATTCTTACTACAATTCTTTCAAAAACTTCAGGGAAAATTACAGTTGCGGGATATGACTTGGATAAAAATCAAAGCTTGGTGCGTCAAAGCGTAGGCATTATTTTTCAAAACCCTAGCCTTGATTTAAACTTGACAGCAGAGGAAAATATTCGATTTCATGCAGTTTTGTATGGAGTATATCCGTTTGCTCCACTTTACTCACTTATGCCAGAAGGGTACAAAAAGAAAGTAAAGGAACTGGCAGAAGTTATAGGAATTGGCAGTGACTTATTTAAGCCCACGAAAACATTTTCAGGAGGAATGAAACGAAAACTAGAAATAATCCGCTCTCTGATCCATCATCCCAAAGTTCTTTTTCTGGATGAGCCAACAGTTGGACTAGATCCTTTGAGCCGCAAGAATTTATGGGAGTACCTCTCTGAGATTCGAAAAAAAGACAAACTTACAATTCTGCTCACAACACATTACCTGGAGGAAGCGGAAACTGCAGATACAATTGCAGTAATTAACCATGGGAAAATTATTACTTACGGTACTCCTAATCAAATAAAAAAGCGGATAGTAAAAGATTATTTGATTGTAAATGCAAAAGATAAAAAGAAGCTCATGGAGGAATTAGATAAGAAGAAGTATGCATATGAGGTAAACGGAGAAATTAAAATAGACCTAAAAAATAAAACTCCCTATGAAGTAATAAAATCTATTACTACTCCGCTTTCAACTATTAAAACCCATACACCAACTATTGAAGAGGCTTACCTTGAGATCATAGGGGAGGATAATAATCATGAATCTAAATAAACAAATAAACGCCGTTCTAACAATTGCATATCGTGATTTTACAAAGTTTACTCGTGATCGTGGCAGGATTGTGGCAACGTTTATTTTCCCCTTTGTGTTTATTGGGATTCTGGGTGGAAGTCTTCAGGCAAATCTATCTGAAAACGTAGGCTATAGCTTTCTCACATTTGTTTTTATAGGTGTTTTGGCACAAACGCTTTTTCAATCAACAGCCTCAGGAATAATTTCGCTTATTGAAGATAGGGAGAATGATTTCTCCCAGGAAATATTCGTGTCCCCTATCTCACGGTATACTATCATTATTGGAAAAATACTAGGTGAGTCTCTGGTTGCAATGGTGCAAGCAATAGGAATTATTATTTTTGGGTTCATACTTCAAATTCCTTTAAGTTTTTGGCAGCTTATTCTTTTTATACCAGCGTTCATAATTATATGTCTTTTTGGTGGCGCATTTGGAGTTATGGTTCTTTCAAATTTAAAAAGTCAAAGAACCGCAAACCAGGTTTTTCCGTTTATCATTCTTCCACAGTTCTTTGTTTCAGGAGTCTTTAGTCCAATTACCCATTTGCCTCTGCCTCTTTTTATTTTGTCTAGGATCGCACCCATGACATACGCAGTTGATCTCTTACGAAACGTATATTATGCCGGTAGTCCTGAATATTCTAAAGTCGTACTTTACCCTCTCCATGTAGATCTTGCGGTTATCTCTGTCTTCTTTCTGGTATGTTTAATTATTGGAACGTATCTTTTTGTAGGAAACGAGCGGAATAGATAGAGCATTTGAAAAAACAAATTGGAAATCACAAAGTTAAATCTTAGTCCTAGACTTTCTGATAGCACTTTACTTTTGCACAAAAACCGTTCGGGGAATGATAGTGAAATAATTCACAGTGACTTCTCATTTTTCCATAGTTTGATATATTATTTCGTATTTTGTTCGGTTTACTTTCTAGTAAATTTCTCATATAGTTATAGACATGCTGCCCCTTCTTTTTGCCAAGAAAATCATAAAAATGTACGCCTATTGGATAATGAATTAATTTTCAATTTCCAAATTATAGAAACCCAGAAACATGATAGATAAAACCATTCTTCATATAGACTTTGATTCATTCTTTGCTTCATGCGAACAGCATTTTAACCCTAATCTAAGAGGTAAACCCATAGGAGTAACTGCTGCTAACGGAAGGACATGTATTGTAGCGGCCAGTAAAGAAGCTAAAAAATTTGGGATAAAAACAGGAACCAGAACATGGGAGGCGGATACATTATGTCCTGCCATACAATATGTACAAGGTGATTTTGATAGGTATTTGGATATTACAAAAAAATTTATAGAAATAGCATCCTCATACTCTCCCTATGTAGAGGCCTTTTCTCTGGATGAAGTATTTATAGATATGACCGCAACCCTACATCTTTATGCCAAAGACGTTGTTTCCTTTTCAGAGCTTTTTAAAAAACGTATAGCTTCAGAAATCAGCCCTGTTACAACAGTTTCTATTGGCGTTTCCTACAATAAGCTTCTGGCAAAACTTGCCTCTGGCTTGAATAAACCTGACGGACTTATGTTAATAGACCGTACTAATATAGATTCTGTATATAAAAACACCAATCTTACAGATATATGCGGTATTGGAGATAGACTAAAATACCGTCTTAACATATTAGGAGTTTATAATTTATTATCTCTAAGAACGTATCCTTTGCGTCTTCTCAAGAAAGAATTTGGTACAGTGTGTGCTGAGCAACTTCTGTGTTACGCATGGGGTCAAGACAACTCTGAGGTTACTTCTCTTTTTGAAGAAGTAGACGCAAAATCAGTAGGAAGAAATTACTGTTTACCTGCAAATGAGGAGAATCAAGAAAAAGTTCTTCAAATATTATCAGAGTTATCTGAGGAGGTAGCAAAACGGTTAAGAGCCATGAATAAAAAGGCTCGCACAGTAAGCTTATATCTAAGTGGAGAGAAAAGTCTGGGGGGAAGGAAAACAATTTTTACCTATATTAATTCAGGTAAAGAAATTTTTGAAGTTTTAAAGCTCTTCTATAAAGAGTGGGGTTGGCATTATATGGTAAGGCAAGTTCATATCTCCGTAACTAATCTCATTGATGAAAAGTATGTGACTCCAAGTTTATTCGCGGACCCACGGGAAGAAATTTTAAACCACACAATAGATAATTTAAATAAACAATTTGGTTCTCACACCATACGTCACGGATATGTTTTATATGCCCCAAAACTTTCAACTAAACCTAATGGATTTTTTGGGGATAAGGCTTTTTACCTTCCATATCTTCGTTCTTCTGCTTAAAATCTTCACTTAAACCTTGACAAACCTGAAAGATCGGGACTAAAATCACTATATAAGCCCCCTTTTGGGGGCGTAATTTTTTAAAAGGGTATTATGTCACCAATAGATAAGCAAAAAGAAGCACATATTCAAAAGCAGCAAAGAAGTATCAGGAGAAGAATACATTCAGTTGAGGGAACGCTTGCTGAGTGGATTACGGGTTTTTCCGGAAGCATGAACTTTGTGTACTTTCATGTGGTCTGGTTTAGCTTATGGATTGCAATAAATCAAGGCTGGCTAAAGCCATATTTAGAACCGTTTGATCCATTTCCCTATGGTTTACTTACTATGCTCGTGTCTTTGGAGGCAATTTTTCTTTCAACCTTTATCCTTATAGCACAAAACAGGCAAGAATTATTAGAGGAGTACCGTGAGTTAGAAGAAGAAAAAGAAGAACAGGAGCAAGAAGAGGAAGTTGAGGATATTCAACAAGACCTAGATCAAATTAAAGCCGCAATAAAATTAATTTCTGAGAAAGTGGTAAATATGGAAAAAACAAGTCACCCCATTCCTAAAACTGAAAAATAACCCGCAAAGAATTTTTTAGAATACGCAGTACATTTCAGAAGTTGTGTTTATCAGCAATAAACATTTTCGTTTTGCTTAAAATTATGAAAGTTAAAACTTATTTTTTGTCATGCATGCGTGTTTTGTATGCGTTAAACAACGCATCTCTCGCATTATTTATTTTTGTCATCTTATGACTGTCACCACTCTGCATATCAGGATGCTCTTTCCTTGCTGCTAATCTGTATTTAGCATTGATCATAGACGCAATTTCATACTCATTTAGCCCTTCAAAATCATTTGGTTTTAAGCCTAATACTTTAAAATGACCCAGTAGGTCTTCGGACTTAGCCCTTCCTGAATCACTTCTCAATTCTTCTTGGGGTCGTCTTGAGGATTCACCGCTTGCTTCTTGTATTTTTAATATGCCTTGAATTTCGTCAACAGCATTAGAGTAAAGTTTGGCCAATCTGCTGAACTCATGATCTGATGGACTTTTCCCCTCAACTTTTACAGAATACAATTTTTTCCCGTCTTTATCTATCATTTCAATGTCTATGTGTTTTCCGTCACGTACGCTGCTTAACTTCCAGGCACTATTAGCACCAAAATTAAGATCTGTAATAGAGTTAATGATAGAAAGCCTTTCTTGAGCTACATCATCTCTTGCGTTCACCGTTTCTAGATGTCTCTTATTCTTTCCTTTTTGTAGAATTCTAGTAATCCACTTCTCTCTGTCCTGCCAGGCTAACAACAGCTCCTTAGATCCACGGCTAACTACAGCTTCATGTTCGGCTTGAGCCCTTGCTTTCATAACGGCTCTTTCAATGTTTCTCTCCATAATGCTTGAAAATTATACCAGACTTACTGTAAAAATTCAAACTATAAGCTCCTAGAACTTGATCAGATATTTTTTAGGTATAGAATCGTTCTCATAAGGTTATGTGACACACGTTAGTTAACGTAGTTTCATTCATTAAGCTTGAGCCATTCTTTGTTTCAATTAGCTACCACCTTTATTAAAAGTGCAAATTCTGATTTTGTTGTGTTTTGATAGAGAAAAAGGTAAAATCTGCGAATGTCTGCAAATTACGTAAGATGTACGTTGTAGCACCATAGCTTGCCATATGAAGCTTTAGCGAAAGATAGTAAGCGACTAGCTCCGACCTAGACAATTATAAAAGCCATTTAAGAGAATTTACAATACTTTTCAGTAGTTTCAGATGAGAGTATTTTTTAAAAAAAAACGATAATTCGTATGATTTTATAGTCATACTTTTCACTTTTTTAAGTAGCTAATACCTCGATTAGCTCGAAAAAAGGGCGCTAAATCATCAATTCGAATTTTTCAGTTTCCTTATAGATTATTCCCCGTTTGGAATCCAACCCTTTTCATAAGCCAGAGGTTCATATTGAACAGTAGGTAGTATAGACTTTTCAAAAGATCCTATAGGTTTTAATTCCCAACATGCCTTTCGTGCTTCCTCAATTGATTTAGCGACGTGAAAATCATTTTGGTGTCCATCTATTGCAATAAAGAAATAGTAGTGGTCCATGGTAAGCGGAGGTGTATCTATCTTATTAATACTAATTTTTCTTTCAGCGAAAGGATCAATCACCCTCTTTAAGGCTCCTGCTTCATTTTTCAGTGTTAAGGCAATCCAAGTTCTATCATTACCGGTGGGTCGTGTTTCTCCTTTGCCTATAAGCCAAAACCTCGTAAAATTAAGCTTATTATCTTCTATTCCCTCTTGTAATAACGGGATATTGTAAATTTCTCCTGCCCTCATAGTCCCTATTCCCATTTCATCTTTTTCTTTAGCAAGCCGTACACCTTCTGCTGTGCTATTAACCTGTTGTGTCAGATATCCTGGAATATTTTCCCCAAGCCACTTTGCGCTTTGAGCAAATGCTTGAGGATGCGAATTAACGATTCCTTTTAATTTCGCTTCTGGCGTGCCAAATAAATTTTGTTTAATAGGTATTGTTTTTTCTCCTAAAATATTTAAATCAGAATGGATAATTGCTTTAAGTGTTTGGATAACTGTTCCTTCCGTGGAATTTTCAAAAGCCACAAATCCCAAGTCAAATTCTCCCCTATCTACAGCTTCTACTACAGCTGTATTGCTTGCCACATGCAGTAAATCTGCCTGTCTATTATTCATCTGATAAGCTACTTCCTCAGAAAATGTCCCTTCAGGCCCCAAATATGCACCACGTAGTCTTTCACCTAAGGTAACTTGTTTGATGATAACGGTATTAGAGTTTAAAATGAATCGGTGAAGACTATCTTTTGGAGAATGTTCTTGATTTTCGATAATGCCCATATTCTTACAAGGCAGTGCTTATATTTGGAGCGACTAAGCTTATTACATTTGTCCACTTTTCATATTCAGCTGAAAGAATTGTATCATATGTTTTTTGAAAGTCAATTCCACTACGGAATGCTATTACTGTAAGCTTATCATTGTATCTTAATCCTACATTAATGTTCTCTGGTCTTTTTACTACTGTAATATCTATGCCAGGTAAAGAAAGCTCGAGGGGCATAATTGATTGAATCTCTCGGTCTGCAAGTAGCTCACCAAACTTATCTACAACTTCAACAGATTCTGTTTTATCTCTTTGCGTATAGGTTATTTTTTTTACCAAAATATTTTTGTCCAAAATAATTACAGTGGATGAATATAACTTTTCTCCATCTCCATAAGAACTTCTGGCAAAAAATGAATCAATATCGAGAAAGGAAATCGACGAGGTTATTCGTTTTGATTCCCCATGTTGTTCAAGCATAACTCGCTTGACTGACTCATCAGCTTTACTCTCGACAATAGTTGTAATATCTGATATTCCAATATGTGGATGTTTTGTTTCTGTTTTTATTCTCCGCATGCCACTTAGAAGGTGCTGTTCAGATCTTCTATGAGTTTGGTTTTGGGGGTTCACCTCCCAGGATGTGAGAATGTTTGTATCTGGATTAAAAAATGTATCTAGTAGCCTTGCACCTTGTAGTATGTGGTGAGAACCGTCCATCTCTTGCATATGCGGATTATAACATAGATGCCTAAAGATGAAAGTTTAATTGATCTAATCTTAGAACTTGCTTGAGCTAGCATGGTTGCCGCAAGCAATTGTGCTAGAAATGCTCAAGAAAAATTCTTGCGAAACTCCAGAACGAAAAAAGGATGAATTAAAAAATATAATTTCAAGAAGAAAGTAGTATTTCTAATCTCCATTCTTATGCTAATAATGTTAACTTCTTTTTAAAGCTGAGTTAAAAAAAGTCAAAAATTGAAAGCCAGTTACGTTTGAGAATAGAACAACAGCCCTTATTGTCAGTTTGGATTATATTATTTCAGACTCCTTAATGCAAAAAGTTAATAGTTTTTGTTGAAATTTGACTAAGGATTCTATACTAACCCATTCATTTTTTGAGTGGGCTCCTCCTCCTATTGCTCCAGTAACAATTGTGGGAATTTTAAGTGTTTGTAAAAATCTTGCATCTGATGTGCCCGCCTCAGTTTGAAATTGTGGAGTTTGATTAGCTAGTTGTTTACCGACTTCTGCCCAAGATGAAATAAAAGAATTTTTTTCATCCATCTCGAAGAATAAGGGTTTATCTAAAGCTTTCCATAGGCAAGTATATTTTTCGGTGATTGTTTTAATCTTACTAAGTATTATTTTAAGTTCTTTTTTTGAATGTATCCTAATATCAATAATAGCAGCTGCTCGATCAGGGACTACATTAATAGAGTCACCGCTATTAAACTGCGTGATTGTTGCAGTTGTTTTTTCTTTATCTGTGTCATTTATTTCGTTAATTAAGTCTGTACAGCATTGAATTAGCAATTCACTAGAATTTTTTCCTTCCCATGGTCTTGATGCATGTGCGCTGATTCCCCTACACTCTATCTGAATATGTAAAGGGGCCTTTTGATTAATAATTATATTGTCCGTGTTGGTATCAGGTAATATGCAAATTTTAATTTTTTTCGGTAGGTGCTTTTGAATAATTTTAAAGCCCTTAAATCCGCCAATCTCTTCATCGCTTGTAATAGTAAGAAATAGATTGGAATTTCCTTTATTCCAAAGACTAATAAACGTGGAAATCATTACTGATAAAGGACCCTTCATGTCTAGTACACCTCTTCCGTGCAAAGTTTTTTCTGTGATGAGTAGTGCAAAATCATCTTCATCCGCAGAAACAACATCTATATGACCAAGTAATAATATCTTTGCTGACCTTTTTCCAGAGATTAATACTGGGCTTTCATTCCCATTTATAATTCTAGTAGGTATTTTGTTGCGGGTAAGAAGGTTTGCTATTAATTGCAGCGCGTTAAGACATGCCTGATAGTCAGAGCTAACAGTTCTAATAGATGTTAAATTTTTTAGCAGTTCAATAGTAAGATTTTCGTTCATATAATTGCATTTGTTTGTATAAAGCTGTTAAGCAATGCTTGTCTGTTACCATATTTTCTTTTATCATTTAAATACATTTCACTAAGCTTATCTGATGGAGTTTGTTTTTCCATAGCCCTTTTTCTTAATATATCCATATGTTTTATAGCTATTTCGTTTGTAACTCCTGAGGTAATTAGCATTTGTTCTGCCTTATCTATTTCTTGTGGTAGTGTTTTCCATGCTTGTTCCATTTTTAATCTACCATTTGTAGCGCTAATTAAATTTCCATTGATTCCATTCTCCATTGCCTGTTGTCTATTTCTTTTCACCAAATCTATAGGAAGAAGAGGTTCTTGTTGCTTTTGAGACCACAATAACCTTCCGAGGTAAAAGAACATGACTGCTGCATCTTCTGTTAATGTCGGTTGAAGAGATATGGGTCTAAATTCTACAACCAGAGAGTCATTTATAATTTTTATTCTTGTATCTTGCCAGAAAAGACCAATCCCTATCTGAAGTGCGTGTTCTTCGTCAAATAGTATAAAGTCATGTTGGCTAACATTCTTGAAGTAATCTTTAAGGTCAGTATAATATTTATTAGCAGGACCTACTCGAGTAGGTTTATTATGGGCAATTTCCTCGCTAGTTCTTATCTCATGACTTTTTTCCCACGCAAGCATTCTTATATCTGATACTCCTAGATCTTTTCCTTCTAAAAATCTTGAGTTTCCAGCGATAGAAATTATGGTAGGGCCAATCATTAATGATCTATTTGTCATATCAATTGCATCTCCGAAGCTAGAGGCTTCTAGGTTGCATTGTACGCTGTTAAACAGCGCGACAATTGAAGCATCCCCCGCATCGATTTGATTTTTTTTGCCGATGATAGTGTCTGTAATTTTTCGGTTTTGATTATGAAAATCAGGAACCTCTTTATATTTTAATTTTTTAGTTCTTGAAATATCTCCAATGTCAACAAAAGGATTTGATCCGCTCCGCAAAACACGTGCATCTATCTTTCTAGCAGAGGAAGCTAGGTATTGTTCCCTCTCTCCTAGTTGATTCATCATTTGGTGCATTTCGTTAGGATTGTTTATATAAAATGGGTCAGTTCTCCACTCAATTTGAGATGACCCTAATTCTACATCAAATGCATTGTGGCTATTTACAATATCATCTCTTTCAGTTTCCGAAACCGACGTGCCATCAGGCTTAATAAGTGAGCATTCAATTTCAAATCCTACCCTAATATTTCCAGGTTCCTTGTTGAAGTTATTTTCGTTTTTTAAAATTTTTTCAGACTGATCTGTAAAAGCTAATCTCATAAAACGCTCATTTGTATTTAACGGCATTCCTTCAGTTGTATTTAAAATTTCATGTGTCATATATTTTAGTACAAAAAAACCGCCCTTTGGGCGGTGTATAAAATCATTATTAAATACCCAACCCTAACGAACGGTTGAGTAATAATAGTTTATTAATTTTTCAAAAATGTTTTTCATATCCAAAATTTATTATAAATCCAAATCTTTTTCTAGTCAACAACAAGTTTTCTAAACGAATCTGTAGTTTTTTTTCCCACTTGTAATGTGTGCTCTCCGCTTTGGCCATCCAGTGATAAATTTGAATCAGAAACGGTTTGTCCGTTTATTCGCACTCCACCTTGTTGGATTAATCTTCTTGCACTATTTCTGGTTTTAGCAAGTCCGCTTTGAACTAATATATCTAAAATACTTAATCCAGGGCTAACAGGAAAGTTAACAATACCCTCTGGTGTTTGTTCCTTGCTTGCCCTGCCATATTCTTGCTCTGCAGTAGTTACTATTTCAGACGAATGCAGCTCTGAGACAAGTGTTCTTGCTAAGATTTTTTTTGCTTCAATCGGGTCAAGAGATCCATTTTCAAGCGCATGCTCTATCTTATGTATATCTTCCATGGGCATATTAGTGCAGAGTTCTAATGCATGAGGTGTAATTTGATCACCCCATCTCATTATTTTTTCAAACATCTGTGCTGGGTTATCCTGTACAGTAACCATATTCCCTTCTGTCTTTCCTATTTTCTTACCACCTGGATCTACTAGCAAACTTCCTCCCACCACAAATTTTTCTTTTCTTAAATGCCTTTTTACTAGATCACGTCCTACCATCATATTAAATATTTGGTCACTTCCTCCGATTTCAATATCAACATCCATTGCAACAGAATCCCAACCTTGCATAAGGGGATATAAAAATTCGTGAACACCAATTGGTTTTCCTTCCTTCAAGCGTTTTTCAAACATATTCCGTTCAGACATACGCTGAACAGTCATCTGAGAAGCGAGCTCCAACACATCAGCAAAATTCATTTTTCCTAGCCATTCACTGTTATATCTTAAATTAATTGGATTACCTGGCTTATCAAAATCAAGAATTTTTGCTGCTTGCTCTTTGTAGGTTTGTGCGTTTTTAAGTACTTCTTCACGGGTTAATTTTTTCCTTGCCGCAGATTTATCGGTTGGATCTCCAATCATTGCAGTAAAGTCCCCAATAAGAAGTGTTACATTATGTCCTAGATCTTGAAGTCTTTTTAATTTTTGAAGTTGGGAAACGTGACCAACATGAAGTTCAGGTGCAGTTGGATCAATCCCCATGTAGGCGTTTAATCGTTTTCCCGATTGAAGTGCTGTTTTTAAAGCTTTGGTGTTAGGAAATATCTGGTCTACTCCACGAGTTAAAAATTCATCAATTTTTCTATCTCGTTCAACTTGAAGATGTTCGGAGTGAGGGACAGCACCAACTCTATTTTCTTGTGCCATAACGCAGGAAGTATAGCATTATAAGTAGGATAAATCAAGAAATCGAAGTATTTACCTTTAATATCCGATACTTCCAGAATACAATATGAAAGTGAACCAATTAACAAAACTTAGTATCTGTTTGGAAGCATTAGAGCAGGCTTCTCAACAAATAGAAGTACTCGGTATCTACCTGAATAAGAAAGCCTAGATTAGCCTCTTTTTTGGGTTAAGGTTCGCAAAGTGGCTGAGCCTTTATAATAAAACAAATATTTGAAAAGGTAGCAAATCAGGGACAAAGCGGAAGAACTGTTAAGAGATGGCTCGACAGAATTGAATTTAGAACAAGAAAAGATAAAAAACTCGCATTAAGTAATATCTACAATGTTCTTAAAAACAGTTTTTATTACGGAAAATTTGAGTATCCGATAAACAGCGGAATTTGGTATGAAGGAAAACATGAACCGTTAATAACAAAAGAATTATTTGATAAAGTGCAAATTCTGTTTTTGTTGTGTTTTGATAGAGAAAAAGGTAAAATCTGCGAATGTCTGCAAAAGAAATTGATTTGAGTAAAACAATAAACCCATTTACGGTTTGGGAGGAACGTGCACAAATTCCTGGCTTAAGAAGTGTAATGTCTCTTGGACTAAGTAAAAAAGAAGCAGAGCTAGAATCGTCCAAACTTGTCACATCCGTTCATAATTTTTTGGGTAACGAATTCCCTAAAGGCAACATTCTAGAATTTGGAACAGGAATTGGAAGGTTTACAAAGGAGCTATCTGTACGTTCAAATTCAGTTACAACGCTTGATTTAAGTAAAACAATGCTTGAGCGGGCACGAGTAAATTGCGAAGGAATGACAAATGTAAGTTATATAAGAGCATCTGCTGACCATATACCCACTAAAGATGCAAGTTTTGATGGGATATTTGAAGTTACAGTTTTACTACACATGCCAGATAAACAGTTTCACAATATTTTAAAAGAAGCAAAAAGAGTACTCAAGCCTGGTGGAAAAATGTTTTTATGTGGCCCAATTGCTACTGAAACAACAAGAGTTCATCAGTATGTGACACACAGAACGCTTGCTCAGTATGAAAATGCGTTAAAACCGTTTCAGATAGACAGACAAGAAAACTTAGAATGCCCTAACTACTCATACACAATGTATATGGTTAGTGCACCTGTGCTTGAAACAAATAATCTAGGGAAAAAATAGCTATCTAGCAACTACTGAAATCCACTCCATAGCGTTTATCCCTATACACAGCTTGCTATCTGAAGCTTTAGCGAAAGATAGTGAGCGATCATGGGTTTAAGAATTTTTATAACCGATTTCTTTAAAAATTTCCTGAAGTTGAATTTTTAATTCTGCTTTGCCTTTTCCTCCTTTAAAATAGACCTCGCGTCTTCGAGCATCTAATTCGTTTAAGTATGATTCGTAATATATGAGTTTTAGGGGTCTCCTGTGTTTTGTAGCTTTGACGAAACCTTTTTGGTGTTTATCAAATCTAGCCTTCAAATCATTGCAAAAACCAGTGTAAAGTAGCCTGTCTTGTTCTGAAAATAGAATATAAACGTAGTACATTCTACAGAAATTTTAGCATATCATGCTACTTAGTTGGGTGAGTCAGCTAAGCTGACTGTCACCCCGCTAAGCGGGGTGAGCGACCGGGGATTCGGACCCCGAACCGATTCCTTAAGAGGGAATTGCTCTACCATTGAGCTAGTCGCCCTTCGATATCTCACTGTCATATACAGTGCGCGCCTGGCGTGAGTCGAACACGCAACCCCTTGTTCCGAAGACAAGTGCTCTATCCATTGAGCCACAGGCGCAACTCACGAAGCTAATAGATTTTAACAAATAAATATTGCTGAGGCAATAAACTAGCGTGAAACTGTATAGCTATATGGGAAGTAAAGGAAAGCTGCAGGTGCATCATCCAATAAATATTTTTGAACGTCTGCGTATATTTGTATGCGCTTATCTTTATCTGTGACTTGTCTTCCATCTTCTAGCAACTTATCAATTCTTACATTTTTGTAATGAGTAATGTTATTTACCTGTCCCGAATGCCAAATAGTATACATGTCAGGGTCATGTGGTAGTCGCATAGTATACAAAAGCGCCTGATACGTTGTAGGAAGGTCATTTGTTGTAACTATGTCCGTTTTTACTCCGATTTTTTTCCATTCGTTGGCAATTAAAAGAGCAATTGGTTTCAGCTCATCTGGTGTTTTTAAAGTTATAGTCGGATTCTTAACCTCCGACGCTGACAGAAGAGATCTTGAAAGTGCAAGGTCTAAAATTCCCTCATTTGGACTCTTTGTGTAGTATATAGAATTTGGCTGAATAAATGAGAACGTTCTTTCACCTTCAGGAAAAGTTTTAGGCAGTACGTAGGTGAGTGCTTGTCGAATTTTTTTATTTGAAAGAACATTATCAGAAGTATTAAAAAATATACCAACAAGCTGCGTGTAATCTGTATTTTTGTAAACGTTTACATTCTCCCACGCAGAAAAGTTTTTTTCAGGAGCAGCCTCGGGCAAAACATTTTCCATTTTAGAAATTTCGCCTAACATAAACGCTGTGGTTAATGCGTCTGCTGTAGGATAAAAATAAAATATTTTCTTTTTAGTACTATTTCTATTTGTTAATGTTAATGATTTTATAAAACCTGAATTTTCCTCTATTTTTGCGATGTGATATTCATGTAATCCATAATTTTTTATTATGATTGGGGAACTGGCAACAGATAGAAACGGCGCATAAGCGTTTTTTAAGGTGAATTGAATCTTATTTGTACCAATTATTTTTTTTTCAACATCTTTAAATTTATACGGAATGTCTTCTGCTGTAAATTTTTTTCCGTTTGATAACTTTAGATTGTCTCGCAAAACAAATGTATACACACGGCCATTTTTTGAAATTTTCCAGGATGACGCAGCAGCAGGTATCACTTCACTATTTGGCTGTACGGCTGTAAGTCCATAGGAAACATTTTCAAGAACCGCAGGAGGTAGCGTTGTTAACGTATAGGAACCTGCGTACCCTATTTTTACAACACTGTTATTAAATATTGGAAAAACGTAATAATTTAAGACAAGGAGGGAGAGAAAAAAGACACACGCGCCTACAAAAATTGAGGAAAAAATAGTTTTTTTCCACTTCTTAATATATGCTTTGAATAGCCAGGTGTAGTATCTGCGTCTTACCAATACCATAAAATTTACTTTTTAACCTCTCATAGGATTGTAAATCTCACGTCACTTTTAGAAAGTGTCCAAGAAAATTACTGATTGATGAGGGAAAGAATAGAAATAAGAGCAAATATAGCTGCAAGGATTATAGTTGCGTAAAACAATATCTTCTCCATTCCCTTCTTGCTTCTATAACTCTCTGTTCCACCACCAAAAGCCATTCCAGAAGATGAGCCTCTGGTTTGTAAGATTATTGTGATAACTATTAAAACTGCTATTACTATTTGTATAACTGTATAGGTTGAATTCATAAATCAAATATGTACGTTAATACTTTTTGTACTGCCTGTATTGTAGCAGAAATTAGTATGTAAGACAAAAGTACGTTAGAGTAAAATGATGGAACTACTAGTCCAAAAAATGAAATACCGGAAAAAGAAAATGACACAATATGAAAATTTTTATCAAATAAAGTTATCAAAAATAGCACGACTGAGGTTGTAATAATTGAAAAAAGTCCCAGCGTAAGAATTCCGAAGGGGAGAGTGAGAATATTTAATATAGGGCGCACAACAATAAATCCTACAACTAAAAAAAGAGACGCTAGTACTAGTTGGAGAAATCCCCCAGAGATAACTAGACCAGGCAAAAAAAGTGATGTAAGATAGAGGGAAATAATAGCTATTACAAGTTGTTGGAGTATAAACTTCATCACATTCTATGCTAACAGACTGGTTTTAATCTGTAAATGTTTGTTTGCTTCTTAGTTTTCTATGGTATGAAATGGCAAAACGGTGTGCCTCGTCACGTATTCGTCGTACTAAATTCAGTGCAGGCGTTGAGAGTGGCACTCTTACTTCATTAAATATGATCTTTCTTCCTGCTTTTTCAGGTATAATAATGGTTTCAAATCGCTTCGCAAGACCAATTACAGGGAATTTGACTCCCATATGAGCAAATACCTGCAGGACTGAGCTAACCTGCCCCTTACCCCCATCTACTATAATAAGATCAGGTGTTCCCCATTCAGTATGTTTCAAACGTCTTGCCATTACTTCCTGATGCATTGCAAAATCATTTGGAGTTGAGAGCTTTCTTATTTTAAATTTTCTGTATTCGCTTGTTGTAGCGCTTCCATTTATAAAAACTGTCATAGAACCTGTTGCGTTTGTCCCTTGAAAATTTGATATGTCGTAGCACTCTATTCTTTCAAGATTAGATAAAGTGACCCCAGATTGGATAAGTAAGGTTTTTAGATTATCATTTTCATTTTTTTCACGTTCCAATTGCGCGTTTGGAACAGATAAGTAGAAAAATGGGTCAAAAGTTTCTTGAGTAATTTTTTTTATTGAGTCAATTTGTTTTTGAATAATTGAAGCATTTTCAAATTCTTCGTTTTTGATGCTAATTTTTTGCTCTTTTTTAAGTGTTGATGTAACTGTATCCGTTTTTCCTCCTAGAAAACGTTTTAAGTTTCTTAAATTTTTCATATATTGCGCACTGTTTTCAGAATCTGCGGGAAGACAAGGACATAATCCCAGGTGATAGTACAAACATTTTCTTTTTGAGTGATTTTTTACAGACTGAAAGGGAAATATTCTTCTTAAGATTTTAAGTACAATTTTTACTGATCCTGCATCAGGGTATGGACCAAAATAATCTGCATTTTTGAGAGCCTTTTTACGCACAACTGATACGTACGGAGAGCTATCCGTCGTAATCATGATATAAGGGTACGATTTATCATCAGTAAAGCGAATATTATAATATGGTTTATATTTTTTAATAAGCTCTGCCTCAAGCAGAAAAGCTTCTATTTCAGAATTAACCGGTATGTGGTCAATAGCTACTACAGCTTTTACTAAATGTGTAGTTTTTGCATCATGTGCGCTTTTTTGAAAATAGGAAGAAACTCTTTTTTTAAGGTCTTTTGCTTTGCCAACATAAATTATTTTTTTATCGTTATTTTTGAACAGATAAACTCCTGGTTTTGAAGGCAAGGATGAGTATAAATATGATTCCAATAAAAATTGCACCTCCTATCAAATAGTATTGAGAGAACGGAAACGTTTTAATTTTAGTAGCAAATAATTCTTGTCCGCTCTCATCATGAATTGTAATTGTATGATTAAATTTTGTCAAAGAAGAAAGTATCCCGATGTTTTGCTGGGGTATAGAAACTGAAAGTTCAGTTTCACCATATGGGGGTACTTCAGGAAATGTTATGGCAAGCGCTCTTTTTTGATCAAGATAAATTTCTGCTTTTTGAGATTTAGATTCAGAATTGCCTAGATTTATAAGTTTTATTTTGCCATCAATTACACCATTGTTAGTAAATGAAGAAAATGAACCTGACACCTGAGTTTTTGGGTTTTTAATGAATACAACAGAATCAGGGTAGGACACTGTTATATCTTTTGTATCGTCTTCTGTTTTATATCCCCCTGCAGGAACAGGATAGGAACTTTTTTCACCATTTATGACAAATGCAACATGATCAAAATCCAATGAGTTAAAATAATCAACTCCTCCTGTTGTATTTCCCCAAGTGGGATCCACCATAATCCACGCTTTCTTATTATCATCATAGTATTCAGGCCAGGCGTGAAGCACATCCTCAAACAGTGACAACGGCTTATCCTGTGAGTCATCTGTATATGCATACCCCTCCACTGACCGTGCAGGAATGTCTGCTGCTCGCGCAAGACTTATAAAAAGATCTGTGAATTCAAGACAGACTGCATATAAAGGATTTGCGAGTGCCTTTTTTGCGCCCTGCCTCACATTTTCTAAGTTAGCTTTTTTTGTTTCATAGGACAACGTTTTTACCACGTAGTCATAAATAGCAGACGGAGTTTTTAATTCTTTTGCAATTTTTTGTATTTCTGCGTCCTCAACTTCCCAGTATTTTTGCGGCTTTACATATATTTTTCTTTGTGATTCTGAAAGAATTTCTTGTGTTGGACTATTTCTTACCTTAACTAAAACTTCTGCTACAACATGTGTTGTAGTTTTGGGAGGCAGTAAATAGGTTGCAAGCGTGTTTTTATCTATATCCCTATAGACTTTTTTAGGTTTTGGGGTAACACTTTCCACTACTACTTCCTGATAAGAAGTGTTTGGAGGTAAAGCAAGCTCAGTGGTAACGGGAAATACGTTATTATTCTCTAAATGATAAGAAAGTTTAAATCTATACAGCTGAAATTCACCAAAAATCATTTCTATCCCCTTCGTCAGCTGACCGTTACTAAATATATACGTGTTCCCTTTTTTGTCATAAGAAACATTTGGTTTTATAATGCTAGGCGTTCCAAATTCACTTGGAACATTTACTGCTGCTGTATATGAATCAAAAGTTTGAGAACCAGAAAGTGCAGGAATTTGAATAGTTAGTATGTTTCCTATTTTGTGAGTAAAGTCTGAGGAGTCATAAGAAAACGTAAAACTGTTAGTCTTTCCTACCCCAACAATTTTTTCCGGAAAAGTTATTTCTATTGTTTTTGATCCACCTTCACCCTCTTTTAGCGTGAAGGGTATAGCGCCAGCATCATTGCGAGCTGCAATGTTACTTATTGATTTTGTGTGAAGCGTTATAGCATAGGAAGGAGCATAAAAAAATTCTTTCTTGTTTACGATTGAAATTTCTTGAATAACGTGAGTTGCTGAAGAGCTTACAACCTGGTATAAAGAGCTTGCTGTAACGGTAAAATAGTCTTTTGAATCCTCTTTCTCTTGTGCAAAACCATGCGAAACAGGGTAAAAAATAAGCAAGAAAAGTACGAGAAATATTTTGATAATCTTTATAATCACAATTCCTTTTTCAGGTATTGACCCGTATACGAATGAGGGTTTGAGGCAATTTCATGCGGAGATCCTACAGCAATAATAGCTCCCCCTCCTTTTCCACCTTCCGGACCTAGGTCAATAATATAATCTGCATTTTTAATAATATCAAGATTATGTTCAATTACAATAACTGTGTTTCCTTTCTCAACTAATTTATGCAAGACCACGGCAAGTTTTTCCAAATCTGCAAAATGAAGTCCTGTAGTTGGCTCGTCTAGCAAATATAAGCTGTTATTTCCACCTTTTTTTGAGAGTTCAGATGCTAGTTTTATCCTTTGTGCTTCTCCACCGGATAAAGTAGGCGCTGATTGACCAAGCTTAATATATGATAAACCAACTTCTTTTAATGTCAGTAATTTTGTTGACAGTCCTTCATGAAATGAGAAGAAATCCAAGGCTTCATCTATGGACATATCCAAAACATCTGCTATATTTTTCCCCTCAAATTCAATTTCAAGTGTTTCTTGTGTGTACCTTTTTCCATTACAGGTTTCACACGGAATAAAAACGTCAGGAAGAAACTGCATTTCAATTTTTAATGTTCCTTCGCCCTCACATGCTTCACACCTTCCACCTTTTACATTAAATGAAAATCTTCCCGGTGTATATCCTCTTATTCTTGCTTCTTTGCTATTTACAAAAATGTCTCTAATGTGCGTAAAAGCACCTGTGTATGTAGCCGGGTTACTCCGTGGTGTACGACCAATAGGAGATTGATCTATCATAAACACACGTTTTATATACTCTTCACCAGTTATGTCTTTGAATTCTCCTGGGCGCTCTTTATGGTACGGATTTTTTCTTTGAGCAAGAGCATGATATAGAACGTCATTTATGAGCGTAGATTTACCGGAGCCTGAAACTCCTGTAACGCATATTAATTTCCCTAAAGGAAATTCCACAGTTACATTTTGTAAATTGTGTTCAGTAACTCCAGAAAGAATAAGTTTCTCATCTTTGTCTTCTTTCTTGCTTTTGTGAACCTTTATTTTCTTTTTACCTGATAGATATTGCCCGGTCAGTGATTTTTCATTTTCTATAAGCTCACTGGGTGTACCCTGCGCTGTAATATGCCCTCCTAATTCTCCCGCACCAGGACCTATATCAAAAATGTAGTCTGATTCTTCCATCATTTCCTTATCGTGTTCCACTACTATAACTGTGTTACCTATCTCTCTAAGCCTTTTAAGAGTTGTGATGAGCTTAGTGTTATCTCTTGGGTGAAGCCCAATTGATGGCTCATCAAGAACATATAAAACACCTGACAAACCGCTTCCAATTTGGGACGCTAATCTAATTCTTTGGGCCTCACCGCCCGCGAGTGTATGCGCGCTTCTTGAAAGAGTGAGATAGGATAATCCAACGTTTAAAAGAAACGCCAAACGAGCGCTTATTTCCTTTACTATTACTTTCGCAATTTGCTTCTCGCGTTCGCTTAGAACAGAGTCCAATTGGAGAATAAATTCATGTGTATCCTCTATACTGTTTTCCGTAACCTCAACTATAGATTTTCCCTGTATGGTTACCGCAAGCGCCTCTTTTTTCAGTCTTGCACCATTACATTCCTCACACGTTTTCGGGTTCATAAATTTTTCAATTTCACGTTTTACAATTTCAGAATCAGAGTCATTATATTTTGATAACATATAATTTACTATTCCTGTAAACTCTTCATAGATTTTTGTTTTTTCTCCAAATCTATTATTCCCTGTAACTTGGTACATAGTGTCTCCTGTACCATACAGTAATTGTTTTTTTTGCTCTAAACTGAACGATTTTATGGGCTTATTTAAAGGAATATCATTTTCAGATAAAGCTTGTTTTACTGTTCTTGCAAACCATGTATCCTGCTCACCAATATTAGAAAATGAAAGTATGCCACCCTCAAGAACTGTTAGTTCTGGGGCCAAAACAAGAGATTCATCTATTGCGTAAATTACACCTAACCCGTTACAATTTTGACAAGCTCCGAAGGGAGAATTAAATGAAAAAATTCTAGGCTCTATTTCAGATATTGATGTTCCGCACTTGGGACAAGCAAATTTTTCTGAATAGGCAAGATCCTCCATCTCAACAGGCTTATCTGGAAACTCGAATCCTTTATCTTTAACTTTTGTAATAATTACTTCTCTATTTCCAAGCACAAGCGCCTGCTCTAAAGAATCTGATAGTCTTTGGCGGTCAAAATTTTTATCAAGAGTAATTCTATCTACTATTGCATCAATTGTGTGTTTATTTGCTTTAATAAGACCGATGTCCTCAGATAAGTCGAGTACTTTCCCATCTACTCTTACTTTCTGGTAGCCACGTTTTCTGAGATCTTTAAACAAATCGTTGTATTCACCCTTTCTACCTTTCACAACAGGGGACAGTACCATGATTCGAGTAGGCTGCATACCTACAAACTTTAGAATTATGTCTTCAAGTATTTTTTCTTTTGTGGTGCGTGATATTTCTGTGCCACATTGAGGACAGTGTGGGTGCCCTACGCGAGCAAACAAAAGACGTAAATAATCGTAAATTTCAGTAACAGTGCCAACTGTGGAACGCGGGTTGTGAGAGGTTGATTTTTGATCTATGGATATTGCGGGTGAGAGTCCTTCTATAAAATCTACATCAGGCTTTTTCATAATTCCCAAAAATTGCCTTGCATAGCTTGACAAAGATTCTACATATCTTCTTTGACCCTCAGCGTAAATTGTGTCAAAGGCGAGCGAGCTTTTTCCACTGCCTGAAAGTCCTGTAAAAACGACTAATTTGTTCTTAGGAATCTCAAGGTCAATATTTTTTAGATTGTGCTCACGCGCACCCTTAACTATTATTTTGTCATGCATATATTTAGACTAAACAAATCCCAATTAAAAGTATTACTTAGAGAAATTTGAAGTTAACCATTATAGACTAACTGGAGTAACTTATTCAAGCGTGTGGTTTTAGATAGTCCATCTCTGCTTCAATGCTTCCAGTGCATCACTATTACCTCTTGGCCTTGCTCTCTCGGCGATTTTTGTTAATCTGTCTGCTCTGCTTACCATTTCATTCCTTTCTTCGTCAGCCTGCCCACTTAACGGAATAGATTTAACATCCCAAGTTTTTAACAGTTCTTGAATGATTCTAAATTCTGAAGATTGAGGGTCTGGCAAAACCAATGATGGCTGCCACGCCTTTTTAGGGTCTAAAAGTAGGTCTAATTTCTTTTCAACAAATGGGGTAAGTCTTGTTAGCACATGAGACCTGCGCTCCATAGCTCCTTCTGAAACTAAAACTGATGGAAATTCCGGTGTTCTTGCCATACTTATATTTTACTGCTGTTCTATGTATTTAATCTTGTCTCTCAGTAATGCTGCTGTCTCAAAATCCAGATTTTTTACTGCATTTTTCATCTCATCCCGCAATTTTTTAATAACTTTCTTTTTTTGGTCAGGAAGCAACATCTCCCTATCCATAAGAGGCTTAATATCATCTAAAATCTCCTCTTTCTTAATGAGCTTTTCACGAATGGACTTTTCTACAGATTTAGCTGTGATATTATGCTTTTTATTATACGCTAGCTGAATCTTACGTCTTCTCCCGACTTCTGCTACTGCAGCCTTGATGGAATCTGTCATGACATCAGCATATAAAATAACACGAGAATCCACTTTTCTTGCAGCTCTACCCATAATTTGAATAAGTGAAGATCTTGATCTTAAAAACCCTTCTTTGTCAGCATCAAGAATCGCAACTAATGAAACTTCTGGAAGGTCTAATCCTTCGCGCAGCAGATTTATTCCCACCAAAACATCGTATTTACCTTCTCGTAAATCATCTAAAACGTCTTGGCGCTCCAATGTTTGAATGTCAGCGTGTAAATATGTTACCGCTATCCCCTCCTCCTCAAGATAAGATGATAACTCCTCTGCCATGCGCTTTGTAAGCGTTGTAACGAGCACCCTACCTTTCTTTTCAATAGCTGCTTTAATCTCCGAAAGAAGATCTAAAATTTGACCCTCAGTTTTTTTTATGGTTACTTCTGGATCTACAACACCGGTAGGTCTAATTAGTTGTTCAGCAACATTTTTATCTCCTGATTTTTCCATTTCCCACAAGGAAGGAGTAGCACTCATATAGATTGTTTTATGCACTTTACTCCTAAATTCCTCAAATGTTAACGGACGGTTATCAAATGCAGAAGGAAGTCTAAACCCAAAATCTACTAACATTTGTTTACGAGCCTTATCCCCGTTATACATGGCACGAATTTGAGGTATAGTCATATGAGACTCATCAACAATAAGCAGCCAATCTGGGTTTGATTTTTCAAAGTATTCAAGGAGTGAGAAGGGCGCGTCACCTGGCTTTCTCCCATCAAAATATCGCGAATAATTTTCAATTCCGTTTACATACCCTAGTTGAGTTAACATCTTAAGATCATATTCCGTGCGTTGGTTTAGTCTGTGGGCTTCCAATTCCTTACCCTGAGCTTTTAACTCGTCAGTTCTTATTTTTAAATCACGCCTAATCTGTGCAAATACGTCTTTATAAAATGCAGGATCGGTTATGTAGTGTTTTGCCGGAAAAATTGAAACTTCTTCTTTTATCCCTTTCTTCTCAGATGTTAAGGAATCCAGAATCTCCAGTCTTTCTACTTTTTTTCCGTTTAGAACAATTCGTATAACATAGTCATCATACGCAGGATGTAACTCTATCACTTCTCCTCGAACACGAAATGTTCCGCGCGTAAAATTATAGTCATTTCGTTCATACATCAAATCAAGCAATCTTTCCAAAATATGCTGCCTTTCATACTCCTCCCCTGACTTCAGAGTAAAAACGTACTTTCCATACTCCTGAGGAGACCCAAGATTATATATACAAGATACAGACGCTACTACAATCGTATCAGGCCTCGTCAAAATATTTGTGGTAGCAGCTAGTCTCAACTTATCAATTTCTTCATTTATTTCAGTTTCTTTTGCAATATAGGTATCAGTTGTTGGAATATACGCCTCCGGCTGATAGAAGTCGTAGTATGATACAAAATATGAAACCGCGTTTTCAGGAAAAAAGTCCCGCATTTCTTGGTATATTTGTGCAGCCAGGGTTTTATTATGTGAGATGATAAGTGTAGGCTTATTGTATTTTTGTATTACGTTTGCGATTGTAAATGTTTTTCCACTGCCTGTAACACCAAGTAGTACCTGATTTTCCTCCTCTTGATGTAATCCAGTAGAAAGCTTCTCAATTGCGGTTGGCTGATCACCTGTAGGCTTAAATTTTGAATGAAGTTTGAAATTCATAACCTATAATTTTACCACATTCTGTCGCACGTCTAAAAGTGCTATCAGAGTGTTAAAAAATGCGATCTTTTGATATTGTTTGTCATCTTGTAAAATTCAAGTAATTTTCGTATAAATTATGTATGACAGCAGTACTTTATAAAAAAGAAAGAGAATTACTTAATTTTATCATTCAATTTCAAGAACAAAATGGCTACTCTCCTACGCTCGCTGAAATGGCTCAGGCCACTGGTAAGAGAAGCGTTTCTACTGTTCACGCCCTCATAAGAACCATGGTAGACAAAGGGTATGTTCAAAAAGTAGACGGCAACCTAAGAACCCTAAAAGTATTAAAAAAGGAATCACTTGGAAAACTTCTAGGACCTACATCAAAATCACTTGGTCCATCTATTTCCTTGCCTCTTATGGGATTTATAGCCGCAGGGCAACCATTAGAGCCATACACTGATCCTGAGGCAACATTTGCGGTTGCTTCTAGTATGCTTTCCGGCACAAAAACTTCTTATGTTCTCCAAGTTAAAGGCACATCCATGATAGAAGATGGAATTTTAGACGGAGACTTTGTGGTTATAGAAAAATCTGAAACTGCTCACAATGGAGATATAGTTGTTGCTTTAGTAGATGAAAGCCTTGCAACTTTAAAGCGATTCTATAAAGAAGGTGAACAAGTTATCCTAAAACCTGCGAATAGCACTATGGAACCTATCTACCCCAAAGCAGTAAGAGTGCAAGGCAAGGTAGTTGGCCTTATTAGACGGTTTAATTAGTTTCCGTTGTTTTTCTGAAAACCCTTTTCCTTTGCAGTTGTTAGATACATGATTACTTTTCCGTGGTACTTTTCTTCACCGTTTTCTTTACTTCAGAGTAATTCGCGTGTAATAATTGTTTTCTTGAAAGTTTGTGCCCATATCTATGCTTTACAAACTCATACACAACAGGAATCAGTGAAATAAAGACAATGATAACAACGGCATAATGAAAATTTTTCTGCATGAACGGCAGACCACCAAAGAAATAACCTGCAAATACGAAGCTTGTCACCCACAAAAATGCACCGGTAACATTATAAATAAGAAATGACTTGTAATTCATTTTGCCGACACCCGCCACAAATGGCGCAAAAGTACGAATAATGGGTATAAATCTGGCTAAAATAATGGTTTTACCTCCATGCTTTTCATAAAACTCACGTGTCTTCTCAAGATATTCTTTTTTAAATACTCTTGAATTTTCTCTTGCAAAAACTCGAGGTCCAATTTTATTTCCAATCCAATAGTTGAGCGAATCTCCTAATATCGCAGCCGCCAATAGTGATAGGTATAAAACCGCTATATTTAGATATCCTAATCCAGATAATGCGCCAGCAGCAAATAAAAGTGAGTCTCCTGGTAGGAAAGGTGTTATGACAAGCCCTGTTTCAGCAAACACTACTCCGAAAAGAACAACGTAGGTAAGTGGTCCTAAAAGGTTTATGATGTAGGCAAGTTGATCATCTATGTGGAGAAACAGATTTACAATGTTTGTTAATATTTCCATCAGATAAAGTATAATACTCGTATGGGTATTTTATATATTGTACCAACTCCGATCGGGAACTTGCAAGACATAACACTGCGGGCAATTGAAGTTTTAAACTCAGTTGATCTTATCATATGCGAAGACACAAGGGTCACAGGCGGGCTTCTTCACCACTTGGGAATAAAAAAAGATATGGCTGTGTTAAACGATAATAATGAAGAAAACAAGATATACGAAGTAATTGATAAACTTACAAATGGTTTAAACATTGCATTAGTTTCAGATTCTGGTACACCGCTTATCTCAGACCCAGGTTTTAAGCTTATTCGCACAGCACTTCAAAAAAACATTCAAATAATACCCTTGCCTGGTGCAAACGCGATAACTACAGCATTATGCGCTTCTGGCCTTCCAACTGACAAATTTTTGTTTTTGGGCTTCCCACCAGATTCCCTGGAACGCAAGAAAAAGTTTTTTTTAGGAGTTAAAAACACTTTTTATGAAAACCCAGAAAGTAATCTAAATCCAACGATAATTTTTTATGAATCTCCTCACAAACTCTTGCGTTGCCTTGAAGCACTTGCGAGCGTATTTGGAGACATAGAAATAGTTATCGCTCGGGAAATGACAAAAATGTATGAAGAATTTTTAACGGGAACAGCGTCCTATATGATTCAGCACTTCACAAAAACTCAACCAAAAGGTGAACTTGTAGTAATGTTCCACCTTTAACCCCTCTTTTGTTCTTACCCTTTCAAGCGCTTTAGAAGCTTTAGCTCAGAGGTATGAATTGTCCTGCGGGTCTGCATAACTGCGTCTGGAGAAACAGAAATACTATTTACTCCCCATTGAACTAACTTTTCGACCAGATCAGGAAATTCTGAAGGCGCTTGACCACAAATTCCGACCTCAATTCCATGTTCACGCGCAGCTTTCAATACTCTTTCATAAGACCAAAGTAACGCCTTATTTCGCTCGTCAAATTCAGTTGCTACCTCATCATTGTCCCGGTCCACACCGAGCGTTAACATAGTTAAATCATTGGAACCAATTGATACACCATCAATTCCTGCATCTATAAAATCGTCTATGAGTATTACGTTTGCGGGAATTTCTACCATCATAAATAATTTAAATGTGTGAGAGCGCTTTAACCCTGCGTCAAAAATAAGTTTTTTAACAGCTTCAAGCTCTGAGACAGTGCGAACAAAAGGAAGCATAAGTCGCAGGTTAACAAACCCCATTTTTTCACGAACTCGTTTTATTGCCTCAAGTTCTAACTTGAAGACCCTTGAATCATTTATATACCTATATACCCCTCTGTACCCTAGCATTGGGTTTGACTCTTCGGGCTCAAACGGCTTCCCACCTTTTAAGTTTCTGTATTCGTTTGTTTTAAAATCTGTTGCCCTATATAAAACCGGACGTGGGTAAAAAGCCTTACAAAATGTCATAAGATCCTGACTTAATCTTTCTATAAAAATATTTTCCTTTCCCTCCTCTATTAATTTTTTTGGGTGAATACCAATTTGTGCAATCATAAATTCTGCTCTCAGTAAACCTACTCCATCTACATGCATTGCGGCAATTTTTTCAGCCAATTCAGGCTCTCCAACGTTCACGTATAGCTTTGTTGCTGTTTTTATTTCAGTCTCCTCAGATACAGTCTCTTCTTTAATCTTCAGGCTTCCTTGGAAAACCTCACCCGTTCGACCATTAACCGTAACACTCATCCCCTCTTTTAATTTAGTGAGTGCAAAATGCGCTCCCACAACAGCTGGTAGACCATATTCCCTTGAAACAATAGCCGCGTGCGAAGTCCTCCCACCCTCAGCAGTTACTATTGCTGCTGCCTTTTTCATGATAGGTACATAATCAGGATTAGTTGCTTTCGCCACTAGAACCATACCCGCCTCAAAAGATGATGCATCAGAAAGAGAATGGATAATTTTAACCTTACCAATTCCAACCCCCGGACTTGCTGGGTCTCCAACTATTATTGGGTGCACCCCTATAGAAGAAGTAAGATCTTGGGGTGAACGCTCCTCCTTTTTCACCTCTACTGTTGTTGTTATAGGTCGTGTTTGTACCAGGTATATTTTCCCGTTTTCTTTAGCCCATTCTGAGTCCTGCGGAAAAAAGTAATGCTCCTCAAGCTTTTTACTTAACTTTGCAAGGGAGACTATATCCTCATCTGTTATTTTCTGATGATCCTGAAGTTTTTTTGGCACCTCTTCTTCTTTGTTGTCATGCCCTTTCTTAACATACATTATTTTTTGACTTACAATCTTTTTTTCAAGTATAAGAAAGTCGCTTTTTGCAACTTCATAATGATCTGGAGTAACCTTACCCTGCACAATATATTCTCCGAGACCGTAAATAGATTCAATTATTATTTTGTTTTTGTTGTTTGTTACAGGATCAATAGAGAACATAACCCCGCTAGCTGTGGATTGCACCATTTTCTGAACAGCCAAGGCAATTCCTGTCTTAAAATGATCTAGATGCACATCATGTCTATAAAACATAGCTCTTGCAGAGAAAAGCGATGCCCAACCCTCACGAATCTTATCCATAAGTAGCGCTTCCCCCGATACATTTAAAAAGGTTTCTTGTTGCCCCGCAAATGATGCCTTCTTTGAATCCTCAGAAGTTGCAGAAGACCGAACCGCAACAAGCGTTTGTGTGCCAATTTTTTTATAGTGGGAAAAAACTTCTTTTGTTATTTTTTCAGGAATTGGTGAAGACAAAATTACCTGCTTAATATGATGGGAAACTTGAGACAGAGAATCTGTGCTTTCAAAATTAATTGACCCCAATAAATGCTTAATCTTTACGTCAAGCTTGTTTTCTTTTAGGAAAAGAAAGTATGCATTTGAGGTAACTACAAATCCGCCAGGAACAGGGAATGAGGCATTAATCATTTCTCCTAAATTTGCCGCTTTCCCTCCTACAAATTTTACATCAGGAGAAGTACAGTCTGACAATGAAACAACCAAATCGTGTGAGGAAACCATGTTTATTTATTGTCCGGTATTATAAAGGCTGTGTCAAGTAAAAAGATCAATAGATCAATTAGTGAACTGAATTGTTGAAAGAAACGTATTAAAATAGGAGGCACCATAAGAAGTGTCCAAAAGAGGCACAAACTCAACTACGTTTGATATGCCATCCAAAACATAGACTTCGCTTACTTGTGCTGATGGAGATGCTGAGTAAGTCACAGACCGCTCTAACGCCTGATAGCCGTTTATTGTTGTGGGTGTTGAACCATTCACATTTACTGTTCCCATGTTAACTCCGTTTATAAACGTACTACTACCTGCGTTAAGTGCCAATTGGGATGTTAATTGATCTACTGTTGTTATGCCTACCTGCTCCAGGCGAGCTACAAGAATCGCGAACTGTCCAGGCGTATACCCAAATGGAATATTACCGGAAAAGTTTTGCACATAAAGATATGGTGCTCCTGATGTTTGCGAAACATTCACAAACCACCCTGGCGGATAGGAAAATGTAAGATTTAAAGCCGAAAAAGTATAAGTGCTCCACCCTGCAGCTGGACTTGCTGTAGGAGTGGGTGACTGGACTGTAGGTTCCGTTGTGGACGCAACTCCTGAAGCTGGGCTTGGAGTTGGAAATGCGGCAGTAGGAATAACAGGAATATCAGCTTCTGAAATACGGGAAGTAACAGCAGATTCAGAGGATTTACCAAGCATATTAGACGCAACTAAATATGTGCCCCCTGAACCTATGGAAATAACTATTAAAACAACTAATATAGGAATCAGTACGGATCGGGCAAAGTGAGAAGCATCAGGTATTTTACTACGTATAGTGTCTAGTAATGACTCTTTGTTTTTTGGAATCTCATCCGTCTCCTCAGTAGGAACATGTGCTACTAAATTCTCATCCATAGGTAGGTAGTATAAGCGTACGGAATTAGATCCTGTAAGTCAAGAAAGAGCATGGAAAATACTTAGTGAGTGGAAACAGTGTTGTCTTCTACTGCGTTTGCAGAAATAAAAGTCTTAAGCTCGTCCCTTTCTGTAATCATTTCAGATTCATCGAGCGACTCAACATTGAGCCTCAATAACGGCTCTGTATTTGAAGTTCGAATGGACGCGCGCCAGGTAGGATAATTTATTGCAATACCATCCAGCGTTGTAAGCTCACAGTCTTTGTATTTCTCTTTTATTTTTTCCATAATGGATTGCGCGTTACTTACTTTATAATTTATCTCACCAGATTCATAACTTCTTCTATATTCAGTGACAAGCTGGGATAGTGTTTTCCCTTCTTCTGTCATTACCTTGAGAACTGTGAGAATAACAGGCATTTGAGATTCTGCGTTCCCCGTTTCCCTAAAAAAGTAATGCGCAGATGATTCCCCCGCAAAAATTCCTCCAGATTCATGCAATCCTTCAGTAATATAGGCATGTCCAACTTTTGTTATCTTCATTTTTCCTCCAACCTCTTCAAGTATTTTTTGAGGGGTTAACAAATACCGAATATCAACGAGTACTGTATCTCCAGGCGAACGCTTTAAAAGGTCCTTTGCTATTATTGAGGTAATAATTGTAGGAGGAACAATGTTACCCTTTTCATCAACAAAAAATAATCTGTCCCCGTCTCCGTCAGGTGCTAATCCTAAATCAGCATGTTCGTAAACAACTCTCTTTTGCAAATCCACTAAAGTCTCTGCCTGAAGCGGATCCGGTTGATGTGCGGGAAAAGTACCATCATACTCAAAGTTCATTTTGACAAGCTCAGCTGGAACTTTCTGAAACAGCGCTTCTATATATTGTGCTCCCATAGCGTTTGCGGTGTCTGCAACTATTTTAAATTTTGCAATAGCAGGGTTTCCTACAATTTTTAGTGCATTTTTTACCTCATCCTCAAGTATTCCTTCTTTCTTCTCTACAGTTCCGCCCGGTTGTGGAGAGATACTTTTTCCACTTATTGCGTTTTCTTTAATCTCCATAAGTCCACCTGATTTTCCAATCTTTATAAGACCACCAGGGCTGTTTTTAACAATTTTCATACCATTCCACTCTTTTGGATTATGAGAAGCTGTAATCTGAAAGCCAGATTCATACCCATAATGAGAAACAGCAAAATAAAAAGTTGGGGTTGAGACCATTCCAATATCAATAACATGAGCACCTAAAGCTACAAGGGTATCAATTGCTATTTTCGTAAGACTGGGAGACGACGTTCTCATGTCTGTACCCACAACAATTGTAAGAGGCGTACTGTCTTCTTTTCCTTTATGAAGAAACGTATAAACGGCTTTAACTATGGGTACAATATTTTCTTCGTTATATTCTGTTGGATAAATTCCTCTGATGTCATACCCTTTGAATATGTGGTCTGGTACCGTTGCCATATAGGCAATTAGTTTAACTCTTGCATTAATAGTATGTCAAGATGCTTCCTGAGAGGCATCATAAGTCCCCCAGACTTCATCTTTACCTCAGTACTATATAACTTTTCGTACAGCTTTGTAAGCTTTCCTACAGTCCAATAATTACTTTGGTCCTGAAGTCTTGATTTTTGCCAAGAACTCATTTTTTTAAATTCCTCACTCTCAAGATTTGACTGTATTGATAGTAAAAGCCGTATTCTTTTCACCATCGCGTAAAAGATCTGCTCTGCTTCTACATTCTTCATTTGAGATAGGACTTTTATTTCTCTTTCTAGGTTTTTAGGCGTAAGGTTATCCAAAAATGTAAAAAATAATTTGGGTATCAGAAATGATTCCTGTTTTGCGTTTTTAAACTTTCCTAAAAATAGTTTAGACAACTCTGTGTCATGACACAAAACAACGGTAAGATATGGATTGTCTGAGGCTTTTATAAGCTCTTGCTCTAAAAGCTCTAGCTCCTTTTTTGGGAGTTTTAAAACCTTCTCAATTACAACTACTTTCTTTTCTAAAAATAAATCTTTTTTTGATATTCCCTCTAATATCTCCTGACCACGCACCTTATCTGCTGAAAAAATAGTAGCGCCTTTTAGGTCAACTATCTCCGTTAGTCTTTTTTGAAGTAAAACTGTGTCATCTCCATGAAGTATATGTAACATATTCTTATCTTAGCTCTTTATAAATTTTCTCAACTTCCTTTTCTATCTGTGTTTTACCATACTTGTGAGGAAGCAGGCTTCCTGAGAAATTTTTAGGAATATGCAAAAGTTCATGAATTAAAACTTTTGTTTGCTCCTCATAGCTTAATTTATCGTAATACTTGTTTATTACTTCAATGACGTAAGCAGGCTCTATTTCAAGTACGTTTTGAAAAATTTTAGGAAACGCCCAAATTCTTGCATATGCTCTGGACTTTGAACCCTCTGTTCTAAAACAAAATATTCTATGTTTTTGTATATGCAAAAAACCTATCTCAGTAATTACACTTCTTACTCTTTGTGTTAACTCTGTGTCGGAATGCCAAGTTAATCTTTTTGCAGACACCTTTTTCTTTTTAATGACTTTTTTTTTCTTTGTTCCAAACATGAGGAGTGAATTATTCTATCACAGTTTAGTTTATTCCAAAAATAGTTTTGAAGTACATAGCAACCAATGGTGAGATGGTAAGTTTCTTTTCTTTTTCCTCTGTTGTTTCAAATTTTGCGACAGACAGTGTTTTTGCTTTTTTTTCATGTATAACATTTAAAGATGTAGAAAGGAGCGGCGAGCCTTTTGTTTTTTGAAGTGAGCCAATAAGTTTTGAGAAATCTGCCTCAACTCCATTTTTGAAAAACGAGAATTGGTCAAATGGCTCTCCAGACGCGTTCAGCAAAAAAGGAGTAATAGCCACAATTTTGTCTTTATCCTTATTCCATATTTGTGAAATGGTCATATCATAATATTGCGCAATTACAGATTCCGGGAGTGATTTACTACTCCAACCCGTTTCCGTTATAAACACAGGAAGTTTTTTGGGCGCAGTTTTATTCAACAGTTCATACTCGAATCTATAGGTTGCAACACCCACCTTTTTATTTTCTGATGGATATGCAGAAAACGCCGGATTCGGGTAGGAGTGGCTTGAAAACCCGTCAATTTTTTCCTCTATGTTAGTTGTGGCAACTAACTCTGTTAAGTAGTCTAAGCCGCTTATGTATTTTTTATTGTCGTTTGGGGCGGCTGCGTCCATTCCTCCCAAAATCATAAAGAAATTTGGGTCTTTCTTCTTAAAAACGTCATGAGCATAGGAAACAATAGCTGCGTACTCCTGAGGATTTGGATATTCTCCTGCCCACTCATCAAATCTATTTACTTCATTAAAAAGTATTATGTACTTGTTTTCAGTCGGCCAGTGAAGGGATGAGAGAAAATTTGAAAAGTCTAAAACATCAGAGTAGGTGGGTTTTCTCCATACGCTTGTATTGAGTGGGTGATTTTGAGTCGCAAGGCGAACTAGTGGGATTACATGCAGTTCCTTTGCTTTATCCATAAACTGCTGCCACTTTTCCATATCACGATCATACATCTGAATGGGTATAGTAACATACCCCCAATCTCCACCCTTACTGTTCACTAAACTTTTTGCCTGATCCAGCTCTGAGGGAAATAGTATATGAATTCCAAAAAAATTGTTTGGCCTGCTCAATGGGTCTTTCGCAAAGGCAGCATTCGGAAACAGAAGCACGAAAAACACTAAAAATAGAAGCATATATAACACTTTTTTTTGCATGTCTTTATTATACCATTTACAAAAACCTACAGCCTCGAATTTTTCAAAAAATCGTGATAGAATAATACGTATGACAAAATACCAAAAATACTTTCTTGCAATGATTGACGAAAACAAAGAGTTCTTTGACTCTTTTAAGAAGCTACATGATTCATATAAAATGAACCCTGAGCAGTTCCAAACTGAATACAACCTGGAAGGAGAAAAAGCTTTAGATATAATTAGTCGTTATGAGCAGTCAGTGGTAGCTAAGTCAACTACGTCTCAATATGCTAAATTTTCAAACAACTTATCTGAAAAATTTTGGGACGCTGTGCGCGGGCAGTTTCCAATGATTGATTTTATCGGTGTTACTTCATAAAACTGATATCCAACTATATGCCAAAACTTACCACTCATGACAAACTAAGCAAGCTTAAAAAAATTTCCTTCACAAAAGAAGGCTATCAAAACCTGTTAAAGCATTTGGCAGAACTTAAAAATACACGCCCTGCTGCCGTCAAAGAATTGGCTCGAGCAAGAGAACTAGGAGATCTTTCTGAAAACGGACTGTATACAGCCGCTAAAGCAAGACTTTCTTCAATAGACAATCAAATTTTTAGAGCAGAAATGACAATAAAGTTTGCTGAGGTTGTAAGCGAATCTGAAGCTAATGGCATATCAATTGGATCAAAGGTTGTAGTTTCTGATGAGAACATTGAAACAACGTACATCATTGTAGGAGACACAGAGGCAAACCCAAAAGAAAACAAAGTAACCCAACACTCCCCTATAGGACGCGCACTTATAGGAAAAAAAGTAGGAAGTACCACAAATCTTGAATTGCCATCAGGTACAAAGATGTTATATATAAAAAGCGTGTCTTAACTATTCCTTTCCATGAGTACGTACAGAGCGAACAAGTTTTACCCCTAAATCAGCAAGCTTAAATCCAAATGACAGAACAAAGGTCATAAGCAAGAACTCTACACTCAAGTTTAATAATTTGTTAAATGCAGTGGTGGGTATAATTTCTATTTTTTGACCACCACCCAAAAGCTTAGGAACAAAAGCAGACGTATCAATAGTGGGCGCGGCAATATTAAATACTGAAACGGGAGTCATGTTTCCTGTAAAAGTAAGAATAACCACGCCAACTGCAATAAACATGGTAATAACCCCAACTCCTAAAAGACTGTACCCAATATTTTTTTCTTGCATATGTTTATACTAGGTAATATTTTTCTCTACTGCAAGTAGTATTTACTATTGAGCCCAGTCTTTGGAAACACAAATCTTCCATTCTGATCCCCGAGCGCCCACCCTGCTGGATCAGTTTTATTCATCAAAAAGTAGTAAGCCCACACGCAGATATCCCCATAGTCCATGCGCAATGGAGATACTTTAGAAAATATACTCTGAGAGTATATAATTACTTCTTTCCCGGAAGGCACTCTTCCATACATATTTTTTGTATTTTCTCTTTCTAAACCGTTTATCTGGTACAAAAATATTCTTTTCTCAGAATCTACAATACGGAAAATACCCACTGTATATACTTTAAACAAATGTCCTACCTCAGCATGTCCGGCTTTGCCTAATGACAAAATATGCAATCTGTTTCCATCTAGTGAATAGTAGGGATTATATACTGCCTGAGAATCTATAAATACTTTTCTGTTCTGATCTAGAGCACTGTCTATTTTTTGTTTAATAAAAAGAACGTCCTGCCCTGGCTCATTTATAAAATACTTCTCTCCCGTAAAAGTTACCTGCGGACGTATCAGGTTTGAGCTTATCAGAACAGAGTTATAGGGAATTTCAGCGTATAGTCTCCTTGCGCTTTTATGCAGGGGAGATTCACGGTTCTCAGCAGCTAATGGGACTGTAAAAACCAAAAGACTAAGTACTAGGAAAATAAATGCTGTCCTACTTTTTATCTGTGCTGAAAGTATTGCGAGCGGAAAACTTGCGATGAGACCAACTCTTCCAAACAATCCTATATGCCAATACTGTGAAGCAATAAGCACCGGAAGAATCCAGATCAAACAAAACGCAAACTTTTTTTTGTCATGCTTAAATAAATACATTGATCCTATAACAGCGTATAAAACTACCATTGATGAGTTGTTCCGCAGAAGAATTATTACCAGGTTGCGGGCAAACCTTCCGCCTGTCTGCATCATATCTGAAGACACCATAATGTCCCCTCCGTGCATAAACAGTAGCTGAGTACTGTATAAAAAGTTACTTCCTGTAAAAGTTAGCAATGAAACAAGTACGGCTACACCTATTCCAACTCCACAAAATAAAAACAATATAATTTTTTTAAAAACTCCTACCCTTTTTGACCTTTGAACAAAAAGAGTTGGCGAAAGAAAAAGTGGTAACCATAAAAGAACCTGAGTGTGCGAAAAAACTGAGTAAGAAAGGCAAACAATACCCCAAAAATAGTTATATTTTTTATTGTTAAAAATAAAACGTGATATAAAGTAAAATGACAAAAGGTAAAAGCAAATATAGGTTGTATCATTAAGTAAATTTACGCTAGAAAGAAAAAGAACGGGAAGCAAAGAAGCAATTACCACGGCTCGCAAAGCAATTTTTTCACTAAAATAAAGTCCTACTATTTTATAAAATACAAAAAGAGAAATAACTGACGCTGCTACCGCAACTATTTCTCCCGCAACTACGGGGGACAGAGTAAAAAACAACCCTACGCCCTTAAATACGACCCATGAGGGAAGAATAAATCCTGGATGTATGGGCTCATGTCCTAGTGTCAGTGCTAATAGCAAATTATCATGCATTATTAACCGTTCATATTCAGGACCATCAAAAAACAACGCGTAAGGAGCGATAAATATAATTCTTGTCAAAAATAGAAAAAGTATTAATACAAAATTTTTCATATGTACCTGTTTACGAGTGTATGGTATGAAAAATATGTACCACGCACAAGAGGTAATTTAACTTCACCATTAGCATATCCTTGACAGCAACTGCTATTTTTGAAAAACTAATAGATGTGAGGATACTTGAGAAAAAAGTCCCAAATTGGGAAAAGAAAATTTCAATAGCACTTGAAATATTTATTGGAGTTTCAGGCGTATATCAAACATTTCTTGGTGACACCACAAACGGACTACTTATACTTGTGTGTTTTGGCTTGATCGTATTTCCTAAATTTTTTACCAGAAATAAGATAAAACAAATTCCTATAGAAATAGAGATTTTTCTTTTCTTAATGGTTTTACTGCAGTATGTTCTAGGCGGAGTACATGATTTATATAATAAAATTCCCTACTATGACAAACTTGTTCATTTCATGCTGCCGCTTTTTGTAGGAACAATCGGATTTCTTATTGCCTACACAATGTACGCAACTAACAGATTAAAAGCGTCAGGACTTTCAATAGTAATTATTGTATCTTTACTGTCCCTTGGCGTGGGCGCATTATGGGAAATATTTGAATACTCATCAGACACATTTATATACCCATTTGTTAAAAACTGGCATCATTTTCAAGGCAATGCGCAACAATCAGCAAATGCAGACACTATGACGGACCTTATTGATGACTTTTTGGGAGGAATCTTTGGATCCGTACTAGGACTTATGTTTATCAGGCATACAAATAAGAATGGGCGGCTAGGAGAGTTTGTTCAAGAATTGGAATCTGACATTTTTAACGAGAAAAAGAATTATAAAAAGTAAAAAAGCAATTAGTGTATAATTCTCGCAATGGTTGAAGCAAACAAGTTTTTTGATTCAAAAAATCGTTTTCCAAGCGCTCAAACATCTAAAATGTTTCCTCGGGTTCTCTACTAAACAGGTGACCTTTCGGAAAGTGCTTGTATTACTTTTTGCCTATCATCAGAAGGAACTAAATTCGCTTCTTCAATAACCGTAAAGAGAGTTTTTATCATTTCTTCTGGATCTTTAGGAGCTAAATAAGTAGACTCTGAGTATTTAGTCCCTCGCCAACTATTCTCTCTATTATCTTCACCATCAAGTACAAAATTAGTCGTGCTTTCAAAGGAGCTAAGCTCTAGTGAGCCAGACTTTGTGTCAGGCGTGACTACAATTCCAACATAAGCTGTTTCCGTCCCCTCCATTCGAACATTTGAATATTCCCAACCAAATTTGTCCCTTCCAGGTTTACGCATAACTTTAGAAGATCTTCTCTCAAATTCTCTTCCTAGCAAAACAAATCCGGGTCTTGGACCACCAGGATGCATACCTGCAAAATCTGTATAGTAAAAACTTGCTCCAGGGATCACTTCCGCTGCAAGTCCTAAAGCATGAGAGATACCGGAACCCTCAAGAAATCTAGCTTGTTTATCTAGAACACTCAAATCTTCATCAACAAAAAGCAAATCAGGCATAAGTGTTTCATTTGCAGTGTCTGCTAAACTTCCAGAAACCTTTCCAATTTTTTCAACCATGCGGCGAGTGTACTCCACCAGATCGTAAAAGTCAAATAGTTTAACAACTCTAATCTAACTTTTAATCTTATGTTGTTTACTGAGTATGTGTTGCACAGATGGGCTAATTTTTTTATCAGTGCGGTGAATACAGCCAAGCCAACAACAAGGACGACGCTTTCCTTCTTTAAGCTCTACCTGAGCTCTTTTTATATGTTCTTTTCTGGTCTCAGGTCTTTTTACATATTCAACCCAACAGATCCACTCATTTCTCGCAAGCGGAGTAAGACTTTCCCATGCGGTAAGTACTTTGGAATCAGAAGCTAAAGCCTCTCTTAGATCGGCTGGAACTAGATGCGCAACTCCATTTGAAATATTATTAGCCATAACTTTACTTTTTTTTGTTTTTGGATTTTAACTCATTTAACTTCATTTGTCTCTGGACTAATTTTTTTATAACTGCCGTAGGTACTTTTTGATCATATCTGATTTGAAAAGTAACGCTTCCTGTTTTATATCCCTTTTCTTTTAGCACAATTCTGTCTTCATCAGAAAGTCCATTCCAAATTTCAAAACTAATGTGTCTTTTTAATGCATCAAATCCTACTACCCACGTGTGATATTTATAGTATGGTTTGCCATATCCTATTTGCTCTTCAGCTTTAGGTGCGGCTGATACTACAGCCTTTCTTATTTCTTCTAGGTGTGCGCGTGCTTCTTTAGGTGCTGCTGAAATGTATTCGTCAACGCTTTTAACTAAGTAGTTTGTCATGTGTTTATTTTAACAAATTATAAGATAAATCAAAAATTCATCATAATGAAAAGAATTGAAGTTATGGAGGTTAAATAGTAAATTCGTTGGATAAAGTTGTAATGAAATTGGAATATGAAATAAGAAAATATTTTTGGACTTCACTATACCAAAAATAAGTATTTGTCTTAGATTCAACACTCTCTATCTTTTTGCAGATCTTCGAGACTGGTCAAGAGGAAGTATATAGGCATGTCTGTCTAACCGTGCCCATACGCCTATGCCTGTTTCCTCATATATAATCTGAGGTTTTCTTTCGTGAGTTATGGACACTAAAACACCCAAAACTATATCTTTTTCTCCCAAACCTTCACTCACACGTATACTTCTTACTTCACGCTTGGCCATCTCAACATCGGAAGAATTTGTGTTTTTAAATTGGAGATAGACATTTCCATTTTTCCCAAATGCAGCTGGAAAGATTTGTTCCTCAAAAGAGCCAGGGGATGCAATAAGCGCAGGAAACACAGATTCTGGATCAATTGGATGAGTGTATTTTTTAGCTTCTTTCATATCTGTAATTAAAATTTTAGATAGCCTGCGATCCGTAGCTTTAGCGAAAAATAGTGACGCCAAGGGGATTCGAACCCCTGATCACGACGCTGAAAACGTCGGGTCCTAGGCCACTAGACGATGGCGCCATAAAGTGACCATGTAATTATACGAATTTTAAGACCAAAACTCAATTCTGAGGATTCTTGCCAATATCACGAAGTTTTTCAAATTCCCATACGTAAACGCACAAGCATACAGATAATCCTCTAAATTTGCACACGATTGATTTAAGCACATGCAATCTGGTAAAATTTCATACATTCAAGTATATTATTGAATATAGGTCCGGTAGCTCAATGGTAGAGCAAAAGCCTTTTAAGCTTTTGGTTCAGGGTTCGAGCCCCTGCCGGATCACTTATTAAGAATAGGGTTGTTCGGCGATTCTTTCTTGCCATCTGTTTTTCCAAGCTTCAAGAACCGTTTTATCCATTTTAGATACCTTATCATTTAGATTTACGTTGGAAGCTAAATTTGTTATTGCTAAACCAAGGGTATACGCACGGTGTCGCCCGTTAGGACCAGTGTAGTTTTCCGCTTTATGTGCTTCACCATAAACTGTTATGGCTTGGTATAGCGATCAAACCCATTGGGTATGTTCAATTAGACTTATAATGCTTACAAGTGAAATAGAGCTCATTCCAAATTTTGCCTCAAGAACTGACTACACCTACAGACACTCACTCTTGATTTTTTAGTCGTCTACTATTACAATCTTCGACTATGAGCTCTGAATTTAATCAACCTGACCGTTTTACAGATGATGACAGACGTGCTTTATCAGAAAAGTTTAGCGCGCCAACATATGAATCCACGTCTGATCATGCCGATTCATATATAAGGGCGCACTATAAAAAGTCGGATCAGGAAAAAAAATATGGAGACGACAGAGATTGGATTAGGCTTAATGATATTGATAATATTCTCACACCAGAAATTTACATAGAAAATTTTATAGAAGAATGTTTTAGAACCCCAAATGATCTTCCAATACAAAAAGAGGGGACACTTGTGCTGAATTATTTTCATAAATGGAAAAGGCTCAGGCAAGAAGATTATCATACGCTTGATTCTGACGCATCAAATCAAGCTGCAGACTTAATAAGAGACATTACAATTTATGATGTGTGCAGACACGCAAATAGCAAAGTTGAAACATACTCGAGTATGGCAAAAAACACTCATATGAATAGCTCTGATACAGATTTCTATCAGCAAAAATCAACTGAATGGGAAAAATACAGTAAAATATTAGTAGAAGCAACAAAACGGAACTCTAGAATTCACAGATAACTAATCAAATTTTATGATTTCTACTATCTGTTTTGCTGTTTCCTCTTGACCAAAGTCTGAAGGGTGAATACCATCATCAGGATTTGTATAATACCTATTTCCATATTTTCCGTTAAATTGTGTGATTGAAAACATATCAATAAGCATAACCTTTTGTTTTTTTGCAACGGTTGCTACCTGCTCCAATTGCTCACGTATATTATTTGCCTGCATATGCGCAGACTCAGTTGACATATTTGGACCTCTGGAGCCTTCTCCAAAGCCATCATAAAGCGGGGCAATTTCAGCCAGTAGATACACTTTTGCCTTTGTTTCTTTTGCTTTTTGCACAAGGTCCAAGAGTGTGTTCCTATATTTTTGCAAGTCATGAGGATGAAATGGATTATAGGCGTATGATCCTAAGATAATTACATCAGGGAAAAGACGAGAAATAGGCGGAAAGCTTCTCTCTCTATTTTTAAAAGATGAATCCCAACGGGATAATCCTTGCTCAACATTTTGAGCACCTATCCCATAATTATAGAGCCTGAACGCGGTGGAAGGATATTTTTTTTGAAGCGCGCGATCCAAAAACTCCATTTTCTCACCCATAGTATCTATCATAGAGTCTCCAAAAAGCGCTATAACATACTCATCCTTAGTTAGTTTTATAGGGGATGGAGAAGAAGAAATACTATTATCTTTTGCTATGCTCACACCGGCAACTTTAGAACTACTTTCCTGTCTTACAGTTTCCGGCTTCGCAGGAAATAAAAAATACTGAAGAAGAAGACTTGTAAAAATTACAACTCCCAAAAACAAGAAAAGAAAATGTCCTGCCTTTTTATTCATTTATGTATGTAGTATTTAAAAATATCTAGAAAACGTGCGTAATTCGCGTAATAAACGTAGGCTGTAAAAACCATAAGAAGTGGAAAAACAATTGATTTCTCAATAGGTCCCCCGGTTTTTATACGAAGTTTTTTTATAGGAGGAATTCCTATTTTCAAAGGTATGGGAAACAGCCAGGGAACGCCATCTCTTGTAAAGGTATCAAGTACTAGATGAGACACATACCCAATCATAAATGACCACCAAACAACTCCCATATCCACCAAAAGAACGGTGTGAATAATATCCAATAAAAAATGTGAGCCAAAGCCAAATAAAACTATTCCTACTACAGAATGCGAGATAAATCTATGCCCACCTAGCAATGGGTAAAAAATCTTCCCCACAACAGTTCCTGCAGGAATTTTGTGCCACAATTCAGCTGTTGGCTGATCAATATCAGGAGTTAACCCTCCTATAAGATTTGCCGACACAGCAACAATAACCGTTGCTAAACTCATCTGGGGAATATTTTGCGTTGCAACTATAAATGAAAGCGCTGAAAATGCAGCAAGATCATGTGTGCGTCCAGTCATGAGTTAAGTATTATAGATTGTACTGCAAGTATCAAGTATTATTTTTAAGCTTTCACTAAAAAATATCAGTTCAAAAGGTAATATTTACAATATGATTTATAATAGGCTTTTCCGAATTGTCAAAAATTATTTCAATAGCGTCATACCTATACGGCTTGCTGTGTAAGTTTCTTTGGGAGAGGTAAAACTGTGAAGTTTTTATCATTTTTGAGAGCTTATGCTTAGTTATTGCCTCTAAAGGAGTTCCAAATTGAAGTTGAGTACGCGTCTTTACTTCTACAAATACTATTGAAGAACCATCTGAGGCAATTATATCTATCTCACCAAATTTACTGTGATAATTTTTAGCAAGAACATAATATTCCTTTTGCAGCAAATACTTTTCCGCTAATTGCTCACCTATTCTCCCAAAGGAATTACTCATATGTGTAGCGTTAGAAATATTATATAGAAAGTAACTGTGGAAATGTAGGGTAGTTGCAGTTATTTACGCTTTTTTGCGTTTCTCTTTCGTATAGCTTTTTTTGATTCTTTAACAACCATTAATTCAATTTTTGTAAGAGTAGGAGAAGAAATAGGAAAAATACGATCAACTATAACGCCTTCTAGCGCGTTTTGAACCGTAATCATTTTATTAAGCCCTGCACCTTTAACTTTAGTAATTTTGCCCTGAAAAGGAACAATGCGCTCTTTCTTTGCATCTGTTATTTTTTGATAAACTCTTATAAATTGTCCTTCTCGAAGACCTTCAATTGCTTCCATAAGAGAGTATTATACATAAAAATGAAGGCAAAAGTCAAAACGCAAAAGTTCTCCATAAGGCTTTGTGGTTGGTACATAAAATTGTTCAGAAGTAATCCTAAAATGCATTTATATTCTAAGGCGGCATTCAAAAATTTTTTAATAATAGGATGGATGCAAAGTCTTAATACGTGAGGTAGAAACGAAAAAGTGCAAGAGGAGCTGGGAATTACTTACTTTTCGCGGCAGATTCTAGGAATAGGGTAAAGATTGGGTGCGGTTTAAGTGGTCTACTCTTATACTCCGGATGTCCCTGAGTCCCCATGAAAAATGGGTGCTTCGCCTTGGGTAACTCCACAATTTCAACCAGATCCTCCGCAACGGAACGCGCAGAGATTACTAAGCCGGCATTTTCCAAATCATTTGCAAATTTATTATTGAACTCATACCTGTGCCTATGCCTTTCAGATGTCAAACCATCTTTTCCCTTTTTAAAACCGTCTTTCTTATACATCTCATACGCACGTGTTCCTTTCTTAACCATAGCATCCCATCCTCCTAACCTCATTGTGCCTCCGTATGATCTTTTCTCCATAAGTTCTTTTTGAGACTCTATCATGGCTATTACGGGATGTTTTGTTTGTGGATTATTTTCTGTTGTATTGGCATCTTTCCAACCCAAAATATGACGAGCGTATGCTACCACTGCAAGTTGCATACCATAACAAAGACCTAAGTATGGTATTTTTTTATCAAGAGCATATTCTGCAGCCTTTATCATTCCTTCAGAGCCGCGCTCACCCCACCCTATAGGAACTATAATCCCATCAGGATTTCCAAGCATCTTACTAATGTCTTCCTTTTCCAATTTTTCAGCGTCCACCCAGCGAGTAGCCACCTCTACCCCACTCTCCCATGATGCGTGATCTATTGCGTCAAAAAGAGCTGCATAAGAATCGCGTAATTGGTAATCTCCTGTGCCAAAATATTTTCCAACTATCACAATCTCTGCTTTTTTACTTTTGTGAGCCTTTATTTTCTTAATAAGCTTTTCCCAATCAACTAAATTTGGCGCTTTGTATTCAAGCCCTAATTTTTCAAATATTCTCTTCTCAATACCCTGCTTATGAAGAACCAGGGGAATTTCATACACAAAGTCTACGTCTGGATTGCTAATGATATCCTCAGGGTGCATATTGCAAAAAAGCGCAAATCTATCACGACGCCTCTGATCCAAGTACTTCTCAGATCTGGCAACTATCAAATCCGGCTGTATTCCCATACCGTTTAGGGTTCTTACTGACAACTGTGTAGGTTTTGTTTTTGGCTCCCCAAGATGTCCAGGTGTAGGCATGTAGCTCACGTGAATATGTATCACGTCTCCCGGATTTTTAAGTGTCATTATACGTGAAGCCTCATAATACAAAATGTTCTGATATTCCCCCGCCGTTCCCCCTAGTTCTACCACAACAATATCTGCATCTTTTTTCTGGGCTAAAGACTTCATCCTTCCTATAATTTCGTCAGTAATATGCGGGATAGCCTCTACGTCTTCGCCATTATATTCAAAACGCCTCTCACGATCTATTACAGTTTGGTAAATTCTTCCAATAGTTACAAAATTCTCCTTCCCCATATCCTCACTGAGAAATTTTTCATAGGATCCTATATCCATATCTCCTTCTGTCCCGTCCTCACACAAAAATGGATCACCATGCTCTATAGGGTTTATTGTGCCTGCGTCTATATTCAGATAGTTCTCAAACTTTATAGGCGCAACAGTATAACCTGCGGATTTAAGAAGATATGAGATAGAAGAAGCTGTTAAGCCTTTTCCGATGCCTGAAATTACTCCCCCGGAGACAAAAATGTATTTAGTTTTACTTGTAGATGTATTCTTCTGCGGCACGATTTATGCTACCAAAAAGAAAAGGCGAAGTCAATTATCTGTTTCTGTGGAGAAAACGCAAATGGTGAAACTAATAGCGCAAGTAACAATCTGTAAAGCGTGAGCGGCGAAAGGGAGTCGAACCCTCTACATTCTCCTTGGGAAGGAGACATTCTACCGGTGAATTACCGCCGCAGATTTTCTTGATTATATCAGATCATCTAGGCAGTTTGAGTACATTGTCTGCGTGAATGAGGTTAGGGTCTGAAATATTATTTGCTTGCGCTATGTCTACCCATCTATACCCATCATTGTATACGCGCACAGCTATATCCCATAAATCATCCCCAGTCTTTATTGTATAGGTTTCAGTTTTAATGTCTGCGTTTTGAGAAGTTTGTGCATCCTTATTTTCAGTCTTCAATTCAACCTCTACATCAGGCTTCACGTCTGAGCTTAATTCAGTCTTTACGGTAGTTAATTGAGGCAGCTTCAGCTTGTCTCCTTTAAAAATAATGCTTGGGTCTGAAATATTATTTGCTTGCGCAATTTCAACCCATTTATCTCCATCATTGTATACTTTTTCAGCAATTTGCCACAAAGACTCATTTTCTAAAACAACATGAGTTTTCGTGCCGGTAGCTTTAGGAGCATCTGGAAGATATAATTCCCCTGCTTGTTCTTCTGTGGGTATTGGCGTAACGTTACTAATGCTTACTGCATGATCATCTATTGCGGGGGTTGGTCTATTTATTAATAACTTAACCGTACCAAATCCTATAATAAACAATATGATAACGGTAACAATTCCATATAAAAGACTTTTATACGAATCAGAAGTATTTAACACTTCTCTACCTGAAGATATTGCTTTACCCTTTTTAGTTTTTTTTGGCATATAAAAATGGGGCAGAAACGCAGGCAGAAACGTAAGTCTTTGTACTATACTCTGTTTTTTAAAAAAATCAATATAGAATTTTAAATGCGGGAGCGACGGGACTCGAACCCGCGACCTCCTCCGTGACAGGGAGGCGCTCTAACCAACTGAGCTACGCCCCCAATATAAATCTTCAATACTTAAATTATGCTTGAAAATTAAAATTGGATATATGTATTGTATTAAATTCTTGCGTGAAGGTCAACGCTTTGCTAATATAAACCTACCTAAGCCATATGTCGAATAAGGAAATTGTCCATCTTTTCAAAAACGTAGCTGCTGCATATACCATACAGGATGAAAAAAAATATAGATTTCAAATCATTGCGTATCAAAAAGCTGCAGACGCTGTTGAACGCCTAAGTACAGAACTTTATACGCTTTATAAAAAGCAGGGAAAACTGCAAAAAATAGATGGGATTGGAACAACCATCAGTGAACGCCTAGAAGAATTGTTTGAAACAGGTCATGTAAAACACTATGATGCACTGCTCGCGGGTATTTCCCCGGCTGTATTCCCACTCTTAGATATTCCATCCTTTGGGCCCAAGAAAGCGTATAAATTAGTTTCTCATTTTAAACTTCATGATCCTAAAAATGTCGTAAAGGAAATATATAAACTCGCACAGGATAATAGAATTTCTGAACTGGATGGTTTTGGGGAAAAATCCCAAGCAGACATCCTACGGGCAATTGATGAATACGGCAAAGGAACAACAAAAACGGGAAGAATGGTGTTGCCACTTGCTTTTGGACATGCCCAAGAGGTGATTGCATTCATGAAGGAAAACAAAAAAGTGATAGATATTCAGCCTTTGGGTAGCCTCAGAAGAATGGTTTCAACAGTCGGAGATATTGACCTTGCGGTAACCACAAACGATTCTGAGGGCATAATAAATCATTTTGTATCATTTCCCGGAAAAGAAAGAGTGATTGAGAAGGGACCTACTACAGCCTCTCTTCTTATAGGAGGAGGTAAACACGTAGATCTTCTTGTCTTACCACCAAACCAATACGGCTCTCTCTTGCAGCATTTTACAGGTAGCAAAAATCACAATGTCGCCCTCCGTGAATACGCACTTAAAAAAGGGTTTTCACTTTCTGAAAGAGGAATAAAGTTGCAAAATGAAGGAAATAAGCTTATTGAATTTAAAACAGAAGAAAAGTTTTACGCATATTTAGGTTTAGATTGGATTCCACCAGAAATACGAGAAAATCAGGGGGAAATTGAAAAAGCAATTAACCATGATTTGCCAAATCTTGTAAAGCTTTCTGATATGAAGGGTGACTTACATATACATTCAAATTATCCAATCGATTCAAGCCATGACTACGGAAACGCATCTATGGAGAACATGCTAAAACGCGCAATTGAGCTAAAGTATGCATACTTTGCTTTCTCAGAACATAATCCAAGCGTTATGAATCATACAAAAAAAGACATATATGAAATTTTAAAGAAAAGAAAAGAAAGTATTGATAAACTAAAGTTAACGTTCAAAAATAGTATTCGTATAATTAATTTACTTGAAGTTGATATTCTAGCTTCAGGAGATCTTGCTATTGATGACAAGGCTTTTGAGTATATTGATGGAGCGATTGTGTCAATTCACAGTTCTTTTAATTCCCCTATAGAAGGAATGACAAAACGAGTTTTAAAAGGTCTATCTCATCCAAAAGCAAAAATTCTTGCACATCCTACGGGAAGACTACTTAACATACGATCAGGGTATGAGCTGAATTGGCAGGAACTTTTCTCATACGCAGCACAAAACAATAAAGCCCTTGAGATAAATGCATGGCCAGAAAGACTTGACCTGACAGACGTTTTAGTGAAAGAAGCAAAAGACCAGGGAGTAAAGTTTGTAATTAATACAGACAGTCACGCAATTTCTCACATGGACAACATGTTTTATGGTGTCTCTGTAGCCAGGAGAGGATGGTGCACAAAAGAAGACGTAATAAACACATGGAATTATGAAAAATGTGCTCAATGGCTAAAATCCTAAAACCTTACAGTTTCCTTGACAACTCATAACTGTTGTGGCACAATGAACCTATGGGTGTGTATATTGCAGTATTTCTTTTTATTATAGTCGCCATCGCTCTTTACTTATGGCTTACATATAACTCACTTATTGTACTTCGCGAAAGAATAAAAGAGGCACTCTCATCTATTGATGTTCAACTCAAACGCCGTGCTGACCTTATTCCAAATCTCGTAGAAACTGTAAAGGGATATGCAAAACACGAAAAAACAGTTTTTGAAAGCGTAACAAAAGCAAGAAGTGCTATGATGGGCGCAGGTACTTTAAAAGAAAAAGCTGTTGCTGAAGACATGCTAACAGGCGCTCTCAAATCTCTTTTTGCCGTTGCTGAAGCCTACCCTGACCTAAAGGCATCAGACAATTTCAAACAACTCCAAGAAGAATTAACGGATACTGAAAACAAAATCTCCTACTCTAGACAATTTTATAACTCAAACGTTTTAGATTATAATGCAAAAATTCAAACATTTCCCGCAAATCTAATAGCTACACGCTTCAAATTTACTGAAAAAGAATTTTTTGAGGCAGAAGATGCCGATAAAAAAGACGTAAACGTTTCATTTTAAATCCTCTCCATTTCGTTTTTTAATACAGATATATGTCAATTCGCGGAAACATTGGTTCTAATAAGAGAAAAACAATTCTTATCATGATTTGTTTTATCCTGTTTTTCTTTTTAGTTTCCTACATACTTGGGCGAGCATTAGGATACGGTCTTTCATTTGCGGGAGTGATGTTAATTATTTCAGGACTCATTTCTTTTTCCTCCTATTACTACTCAGACAAGATTGTATTATCTATGTCTGGCGCAAAACCCGCAACTAAAGAGGAACACAAAGATTTGTATCTTTCAATTGAGAATTTAAGTATAGCAACAGGACTACCTATGCCTAAAATATATGTCATAGACGACCCTGCACCAAACGCGTTTGCAACAGGAAGAAGTCCTAAACACGCTGCGATTGCGGCAACAACAGGGCTGCTTGCAATTCTTAAAAAATCAGAATTAGAGGGAGTACTTGCCCACGAACTATCTCATGTTAAAAACTATGACACAAGACTTATGGCAATAGTTGCAATATTAGTAGGTTCTCTTGCTATTCTCTCAGACATATTCTTTAGAAGCATGTTTTTTAGCTCTTTTAGAAACAGGGATAGTGACAGGGGAGATAGCCGCGCAAATGGTATATTTATGATTCTTGCAATTATCATGGCAATTCTGGCTCCTATTATAGCCACTCTGATACAGCTTGCGGTCTCAAGAAAGCGTGAATTTCTTGCTGATGCTGATGGGGCTCTCATCACTCGCTATCCTGAAGGGTTGGCCGCAGCACTTGAAAAAATTGCAAGTGATAAACATATGCTTAAACATGCATCGCCTGCGACTGCACACCTCTACTTTGAGAGTCCATTCAAAAGTGATACAAAACATAAAACTTCCTGGTTTGTAGGCCTATTCTCCACTCATCCTCCCGTTGCCGAAAGAATAAGAATACTCAGAGAAATGTGAGAGTATCCTTATACACAATAAGCATGATAAATTTTGGTAATTTACCGAGTATAATAATAGCATGAAGCAAATTTCAATTCTGACAGGCAAGCTTATTATGAAGCTTTCAAAAATTGCAAAACAAGGTGAGGGATCCACATGGCCAGGACATATTGCCTTAAAAATAGACAACAATTTAGCAAGAAACATACTCAAGCTAAACCCACAACTTTCAATTGTTCTTGTTGCAGGAACAAACGGCAAAACTACCACAACTAAACTTATTCAAGATGTACTAGTCTCTCAAGGAAAAAGGGTTTTTAGGAATTCATCCGGTGCAAATTTAATCAACGGAATTACGTCTGCATGTATAAAACACGCCACGTTAAGTGGGAAACTTAACTATGATGTAGCCGTTTTTGAAATAGACGAAAACTCACTGCCTCTTATTATTTCTGAACTGCAAGGGACTAAAACTGCAATCATTCTTTTAAATCTTTTTCGTGATCAGCTGGATCGTTACGGTGAAGTAAATACTATTGCCAAAAAATGGCTTAATGCTCTTCAAAAAATGCCCAAGGAAACAATATTGGTAACAAATGGTGATGATCCAATGCTGCGATTTATTGGCGAAAACTCAAATCTTCACGCTTTTTACTTTGGGTTATCTGAAAAGTATATGAAAAAAATGGATGCTCCTCATGATGTAGACTTTTTATTCTGTCCGCACTGTGGAACTGAACTCCACTACTCAAAACGTTCCTATTCGCATATGGGAATTTATACATGCCCTAAGTGTAAATTTGAACACAAGAAAACAGCTACTTTCGAACACTTACCAAATCCCATGTTTGGAATTTACAATAAGTATAATATAAACGCAGCAGCCCTACTCCTGCTCAAAACATTTGGGATTTCTGAAACAAATATTCACGAAACACTAAAAACTTTTGCTCCAGCATTCGGCAGACAAGAGGTAATAAATTATAAAGAAAAAAAAATATTTCTTCTTTTGTCCAAAAACCCCACGGGATTTAACCAATCCATTCAGGCACTATTAGGACAGGACAAAAACCCCAACGTACTACTCCTCTTAAATGATAGAATACCAGACGGACGCGACGTTTCATGGATTTGGGATGTGGAATTTGAATCCTTAAAGGACTCAAAAAACATAATAATTTCCGGTGACAGGGCGTTTGATATGGCTATTCGTATTAAATATGCAGATATGAATGGTTTTACAACTTTATCTGATATATCCCAGGCACTTACCACATCTTTGAAACTAACTAAGGAAAACGAAACCCTGTACATTTTGACAACATATTCAGCAATGCTTGAAATAAGGAAAATAATGAAAGGACATGCAATATTATGACCAATAAGCATTTAACTATTTCTTGGCTGTACCCTGAACTTATGTCAACGTATGGTGACAGAGGGAATATTATTGTCCTGCAAAAAAGATGCGCATGGAGAGAAATTGATATAAAAATTGAGAAGATTTCTATTTCAACAAGTGAATCAAAACTTGCGAATTGTGACCTTTTGTTTATGGGTGGCGCACAAGATACACAACAAGAAATAGTAAATAACGACCTTTTTAATAAAAAGGGGGAAGTTCTTAAAGAATTGATAGAAGACAATATCCCTGGACTATTTATTTGCGGTGCATATCAATTTTTAGGAAAATACTACAAAACTGCAGAGGGAAAGAATCTGCCCGGTCTTGGAATCTTCCCACTCAAAACAGAAAACCCTGGAGAAAAACACCCAAGACTTATTGGAAACATTGTTATTGAAAGAAACAGACAAAAATATGTTGGATTTGAAAACCATGGTGGGAGAACCTACCTTGAAAATCCCCAAATGGCATTTGCGAAAGTGCTAAAGGGATACGGAAATAATGGAAAAGACAAAACAGAAGGAATTATCTATAAAAACTCTATAGGTACTTATCTGCATGGACCTATTCTCCCCAAAAATCCAGAAATTGCCGACTGGCTCATAGAGACAGCACTTGAAAGAAAGTATAATGAAAAAATTACTCTTACACCATTAGATGACTCCATTGAGAAAGCCGCTCAAGAAATTATTATCAACCGCGCATAAACACTCCTGCGTTATGTTTTCTATTTAATATCCAAGCCGATAACCTCATCTTGAATTCATGGAGTAGCAATTCGTATAATAGGGCAATGAAGATAGATATAAAACATATTGCGAAACTCGCTAATCTAAATCTCAATCAAGAGGAGGAAGAGAAGTTTGATAGGCAATTGAACGGAATTTTAGAATATGTTAAAAAAATTGAAGAGATAGACGTCACAAATGTTACCCCCACCTCTCAAGTAACCGGGCTTGAGAACATCACCAGATATGACAATGTTCCCACCCCATCCTTAACTCAAGATGAAGCAACTTCTGGTACATACTCCAAACACAATGGACTTTTTAAAGTAAAACAACTCATTGATGGTGAATAGAAATGAGTGAATAGAGAATAAACAGAGCTTTCTTTCTTGCAAGCTTGAAAGTAGGAAAAATGCAGATACAAGATCAGACAATAACTACAATACTTGAAGGATATAAATCCAAAAAATTCTCAGTGTCTGATGTGGTCTTAGCCTACCTTGATAGAATTGAGAAAATAGATCCAGATTTAAATTCTTTTATTACGGTTACAAAAGCTGAAGCTTTGCGGAAAGCAAAAGAAATGGATAGTAAAACTTCTGAGATTTCAACCATGCCTCTTTTTGGTATTCCCATTGCCCTGAAAGACATGTATATAACCAAAGGCATAAGAACGACCGCTGCATCAAATGTTTTAAAAGACTATATTCCACAATATGACGCTTCAGTTGTAAAAAAATATAAAGATGCTGGTGCAATAATTCTAGGCAAGCTAAACCATGATGCGTGGGCACATGGATCAAGTGGAGAAAATTCAGACTTTGGAGCAACCAAAAATCCTTGGAACAAAGACTTTGTTCCAGGTGGATCAAGTAGCGGATCTGGCGTTTCTGTTGCCGCAGGGCTAGCCCCTGTTGCCTCTGGAACTGACACGGGTGGATCAATTAGACAACCTGCATCATTTACAAACACTGTTGGACTCAAACCAACATATGGAAGAGTCAGCAGAAACGGGATAATTGCCATGGCATCAAGCCTTGATAGCATCGGGCATTTTACAAAAACTGTTTCAGACAGCGCACAAGTTCTACAAGTTACTGCGGGTCAAGATTTACTTGACGCAACCCTTACACCAAAAGACGTGCCAAATTATTTAGAGAATTTAAGACAAGGGATTAAAGGAATGAAGCTTGGAATTCCCAAAGAATTTGTAGAGAAGGGTTTACAGCCTGAAGTAAAACAGGTTTTTGAAAAGTCGGTAAAAGAATTTGAAAAGTTGGGGGCAGAAATTATAGAAGTTTCCCTTCCTCACACTGAGTATGGAATTGCAATTTATTATATAATCCAAACCGCAGAAGTAAGCTCGAATCTAGCTAGGTATGACGGTGTTAGATATGGAAATGACAGAACAGCTTTTGGGGAAGAGGCAAAAAGAAGAATAATGCTTGGAACGTATGTTTTGTCTGCTGGATACTACGATGCCTATTATAAAAAAGCTATGCAGGTAAGAACGCTTGTAAAGAAGGACTTTGAAAAAGTATTCGGTCAAGTTGATGCGCTTATTGCGCCTGTTGCTCCAAGTCTCCCATGGAAATTAGGCGAAAAAGTAAGTGACCCACTTTCAATGTATCTGGAAGACGCTCTAACTGTAACCATAAATATGGCTGGGGTTCCCGCGATTTCAGTCCCTGCAGGATTTAGTCATTCGACAAGCTCAGGGGAAGCAGGCAAACTTCCTGTAGGACTTCAAATAATTGGTCCACATTTTTCAGAAGACAAGCTTTTCCAAATTGGATATGCCTTTGAACAAGAAACAAATTATTGGAAAGAGGCTCCAAAGCTATGAACAATGAACCATCAACTATAAATAACTATACCCTTGTCATTGGACTAGAAGTCCATGTAGAACTAAAAACAAAAACGAAAATGTTTTGCGGATGCGCTGCTAATTATTTTGGCGAGAAACCCAACACCCACACATGCCCTGTCTGTTTAGGTTTACCAGGTGCACTTCCATACCCAAACAAAACAGCTATAGACTGGTGTATAAAAATTGCACTTGCCCTCAATTGCCTTATAAACCAATTTTCAAAATTCGATAGAAAAAATTATTTTTATCCTGACCTTTCAAAAGGGTATCAAATTTCCCAATATGATTTACCTTTTGGATATGATGGATTTATTGAGGTAACAAAAGAAGAAGGATCAAGTGAAACAAAAAAAATTAAAATAACGCGCGTTCACATGGAAGAAGATACGGGAAAACTCTCTCACGCAGTTGTAAATGGTGAAAAAGTATCGCTAGTTGATTTTAACAGGTCAGGCGTTCCACTGGTTGAGATAGTTACTGAACCTGACTTTGAAAATGAACATCAAGTGATAGCATATCTTCAAAAACTCCAGAAAATTGTGAGATATCTCAATGTATCAAACGCAGATATGGAGAAAGGGGAAATGCGGCTTGAACCGAACATTTCCCTTCGGATGAAAGGCGAGAACGGGTTACCGAACTATAAAGTTGAGGTTAAAAACATTAATTCATTTAGATTCGTTGATAGAGCTATTAAATATGAAGCAAAACGTCAAAAAGAATTACTGGAAAAAGGTGAACGTCCTGCTCAAGAAACACGCGGATGGAATGAGACAAAAAACGCTACCATTTCCCAAAGGTCTAAAGAAGAAGCACATGATTACCGATATTTTCCGGAACCTGATATCCCTCCAATCACGACAACTATTGAGAGAATCGCAGAACTACTTCACTCTATTGGAGAACTGCCGGATGAAAAACAAGCAAGGTTTGAAAAAGTATACGAACTTCCCCAAGCGGACGCTGAAATATTAACACGAGATAAAATAACTGCTGATTTTTTTGATAGAGCAGTTAAAGACGGAGAAGGAAAAATACTACCTAAGGAAATTGCAAACGCTATCATAAACAAAAAGCTTGATATTACTAAATTTGAACCGTCTGAAGTAGTAAAAATGGTTTTGGAGGGAAAGAAAAAAGACAACGTAAGCCCAGACGTGTTAGCGTCTCTCATCACAAATGTACTATCTGAAAATCCACAAGCAGTTGAAGACTATAAAAGTGGTAAAGAAAACGCAATAATGTTTCTCCTGGGACAGGTCTTACGCAAGGCAGGAAAAAAACTTGACGCAACGGCTGTAAAGAATGGTATACTGGAAGCGCTCAAATGACAGACGGATCTTCACAAACGGAAAAATTACCAACTACTACAATTACTAAATCTACCATTCGCGAGGTCCACTACCCTAACCTGGAGAAAGTAAAAAAAATGTTTGAAGAGCGAGGAGTAAACCCTATAGATAACAGAGGATTAGTATCTGATAATGCTAAAGAAATGACGAGGAAGGAACTTGAAGGAGGAATTGACACCCTCACAGGACTCCACAACAGAAAAGCCTTTGATAAGCGCTTTCTTGAACTAGTGAAGGTAGCAAAACGAGATTCGGATAATCTTGTTGCGATAGTTTTAGATGCTGACGGTCTTAAAGCTATAAATGACACACTAGGGCACAAAGCTGGAGACACATATATTTCTACAACAGGAAGACTTATCAGTCAAAATCTAAGAGCTGGAGACCTTGCGGGAAGAACGGGTGGGGATGAATTTATTGTTATACTAAGAAAATCAGGAATGAAAGGTGTTAAAAAATGGTGGGATAGACAAAACGATTTATTTCAAGAGCATCAAATCGCAATATCTGCCGGAGGATCACTTATTGATCTTGACGAACCTCTTGAATCGCTTAAAAAAGCGGATAAAGCAATGTACGAATCAAAAGGACTTAAGAATAACGGGAAAAACAATTTTACAGAAGCATCTGTAGATGAGAATAATATTCTTACATTTAAATCGTATAAAACTAACAGTAAACACGACATAGCTGCTTAAATTATGGGAAAGTTTGTACATCTTCATAATCACTCTGAGTATTCACTTCTTGATGGATTATCAAAATTTCCTGAAATGCTCGCACACACCAAAGAGTTAGGGATGGATGCTATTTCCGTAACTGACCACGGAAATATGTATGGTACGATAAAATTTTTTAAAGAAGCACGCCTGCAGGGTGTAAAACCTATTATCGGCTGCGAGATATATGTTGCGAAACGTTCCATGTTGGATAAAGAGGCAGGTATTGATAATGAATATAATCACTTAATACTTCTTGCAAAAGATAATTCTGGATATAAAAATTTAATGAAAATAGTATCTGTTGCAAATCTCGAGGGGTATTATTATAAGCCAAGAGTTGATATTCCACTGCTAGAAAAATACTCCGAAGGACTTATTTGTCTTACTGCATGCGTAAATGGATATATAGGGGACCCACTACTCCAAGGCAAAAATGATGAAGCTGAAGAAAGACTTAAAAGACTTCTTACAATATATGGAGATGATAATGTTTACCTGGAATTACAGAAACATCTTAATGTCCCACCCCAAGAACCACTAAATAAAGCGCTTATTGCGCTTTCAAAAAAAATGGGTGTACCTATTGTCGCGACAAACGATAATCACTATACACATAAAAATGACGCGGAGGCGCAAGAAATTTTGCTCGCTATTCAAACACAAACTACTCTACTTGATGACAATCGAAAATTATCGATGATAAACTCTCCTGATTTTTACATCAAGTCACCAGAAGAAATGGAAAGCTTATTTGCTCAATATCCTGAAGCAATTTCAAATACAGTAAAAATAGCCGAACGATGTAACGTTGAAATTCCTCTTGGAAAATGGATTTTACCTAAATTTAAAGTACCAAAGGGAAAGACAACAGGCGAACACCTAAAAGAACTGGTTGATACAGGTCTTATGGCAAGATACGGAAAGATTGAACAGAAAGTACGCGAGCGAGTGGATTATGAATTGGCTGTTATTTTGAAGAAAGGATATGAGACTTATTTTCTTACTGTGGCTGACTTTGTAAGTTGGGCAAAAAGTCATGGAATAAGCGTAGGTCCTGGTCGTGGATCAGCTGCTGGATCTGTAGTATCTTACGCACTTAACATTACAGACATTGATCCCTTCTATTTTAACTTACCATTTGAGAGATTTTTAAATCCGGATAGACCGTCTGCCCCTGACATTGACCTGGATTTTGCAGATACAAGACGTGATGAAGTCATTTCCTATGTTACCCAGAAATATGGGGAAGACAAAGTAGCTCAAATCATTACTTTCGGAACTATGGAAGCACGTGGTGCCGTACGAGACGCAGGACGCGCACTGGGAATGCCCTATGCCGCGCCAGATAGGATTGCCAAGATGATCCCACCCGGATGGCAGGGACATGCCATGACCTTGTCAAAAGCTCTTGAACAGTCTCCCGATCTCAAACGTGCGTATCTTACAGAACAGGAGACAAAAAGACTATTAGACGTTGCAACAAAACTGGAGGGGGTGGCACGCCATGCTTCAGTTCATGCAGCAGGTGTAGTTATTGCAGATAAGCCACTGACTGACTACACCCCGCTGCAAAGGGAAACAAACGGCGAAAAAATCGTCACTCAATATGACATGTATACGGTGGGAGAAGACGGTGTCGGACTCTTAAAAATGGACTTTCTAGGTCTACGAAATTTAACTATTATTGAGGAATCGCTCAAATTTATAAAACAAAATAAAAATGTGGTAATAGATGTTTCCCAACTTCCGTTGGATGATAAAAAAACATATGATCTACTTTCCTCAGCTGAAACTACCGGAATATTTCAACTGGAATCAGCGGGTATGAGAAGATACATTAAAGAACTAAAACCTAATAGCATATTTGACCTTATGGCTATGGTTGCCCTCTATAGACCAGGACCTATGCAAAACATTCCTGAATTTATCGCAAGAAAACATAACCCTACAAAAATAAGCTATCCAGATCCACGACTTGCCGATATACTAAAAAATTCCTACGGTATACTTACGTTTCAAGACGACGTACTTCTGACTACAATTGCACTTGCAGGCTATAGTTGGCTCGATGCTGATAAATTCCGGAAGGCTATGGGTAAAAAAATTCCTGCTGAAATGAAAAAACAAAGAGATATCTTTCTTTCCGGTGCCGTTAAAAATGGCTTGACTCAAAAAAAGGCCGAGGAAATCTACGAACTCATTGCCCCCTTTGCGGGTTACGGATTTAACAAAGCTCATGCGGCATGCTATGCAACTATAGCTTTTAGGACAGCATATCTTAAGGCGCATTTTCCTGTCGAATTTATGACTGCTCTCTTGACTGCTGAATCCCGCGGCACAACAGGACCGGTTAAAAACGAGAAAATAGCTCAAGCTGTAGCCGAATGTAAGAGGCTAAACGTTAGCATACTTGCGCCCTCAGTCAATTTTTCTGACGCTGAATTTTCTATTCAGGAAAATAAGGTTAGATTTGGGCTATCTGCTATTAAAAATGTCGGAAGCGCCGCTATACAGAGCATACAAGAGGCAAGAAAAGCTGATAATTTTACCTCTCTATCAAACTTTCTTTCAAGGGTTGATCTATCAAAGGTAAACAAGAAAACCATGGAAAGCATGATCAAGGCAGGAGCACTGGATGAGTTTGGGAAACGGTCATCACTTCTATCCTCATACCCAGAGCTTGTTGAAAAAATATCAAGACAACAAAAAGATGTTGCCCGAAACCAGGGAAATCTTTTTGGGGAAACGGATACAGCTGCAGATGAAGTTGCCATGTTGGGGCTCTATGATGTCGAGGAGTTTTCTGAAAAGGAAAAATTAATGTTTGAGAAAGAACTTTTAGGTTTTTTTCTTACAAATCACCCGCTCAGTCAGGAGCTTGAAAACATCGCACGCTACATAACCCATCAACTAACTGAACTTGAGGAAGAAAGGGAAGGAAGTCCTCTCAAAATAGGCGGACTCGTATCATCAGTTAAAAAAATAATAACAAAAAAATCAAACCAGGAAATGGCATTTGTAACAATTGAGGACAGTGCAGGTGTAAATATAGAATGTGTTGTCTTTCCCAAAACATACGAAGAAATAAAGCAAGTACTTATCAGGGACGCAATTGTGATAGTCGAGGGAAAACTTCAATTTAAAGATGAACGACCAGTTATTATTGTTGATACAGTAAGGCGTCTCACAAACTGACGAAGCATCATCTCAGACTATATTCCTAAACCAACCACTATCAAATTTCAGTAATCATCTTGTGCGCCACATGCGCCACCAAATTTTTCCCCAGTTGACTTGCTTTTACCCATTTTTTATAATGTATTCGATCTCAAGATTTTCCTTTAGCTTGCAAGTCTCGCTCAGGATCAATTGAGATTTTTGCTGTTCATCCGTAATATAGAACGTTACTCTATAGAAATAATTTAAAAAAATGGCATCATTAAAACCTGAAATCATATTTGGATCACAAGGAGTAGAATTAACAAATACTGTTCTTGCAACAGTAGCCACTGATATTGTGCTTGTTGTCTTAGTTTTCATTCTTACGAAAAATATAAAAAAAGTTCCAGGGATACTGCAAAGCATCACAGAGGTAGGGATAGGTTACTTTTATAACCTGACAGAACAAATTTCAGGGTCAAACACAAAACGAATTTTCCCATGGTTTGCTAGCTTCTTTATATTTATCTTTTTTTCAAACATTATAGGTCTTCTTCCTGGATTTGGAACCATTGGATTTTTTCAAGAAATACCAGAAGAGGGCAAAAAAGAATTTATACCAATTTTGCGAGCTGCAACAAGTGACTTCAACACTACACTTGCCCTTGCTACAGTCTCTATAGTTGCGACACATGTAATCGCAATAAGGGTTGTTGGATGGAAAGACTACCTAAGCAGATATTTTTCCTTTAATCCTATTTATCTTTTTGTGGGACTGCTTGAGATTGTTTCAGAAGCTTCAAAATTATTCTCGCTTTCCTTCAGACTCTTTGGTAATATATATGCAGGAGAAGTTGTCCTTGCAACGATATCTTCTCTTTTTGCATTTGTAGCTCCACTCCCATTTATTTTGCTTGAAATGATTGTGGCGCTTGTGCAAGCATTGGTCTTTGCAATGTTAACAATGGTATTTATGTCAATATTAGCAACCCCACATGGTGAAGGAGGTGAGCATTAATTATGTCGTTTGAAATAACAGGAGGTCTTATTGTTGTACTAGGAGGTATTTTTCCTGCAATTGCAATCGCTCTTATTGGATATAAAGCAATGGAATCTATCGGAAGAAACCCTGAAGCAGCAGCAAGAATCTTACCACCGATGCTTTTAGGTATGGCTTTTGCAGAGGCTATCGCAATTTACTCTCTTATTTTGGCCTTTGTTGGTCACTAGATGACAGGTGAAATTCATTTTTGAATTTCGCTGTCATTATAAGGCTCTTAAGAAATGTAGATTTGCTTGGGCGTCTTGCAATGACAGTGAATCATATGTATAACACTGTTTTTGTTTGTATAGTAGTGATGAAAGGAACTATTTAAATGGAAATATTAAATCAATTCGGATTTGAACCGGTTTTGTTTATTGCACAAATTGTAAACTTTTTAATACTTGCCTTTATCTTTAAAAAGTTTCTCTATAAACCTATCTTAAAGGTCTTGTCAGATCGAAAGCACACGATTGAAAAAGGCTTGAGAGACGCTGAAATGGCAGCAAAGGATCGCGAAAACGCGGAAGCACAAAAAGAAGCAATTATTACAAAGGCAGGACGCGAAGCTGAGCATATCCTTGAAGAAACAAAGAAGGCAGCAGACTCGTTGCGCGAAAAAATCTTAACGGAGGCAAAAAATGAATCAGATAAAATTATCTTAGAGGCTAAAAAACAGGCTGATCTACAGATGGAAGACATGGAAAAACGAGCCAAAAAGGCTTCCTTAGATAATTCTTTGGCACTTCTTGAAAAAGTTATGGAAAAAATGTTTACAAAAGATGAACGCGACAAGATACTCACAAGAAGTATAAAAGTTCTCAAGGAAACCGAATGAAAAATACATATCTACTTAAAAATTTAGCAAGAACAATCGCTCAAAATGGAGGGATATCAAAAGCTCAATCAGAGCGTCTTACTAAAGTTTTAACACCTAAGGAATTGAGGGAACTTATGGAAATAATGGTTCTTGAGGATGAAAAAGTAACTATGAGAGTCACAAGCGCAGACGAATTGTCAAAAAGCAATAAATCTGAGCTTGCCACCCTCTTCTCTGGAAAAAAAATTGAAACTGTGATAAATAATAAAATTGGGGCAGGACTAAAAGTACAAGCATATGATATGATATATGACCTGTCTGTAAAATCTAAAATAGAAAAGCTTGCTGAGGAGATAGAAGAGGAACTATAAACAAGCAAGCTCAGTTTCTAAACGTAACCTAATCTAAATAATATATGGCTAAAAACGACAAAAAAACATTTACAACAGAAGATTTTATTTCTGAAATAGAAAAAAAGCTTTCAGGTCTCCAGGTAGGTGCAGGAGTTGAGAATATTGGAACTGTCACATTTGTGGGTGATGGAATCGTCAGAGCAACGGGGCTTACAAAAGCAGGATTTGGCGAAGAAGTCGAATTTGAAGACAAAACAAGAGGTCTGGTTTTAAATCTTGATGAGGATGAAGTCTCTATTATTCTTTTCACTGCAGATAACAAAGTTCAGGAGGGGCAAAAAGTAAAAACAACTGGAAAAATTCTGAGCATAAATGTGTCTGATGAACTTATAGGACGTGTAATTGACCCATTAGGAAACGCGCTAGACGGCAAGGCACTAAAGATTGTACACGGAAAAGAATACTTTCTTGAAAGAATTGCTGCAGGAATAGTTGAGCGTGAACCGGTTGATACCCCTCTTAAAACTGGGATTAAGTCAATTGATGCAATGACTCCTATTGGACGTGGTCAAAGACAGCTAATCATTGGGGATAGAAATACTGGTAAAACAGCAATTGCAATAGATACAATTCTCAACCAAAAGAAAAAAGATTTAGGACTCAGACAGGTTATTTGCATCTATTGTCCTATTGGTCAAAAAAGAGGTAATGTTGCTAAAACAATTGCTATTCTTGAAAAAGATGGTGCAATGGACTACACAATTGTAGTTACTGCATCCGCTTCTGATCCAGCCTCCCTTCAATTTCTTGCGCCTTTTACCGCTACAGCAATTGGAGAGTATTTCATGGAGCAAGGAAAGGATGTACTTCTTGTGTATGATGATCTTTCAAAACATGCAAATGCCTACCGCCAAATCTCACTAATTCTTCGCCGGCCAGCAGGACGTGAGGCATATCCAGGAGATATTTTTTACCTTCACTCACGATTACTAGAACGTTCGGTTAGAATGTCGAAAGAAAACGGAGGAGGATCAATTACATCTCTACCTATAATTGAGACTCAAGCTGATGATATCTCTGCCTATATTCCAACAAACGTCATTTCCATAACTGATGGACAGATTTATCTTAAAACTGATTTATTCAACTCAGGAACACGACCTGCCGTGGATGTAGGACTTTCTGTCTCGCGCGTTGGGGGGGCAGCTCAAACAAAAGGAATGAAGCAAATTGCGGGACCGCTTCGTCTTGAATTAGCTCAATTTAGATCTCTTGCTGCATTTGCACAATTCGGATCAGACCTAGACGAAGCCACACAGAAACAGATAGAACGGGGTAAAAGAGTAAGTGCAATGTTAAATCAACCACAATATGAACCACTTGATGAGGTGTCAGAAATAATAAGTATATATTCAGCAACTAGTGGCGTGCTTGATGATTTCCCTGTTGAAAAACTTCGCATGTTTGAAGAGAAGGTTTCGTCTTTTGTTAAAACGAGAGCAAAAAAATCTGTCGATGCGCTTCAAAAAGGAGAAAAACTTGATGAGAAACTTCAAGAGGAATTAAAAAAATCTATTACTGAATTTAAAAAAACACTAATCTAGAGAAAGGTTACAGAATTTTTTCTGATACTTACTAAAATGGCTGAAAACTTACAATTATTAAAAAGACGAATAAAAACAGCAAAAAATGTTTCCCAAATTGCAAAAGCAATGGAAATGATGAGTGCCTCAAAAATTAAACGAGCGCAAACTACGGTGGAAAACAATAAGCCATACGCAAAGAAAGTTGAAAGCTTAACTTTTCGGCTTGTAAAAAAAGTAGATAGAAAAAAATTCAAACACCCTTATATTGACGGGAACAAATCAAGTAATAAACTTTTACTCGTAGTGTCCCCTGATAGAGGACTTTGCGGGTCGCTTAATACAAACTTATTTAAGGCATTAACTCTCCAGGAAAACACAGAAACAACACTTATAACAGTCGGAAGGAAAGTTGAAAAATTTGCAGCCAGACTGTCATTTAATTTTTTAGCTGCTTTTCCAATGGGCACAACAATTCCTAAATTTGAAAATGTATATGAAATATTAAAAATTATAAATGAACAGTACAATTCAGGCAAAGTAGGATCAGTGGAGATTCTGTTTACTGAATTTAAGTCTTTTTTTCTGCAAACTCCAAAAATAACAAAAATACTGCCAATAGATACTTCTCTTTCTGAGGAGGAAGATAACGATTTATACCATCTCTATGAACCAGGATCTACAAAACTACTTGAAGGCATTTTGCCGCAATACCTAGAGGCATCGCTTTACAGCGCACTTCTTGAGGCATATACTTCAGAGCAGGTAGCAAGAATGATAGCAATGCAAAATGCAAAAACAAATGCAAATGAGATTGCAACATACCTCACTCTCGCGTATAATAAGTCTCGTCAAGAACGTATAACAAATGAGATACTTGATCTATCAAATAATCAATTAAATTAATTATGAAAAACACAAAAGACGGAGTTGTTATAAGAATTCAAGGAGCTGTTATTGATGTTAAATTTGATTTGCACAATGTTCCTGAGATCTATGAAGCACTTGAAATTGAACTAAACGGAAAAACGCTTATACTGGAAACAGAGTTTGAATTAGAAAACGGAGAAGCAAGAACTATCGCAATGGGTTCAACTGAAGGTTTAAAGCGTGGTACGTCTGTAAAACGAACTCATCACCCAATTGAAGTACCCATTGGTCCTGAAACTTTAGGACGAATCTTTAATGTATTAGGTGAAACAATTGACGGCGGGAAAAAGCTTCCTGCAACGGTCAAACGAGACTCAATCCACAAGAGCGCTCCACCATTATCAGAGCAAGCGACAACGCCTGAAATTCTTGAAACTGGTATTAAGGTAATTGACCTTATTGCTCCTTTTACAAAAGGCGGAAAAGTAGGAATTTTCGGAGGAGCTGGAGTTGGAAAAACAGTTATCATCCAAGAACTCATACGCAATATAGCAATTGTTCACAAAGGTCACTCTGTTTTTGCGGGAGTTGGAGAACGCACGCGTGAAGGTACAGACTTATACCGTGAAATGAAGGAAAGTGGAACGTTGGACAAAACTGTACTCGTTTTTGGACAAATGAATGAGCCACCTGGCAATAGACTTAGAGTAGGACTTACTGCACTTTCAATGGCAGAATACTTTAGAGACCAGAAAAACGAAGACGTACTTCTTTTTATAGATAACGTATTTCGTTTTGCACAGGCAGGAGCTGAAGTTTCAGCTCTATTAGGACGAATGGCAAGCGCAGTTGGGTACCAACCTACCCTTTCTCAAGACATAGCTTCACTGCAAGAGCGCATTACCTCAACTAAAAATGGCTCTATCACATCAGTTCAGGCAGTTTATGTACCCGCAGATGACTATACTGATCCCGCTCCGGCAACTATTTTTAGTCATCTTGACGCAACTGTAACGCTTGAGCGGTCTATTGCGGAGCAAGGATTATACCCTGCAGTCGATCCACTCACCTCATCCTCAAGGCTTCTTGACCCAAATGTTGTAGGAGCAGAGCATTATAGAGTGGCTTCAGAAATTAAAAGAATATTACAGCGCTACAAAGACCTACAAGATATTATAGCTATTTTGGGAATAGATGAACTATCAGATGAAGATAAATTAACTGTTGCTCGAGCTCGTAAAATACAGAGATTTTTAACTCAACCTATGTTTGTTGCTGAAATATTTACAGGAGCTCCAGGAAGATATGTTAAAGTAGCAGATACCGTAAAAGGTTTTGCTGAAATAATTGATGGAAAACACGATAACATCTCAGAGCAGGCGTTTTACATGACAGGCACCATTGACGAAGCTGTCAAAAACGCAAAGAAATAGTATATACGTTCCCCATGGCAAACTCAAAGTTTCATTTTGAAATAGTAACCCCAGATGGAATAATCTACCAGGATAGCGTAGATGAGGTAAGATTACCTACTCCCACAGGAGAAATCGCTATTCTGCCTCATCACGTACCACTTTATGCAAAACTAGGAGACGGCGAGGCAACCATTATAAAGGATGGCAAAGAAACTCTTATGGCAGTTTTAGGAGGAATAGTAGATGTCTCAGACGATAAAGTAAGCATCATCTCAGACTATGCTATTCAGGCGGACTCAATTCAGATCGCAAAAGCAGAAGAAGCAAAAAAAAGAGCAGAAGAAGCAAAGCACAATAAACAAGAAGCACAGGATTTTATAATGGAAGATAAAGAACTGAGAAAATCAATATTAGAATTAAAAGTTGCACAAAAAATAAGAAGACCACATAGGCCAAATCAATAAGATATGCAAGCAAAACAATCTCGCTTTTCCAGAACAACTCAAGAAAAGACTAAAAAACAAATTTTTTTCTTCATTATTGCAATTTTTTTACTCCTTTTCGTAGCATTTCAATTTGGTCCACTTTTACTTGATTCTGTCTCTTCTCTTACCTCTGTATTCAGAAAAAATACAACAGAAGTAACCGCGAGTGAAGACAGTACGCTGGAAGCTCCTTTTATTGACTCACTTCCGAGCGCTACCGTAAGCGCACATATTACCATCTCAGGATCTTCAACATACTCTGATGCACAGGTAGAACTTTATGTAAATGATGAGCTTTCCGATACGGCAATTCTGGCTGACGACCAAAAATTTTTATTTGAAAACGTAAAACTAACTGAGGGTCAAAATATTATTCGTGCTCGGATAAAAAGGGGGAATGAGTATAGTTCATATACAAGAAGTTACTACGTTTCTCAAAGCAAAGGTGCTCCAAAACTAGATGTTACAAGTCCTACTGAAGGACAACAATTTGGAAGGGGAGATCAAACAATAACTGTTCAGGGTGTAACAGACCCAGATTCAAATATTACAGTGAATGGGTTTCGGGCAGTTGTTGACGAGAATGGTAACTTTTCTTACTACCTCAATTTAGCCGAAGGCGAAAACGAATTAAGTATTAAAACCCAAGGGAAATCAGGTCAAGAAACGGAAAAGAAAATTAAAGTAACCTATAAACCATAAAATCTTACTTCTTTGTATTATTGCTTTTATTAAAAAATATTCCGCAAGCCAAAACCATCCAAAGTAGAAAGGGTGTGTAGAAAAGTGAATTTTCAAAAAAACTTTGAATTAAAATTGCACATAAAGATGCGACAATTGCGCCACCCATATACGTGTACCTTTCCCCTTGTCGCGTCTTGTGAATAGTATCCCGTATAAAACGGATTCCCAAAAGGGAATATAGTAGAAAGCCGAAAACTCCCGTTGTTGCAAGAATAAAAACATAACTATTCGGTATTCCGTTTGCAGAATGTGAGGTTATTGAGTCCATGGGTGAGATCAACCCTAATTTTATATAAGTAAATCGTAATGTATTAAACCCCACACCTATTACAGGACTCGTCATAAATATATCTAGCCCATTATGTACCGCATCTACTCGTGCAAAAATTGATGAAGTTCTAAGCAAATTTATTCCTTCTCCTCCACTATTTTTAGGAAGCAGGAATATTCCTACTATAAATATACAAAAAAGTATTAGCAAAAGTTTCTTTTTACCAATTATGTAAGCAAACAACAAGCAAGATACTATAAATGCAATATAGGAACTTCTTGAGTATGTCAAAAAGAATGCAGGAAGGATGTAGATAGATCCGATAAGAAGAAATAAAAAGTTTTTTAGTACAGTTCTTTTTTTAAATTCAAGAACAAATGATAAAAACAGATAAAATATTAATACTATATAAACCCCTGCAAAATTAGGATCCAATAGTGTTGAGAATAAACGGTATAGATGTTCATCCCAACCTAAATAGTAAAGATTACGTAAGGAGGGATAATAGAGATATTGTACATAGCCTAAAAAAATAAAAATAAAACCTGAAACTAATAACTCTTTTTTCATAACCTCAATACTTTTATGAGAAAGCGAAAGTATAGGAATTAACAGAAGAATGTAGGAGAAAAAACGCAGGGAATAAGAAAAACTAACTAAAAATTCAAAAACAGACGAAACATGAGTTGCAGTGCCTAAAACCCCTAACAGAAAGATGAGAAAGAAAGTAACTATATATGTGTGTTTTTTATGAAAGAATTTATATAGTGTGCGAAAGTTTAAGACCAATATGCATGTAATTACTATATCTAGAACGGATACAGTAAGTTGTGGGAAAACAATAAATCTTGCAACAACACCTAAGGGTAATAGTGCTATAAGCAGATAAAAAGGGAAACTTTTCATTTTTTATTTTTTTGAAGTAGATAAAGCTTTCCCCTCACAAGAAACGTGTGAAAAGACATCATGAGGGAAACAAGTAAACCTGGTACCCCATCTAAAAAACCGAGCTTAAGAAAATATGTGTAAATGAATTTACCTTTTGTATATAAAATAATAAGCATCCAGTTAGTTTTCTTCCCTGATTTAAATAATTCGTTTGACCTTATTGTAGTATACATATTTACTTCAGAAATGAATTCTGTGATGCTTTGATGAGGATAGTGATACAACGGCGCGCTTAAAGTTCCCAAGTCCGCCAAAACCATCCACTCTTCATGTACTTTACCAACCCATTTTCCGCTATCTTTTTTTGCTAACCGTAGAAATTTCTTGTTACTCAACTCTCCATGACGTAGGATTTTTCCAAACATAGTGTCTTGCCTTTTTATATAAAAACCGCCCTTTGTGGTTGACGGAACTGTTTCTAATATCTCTTTTTTTAACTCCTGACTTACTCTTTCATCAGCATCAACAAATAAAACCCATTCGTTTTTTGCAAGAGTTAGTGCATGATTTCTCTGATCTGAAAAGTCATCTTTAAGTAGCCTTGATATAATTCTCACCCCTTTTCCCTTGGCTATCTTCACTGACCTATCATTCGACTCATCATCAATTACTATTGTTTCATTACAAAATGAAACAGAATCAATGCACTCAGTTAAATTTTTTTCTTCATTTTTACATAGAATAATTGCTGTAATCATTTTATTTTATAATTGATACGTCTATGAATCGTTCCTGTTCCCATACTTGAATTGCTCTTGCTCTTTTGTCATTTGACGTTGGCTTGCCTTTATACCATAAAAGGTACCTATATGGATCTAGAAAAACAGGAAAGTCACTCAACTCTCCTTTCCCTACTATAGCATATTTTTGATCTCCCGATAATTTTATTATTTTGTCAACTGCATTCATTCTCTGTTTATACGTCATTCTATATCCATACTTTCCTGTAGTATAAAAATTTGTTGACATCAAAAAGAATATATTCAGCACACACATTGATACAATAAGGAAAACAAAAATCAGAGACAGCCTAAATTTCTCTGCAATTAAGCTAACAAAAAGGACAAAAGATATAACAAGAAATGGAGAGATTAGCAAAGTATCAGCCTCAATTGGAACTCTATGGATAAACAATCCCATAAAGGCTATAGCAAGAAATAAAGCAAGAAGCACGACAGATGTATCCTTTTTCTTTACTTTCAAAAAACAAAAACCAAACACTGATAGAACAAGAAACAACAAAGAAACAAAACCATTCCATACAAAAATTAATTGCTGATAATACAGTAAAAATTCTGGCAGCGTTGAGGAAACAGGGGTGCGGGAGGAAAACTGTGAATGAAAAATACTTAAAGGGGATTTTATAACCCTATACAAAACCCAAACAATAAATCCAACAGTCTGCTTATATCCATGCCCCGTATCATAGAGAATAAATGGAATCATAGGAATTATATACATTACAAATGATATAAGTATGTTCTTAAATGTCACCTTTTTCATCCATTCCTTTTTTTTAACAATTCCAAAAATAATCACTACTAAAACTGTTATCTGAAATATAAAGGTAGTTATTTCAAGATTGTAAAGTATTGATAAAATACATGCTATAAATGGGAGAACATACGGTTTCCCTTTTATAAAAAGGTATACAAGGTAAAAAAGTAAAATTACGAAAAAAGGAATTGGACTCGTGTGGTACGGTATGCGTGAATTCATTACAATTAAGGGAGATGTTGCAAAAATAAAAGCAGCAAGAAAACCTATTTTTTTTGTATACATCTTCGATACGACAAAATAAAACAATAAAACAGTAGCTGCACCAAAAAATGCGACAACGTATCCAGGACGTGTTGGCTCAAAGTTAAAAACGTATAAGATTGCAGCTAATGCGTATGTCCACAATGGACCATGGTGTATCCAAGGGTGAGACGTGGGAGGACCTACAAGAGGGACAACTCCAGTCACTATCATATCTCTTGCGGAAATATAAAACCAACCCTGATCAGGAATAAACTGCATTAAATCGTCTAATCTGTATACTCTTAAAAACAGAGCGGTAAAAAATAAAAATATACTGCCTCCTAGTATAAAAATAGATCGAATATTTAAAAAGCCAAATTTTCTTAAAATTAGTAAGTCAATAAGCACTCCTCCCAATCCATAATATTTTGTAAAATAGTATCTCCTACTCGTCTCAAATATCTTTTTTGTGTCTTCTCTTTGCTCAGTGCTTTTTCCCCATTCGTGCATAACAACAAGGGAGGGGTCCATAAATATTTTAAAACCCTTCATTTTCACTCTATTACAAATATCATTTTCCTCAAAGAATAGAAAAAACTTTGGATCAAAGCCTCGAATTGATTTAAATGTACTTCTTTTTATAATAAAAGCAGTGCCCGGTACTACGTCTACCTCACATCTATCCTTTTTATTCCATGCTGAGAGCCAAAAATTTCTAGCAATTTTATTGTTTGGAAAATATTTATATATAAATGAAAGTGAAAAAATCGCATTCATAAGAGTCAGTTTGCGAGTACCCTGCTTCTTATAAGGTGTTCCTTTCGGGGTAACTAAAAGAGGTGCGACAATTCCAGTTGATGCTTTGTTAAATACTTCTAATATTTGAGTGATACTTCCACTTTGAATTTTTGTATCTGGATTAAGAAAGAATAGAAACTCGCCTTTTGCATACTTTGCACCTAAATTGTTTCCTGCACCAAAACCTATATTCGTATATGATTTGTAGTATTTCACTTTTTCATATTTAGAAAAATCCGAAAAGTAATTACTACCAGGATCATTCTCAACAATAATTATTTCGTAGGGAATTTTACGAAAATACTTTTGAATAGATTTTACACAGTTTTCTACCCTATCCTTAACTTTGTAGTTAACAATTACTATAGAAAGTTTAACGTTTTTCATTGTTTTTTTATGAGTTTTGTAAATAGCTCCTCAAGTGTGTTTGAGTGTTTTTTCCAAGTCCATTTTTCCCTTGTTCGTATAACCCCATTTTCAGAAATTCCTCTGTAGGTATCTTTGTTTTCAAGCTCTATAACCTTTTCTGCTATTTTCTCTGGATTTTTATTTACCAAATACCCTGTAATCCCATCCTCTACTGTCTCCTTATACCCCCCCTGGTTAATTGCTATGACTGGTGTGCCACATGCCATTGATTCAAGAGCAGCCAACCCAAAAGGTTCATTCAGAGACATTGACACAAAAACAAAACTTTCCCGATACAAAGATGCAAGTTGCATATCGCTAACGGATTTTATTTCAGATATGTCTGCCACTTTGAGAAAATAATATTTGGGCAGATACTGCATAGCTTTTTCTATAAATGAATAACCGTTAACTTCATCTTTTGCTCCCATAAATAATATTTGTTTCTTTTTTTTATCCGCTTCCTTTTTAAATACCTCTGTATCAACTCCCGGGTACGCTATTTCAGCATTTATGTGATATGCCATCTTGACGTTTCTTTTAGTAAATTCAGAATTTACAATAACCATTCTAGCCTTTCTCGTATTTTCAGAATCAATTCTCTTTTTCATAAATCTAGAAAATGACTCATACACCTTTTTCACGACTGATACCTTTTCAACAAATCTAAATTCTTTTTCGTAGGCAATACGTAACCATTCATGACAATAATACACACTTGGTGTCTTCACATACTTCAAAACAAATGGTGCCTGCGTGTATAGGTCGGGATGTACTAATACCACATCAAATGAAGAACTATCAATGTCTTTTGCTATTTTTTTATGAACTTCCCGTAATGTAGTTATGATCCAAAAATCACGATAGATCTTCTTAAGTTTTTGTGTCCTGCGTCTTTCAATTTTATATCTTCTAACTTCTTTGCAAAACCCTCTGATATCTAAAAATTCCTCATCTGTTGACGCTAACTCAAAAAGAAAAATTTGATGGTGCTTGCTTAAATATTTTATTTCCTCAAAAAGAACCCGCTTTGCTCCGCCAGGAGGAAGATTGTGATAAACTGCAATTTTCATTTAATATTTTTAAGAACACTTACAAAATCGCTTCCAAATAACACATTCAGGGGGAAATACTTTGAGGCAGGATGAAGGAATATAAAAATGTTCATCAGAGTATCCTTTTTACTAATAACCGGTTTTTTAACAGTTATGTTTGTACTATACAATTTACCTTTAAATTTGTATTTTCTATATAATTTTTTTAGTGAAAAATATGTTGGCTCATTTATGTGCATTATTGAATGTGAGTCTGTCCGAAGCTTACTTGGGTGCAAAATGTTAGGATATTTGGAGCGCCTAAAAATATTCCAGGCAAGAACAACTATTGTACTTAACGGATAAGAGTAATACTTATAGCCATAATCATTAAACCATCTATTAGGCGCTGTATGGATTATTAATTTGCCATTCGGCGCGAGTACCCGTTTTATCTCAGAGAAGACTTGATCTAGTTCTTCATCATATAAATGCTCTACAACATCAGTTAGTACAACTAAAGAAAAAAATGAAGTGGGAAATGCCAAGTTTTTAGCATCCATTTTCTTAAAATTCATCCTTAAGCGTACATTTTGAGGTTTTTTGTTTCGCAGCTTCAGGGCAAGTTTTATTGCGCTATCGGAATAATCAATACCGTAAGAATCAGCTCCTTGGCGTGCTGTGTAATATACTAACTCTCCCCTACCACACCCTATATCAAGAACTTTGTCTTGTCTTGTAACCTTCAGGTAATCCTTTATTTCAAGAAATCTTATCTCTAACTCTTCTCCAAATGTCTTTTTGTACTCGTTATACCCAGTACAATCCGTTAGATAATATTCCTCTGTGTATACCTTTGGATCAACTCTTCTCATAAAGTATTTTAACTGTAAAATATGCCATTACAGGCAATGCTACAATAGATCCTATCACAGACGCTATTGCAGCTCCCATTATGCCGTACATATTTATGAGGGGAATTATAGTAATTATCAAGCCAACGAAGCTGACAAATGTTACAAGAGCGACATATTCCTGCTTGTGCACTGATAAAAACAAAGCAGACGTTGTACCTGAAATTGAGCGGATAATTCCAAAAAAGCCTAAGACTTGTAAGGTTTGGGAAGCACTTACCCACTTTTCACCTAAAACTATAAGAATTATTTCTTTTGGAAATAATATGCAGAAAACGCCCAAGGGAACGGACAAAACACTTACCAGTACACCAGTTTTAAAGAAAGCACTTTTTAGCCTTGCCCTATCACCTGCTATTTTTACATATACGGGAAAAGATACGCGCGAGACTACATCAGCCACTTCAGAAATAGGCAATGTGGATATTTTATAGACCATGCTGTAAAGTCCAAGTGAACCTACATTTATTATTTTACCTACCAAAACATCATCAATATTATGATAGAGATAGTTAAATACCCCTGACATTGTTACCCATTTTCCTCTATGTAAAATTTTTTGTATATATTGAGTATTAAACGTAAACGAGGGCTTTGGGGACACAACAATAAAAGATAAGATAACCTCCGTTACACCACCAACTAATAAACCGTAAATAATTCCCGAAGGGGATTTTAAAATATACACTAACAAAACAGCAGTTATCGTATCCACTGTAAAAATAAATGATTTTAAATAAAATTCTTTTTGAAATTGTAACTCTTTCTGAAGAAGAGCTATTGATGGATTAATAAATCCCCTTATCAGTGGTACAAAGCTTATAAGCAAGATTAACTTAAATGACCCTTCAGCCTTAAAAAAGGATACAATAAAAGGTGAGAAAATAATGATTATCAAAAAAACGATAAATCCTCTCACAATAGAAATGATCCAGGCAGTGCTTATATATTTTTTTACTTCTTTCTCATTTTCTTGAATTAAGAAAATATTTATTCCTGTTTCAGTTACTATTTCAATAAACGCAAGTACAATTGACGCAATACCAAATAAGCCGAATTGTAAAGGCGACAAAAGCCGTGCAATAATTACGATCTTGCCAAAAGACAAAGCTCTCGTGAACGCTCTCAGAAGGGCAACCCAACTTACACCTCTTATTGAATGCTTTAAATATCCCATATTGTTTACCAAAATATACTTTTGTCTTTTATTTTTCTTGCGGAAACAAGAACATCATAACCGCCTTCTATTGTAACACGCGTAAGCTTTTTTTCGTGAAAGAACAAGGGTATTCGTTTAAGATTAATTATGCACACATCCGGATAGACACATTCTTTAAATGTAATATGCGAAACCTGATCGTGTGACCACAATGACAATTTAGTATCTGCTATATTATGATTTTTTGCAGAAATTAATAGAGTCGTGTTTCTTGTATCAAGCGGGTCTTTTAGAATTTTGGTATTAAAATTATCAATTGCCGAAAAGTTTAAAATACCAAAACTTTCTTTTTTGTACTTTCCTTCAACATATGGCACATGACCCAAATCTATAGAGAAAAAATACTTATAAACTTCTTGGTTTCGTGTAAAATCTGAGATTAATCTAGCTTTTTTAAAAATTAAAAAATTTTCTACAGTTTTATAGTAAGTAAAATGGGTAAGAAGATGGTTTATTAGATAATTCCCTCTTATAATATCAGGTACCCCATCTTGCGTTGCGTATGTGGATGTGTTGTAAATAACATAATCTGCACGCATCTTTTTTATATATTCTATTTGTCTTTCTTGAGAAGACTCAGACGAAGCGTCATAGATATTCAAAAAGTACGGAGGTTTCTGGTGAAACAACATATAAAATATTGGATCATTCGGAAAACTATAAATTCTAGGAGTACTATTTGTGTCTTTTTTTATTTCAGACACAACACTCATATATTTTTTTTGATTCCTTAATGACAAAAAATTCTGAACACGAACACATTTATCTTCATTTGTTTTTAGTCTATAGACAGGTGTAAGTCCTACATAAAACACAAAGGCATACAACAGTACAAATAAAACAGTTACTTTACCAACTTCTGCTATACTCATAAGCTTTTTTTTATTCACTAAAGCTGATGATAGAAATATAACTTGTAAAAACGCGATGAAGGTAAGAGATGTGCTTATAGAGCGCATAACACTTTTTTGCTCAACCATAATTAATAGGAGACTAATTGCAAAAATAACAAACGCTCTTTCAGGTTTTTTTGAAAAGATAAAAGAATAAATCGAATACGTGAAAGAGCATATGAGAGCACTGAGAATGAGTATTTCGTCTTTTGATTTTAAGGTAGAGATGTAGGGTGCCTTTGCGTAATCTGCAATATTGAAAAGCAAATTCAAATGACTAATATGGGACACAAACGTATCTGTGTGTACTAGGTATACTATCCCTGGGATTAGCCCCAAAATAAGCCCTAGACCATAAAAAAGTGATAAATATGATAAGAGTACGTATTTATTTTTTGTCTTGTGGTTAATAAGTATTGTATGTACTGCTGTAATAAGCGGTATCACACATAAAAGATACACTCCTTGATCTGGGATAAAACTAAGACACAGAGAAACACAAACCCCGCTATAAAACAGCTCGCGTCCTAAAATAACCTTTTGCCTTACTACATTTAATGAAAACAGTAACACCCCGACTACTGCTATTGCATACCTTGCAAAGGTATCAATTCCCGTTATATGCTCTATAAATAAAAATAGTAAAACAAATAATAAAAAACTTAAAAAGCTATTTTTCCAAAAATATTTTATTGCTCTGTAAATAACAACAAAAAGAAATAATATCAAAAAGAAATATAGAAACGTAAGAAATACGTTTTGATCTTTGTAGTAGTAGAAAAGTCCGTAAGGAAAAAATATATCTTTAAACGGAATAACCCCAATACTTTTCGCGTAATCCCACACAATAAAATTCTGTGAGTCAAAAATAAGTTCCTTGTACTGATTACAAGTGTAGATAATTTTAGGGAAATAATAGATAAACAAGAAAATAGAAATCAAAACGTAGTCCTTATACTTCCAAAATATCTGTGCTATTTTTTTCATTTTTTTAAAATAAGAATGATTGCAAACAAAATACCTATAGGAGCTGAAAGCAGAAAACAGAAAAATACTAAGTCAAATAATGGCGGGTACCCATAAAACTGAACAAATCCTACAATATTATCAGTGCCTATTCCTGCTGGGGGAAACAAATTCCTTATTTTTCTAAACTCTGCAAAAAAAACAAGTGAGATGGAAACATATGTGGATAGCAAAAATACAATATATTTTCTTTTCATTTGGGAAAATTCAAATCTTCTTGATTTAATGGTCATTATCGATTATATTATAACCAAGAATTTAAATATATGACTACTCTAAAATCTCCAAAACTTCTTCAAGGTGGAACTCATATAGACAGTACGGGAACATTAAGATTTGTAAACGACTTTAATTTTGAACATGTTAAACGTTTTTATGTAGTCATGCCGAAAAATAAAGGTGATATACGAGCATTTCACGGTCACATGAAAGAAGCAAAGTATGTCTATCTTGCCCAGGGAAAAGCTCTTGTGTGCATTATTCCAATTGATAATAGTACTACGCCTTCAAAAAATGCACGCATTACATCAGTGTTGCTAACAGAAGATGATCCAAAAGTGCTGTATATTCCACCAGGATACGCTAACGGCTTTAAGGCATTAACTAAAAATACGCAATTAATATTTTACTCTGATAAAACACTTGCGCAGTCCCAAGAAGATGACTATAGATTCCCCGAAGATTACTGGGGAAATGAAATTTGGCTAAAAAATGCATAAATATATAAACGTAGGAATTCATACATATTTTTTAACTTGTAGATTCTGTAACAGTCATAAGGTTAGGCAAGTTTTAAATTTAGGTTACGTACCACTAGCTGGTGGCTTTTTTAAAGAAAATACGCCACAAAAAGTGTTAGAAAATGAAAAACTTTACCCCTTACAGCTAAACTTTTGCGAAAGTTGTTATTTACTTCAATGTAATGTTTCTATTCCTCCTGAGACGCTATTCAAAGATTATTTCTACTACTCATCTACTATAAAAACGCTTGTTGAACACTTTAATAGAACAGCAAAGGGAGTAAAAAAATATCTTGATCAAAAAAAAGCATTTATTATAGAAATCGGATGTAATGACGGGACATTTCTAGATGCTCTGGCAAATGAAGGATATACAGTTTTAGGAGTTGACCCGGCTGAAAACATAACTATTCCTCTCATAAAAAAAGGTAAGCCAATTTTAAACACATTTTTTACAGAAAACGTAGGCAGCAAAATTGCAAAAGACTATGGAAGGGCTGACGCCATATATTCATTTCACTCTATGGCACACATTGAGGACATGCACAGTGTGATGAGGGGTATTAAAAAAGTTCTGAAAAAAAATGGATATCTTGCGTTTGAAGTACACTATTTAGGAAAATTAATACAAGAAATGCAGTATGACATGATATACCATGAGCATCAATTTTATTATTCCTTACTTTCATTAAAAAAATTTTTTGGAATTTATGACATGGAAATATTTGATGTTTCCCAGACACCTCTTCGCGGAGGATCAATTATGTACTACGTCCAAAATAAAAAATCAGGTAAGCGTAAAATAAATAAATCTGTAAAACTACTTGAGACAGCTGAGAAAAAACAGGGGCTTACTAAAATGAAAACATATACTTCATTTGCTAAACGTATTGAGAAAACAAAAAAATCACTTTTAAAAACAATTGACACATTAAGAAAAGATAATAAAAACATTATTGGATATGGAGCATCGGGAAGAGGAACTGTAATTATGAACTACTGCAATCTAACGGCAGACAGTGTTAAATTAGTAGTTGACGACTCACCTATGAAACAAAATTCCTATATGCCAGGAACACATCAAAAAATATATTCATCTAAAAAACTTTTAGAAAACCCTAAGTCTACCTATGCTGTGCTTTTTGCTTGGCCATTTGTAAATGAAGTGCTGCTGCGAAACAGCGAATATATAAAAAGAGGTGGACAATTTATAGTTCCTCTGCCTTCTGTTAAGATTCTACCAAAATGAAGAAAAAAACACTTGTTTTTGTTGCGGGCATTAGACCGGATATTATAAAACCTGCGCTTATTCTAAGGTACTTGAGAAAGCAGCAAAAAATAAACTTTATATTTGTATGGTCAGGACAGCACTACCAAGATAATTTAAAAGATGTCTTTTTTAGAGAACTGAAGGTAGGAAAACCGGATATAGATCTTTTCTGTAAAGGTGATACAGATGCTGAAATTGCCTCCCAACTCATTGCTAAACTTTCAAAAACACTGGTAAAAATTAAGCCTGATGCTATTGCTTTTTTTGGAGACACAAATACAACCGCAGGATGCATTGCGGCTGCTCAATTAAACATACCGATTATCCACATTGAGGGGTGTTGGCATTCTTATGATTGGAGAATGCCGGAAGAAAAATATAGAACTATGATCGATCACCTATCTGATATTATTTATACCTACGCCCATGAGTATAAGAACAGGGGAATTGCTGAAGGCCTCAATCCTAAAAATATAATTGTCACCGGTAACCCCATTGTAGACATATTAAATGAATTTTATTACAAAAGAAAAAATAGTATTGAAAAAAAAGCTACGCCACTCTTTTTTAAAAAAAGAATGATCGAAAGCGGAAATTACTACCTTATGACATGTCACAGACGGGAAAATGTACACATAGACACCTCATTTGATAACATATTAAAGTTAGTAAGAGAAGCCAAATTACCTGTATATTTTCCAGCAAGCTATAGGACTCAAAAAGTAATAAAAGAACGGAATATAAAATTACCAAAAAATCTCTTAATGGTAGACCCTATTGGCTACGAAGAAATATTAATACTAGCAACTCATGCCAAGGCAGTTATAACTGATTCTGGAATGCTAAGCGAAGAAACTTGTGTTCTCAATATTCCCAGTATAAATATTAGGAAAGCAACAGAAAGACCAGAGATTTATGATGTAAAGGGTACTGTAAAGTTTGACCCTTCCCTTCCTAGAATGTACCCGACTAAACTTGTCTTAAAAAAACTGGACAAAATAATTGGAACCACCTGGAAACAACCATTTGGTAATGGCAAGTCATCAAAGCTTATTGCAAATGATATTGTAAAAAGAGTTCTTCAAGGAAAACTCAGAGGACACTTACCAAAAGATAATCATCTACCTATAAAACGTTCATTTATGGATGATAAAATTAAAGTATAAATATGAATAATAATAAAGAATTATCTCCGCTCGTTGAAGAATTTAGGCAAATATATAATGCCGAGGCATCAGGAGTGGCAAATACTAAAACACAGTTTAATTCTATAAATTCTGACCCAAGTCTTAAAGATGCATCCCATATTACAATAATAACAAGTGACTACCATGTACCAAGAGTAAAGCGAACTGCTGTAAAAAATTTACGAAACAATATTTCATTTGACGTATTGCCGGCTCCACAACTTGAGCATGATCCTTATAATGTTTATCCAAAGGTTATGGGAGAAGTCAGAAGAATAATTAAATACTCAAACAAAGGAGATATCTCAAAAGTACCCACCCGAGAATGATAAGAGAAAAAAACGCATCTCTTGCGGTTATTATCCCTGCCTATAATGAAAATAAAGGAATACTTAAGTGTATTCGTGCAGTCATGGCAGAGTTGAGGACAATACGTATTAAATCTACCCTTATTATAGTAAATGATGGTAGCACAGATACTACCCTTGATGTTTTAACTAAAGCAAAAAAGATGTACAGACAGACGCTTCACGTAGTTTCCTATACGCGCAATAAGGGATATGGGCTTGCTATAGCAGCTGGCATTCGGGCAGCTATAAAAGATAACTACACATATGCGTTAATCATGGATTCAGATTTGACTAATAATCCAAAATATATTCCTTTGTTTTTAAAAAAAATACAAAATGGGTATGACTGCGTCAAAGGATCAAGATATATTCGTGGAGGAAGTGCTAAAACAGTTCCAATAAAAAGGCGTTTACCTTCACTTGCGGGAAACATTTTTGCACGCATATTTTTTCGTTTAGGAATACATGACTATACAAATGGATTTAGAATTGTTAAACTCGCAAAATTAAAAAACGTAAGATACAAAGAGCCAGGTTTTGCACATATTCTTGAGGAGGTATATTATCTTAAAAAAAATGGCGGAAATTTTGCAGAGATTCCAATAACTCTTACCGTAAGGAAAAGTGGCAAATCAAAATTTAAGTACTCACTTGCAACTTTTATAAGTTACTCAAAATACCCTATGCGAATATGTATTGATAACATATATGGAAAACATAATTGAAAAAATCAAAAATATTATATATCACCCAGTAAGAAGCCGTGCTATTTACGATTTTTCTGCTTCAGTAGCCATTTCTTCCCTTGTTTCATTATTGTTACTTTCTATACGTATACAAATAAGTATTCAATTTCTCATTTTGTTTCCGATTATTGTTACACTAGGAAATCTTCTTTTTGGTCTATACTCAGAATATAGACTCAGCCCAATTAAACAAAAGATATTTGTATTATTTTGTTCTTTCTTATTAGCTATATTTATTTTATACCTTCTTCGTCTAAATTTTTTACTTGTTTCTTTTTCTTCAATATTTACCTATATCTTTTTAATACTTCCGAGAATTTTTCTAAACGTTAAAAAAAGCGCATACTCAATTTCACAAAAAAATATGAACAGTAAAAACAAAATAATTTTGGTTACTGGCGGAGGCGGGTTTATTGGCACCGTTCTAGTAGAAAAGCTTTTACAACGCGGTTATGCTGTACGGGTAATTGATAAGTTTATATATGGTAAAGATGTTTTTAAAAATGTAAAACCAGCAAAACAGCTTGAGTTAATACAAGGAGATATCACCGACCCATTTACTCTTACAAGGGCGCTTTTAGGAGCTTCTGGAGTAATTCATCTTGCAGGAATAGTAGGAGAACCTGCTGCAGCGCTAGATGAAAATTTGACGAGACATGTTAATATAATCTCCACTCAAATGCTAAAGGAAACGGTGAAGGCACTTGGTATTTCCAGATTTATATTTGCTTCAACAACTGCAGTTTACGAATCTGGACTGAGAGTAGCTGATGAAAATAGTAAAGTAAAACCCACTTCAATATACACCAGAACAAAATTAGATTCGGAAAGAGAAATACTGCATGACACACATGATTCATTTCACCCAACCATACTTAGAATCTCAACAGCGTTTGGTCATTCTCGAAAACCTAAGTTTGATCTTGTTGCAAATCTATTCACAGCACAAGCCTACTACAAAAAAGATATACGTGTCATAAATGGAAATCAATGGAGGTCATTTATTCATGTTGCAGATATTGCAGATGCATTTATAAAAACGTTAGAGGCACCACTTGAAAAAGTTAGTCGGCAAATCTTCAACGTTGGAGATGATACGCAACGAATCCAATTAAAAAATTTGGCAAAATTAGTAAAACTCACTGTAGAGGATAAAAAGAAAATTAACATTTCATATGAAAGAAAAAATACAGCAACAAATTACAAAATATCTTTTTTAAAAATTAAAAAAACTCTTCATTTCGCAAGTACACATTCTCTTGAGTCTGGCATAATTGAGGTACTCACACACATTCAAAATGGAGACTACAAAAAACCATACGATAGCCCATATTATAGTAGCTATGAGGGAGCAAAATTAGTTGTGAAGGAATTTTATACAACTCAATACAGAAAGAGGCACTATTCTACTCTTTTCTCAAAGAAGTAATAAATCCTAAAGTTGTTCCTGTAATAACTGCAACATCAGAAACAAGCTGCAAAAGAGGCAGGTATATACATTTTCTCCAACTTCTTATGTATTTTGAGTTCTTGTAAACAGCCCAGATGAGATATCCCAAGAAAGCAACAACAATACCTGCTTGCAACAGATAAAAGCTTGTCAGAAGCGCATATGAAGCAATTAGTACTCCTAAAAGGTAACGGCCAAAAAGAAATGGAGTGGAAAGTCGAAAATAGCGAGCACGTCCATCACCCCGCGCATAACCATAGAACTGTCTGGCCGCTTGAAAGATGTTCTCGCGCTGTGGCCAATAAACAATAGCATTGGGCACCATTACAAATGCAAAACCTGCTTTTTTCAATCTCTTATCAAAAACTAAATCTTCACAGGTATCTAGATTCTCCGGATATCCTTTTACCTTCTCCCAAGCTTCTTTCTTAAAAGCAACAGATCGGGAGGATGGTAAGAAATTCTTTTTATCAAGCCTGTCTGGCATTGTGCACGTATAAGTAGCTAAACATTTTTGAAAAATTGTTGTAGCAAGAGGCTTATAAAATCCAGAAACCACATCTATATCTTTTTTCATGTAGGGCGCAACTATTCGCTCTAACCAATATGTATCCAAAATACATCCTGCATCTGTAACAGCAATTATATTGTTTGAACTCGCCCTAATGGCAGTGTTCCTTCCTGTGGATCTGTTCCCCTTTTTTTGAATTAGAGTGAATTTAGAACTTTGGATTAACTTTACAGTATTATCAGTGCTTCCTCCATCTACAATAATAACCTCATCGGGCCTTCTTGTCTGATTATGTATTGAATCAAGAAATGTTAGAATTGAATCTTCCTCATTTAATACTGTAGTAATTACTGTTACTTTGTCGTCCATAAATCTTCGTACAGATCCGCTACCTTCTGCCAGGTTTCTCCGTTTGCCCATTTTGCTCCATCTTGGAGCTTCTTAAGATTTGGCTTAAATATAGCTACTTTACGAGCCAAATCTTCTGCACTGTCAGAGATAGTTATATATTTTTCAAATGGTGAGTCGCGCAAATAATCATGTTTTAATGGGTTTGTGTACGTTGCAAAAACTGGAGTTCCTAACTGTAAAACTTGTAGCATTGAAAGATACGAGGAAGCAAAAACAATATCTGCTTTTTTAATATACGGTGTAACATCTTTTACGAATCCTAAAACCTCTCCATACTGCTCCAATCCTGAACCCAATGATCCCTGACCGCAGACAGTAAATGTAAATTTTACTCCACGCTCAGTGAGTTGTCGCAATGTTTCTTTGTATACGTGTACCCCTATATCCTTCTCTAGTCTTCCAATAAGCAATAACTTTATTACAGAATTTCTTTTTTTAATTGCAACTTTGTCTCGTAACCGCTTGTTTACTCCACCATACGTCACATGATTAGAATATGTACCGTACCATTTTTTTATAAACTCACCAATAATTATATTCCCATACGACAGCTTCTCAGATATACGTCTTATAAACTTGGCCTTTTCAGTCGGAGGAAAAACTGTTTCATGTCCATGGAATGTAGTATATATTTTTTTATTCCAATAAAAAAACCGTAAAGGAAGATACCAAATGAAGACATCGTGCGCATGAATTATGTCAGCTGAGCTAAACAACTCACGGTTTTTAAAAAGCTGATACCAAATGTTAAATTTTTTAAAAAAAGTATCTTGACCAAATTTGAAATAGTATATATCAATTTGATCTAGTTTTTTTCTTATAAATTGGCTTGATAATACGTTACTTTTTAAATTACTAGCCTTACTATCACTCTTTCCCCTTGACTGCTTATTTTCCGTTATGACAGTAAGCTTGTGACCACGCTTCACTAATTCGCGCGCAACGGAGCGCACATGCGTCTCAACACCTCCAATAGACGGGTAATAAGCGCTCGTAATGAATACAATTTTCATATAGATTCAGCCTGTGTGTATTATACTTGATCCTAAGCCCCGGATCAAAAAAGCTTGAATTGATAAATTTACTCTGCAATAATAAATATGAATGGAAACACAAATTCAAGAACCTCAAAAAGCAATTGATAAAAAACACTCAAGAAGCCACCAGAAAACACAGTCGATTAACGCTCATAGGGAAATTGTTCAAAAAATTTTTCAAAGAGATAAAATAGACAATGAATCTGATCCCTCAAAAACTCCTATTCTTAAACCGCAGATAGAACAACAAGACCATGATGGTCATGCACATGGTGGGCTTGAAGAAGATTTTGAGTATCTTTCGCGAACTCATGACCTTGAAATAAATACACCAAAGACAGAGCATCTTACCCACATAGTTAACCGCCTTATGGATAACTCTGATTTGAAAACGCGAATAGTTGTTATGAATAAAGGAAAAGACCCAAATGCATTTGTTTTTCAAGAAGGAACAATCTTTGTCTCCCAATCTTTACTCAACTCATTAGACTCAGAAGACGAAATTGCCTCTGTTTTAGCTCATGAACTTGGGCATCTCATAAATGAGACTTCTAGACATGCCCACTCACATGATAACCGAACAACGCAAATGGCGGTAGGCCGTTTACATGAGATGACTGCAGATAATAAAGACGCTCCAAAACTACTGGAAAAAGGAGGATACAACACTCTTGCGTTTGGAACGGCAATAGAAAAAATTTCAGGCGTTCATGGAGGAACTTTACACCAGGGAGGTCTTGCCAGAGCCTCTGAAAATGTAGGCATTCATTTAGTTAGAGACTATGAAACTAGCAATAATAACCTTACCCCAAAAAGTAAACTACTAGACGGAGTCGCTCGTAAAACCAACATGGAAATAATAAATGAGTTAACTTATTGGAACACCCAAAACTCTAAAAAACTATTGGAAGCACTACCTAAGCTGCACCACAAGGACCTACTTACTACAACTATATCAGTCCTTAGAAACTCTAGAGGCTATGATTTAGAAAATAAATATATGAGGTTCCAACTAGAGAATGTAAAATGTGTTGAAAAATATATTACCCAAACTCTCGCACATTCCGGATTTACACCTATTGATGCTGAAATCTCTCTGTTTATTCTCCACTCTCAATTCGTTTACGAAAACGCTCCCTTCACAACAATTAATAACCCTCAAGAACTTGTCTCAATAGCAGAGCGCTTAGCCAAATATGAAGCAGAGGGTCAGGGAAGTAAAATGTTAGACATTCTGTTTCACAACCCACCGGAGGAACACTTTAGGGACAGTTCTGCACCAATAGACTTTCTTCAAGTGCTAACTCGTGAAATGTATGACCAAGACAGTGGAATAATTAAAGGAACAAGCATTCCTATTACCGAAGATGCTCTTTTAAAAGTTTTAAAAACAGTACAGGAGCAAAATAATCAATGCGGAAAGCTTTTAGGAAATTCTATACTTAGGTTTGCAGAGTTAAAGTACATAACCAGTACAAATAGTGAAAAAAAAACTCTTCAGGAAGTGGAAGTTGAAACTTTTTTAAGGAAAGCAAAAGACATGGGAATTATACCTACTAAGTCAAACTTTCCTTTGGAAAATTTGAATACTACGCATGACAGCATAAACCCAAAGATAAGACTGAAGGAAATATTTAACAATGTCTTCTTTGAAGAAAAGCAAACTCCAGATAAACTAACTACTGAATTAATAGATTCGACATTTAAAAAAATTGAAAAAACCTCCTTGCAAATGGACACGCGCGAAATTGGGAATATTGTTGATGTGTTAAATTTATTTAGTGAAAATTTCAGCATTCATCATGCAACGGATGAGGAAAGATTAACGATAGCCAATTATATAAATGAGAAAATAGACGCGCTTACTTTAGGATCGGAATTTGCAATAAGAGCTACAATTTCCGGAGAGAAACATAAAACAAATCAAACAGTAGATGAATCGAATGAAAATGGAGATTTTCTAAAGTTTCAAATAAAACTTGCAACAGCGTCCACTCTCTTCCCAAATGACTCTGAGCAGTTCTATACTTTTCTAAATAGTACAATCTCTACTCATCAACAATTTTTATCTACTCTGTCACCCACGGAAACCAAAACATTATTTAACTCAGTGATAAACCTGCGAAGAGATAATAGGATTCCAGAGTTTGGCTTCTATTTAGGAGATATATATCAAGTACAAATAAAAAATCCTGTCAATATTTCAAATTTTACACAATTCTCCCATCTGAAACCGGTACAAGAAATCGCAATAAACATGCCTCCAATTCCCGCATCAAACCTCAATGAACTCGCCCGGTATAAAAAAACCCAATATGAGATAGATAGGCTTACTGCATCCTACAATGAGTTCTCAGACACAATTGGAGGGGTCTTGTATGAACGGCAAACAAGAATTGCAATAGAAAAAATTCTCTCAGGAAACATTTCGGAAAAAGATTTTTCTGCATTAGGTGAATTTATAGAAGATACACTTCCAAATGGATCTGAGAAGGGAATGTTTTTAAGAGTTCTTGATAAAAGAACTTTAAATTCTAGAGAGCTTTCGCTTGATGAAAAAACACGCTATGCGCTTGAAAATTTTGAAAGAATCGGACCTGAAGGGCTTTTTATAATAGCTAATCAAATGGATAGTATTGACGATTATTCAAAGTTTAGGTCTATGATTGAAGATAATTTTGACAAATATCTTGCTGGAACTTCACCAGGACTCGTAAAAGCTGCTAGTGCAGACCTTATATCATCCAAGGCCTCCTTTAAATTTGCTGAGCTTTTTGCAACGGCTCAAGGAGGAAATAAAGCTACAGAAATTTCTACAAAATACGCAAAAGGTTGGGCTCATACTTTTATTCCTGCTTCAGAATATCATGAAAAAGAAATAGGGGTAAAATTTGACATACAAACAGGAAGATTTGCATTTTCAGAAAGCGGACGTGAACGCTTCAAAACTTTTTCTGAATATGTAAAAACCCTTCAAACAAGAAGTGAGCCGGAACGTCTTGCACTCGCACATAAAGCGCTTGTTGAAGAATATGGTGCATTTGCAAAACCTGAAAACAGACAAATACTAGCTGATATATTAATTTCTTCTTTAGGTGTTAAGGATGGCTTTCTAGAGTCATCTATCAGAACAGCGATTACCGAAGGAGATGCCAAGATCATGGCTTTTCCTGGCGCAAAAATGATGGCTCCGCTTTTATTTAAAGGATTGGATTCAAATAGGGTAGACTTTCTTCAAGTTGTAAATGAAAATTTTCAATACCATTCAGAAACAAAAACGTATACAACATTTAAAGATGAACTCTCTGAACAAGCGATAGTAGGACTCAATAAGGCAATTCACGGAAAGACTTCTGATGTTTCAGAGTTTGGGGTGTTGTATCAAGACCATCCAGATTCCCTCATGTTTAAATTGGCTCAGGAAAGTGAACAACAATATAGATTTACTATTGAACGTATAAAACAAATTCTAGATATAAAAGAGGAAGGGGCAGAAATTGATAATCTAGAAGCAAAAGTTGACCCAGCTATTGAATCAATAGTTGGAGCTGTTGAAGCAAGCGGAGCCGTAGGAGTGCGAGCACTACAACTACTAACACAACTTTATCCTCTGTCACCTGAGATTCGGGAAAGACTTTCCTCCAGTTTTGACAAGAATCCGGGGCTCAATAAGTTTTGGATGTGGGACAATGTCTGGAAAATGGCAGAAAGTAATCCAGAAGTAGCAGAAGTTTTGAAAGGTGCAACCGTACATGAGATTATAGGCGCAGGAAGCCTTAATACAACTATTGCAGCTACACTTACTACAGATGAGGGAAATAGAGAGGTAGTTATTAAGCTATTAAATCCAAATGCAGCAGCGCTAATTGGAGAATCCCATAAATTGGCTCATGACACACTTGAAAAGGTTGGAGAAAAAGGGAAATTCAAAAAAGAAGTACAAGCAGGTCTTTTAGTAGTTGATCTCGCTCAGAAATGGTGCCTAGCAGACATAGGAGATGCCACATTTCTAGATGACGACGCTGCGTTTGCAACAAACATTACCGGTGTAAACAAACAAATAGGGACTGATATTTTTTATGCTCCCGAAACAATAAAAAATGGTTATAAATTTAAAGTCGAAGAAAGAGCTACGGGAAGAACTTTAAATCAACTATTAAATGACACATCGGTTCCAATAGATAACAAGAGAGAAGTAATTGATTCTGTTTTAAAACTTTATGCTTATCAAATGCAAAATCCTGCCCTACAAAACAGCAACAGTAGGTTCCTATTACAGTCTGACCCACATGTAGGAAATTTTGTTGTAGATGAGGAAACTCAAAAAATAGGAGTTATTGATCGCAATATGTATCTTTCCGCAAGTCAAGCAGATATAGACGTTATCTCTAATCTCATTCGAGACGGTGATTATGAATCTTTTACAAAAGCGTTTCTGGGACGAGTTTTTGAGCACAACCACTGTAATATTATTGAGAGGACAAGAGTCTTAGCATCAATGCTTAGCGTAAAAAATGAGTATGCAAAGCAAGTAACTTCTGGGAACATTGACAGAATAGGGTTACTCAGATCCATTATGGAAAAGGTAGCCGCAAAAAATCTTGAAGTACCATTAAGTCTTCAGTTAATGGTTAGAAATACGGAAGCTATGAAAAAACTTGCAAATGACTACGGACTAAGCATTGCTGATTATTTTCAATAATATGTGGATCCGAAGGGATTTGAACCCATAACATCTGAAATGTGAATGCAGCGCTCTGCCGCTGACCCCAATTTAATCGCGGCTGAGCTATGATTCCATAAACATCCTGAATTGTACCAAAAAAATAAATTTGCCGTTGACTTCTGAGCTCGAATCCGGGACAATATATCGTATGGAATTTGTACGACGCGCTTGGCATTGGCTTTTGGATATAGCAGAAACATTAGCTATTGCTGGAGCAATTTTCTTTATCATCTATGCATTTCTTCTTCGCCCCTTTCAGGTAAATGGGAATTCTATGTTCCCTACATTTATAAATGGCGAATTTGTATTCACTAATCTCTTGTCTCAACGTTTCGGTCCACTGGATAGAGGGGATGTTGTAGTATTTAAGGCTCCACCTGATCAGGATAAGGACTATATTAAAAGAATAATAGGGTTACCAGGAGATGTTGTACGAATTCAGAATGGAAAGGTATACGTGAACGGAAAAGTATTAGATGAGAAACCCTATCTTACATCATCAATTACCACTCAACCGAGAGGCTTTGCACACGAAGGTGAGGATATTAAAGTATCAAAAGATAGTTATTTTGTCTTAGGAGATAACAGAGTATATTCTTCTGATTCAAGAGATTGGGGATTAGTACCTTTTAGTAAGATCATTGGAAAGTCAGCATTTGTTTACTGGCCAATCAATAGAATGAGATTAGTTGAGCATACAAAATACTCCAAATAATAATAGTTTTGGAAAAATTCACAAGCAAGAAAGACTACAGTAAAGACTACATTGACTCAAGAAGGCTTTTCAAAAATGGGGTAGTTTCATTTGGATCTCCCTTTTTAATAATTACAATTCTTGCCTGTTTACTTGTCTGATCAACCTTAACTTCATCAAGGCTTCTTTTTGCCTTATAAGAATCGGCAATCGCATCAAGTTCAGGAACGTGAAGTTTTGCCGTTTTTCTCTGAGGCTCTTTTTCCTGAATTTCTGATTTCACTTGACGCGCTACCTCTTCTGCTCCTCTTACTGATATTCCCTCAACTAATATCCGTTTAAATGCAGCAAGCATGAGCTTGTGATCCCCAATAGATACGAGCGGACGTACATGACCCTCTGTTATAACTCCCGCAGCCAAAGCGTCTTTAATCGCGTCTGGAAGCGTGAGAAGACGAATGGTGTTTGAGATATATGGAAGACTTTTACCCACACGCTTTGCGACTTCAGTTACAGACAGGCCAAATTCATCTATAAGTCTTTTATATGCCTGAGCACGTTCAATTGGGTTAAGATCTTCACGTTGAACGTTCTCAACAATTGACATTTCAAGCATCACCTGCGGAGTTACACTTTTTATAACAACTGGAACATTTGGAAGTCCTAATATTTTAGCACTCCTCCATCTTCTTTCTCCAGCAATAATCTGATATCCTGCAGGAGTATTTGCAACCACGATTGGCTCAAGTATACCTTGTTCTCTAACTGAATTTACTAGATCTGTAAGCGACTCCGGAGAAATAAGTCCTCTTGGTTGCAGTGGATTAGGCTGTAGAAGTGTTGTTTCTAATTCAACAATTACTTTATCATCATCCATATTTTTGTTCTTACGCTAAAACTGTAACAATTTTTTTGCCTTGCTTTTTTTTAAAGGTAACAGCTCCTGTTGCTATAGAAAAAATAGTAAAGTCATTTCCCATACCCGTACCTTCACCTGGAAAAAAACGAGTACCTTTCTGACGCACTATAATATTCCCTGGGATTACGTTTTGACCACCAAAAACTTTAACTCCACGTCTTTTTGAAATGGAATCTTTATTTGTTTTTACTGAACCTTGTGATTTTGTGTGTGCCATAATTTTAAATTAACCGTTTACTTGTAACTCCTATTAGTATTTTTCTACTTTTGTGAAAAGTTGATTAGATAGTATCGCATGCATTTATACTTGTCAAGTGGGCGCAAATATATCAACAATTACTATTTTTTCTTAGGCTTTTCACTAAAGGGTAAAATCTCTACAGTAGTTAGGCTCGCTCTAAATCCAATTGTTTTTCTATATCTTGATTTAGCCTTAAATTTAGATACTCGCACCTTATCGCCCTTTGCAGACCCTAAAATCTTTGCCTTAACGCTCATGCCTGCAATATATGGCATCCCTATGTGTACATCTTCTGCAGAAACTGAAAAGAGAACATTTTTGAACTCAAATTCCCCCTCAGTAAGACCTAAATTGTCTAACTCCAATTTCATTCCAGGCATAACTTTGTATTGTTTACCCCCAGATTCAACTATTGCGTATTCCATAAGTACATATTGTACAGAAAATCATGCCCAAATACAAGCTCTTTTTGCAAAACAAAAGAGTAACATTGTATAATGCGTCAAAATGAGGATTGAGACAAATAGAGAACAAATTGCAATAACAAAAAAGGATTTAACACGAGTTGTGCACTCTATGAGAGAATCGCGGAAGAAAACTGCAAGTATTAAAACGTGGCCAATTTATGACAGTGATCACAACACTTACAAAAAACATTTTTCTGAATTTAAAAGCTCAATTGAAAATGTAGCCAAAATAGAAAACCCCGTGGTAATAGACTTATTATCTTCATCCTCTGCAATCCGCGGTTTATTCTTACATACCTTAGAAAAGGATATGAAAGGAATTTCAGTTGCACTTGAAGACTTAAGGCCAGATAATATGCGTGAAATAGATAGGAGACTCCATGTTACCCATTTAGTCGGAGATTTGGGAAAGCCGTCCACGTGGGATAATATTAAAAAAACACTGGGAGATAAAAAAGCTAATCTAATTCTTGAGCGTGGCTACGCAGGCGTAGCTCACCTACCCCAAGACCCCCTTTACTTCTTATACGCCATGAATAAGATCTGGAGCATGCTATCCTCTAGTGACGGCACATTCATCGGAGAATTTATTCAAATTAACATTCCAAAGTATAGCATCTATAACTGGTCAGAAGATATGCACAAGAAGGGAATTGATACAGAACATGGGATCAACTCGATAAAACTTATAAAGCATGTAGACTCCCCCCAAAAACTTCCAAAATAATTTTCACTATTTAATCTCAAAAAGTTTGTCTTTTTTTTCTTCTGAGCGCAGAGAAGACAACATGCTTAAAATCAAAAAATTAGTCAAAAGAGAACTCCCTCCATAGGAGACAAGAGGTAGCGTTATTCCGACAATCGGCAAAATTCCCAAATTCATGCCTATATTAAAAAAAATATGAATTAGTAAAACAAAGAAAAAACCAAGTGAGATAAGATAGGAGAACTGATCGCGTGAGGATATGGCGATTCTATAGATATGTGATAGTAAAAGTATAAATAAAGAAAGTATCACTATGCCACCAATAAAGCCTAGACTTTCAGATATCGTGGCAAAAATAAAATCAGTGTGCCGCTCAGGTAAAAACCGTAAGATAGATTGGGTCGCCTGCCCAAAACCTTTACCAAACACTCCTCCACTGCCCACTGAAATAAGCGATTGTATTGCGTTGTATGAAGAGCCAAAGGGATCAGATGTGGAATTTAAAAATGAAAATATTCTTGCTCTTTGATAGTCATGAAGAAGACTTATGAAGATAGGCATTGGAATTAAAATAACTAACCCTAGAGACAAAAAATACCGGAAAGGAAATCCATAGACAAGCATCATCAATAACGCCGCAAGAAAATATATAATTGCATTTCCAAGGTCAGGTTGTCTTAAAATAAGGAAAAAAATGGGAAAAAGCAAAATAAGCGCTGTAATAAATTTCCCCAAAGAATGAGATTCATCGCGCGTTAAAAAATGAGATAAAATAACTATAAAAAACGGCTTGAAGACCTCTGAGAATTGAAGCCTAACTCCAAAAATATCTATCCACCTAACTGCCCCTTTTGCCTCAATACCAATAATAAACAAAAGTCCTAAGGATATCAGTATCCCAATATACAACTGCTTTGAGAAAGCACCTAGGTATCGTATATTTACGTTTAAAAATACAAAATAAATAATAAGACCTAGCAATAAAGCCATAAATTGCTGTTTAAAAAGTGAGACATCCAAAGAATAGAGTGTTGCGAGGCTAATTGCGACAAGTGCTAACGCCGGAAGTAAGAGAAAGACATCTACTCTGTGAATTGAAAAACTACGAAGAACAGTATTCATTTCGTTTTATTCAATTTTACTAACTTTAAAAGCCCCTTTTGATAAATTCTGAACAAGTGCCTTAGATTTTATTTCGTTCTCAAATTCAGTTGGCCACGCATCTAATACTACATTTACTTTCTCTGAAAGGCTTGTGCCTAAACTCTTCCTTTCCTGTTGGATTTTACGTATTATATCCCGAGCTTCTCCTTCTTTTACCAACATCTCATCTGATATCTCAACTCTTGTCTTGGGATAAAAAACAGTATCATTGATTGAAATATTTTTTATATTTAATTCCTCCAAAACTGTTTCCCATACCGCATCTTGTATATTTGAAAAATCTCCTGCAATAGTAATTGCAAGATTCCTTAGTGGAGTTTTCACTTTCATATTTTCTGATTTTCTTATCGCGTGACCAGCCTCTACTACCTGACGAGCAAGCTTCATTTCAAGCTCCAATGATGGATTCATATAGTGGCTCGTAGCCTCCGGCCACAATTCAAGATGAACAGAGGGCAAATCCGTTAAATTCCTAAATATCTCCTCTGATATAAAAGGGGTAATGGGCGCTAAAAGCTTTGTTACTGTTGTAAGTACTATGTATGTTGTTTGGTAAAATGACTGCTTATCCTCACTTGATCCTGCGCCAGGACCAACCCTGTCTCTACTTCTTCTAATATACCAGGTAGAAAAATCCGCAATAAACTCCTGCATTTTTGCAATAGCAGAAACAGTATCATAGGAATCCAGTGATTTTGTAATCTCCAAATTGAGATTATTTAGCTTAGATAAAATCCACGAATCAAGTATATGAGACGGGTTAAACACACTGCCTTTCGGGATACTTTTTACCTTCCAATTATCAGAAAGTGCATATGAAACAAAGAAATTATACGTATTCCAGAGAATTAACATCATTCCCCGAACTTGCAGCTTATATTGATCTTCTGAAATAAGAATATCCTCACCATTCATGACCGGACTTCCCATAAGGTATAGTCTTAGTGCGTCTCCTCCATATTTTTCAAGCATTTCCTTAGGATCTGGGTAATTTTTAAAATTCTTACTCATCTTCCGACCGTCACTCCCCATAATAACTCCAGACACAGATACATTTTTAAATGCGGGAGAATCATAGAGAGCGGCTCCAATAACATGCAAAACATAAAACCACGCACGTATTTGCCCGGTATATTCTGCTATGTAGTCAGGTGGGAAAAAATTCTCTAACTTTTCTTCCGTATTAAATGGGAAATGCCTCTCAGCAAATGACGCACTACCAGCCTCTATCCAAGAGTCCAATACCTCGGATACTCTGTGCATTTCTGCGTGACATTTGCTACAGACAACTACAACCTCATCTATTTCAGGTTTATGAAGATCGTTTATTTTCTGACCACTTGCCTCCTCTAATTCTAAAATAGAACCAGGAACAAATCTATTTTCGCATGATTCACACTCCCATACAGGAACAGGGCTTCCCCAATACCGATTCCTTGAGATGTTCCAGTCTGGAGCATTTTCCATACTTTTTAAAAATCTCCCGTGCTTAAAATGGGCAGGAAACCAGTTCACATCTTCATTGGTTTTTTTCATGAGTGGTTTTAATCTCTGAACATCAACATACCAGGCATTGATTGGAGCATAATAAAGTCTTGTGTGGCACCTCCAACAAAGAGGAACACTGTGTGTTATTGTTTCATCTTTATAGATTAAATTACGTTTAAAAAGATCTTCATTAACCGCCTTATTTGCTTTGAGATAATACATACCACCAAACAACGGAACTTCCTTTAGTATTGTTCCCTCCTCATCCACGTGTATCTCTTTGTGAATTTTTTCGTCGTTCATCACTGACAAGTCTTCAACACCATATGCTGCAATTGTTACAACTCCAGTACCTTCATCAGAAGTGACAAAACTTCCGGGGATAATAATAAATGCACGCTCAGACGGGGATATCTTGTGTTTAAAGTAATCATAGTGAGGAATATATTTTTTACCCAACAACTTCTCTCCACTAAATTCTTCAAGGATTTTAAAGGGTTCGGAGTCCCCAAGAATTTTAACGGTAGACTTGGCTAGTATATAATATTCACCATTTTGTAAAACCTTCACGTAGTCTAATTTTGGATTTACAGCCAATGCTGGTGTGACAATTTTATTCCATGGAGTCGTAGACCATGCAAGAATATATGTACCCCTTTCATCCTCAAGTTCATACTTATACGTTGTCGCAGCATCCGGAACCTCTTTATAGTTATCCTGATCCATAGCAACTTCAAAATTTGAGATAGGCGTTGCGCAGTGGGGACAATAAAGTGATACCCGAAGACCTTTGTATATAAGATTTTTTTCATACATTTGCTTAAATACCCACATTACACTCTCCATGTAATTCTTATCCCACGTTTTATATGCGTGCTTAAAATCCACCCACCGTCCTATATGATCAACATACCATTCCCACTCCGCGGACATTGTATCGAGGTATTTTTTACATTCATCTATAAACTTCTTCACTCCTATTTTTTCAATGTCTTTCTTGCTTGTGATGTTGAGTTCATTTTCTACTTTGTTCTCAATAGGCAACCCATGACCATCCCATCCCCAAACGCGTCTTACCCTGTATCCTTTCATAGTCCAGTATCTTCCAAACAGGTCTTTTGGTAGACTTGAAAGAAGAGACCCATAATGCGGCATACCAGTAACAAAAGGGGGTCCATCCAAAAAAGTCCAACGCATATCTTCTGGCCGTTCATTTATTGACCTCTCAAAGATATTATTTTCTTTCCAATAAGATAAAATTTTCTCTTCAAGCTCTGAGAAGGTTATATGTGGGTTTACCGATTTAAACATATTCTCAATTATATGGGAATTGTGCGCTTCCTTCAAGCACGCCTCAAGTGAGGGTTTTTATGCCAAAATTTTCAAGCTCTCGTCGTATATCTTTCAATGGAAGCCCCACAACATTAAAGAAGTCCCCCTGTATGTCTTCTACAAAAACTCCCCCAACCTCCTGAACTGCGTACCCACCTGCTTTGTCTTTATATTCACCAAGAGCAAGATAATAATTAATTTCTGCATCTGTTACATTCTTAAAAGTTACACCAGATGTTACAGATGATGTCACATGTTGGTTTGTTTTACTATCAAAAATGGTATATCCAGTTATAACTTTGTGGGAAGTACCGCTGAGCATACGTAATATTTCACGGGCGTTTTTTATATCTTTTGGTTTTCCTATTACTGTTTCCCCCAAAACAACTGCTGTATCTGCAGCAATTATCACAGCGTCTTTGTATTTGTCTGAGACTACTTTTGCTTTATTAAAGGATAATCCTTCAACCATTTCCTTTCCATTTGAAAATTTCTCAGATTCTTCATCATAATTGCTTGCAATAACTTCAAATGGTATCTGCAATAATTTCATAAGTTCTTTTCTTCTGGGGGAACTTGAAGCTAAAATAATTTTTCTCATTACGTTATAATAGCATAATATGCAAAAGAATGAATTTCAGGGACTAATTCTTACAAACCATGCTCTTCAGAGAATATCTGAGCGAGGAATAACAAAAAAAGATATATGGGAAACATATTCATTCCCAGACGCGCAAGAACAAAAAAAGAATAATACAACAGAAAGAAGGAAAAAATTTCCATCCAGAGAAATATCTATTATTTTTAAACGAAACTCAAAAAATGAGGTAATAATTCTCTCATGTTGGATGGAGCCCCCGCTTCCAGGGAGTAAAGACGCAAGAGAGAAAATATGGTGGCAGAAATACAAAAGAGCTGGTTTCTTTGGGAAATTTTGGCTTTTCTTCCTGAAACAAATCGGATTATAAAATTACTCTCTATGAGAGCTGTTGCCATTTAGTGCATTGTATGCCTCTGTTCTCTTTTCAAATTCCCAAGATAAAAATGCCCGAATAGCTACAATAATTGCCAAAATAAAAACGGAATTAAACGTTGGAGGGGTCGCTATTGAGCGGATAATATCTCCTGCAACAAAAAATTCAAGGCCCAAAAGAATGGTTCTACCTAAATTAAACCGTAAGTAGCTATAGGAAGGAATGGGTTTTTTACTTTTTGTAATAAAAGAAGACAAATAGATAGACAGTGAAAGAATTACTCCGAAAGCAAGAGTTATAACCCCTATAAAATCTATAGATAAACCAATACTGTCAACTACAACAGGGTAATTAAATTGCAAAGAAAAGGTATTAAATAAAGGCACACATACATAGTAGAAAAATTACTGTATGCGGTCAAGTGGGGATGAGGGATTAGTCAAGAAAAGTCAAAGCTATTCCCTTTTTATCTGCTCTACCAGTTCTTCCAATTCTATGAATATAATCTTCATAGGAAGTGGGTAAATCATAATTTATAACATGACTCACGTTATCTATATCCAACCCGCGTGACGCAACGTCAGTCGCAAGTAATACCTGTATGTTGTTATTTTTAAAGTCAAATAAAGTTCTTAATCTTTGGTTTTGGTTCTTATTCCCATGAATCGCGCCTACCTTAAACCCTCTTTGAATAAGTTCATCTGAAAGTTTTTGGACTCCCCATTTTGTTCTTCCAAAAATAAGCACCTTCTCAAATTCTTTTTGAATTAAAAGGTCATGTAGCTTATCTATTTTATTCGCACCTTTTTCGATTCGAACGACTTCCTGCTTAACACTTGATGTGGCATCCTGCTTTTTTACTGAGATTGTGATCGGGTTTTTAACAAAGCCCTGAAGCACTTCTTTTACCTTACCGTCCACTGTTGCAGAAAAGAATAATGACTGGCGAATGGGCGGAAGAAATGAAACAATAAATTTTATATCATGAATAAATCCTATGTCTACCATATGATCAGCTTCGTCTAACACGACAGACGAAAATAATGATAAATTGAGTGACCTATCCTGAATAAAATCTTTAAGCCTCCCAGGCGTTCCAATTACAAAATTTGGCTTACGTCTTAAATCTTGTTTTTGCCTGTAAGTGCTTGACCCTCCAATACAAAGGGTTGAATAAATTGGCATGGAGCGAACAAATTCTCGTAGTTCGTCTCTAATTTGAACCGCAAGCTCCCGCGTAGGGGCAACAATTAATACCCTGAACGAACTATCAAGAATTACTTTATGCAAGAGTGGAATCAAAAATGCAGCTGTCTTCCCTGTTCCGGTATTTGCTATTCCGATAACATCTTTTCCTTCCAGTATGACGGGAATCGCCTGATCCTGAATTGGGGTTGGAGTAATATAACCCTTTTCCACTATATTTTTATTTAGTTCTGGATGTAATTTAAAGTCAGCAAACGTATTCTTTGAAGTATATGTTTCAACAACAGCCTCGGAAACAGTGCTTTGAGAAATTATTGAACTCGGGTTAAAAAACGTTGGCGATCTTCTCCTCTGTGCATTGAAACGGCCAAATTGACCCTGCGGCCTGGATCTGCCCTGGCTACTATATGATTTCTGAAACCGAGAAGGACTACGCCCTCTGCTATCTCTTGTGTATGTCATGTAAAAAGCTGTACGAAGAAACGAATTAAAATCTTAACGTAGTGTGAGAAAATGTAAAGAAGTAAATAATAATAAGAAGTTCTTTCTTTCTCTAAAACTAATCAAGAGTACTTTATCTCAAAAGTACAGCATGGATAAGTATAACAGACAATGGAAGAAAAGTCAATAAAACTATGGGATAAGGGCTAATTACTGATATCCAGGGCTGGTTTGTTGTATATTTTCTCCATAAAGTCCCTATTTTTTGATATAAAGAGCTTCGTGGTATCTGAAAGAGGAAGAGTCTCCAATTCCTTGAATGAGAAAAATTGTAAAAGATGTCCTTCTCCCCGCTCTATATTATTCACCTGTTCATCTGAAAGCTTAGCATGGTACAAATATGTTTTCTCCTTACCTGAAACAATTGTTGAAAGCACGTTAATTTCAGAAAGATTTACCCCTGTAATACGCCTAACCTTTTTTACTATTGAATCTCTAAATGAATCATGCGCTCCTTTTGTGCCTCCAATAAATTTCCACGTATGATTTTTTATCAAGTAAGGACTGTTAAAAATCAAAGGATCATTCTCAAAAAGCATGAGAAGTATTTTTCCTTTATAGGTAAGAAGTATGAGACTTGAATCATTTGAAAAAGCCATAGATCCAGTATAACACAAATACTCTCGGATAAAGCTTAGCAAAACACAAAGATACCTGAAAAATGGTATAATTACAAAATGGAAAATACTGATGAATTTAAAATTGAGGATATAAAAGTAGGAACTGGACAGGAGGTAGCAGTAGGAAATACTGTTTCAGTGCATTATACAGGCTGGCTCAAAGATGGAACAAAATTTGACTCTTCTGTAGACAGGAATGAACCATTTGAAACAAAAATAGGCGTAGGACGCGTAATCCAAGGATGGGATATGGGGATACTACATATGAAAAAAGGCGGAAAAAGAAAACTTACCATACCATATACTTTAGGCTATGGAGAGGTAGGTGCACCTCCTGTTATTCCTGGTTTTGCTACTTTAATTTTTGAAGTAGAACTATTAGATATTAAGTAGCTTGAAATAGGGGCTTATCTTGCGAGTTGAATAAACGACTGACTAGGAACATCAAACCAATACTTAGAACCTTTTGTGCCATCTTCTTTTGTAGTTTCAATAATGAGTAGTGTCCTATCTGCCCAACCTGTTGCGCCCGCAAATTTATTTGGTAGATTTTTACTCGCATACAGGCTGTATACGTCTAAAAACTGCGTATTATTTTCAAAAAGGCTCTTATCCGTTGCAAAGACGAGTGCATTTTTAACTCCTCCGCCATTTTTTTCTAAAAATAAATACTTCTCGCCTGGAGAAAAAGCATTATCGGGAAGACCCAAAGATGTGTTTTGTGATAGCGTTTCAGTGTAAAAAGGAGTTGTTTCAGAATCACTCAATACTGAATACGTAGATAGTCCCTCCCCTGATTTAACGCTTAAGGTAAGCTTTTTTAACCCATCACTTGAAGTAACACTACGTACTTCTTCTTTTGCCTCCGCAATGCCTTGTGGAATCTGTGGGGAAATAATGGTTGTATTTAACTTTTTCTGCTCACGAAGATTTGTTGAGAAAAAAACAAAACCGCAACCGGTAAGCGCTGTCAATAATACAAGAACTAGAAGGATATTTCGTAAGTGGTGCATACTATCTAGTATAACACCTTAGGGAAAAATCTCGCAAGCATCGGATGCTCATACGCTTGACTTATTCAACTACTAAACATTATAAATCCTCTGCATTTTTTCTATTTGATAATAAGAGTTTGAAATAGAAAGATAGGCAGAGCTTTTTTCCAATAGTTGCTCGTCCCCTATGCTGTTTGCCTCCTCCTCCGCTCTTTTAAGCGCTCGCAATGCATCCTCACCGCTTAAATTTCTTGCAAGATAATTGTAAATCTTTGATCTTTCCACACCAGACTGAAATTCAGACGCAAGGCGCATTGCACCATCATAATCTTGTATTCTTAATGTATTTGACAAGACAACCCACAGTGCACCATTATATTCTTTTTCACTTATGAACTCACGCGAACTCCGAACAAATTCATGGTGGAACTCTACAAGCTCTTGTGCCTTATTTCTATCGCCAAACATCTGGTGTATTCTGGAAAGCTCACTACATAAGAGTGAGGCGGTACTCATGCCTGACATAATAGATAGTTCACGACCTGAGCTGATTTTAGAACGACATTTATCTATTATTGAATTAAAATTGCTATGAATAATCTCAAGCTGTTCTTTTCCCTCACTCATTCTTCCAGCACGGACTAGCTCTCTTACTAAATCGAATCTGTCGCGAACCATCGGCTCTTTGGATAAATTAATTAAAAAAGGAATGAGGTCAATATTACCCCGATCAAATAATTCACCTATCAAAACAGTTAAGTCTTCGCGAGCCAACTCGGGCGCTAGCTTGTCCAGTCTATCAAATGCTTTATCTGCCTCCCCAATTGCTATTTGGGTTGCAATTATATCCAACTCAGCATCAAACCTATAAGTTTCTAAGGCTTTATTTTCTAGCATCTCTCCTAATTTAACTTTAGAGAGACTTACTGTTGCTTTTGCAGAATCAGCATTTTCAGACAGGAATTGGGCCTTTGCAACATCGCAATATGCATTTATTATCTCAATATCGGGTTTTAATTTATCTAAGAACGTTAACTCTAAATCTGTTTCTCCCATTTTTTCAACCGCAAAATCAAAAAATGCTCTTTCTGATTTTAATTCAATGTGGTTTCTGTTAGGGGAATACTCTTTTGTAAAAAGAGTAAGTAACTCTCTGGCATGCTCCAGATTCCCAGATTCAAATGCCATTTCTGAATCCGCAAGCAAAGCACACAATTTTGCATCATCAGACGTACCGTCCAGATCGCGAAAATTCTTAACAAGCTCAGAGTCATCTTTTCCTAATTTAATATTCTCAATCCTACGCAAAACAGATGGTTTTTTTTTCTCTTCCAACAATGATGCTGCTTGAATAGCTTGCATTTCATAGCCATTTCTTGCTAACTCATTTGCTGCATGAACTATTTCACTATCTCTATCTGTATCTCTATCATCATACACATTAATCACGGACAGGATGCGATCTAGTTTCCCAATTTTCGCAAAATTATCTACAACCTCAGATAATACTAAATCTGACATTAGACCGTATGGATCTGCTACCTTCGTTTTTTTTACATTTTCAACAGCCTCATCAAGCAACGTAATGGCCTCATCTGTATTCCCTTCTCCTATCTTTAAACTAGATAGTTGGATAAAAATATCCCCTACTGACTCATTTGGGTCTTGTATAAGCTTGAGGGTTTGGTGGGCAAGATCATGCTCTTGGAATTTAATCTGAAATTTGGCGCGCTCAATAAGTGGATTAACTGCAAGAGCTGGGTAAAGACCAACTGCTTTCTTAAATAGTCTTTGACTATTAGACTGAGGACTCAAAGACTCTTCCGAGGAGTGATAGTTAGCTTCTTTTTCGACCATTTTGTAATAAACATCAATATCGCGTGTGCATTCTTTGCAGAAAAGGTACTACTATTACCGCAAACTATAACAGATATAAAATTTAAAGTCTAGTGATTTATGAAAATATTTTAATAAACTATGGTAAAACACTTGCGCTTGAGACTGGAAACATTTTACTATTAATAAAGGTTAACCGTGCCTCTTTTACCAGTATAGGGGTTTATATTTCCTTTAGTACTATAGTTATCAAATTTAGTGCTGCTCCTATCACTTCTAAAATAAGGGGCAACATATGTACCATTTTTTCTGTAATAACCCCTTACGCGGGTAACAGCATCTACAGATGATGGGATAAGAACAAAAAATGCCAAAACTAAAATTAAGATAACATAAATGATTTTTTTCAACATACAGGGGATTATACTTAAATAATACTGATTTTACAACCTAAATTCAATTTATAGCTTCAAAAATGCAAAAACTCCCCTTTAGTGCTTAAACAAGCGCCAAAGTCGCCGCGCTTTTGGGTCAAGTTGATCTGGAAGCAAATTATTAAGCAGTCTATAACTCGTCTCATCTGCTAACGCCTGCTGCAGGGCATCACGACTCGCGTCCGCATTCCATAACTCAATTCTATCCGTACATGAAGAGAAAACACTCATCTTAAAATTGCCTCTCGCGCCCTCGAAAGAAAGTCCAACAAAAGTCCCCTTTTTTACAGGATGAGCAGTGTCTCCATAATAACTATTCTGCTCAACCCATACATCATCATAGGTATGACCCAATATATAAGATCTTCTAGAAGTATGTTCCTGTCGAAAGACTTCTATCTTACCTCCCCTCTCCATGGACCATTTTTAATGTCAGAAAGAAGCATAATTGGACGATATGCACTCTCAACTGAGGCTAAAAAAATATTATTTTCTTTTCTCATTGCCTTTCCCTGCTCCTCAATAACTTTTAGCTGTTTTAAATCTTTTTGCCTTGCGATTCTTTCTTGTTCTCTTTTTGCAGTCTCAGCGTTTTTCCGGGCTGCTATTTCATTTCTCGCATTTTCTGTCATTCTCTCTAACCAATTTGGCATACGGGTGAATTTTACTCTCAAAAAAATTAAATTTCAACAAAAATAATTTAAATCTAAATCTGCAGGAAAAACCAGGTGAGCTGATTAAATTCTTCTCTCAATAAAACTGGTTACTTTAATTTCTCTGCCCAAGGAAGGCGGGGATTTTATAGACATAACCCGCTCTTAGCTTCAATCTCTTTTACTAAACACCGTTAATTAAAAGGGATTTCTATGTCTTCCCATTGAATATAAACTTTTTTAATCAGAGGGTCAAGAAGAATCTTTATCTAGCCCTGGAGTTTTTACAAATAAGAATTTGAATCAGATGTTAAAGTTGTTTTGTTACTTAAGAACAGACCAATTGTTCAAGAAGTAATTCATTTCGTGGTCTAGAGTGCCAAGATACACATTATTATTTCTTAACTTTATATTTATTCGGTAACGCAACCCATGTCCAACTTCCAAAACAGCTCCATCATGAACTTTTTTTTCAATCTCAAAATAAGGAAGAATAAGAAAGTTGGTTTTTTTCTCACTGTAAAGTACAAAAATATAAAAAGTATTACCATTATTATGTCTATCAAAAGATACTCTTCGAACGTCAAATACGTAGGTGTTATAGTCATTTAATCTAGCTGTCTTAACCTGTACACCATAAAGGCGATTTTCCTTTGTAGCAACTATGTCTACACCTGTATCCACACTCATAATACTAGCGTTATAGCCTCTGAATAGTAATTCGCTACAGACTAAAAACTCGCCAGCTTTACCGATGTAGCCACTACCGACTACTAACTTTTCTTCCAATAGCTCTTCCTCTTCTAATTCTGTTGTTACCTTTGACTTGTCAGGGTTAAGGGCATAAGTAGAAGGTGCAGTTCTAATAAAATCTGATAGTTTCCCTTTGTTCTTAATTTCCATTACTATCTGAGCATTCATAGAAGCATCTGGAGTAGCACCCTCAGTCTCTAAAATACCTTTGTCCAGGGCAAGACGAGTAATTTCCTTATAGTGCAAAGGATTGCCTGCCTCAGTCAGAATTGTTATTGCCGACGTCTTAAATTTGTTCATAAATGCTATAAATCACTAAATTCGCTTACAGGAGCCTTGAAAATAACCTCTGGCATAATTTTTTTAAACATAGCTCGTGCAGAAAGAATTTTTATCTGCTCTTCTTGGCGGAGGCTACTAATGTTGTTAGTATCCTTAGTTTCCGCAACAAAATAAACTTGAGCTTTATCACTATTTTCTACAACTAACGCCCAGTCTGGCGTATATTTCCCTGCAGGAGTTTCTATAGAATAGGTATCTGGAAGCTTAAAGAAAAACTTGACAGTATCGTTACGGTCTGCCTGCTCAGCAAACTTTTTTTCTGGTTGTGATACACCTTCTGCAGATGGACTAGGGTCAATTATCACTGCGTCTATTTGTCCGTTGTTATTAGTTTTATAAAGGGTTTTAGCGTTCTCCAACTTTACTAAGTATTTTTCGTAAGTTTGGACTTCTTTATTAAAAAGCGACAATCCATAATCGTCGTTAATCTCTAAATAACTAATATCCTTAGATGCTAAGTCTGATGTAACGGTTTTTATGGCAGAAGAAACGAGACTTGAGTACTGATAAGAGTTTTTAAAAAACAGGTCAAAATTACTTACTCTTTGCAGTATTGCTAACAAAGTTTTCTTGGTTAATTTTGTATCAGCCTGGAGAAGCATAATAATGTTTGGTAAGTGTTTAGCATTTCCGGTTTCATAGCTTCGGTCACTAACTATATTTCCTCTAATGTCATCCAGTAAAAGGGTGTCTATTCCAGTTTTAGTAATGCGTACCCGTATCTCACGTATACTGCTTTCGTCAATTTTGTTAATCTCGTCTATACACTTGCTTACTATTTCCTCTTCCTGCATGGAAACGACAAACTTAGCTCGCCTTGCTAACAGCTGCCAAAGGCTCAAAAAGCTCTTATTAGCTACTGCATCATCTTTTAAGGCTAAACTCACTCGTTTTTTCTTGTGTTCTATCGGCGGAGCACTTTCTCCTGCATCATCCCTAAACTCAGTCTGTAATTCTGATACGTAATTCTGATAACTCTCATTAGTAACGACTGTAAGGATGTTTATATCTCGGTCGTATATGCGGTCTCCCTGTTGATTTACCACCAGGCGTAAACCTCGTCCAATTTCCTGTCTTTTTTTAATATCAGAAGTTGAATATGCCAAGGTACAGATGTTAAAGATATTGGGATTGTCCCATCCTTCACGCAGGGCAGAATGTGAAAAAATAAACTCCACGGGATTATCTAAGGATAGTAATTTTTCCTTGTCTTTCATAATCAGTTCATAAGCTTTTTCGTCATTTTCAATTGAGGAGGTTTTTTTCATCTCCGAGAAGTACCCAGAGTGTACCCTGTCTGGTCGAGTGGTCTTAAACTCTTGGTAATTTGAATTTGTAGCCTTCAGGTATTCTTCTTCAAACATCTTGCGTAGCCACCCATCTACAGGCAGGTAATCATCTACACGGTGGATAAAGAAAAGGGAAAGGGTCTTAATCCCCAAAGGATTAAACTTTCGCTTTTTTTCCAAATGCTCTAAGACTATTTCTCGCACCATCATCCGTACTATTTCGTCCTCGTTTACGGACGACTGTCCCACGAATACCTTTAGTCCATTTGAAAAGAGTATGTAGCTATTACCTAGATTAATTTCGGAGACGATAAACCCATCATAGTAAGGGTTTTTAGACTTAGTTGCTAAATTATCCCCAGAACCTACAGTAATGGTTTTAAGTTGCACGGATGCTGCTTGTTTAATAAACACTTTTAACTTTGCTTTAAGACTAACTCCAGAGGAATATATGTTTTCCAGAATTATTTTTTTTGTATTTGGGTCACTCTCCTCCACAACAGTTGCTAGCTCAATTTTTTTAACTAAACCTTTCGCATAGGCATCAAATGGAGTAAGCTTGTAAACCAAATTTTCAATATCCCTATGTGTTGCAGAATATCTAAGCACAATGAGAGGATTTAGCTCTTTTATGCCCCACTGAGTTGCCTCTCCACCCATCTTTTGTGGTTCGTCCAAGATAACAATGGGGTTGGTTTTCTGAATAAGAGAAATTGGCTTATCTCCCATGCGGTCGTGGCTGTTATGGATGATATTTTTATCTTTATTAAATGCATCCTTGGTAATAATCATTATTTGTAGATGTGAGGATTGTGCAAACATTCGAACTGTTATTAGCTTAGTAGATACGTACTCGTAATACTCGTAGGACAGATTGTTATACAGACCTTTAAAATGGTCTTTGGTGATACTCAACGACTTCAATACACCCTCTTTAATTGCTACGGTTGGAACGACGATAATATACTTAGAAAATCCGTATTTTTGATATAACTCTAAAATAGAGCGTAGGTAGACATAGGTTTTACCGGTACCCGTTTCCATCTCTAGAGTTATGTTAAGAGGTGTAGTAAAATCTTGACTTTTTTTTAGATTATTGTTTTCCTGTACAGTCTGGAGGTTTGCCAAGAGCATGTCTTTTTCTAAAGTGAGCTTGTTGGGTATAACTTGGAAAATATGCTTCTTCTCTGTCTTTACCTGCCCTTCAAAAATATCTGTTACCGCTTTTATCGCGTCCTGCTGGTAGTCTAGGTTGGGATTAAACTTTAGCTTTAGCATGAGTTAAATTACCTGCAATTTCACAAAGGTATTTAGATTTATCTTTTGGCTATCAGTAAGGGCATTATCATAAAAGACAAACGTCTTACCCTTATACTCTGTAGTACGTATAACTTCCACCGACACATCCTCAATTTTGGAGTCAAGGGATACGTGTATCTCTAGTTCATTCTCCGCATCCGTTACCTTATAGAAATTGTTGGAACCTAGCTTTAGCTCATCAATTTTGGAATTAAGAGAAAAACCATTTTTTAGAATTATTTCATAGACGATATCCAAAGTGTTGGCTGCTATTACGGTTGGTTGGTCTACATACAGTCCTAGCTCCTTTAGATAGGTATTCTTAAGCTCTCCAAGGTCTTTATTTTCAGCTAATTCAAACTCATCTTTAAGATTAAAATTTGAAGAAGAAAGACTAAATACCTTGAATTTTAGACTATTTTCAACTTTTTTAGATACTCGTTTAAGTCGTTCAATACATACATCTGAAATGGATTTATAACCGGCTCTAAATGCTTCACTTATTTCGTCTGTTGGTTCGGGTATCTGAACTAAAATAAACTTTCTATTCCCTCCATCTTCTTTATTGAGCTGTGCGACCGCATGACCCGTGGAACCCGAACCAGCAAAAAAATCCATAATCAAATCGTCTTTACCTAGAGACTGATTAAATATGGTTTTTAATAAACTTGTTGGCTTTGGAAAATCAAAAATTCTACCTTCAAACAACTCAGATAGCTCTCTAGTTCCATTTGTTGTATACCCAACTTTTGTACTATCTAACCATGAGGAAAAACCAGTAATACCTGATTTTAAGTCTGCAATAAACTTTTTCTCTCTTGGGCGACCATTACCACTTTCAGGAAATAAAATTCTCTTCTCCTTTATCATTTGCTCTACAACTGCCCTAGATTTTGACCATACTCTATTGGGGTTAGCTGGATATTTGTTTCCAGTGTTAGGGTCAACTATATCGTAAAATTGGTTTGGACGCTGGTCTTTTGTAGCCTGAACAGACAAGTCAATACTTGCCCAATCCCCTCTGGGGTCATTATCGGGATTTGAATACTTTGTAACATCTATTGGACTGCCTTTTGCACTAAAGTTGCTTATATTTTTACAGTATGAAATTATATATTCGTGGTCTGTTGAAGTGTGTGTGTCTTTCCTGCTATCCGTCGTCTGCCTACTCTTCCACAAGAACATTGTTAGAAAATTATCCTCGCCAAATACCTCATCCATTAACATCCTTAAATGATGTACTTCCTTATCGTCTATAGAAATGTAAATAATACCATCGTCTGTTAGTAAATTTCGTGCTAAAAATAGACGTGTGAACATAAAATTTAACCAATCAGAATGAAACCGACCATTTGCTTCTGAATTAGTTGTCATACGACTACCATTTCCATCTTTTTGACCAGTTCTCTCAAAGTATTCCTTTAGTGGTAATGAAAAATTGTCTTTATAAATAAAATCATTCCCAGTATTGTAAGGTGGGTCTACGTATATAACCTTAACTTTACCAAAGTAAGGTTTTAGGAGTAGCTTAAGAGTTTCTAAGTTTTCTCCAACTATCATTAGATTTTCAGTCTCATCCCATCCGATGGACTTATTTTTTTGAGGTACTAGGGTTGAATAGGCAGGGGCTTGGATAGCTTGAAACACTTTGTCTTTACCAGCCCAGTTAAAATAAAACCTATCGTCTTCCTTTTCGGTCGTTTCTCCTGCAAGCAAGCCCTTCAGCTTTTCTAGATTTACCTTACCGTCTTCTACGATGTAAGGTGCGTCACTTTTCAGGAGTTCCTTTAAGTTAGGAGTAGCTTTTTTATTTATTTTATCAATTGGGTCTTTCATAGTAATTATTCTTTATAATTTTTCAAAAAAGAGTCTAAGTCTTCCTTTTTAATCCTATATTGCTTACCAGCCTTAAGAGCAGTGAGCTTTTTAGTTTGTACCCAACGATAAACTGTAAGATATGCAACTTTTAGCAATTTTGCGACCTCATCTAAAGAGTAATACTCTTCAACTTTCATATTGGTCATATTTATCATTATTTATCATTCACTTTTAAATGTCAACAATATGTAGCAGTTTTATGTCGCATGATTATTATATGTAGGCACATTTCAACCATAACTGGTAATTTATTTTTGTTCTATACTGATATAATATGATGGATTTATGAATACTCAAACAATCAAAGTCTCACTTCAGTCAATAGAAATTCCAGCAATAAACATTTATGTCCATGTAATCTCGTTACTAATAATTGTTTTTTTTATAAAAGTTGTTTTCGGTAAACAGATATCAGATTTACTAAATCAGGCATGGGAAACAATAAAAGGCTATTTGAGTAAAATGTCTCCTGAAAACTGGATAGCTCATTGTAGAGAACGTGAAGAATGGCCACAGAAACAAGACGTGTTGTCTTTAGACTTGAAGGGTCGTTATATAAAATCTTTAACTTTTTCTATCACATTAAAAGGGCAACCTGAGTTTTGACGAGCAGGATTTGTAATCGGAAATGAAAGATTAAGAGCTAATGAAATTGTAGACGCAAAAAAAGGCATAACAATTCACACTGGAAGCGAATATGAAAAGAAAGGAAACTTGCTACCTGTATGGAAGTACTATGACAATTTTGACCTTGGAAACCCCGATTTTAGCTCTGTTAAGTCAGATAACCCTGGATTAAGAACGTTTCATGTCACTATCAACAAAGACAACTTTATGCAAGTAAAACTCCAAAACGAAGTAATTTTTGCACAACGAATAGACCCATCCTTCAGAAGAAGGGTTTATCTTAAAGCCTGGGCGGATGAAAAACCGGATATAAAGATTAAATTTAGAGACATATCTTATTCGTTGTGGAGTTAATCAATCTTATAGCTCTTATTCCACTCTCTTGAAAAGACAACATCACCTTGAAACAAATGAAGTACTAAAAACTACATAAATATATGTTTATTAAAAGCAATTTCAACTATCTGCTTTGAGGCACCTAATAACTCTGCTCTTTTTGTTCTTGCATCTTTAATTTTTTGCGTATTTTTCTTACCATGCCTTATTTCTTCAGCAACCTTCAATAATGAGTCTAACTGCTCCTTAGTAGTTCCTAAATCCTTATGCATTTTATCCCATGCACTCTCTTTTGTATCGTCCATTCCAGATACAGCCCTGCAAATATCTTCTACAGCTCTATACGCATAAAAGAAAGCCTCATCACCCGTATCTATAATTGACTTATGATAGTCCTGTAATGCAAGGCTATAGTTTGGGTTAGAGCTCAATACCTTTCTACAGTACTTAACAGAATTTTTCCAAGCTGTGTTAATAGGGCTTCTCATTGAACGAACTCTAACGGGGTTATTAGTAGGCTTGAACCAACCAATTATATTTTTCGTAGCAACATTTTCCTTTGTCTCCACCCAGTGCTCAAGTGTATAAATAAGAGGTTTATTTGTAGAAAGAGTAAATAAACCAAAGATTGTGTCTAGCATTTGTATAATTTCAGAGCGGACTTCTTCAAAGGGTTTATCTGATTTCCCCCATATAGAAATACCACTCATAAATAACTCAAACACGTAATTGCCATCGATAAATTTATTTTGCACTTGATACTCGGCAGAAAAGTCAGAAATTCTACCAATGAAAAAATATGTCGAGGCTTCGTTTTTCACTCCCGTAGTATACCTCAAATACGTCTTGATGACAAAGCTATAAGGCCTAATTTGTAGAGATTAAGAAAACCTAATCCCTACTCTCAAACCACAAGCTACTCTATGTTTCAGTTCCTCGCGAGAACAGTATTTTTCGCTTGTCGCTGGTGATTTGAAACTTTTTCAGGTTTTCCATTTTTTCCTATGCAATAGGTGTTAACTAAAGCATCCTCTATAAGCTCTTTAAAGCCCTTCCCTGTATCAGTTTTTAATTGAGAAAGTATTTTCCACCATCCCCTTTCAACACGGACTTGAACTCTTGAGGGGCAACAAACAAGATAAGGAAAAAAGAATGCTAGAACTATTAAACCCTTACTTTCGTTACTTTTTATCCGTAGAAGTTTTAGTAGCTGCTGCTCAACTTGACAACATCATGAAATTAGAAAATGTAGATGTGAACTCTATAGATCATGGGGACAAGTTTATTTGTGCTACTGCTATTTTAACTGGTTCACTCATACTTACAGCTGATGCAAAGGGATTTCACTGGCCTTTCTTTCAAGAAGTTGAAAGAGAAATCATAACTTTTACAGCTAAGAACAAAAAAACTAAATGCTATGTTTTATCTCTTTTAAGAGCAGACCATACAATCATTACTCAAAGATTCAATGAGCGTCCATAAACCTTCATGTCGCGCAACATATAATTGCTGTGTAATATAACTATTGTGTTATAATAAATTCATGACAAATTCTCAAATCAAAAAATACGAAAAAAATAACCCTAAGAAAGCTAAAATAATTAAAAAGGCAGTAAGCAAAGGTGTAAAACAATATGAGGAAACATTCCGAAGACTTGCTGCAGCCTAAGTGGTTAAACGTAGAAGATTTTGAGTTTATCTGCTTCAACCTCGCTAGAGAACTTATGTCGTTCGGCGAGCCAATTCCTGACTATTCAACACGGGATATTCCCTTGCTAGAATCATCCTTGGCTTCTCCTAAAAATACATTTCATAATACAGATAATCCAACATTAGTTGACCTAACTGCAGCTTTGTTTTATTCATTGATAAAAAATCACCCTTTCGCAAATGGGAACAAAAGAATTGCTGTAATGACCATCTTAATCTTCCTTAGAATTAACGGTAAGTGGCTTGATATCTCCCCAATTCTGTTATATCAGTTAGCTGTAACCATAGCTAACTCTCAACCAAATGACAGAGATAAAGTATTAACTGAATTCAAACAAATGTTTCATGATTATATCGTCAACTCCAGCGACTTTGGAAAAAAAATGGGAGAAGTTTTAAAAAAGATAGGCAAAAGTTAGTTTCGTTGTCTTAGGAAGGCGGGGTTTTATCTACGAGGTTTCCAAACACCGACAATTTGATTACCAAATAAATCGCTACCGGAGGTGTCTTTGTAAGGACCTATATCAGATAACTCCCGACTGCTTGACAAGTCAGTGGAATGAGAAACAATTAGATTCGATTCTCCGTATTTATTAGTAATTTCGTCAGATCCCTCATTTTGAACAAGAGCTGCTTTAGAAACATCACACATGTTTCCTTGTCCTTTTATTGCAAGATGCACGAGGTTTTCAACTTCTCCTATGTGTATTTCTACTCCTTTAACATTTGGGTTATTTCTTGACTCCTTGATAACTCTACCCAATGTTAACCCTGCGTCAATTCTGGTAGCAAGATTTACAGGCAAACTTGATATTAATCTTTCTCTCCTCATTTTTAATTCCTCTGTCTTAGGAAGGCGGGGATGTCAAAAAAGTCCTCTCCTTCTTCCTCTTTCTTCTTCTCTTGAGCTACTTCTTGCTGTGTGCTTTGCGAAGACGTTACGGTTACCTGCTCCTGCTTTTTTTCCTCATATGAAGGTGCTTGAAATGGAACTCCTGATGATTGTGCAAACTCTCTAAGCCTTCGTCTGGACTCATCAAATCCTGTTGCAATAACCGTAATCTTTATCTGATCATGCATAGTTTCATCAATTGTAGCACCAAATATAATATTCGCATCCGGATCAGCTGCTGCCGTTATGATCTTTGAAGCCTCGTCAACTTCAGACATGGTTATATCAAGTCCACCTATAATGTTAAAGAGTACTCCGCGTGCTCCTTCCATGGATACCTCCAAAAGCGGAGATGAGATAGCCTGACGTGCCGCATGCTGAGCTCTATTCTCTCCAACTCCTATCCCTATTCCCATAAGTGCTGATCCTGCATCACTCATGATAGACTTCACATCAGCAAAGTCTACATTCACCAATCCAGGAATAGTTATCAAATCTGAAATTCCCTGCACGCCATGATTCAGAACGGAATCAGCAATTTTAAACGCCTCCAAAAGAGAAAGCTTTTTATCTACTACTTCTAAGATTCTCTGGTTGGGGATTACAATAAGTGTGTCTACTTTATCCTTTAGCTGTTCTATCCCCTCATCTGCTGCAACAGCTCGCCTGGTACCCTCAAACGTAAACGGCTTAGTCACTACCGCAACAGTTAAAGCTCCTACCTCTTTTGCAACTTCAGCAATAACTGGGGCAGCCCCGGTTCCTGTTCCGCCTCCCATACCTGCTGTGATAAACACCATATCCGTTCCCTCCAATAACTCTTTTACTTTATCGCGGGACTCAAGAGCAGATTTTTCACCGATTTCAGGATTTCCTCCTGACCCTAATCCTTTCGTTAAGTTCTCCCCTATCTGAATTTTTGCTGATGCTTGTGAGTTAAGAAGTGCCTGACCATCTGTATTTATAGCAATAAAGTCTACCCCTTTTATCTGGGATTCACGAATCATGGAATTGACAACATTTCCGCCACCTCCACCTATACCTATTACTCTAATTTTTGCAAATGAAGCTGTTTGTGGTCTGATGAACATAACTATTTATTTTAATCTACAATGTAATTATAACTCTAAGGTAGCTATGCTTGCGCCCAAAAAATGATTACATTTTTGGTCTAAAACATACTATTACCCGGTACATGAAGCATACTCATACTAGCACAGGAAATAGGGTATTGCAAGAAGTTAGTTCAAGTAAATTTCGATATTTTAAGACAATTTTATATATAGGGAAATGAGGCTAAGGAATGAAATTCTTGAGTAGTTTTTTAAACTTTCCGGATAGGTCTGCTGTTTTTTTCCCAGGAATCATGGAAAAAATTCCCTCTAACATACCAGAAGATTCCGCAACAGTAAAATTACGTCCAAATGTTAATAGCCCAATTGCAGTTGAAAATGATGGATTCTCTACATCATCTATAAGTCCTGTTAGGTGAGTAGGAACTCCAACTCTCACAGGCATGGAAAGCATTCTTTTAGCTGATTCTTGTGCGCCAATTGTTCTTGCTCCTCCACCAGTAATAACAAGTCCCGCAGGGGTTTGTGTAGCAAAACCTGATTTCTTCAACTCAATCCCTATCATGGTAAACAATTCATTTAATCTTGGTCTGATAATGCCGTCTATGAGCGTTTTCTTGGAAACCTTCTTCAGCTCCTCCGATAGCCTCAACTCGGACAGATCTATCTCATCCCCTGTCTCCTCATCCCCACCCTGTGACTTTTTGCCATATTTTTGTGAAAGATAAAGCTTAATTTTCTCAGCAGACTCAAGTGAAATCCGAAGCCCAATTGCTAAATCGTTTGTTATGTGACGTGCGCCAATTGGTATAACAGAAGAATATGCAAGTGCTCCATCCACAAATACACAAATATTTGTAATTCCTGCCCCAATATCTACCAGTACTACCCCTAACTCCTTTTCAGTCTCAGTTAACACTGCCAATGATGAGGCTAAACCTGAAAAAACAAGCGCGTTAATACCCACTCCAGCCTCCTGCTCAAACACGCGATCAATATTTCTGACAGAAGTAGTATTAGCCGTTATTATGTGGGTATCAACTTCTAATCGCACACCTGTCATGCCTATTGGATCTTTTATTCCACTCTCTCCATCCACCGTAAAGGTTTTTGGTAACACGTGAATTATGGTAGCAGTAGAAGGTAACGATACGGCACCTGCAGCCTCCAATACGCGCCCCACATCAGAATCAGCTATCTCACCCTGAGGAGAAGCAATAGCCACAATACCCTTTGAGTTCTGCGATTCTATGTGAATTCCTGAAACAGACACAAAAACCCGCCCTACTGAATATCCTGCCATTCGCTCTGCTGCATCCAGTGAAGCATTTATTGAAGAAGCAGCTTCCTCAATATCTACAATTTGCCCTTTCCTGATTCCTTTAGAGGGAAGTTCAGAAACTCCAAGAATATTTATGGTTTCCTCTTCTATTTTTCCAATTAATGTAGCAATTTTTGAAGAGCCTATATCAACGCCTACAACAATTTGTGAATCAGCCATATTTTTTAATTTTTAAAACACCTACTCACTTTACCGTACATGTAACTGAAGCTCCCCGGGCTCGTGCCGCAGAGTATCTTACTTTTTCTTGCGCATAGAGTACTGCGCTTGCGAAATAAACGGTACAATTAAGTATACAATATTACATACATGAATACACAGTAGAAACCAAATTACATATCCATTTGGTTGCCATAAATTTTGTATTCAGTTCATACGAAAGGTATGAATATATACTTGTTATAGTACAAATACACAGGTTTTACAAGCACCTTAGATGCTTCAATTAAAACTTGATAATAGGTTTTTCAAACCGTAAGTCCACGTATTTTAACTTTTTGTTCTTATTCTCAATTTGAAGTCTTAATAAAATATTTTTCAATAGCCTCACCTGAGACACTGAATCTGCATTCGTTAAAAGGTATGCATACACATTATCCGGCAGGCGCACAACAATTGTTGGAGATTCAGTCGCATAGTAGACCTTCTCAAAGACTACTCCCTCAGAATTAAGCACTGTAGGAATTGAATCTTCTACCTCAGCTGGCCGAGGATTCATGACGGTTGTACTTGAAGGCAGCTTAATTTTTGGAATAGTGTCTTGAAATATATATAAAAGAATTGATGCCGAAAAAAAAGTAATTCCTATAAAAAACAACAGAAACAGAATATCATTTCTTTTTTTATCTCCTATTTTTCTAGCAGACTGAGATAGGTTTCTTTTCTGTCTGTTGATTAATTTTAATTTCATTTTACAAGTACTGAAAACACTTCCTGTGCAATTTTTTCTGCTGCATCGTTTTTAAAGGGAGGCATAGGAGGAATTTTTGATTCTCGTATTGAAAGAAGTTTTTTAATAATTGTGTTTAAGTTTACGTTTTTTTGTAAGATATATTCACCCAGATTCGTACTCTCGTAATATTTTGCGTTCTCCAACTGTTCCTCCTGCTGACCAAAGGGGAGAGGTATTAATAATGCCTTCTTATGAAGCGCGATCAACTCAGCAACAGTATTTGCTCCTGACCGGGATAGTATCACGTCTGCCTGTTTATAAACCCATCCTATTTCCTTAGGCAATATAAACTTCTTTAACACGTATCTGTCCCTTAAATCTTCTGGGAGATTTTCTTTCAATTTTGTTAGCCGTTCGTAATCTTTAAACTCCTGGGCATCGCCAGTTTGATGGATTACAACAAAATTTCGCAAAAGATTGGGAAGAATATACTCAATAATAGTATTGAGTGCGTGTGCTCCAGCACTTCCTCCTGTTACATACAATACAGGTAACCCCGCAGGGAGCTTTAGAGAGTCATAAATTGTGAAAACTTCTGGACGCACTGGATTTCCGGTTACAACAGTTTTTTCTGATGGAAAAAAGCGGGCAGACGTGGGGTAGGAAATACAAATTTTAGTAGCAATTTTACCAATTGTTCTGTTTGTAAGCCCAGCGCGCAATGTTTGTTCATGAAGAACAATAGGAATACCCTTCACATACGCTGCCAACGCAACCGGAAGTCCAATATATCCTCCAAAAGTTAAAATCACATCCGGCCTCTCATGACTTAATACGCTCCTTGCCCGAATAAATGCACTTGGAGATCTAAAAAGTGAGGGTATGGTGTGCTTAGTGAATTTTCTTTGAAGACGAGCCGCAGGTAAATTATAAAAAGGGATATTTTCTTTTTTAAATAATGTGTACTCGAGACTTTCAGTCTTGTCAGCTTCAAATGTGTGTCTTCTTCCCACTACAACACACGAAGCTTTCTTTGAAAGCACCTCATACACTGCCAAAAGTGGAGCCAAGTGTCCACCAGTTAAAATAATTTTAGACTTTTTTCCCACGTTTTATAAGAACTCCTGCATCAGACTTTGCAATACTTAGTATAATGCCTATAGACATAAAATTTATAACCATTGAGGATCCACCATAAGAGATAAAAGGTAAAGGAACACCGGTTAAGGGGAACAACACCACCTGCGAGGCAAGATTTAATATAGTCTGCACACCCATAAACGTTATAATTCCGAAGGCAAGTATTCTTCCAAAAACATCTGATGTGCGTATGGCAATTCCATATCCTATCACAAGCTGTATAAAAAATAGTGAGATTAAGAAAAACGACCCAATAAATCCTGCCTCCTCAGAGTAAATTGCAAAAATTGAATCTGTCGTGTTTTCCGGAAGATACGCATATTTCTGTACAGACTTACCAAATCCTACACCACTTACGCCTCCTGAACCTAACGCAATCAGTATTTGTTTGACATGGTATGAGGTTGTAGAGAAATCCTTCGTGTTAAAATTCATGTACTCCGCAAAACGTGCTGCTCGGTACGGCTCAAATTTTATAAGAAAAAATACTGCTACTAAAAATAATACAAGAATTGCGACAATCTCTTTTATTTTTGCACCTTGGAAAAAATAGACCAGTATTGCTGTTGCTGTGATAATAGTAGTAGTGCCCAAATCAGGTTCAGCGATAACTAGAAACACACATGCGCCTAATAACAGTAAAAACGCAAGCAGTCGTCCTTTCTCCTTTACTGAAAACCATGCCGCAAGATAGAGGGTAAGCGTAATTTTTAATAGTTCTGACGGTTGTATAACAGTAAATCCCAAATTTATCCACCTGTGAGCGCCCTTTAAGGAAAGTCCAATTCCTGGAAGAAAAACCGCAATCAATAAACCAAACGTAATTATTAAAAATGGCAAAGCTAGATTCTTATAAAGTTTGTAGTTTATTTTGGCCAATACAAAACACAATGTAACACCCAAGACTAACCACATGCTTTGATTTTTTACAAAGTAATATTTATCACCTATATTAAGCAGTGCAGTATAGGATGAGCTTTCATATAAGATAAATATTCCTATGAGAGAAAGTACTAAAGTCACTAAAAATAATGCAATTCCCAGTGGATTTTTCATGCAAGTAAAGTATACCGCTTAAAAGTTATGACTGTAAATAGAAGTGTTATGCAATAAAGGCAATATAAAGACCAATTACTGCAAAGATGATCGCAAACAACCATGCACGCATTACAGTCTTTGGCTCACCCCACCCTTTTTCCATAAAATATAAATGGAGAGGGGCTACTGGCAATAATTTTCTTCCCAATATTCTTTTACCCAATATTTGTATGAGACTTGAGGCAACCTCTACGACAAATACTCCTCCAATAATTCCAATTGCCGCAGTTTTCCCGGTTAATAAACCAATAACAGCAAGGGCAGCACCCAACGAAAGCGATCCCACATCTCCTAGCCATAACCGTGCAGGGAAAATATTAAAATATAAAAATGCTGCTATTGCACCTATAAGAATTGAGATAAAAAGACCTAGGGATAAATCAAGGAGCGCGTGTGAAATTGTAAGAAATGCAATAAGTGCTATAAGAAATACTCCTGATGCAAGACCATCTAACCCATCAGTTATGTTGAAAGCATTTACAAAAGATACAATAACAAATGCCGCAAATGGAATAAATAAAAGCCCCAATGATACTTTACCTAGCCAATGCAAATAAATAAACGAGTAACCTAGCTGATAGTAGAATATAGCGCCAATAATAAGTGCAAGCACCCACTGTAATAGGAATTTATATTTAAAAGACAATCCAAAAAATCCGTCAGTCCCACGATTTAATATTTTTCTTAAGTCATCATAAAAACCAAGGGCACCGAATCCTATAAAGGCAAATAACAATACAAATAATTCCCAAAACTTTACTTCAACTGAAAAAATTCCATAGGTCCACAATGATATAACCGTTACAACAATGATAATTAATATTCCCCCTCCAAAAGGAGTTCCTACTTTTCCTCGGGAGAATTTATCAAAGATTGGTGTCCGCTTATTAAACATGTCCCTTGATTTAAAGTGTTTTCTCTGGAGCTTTATCTTGTAAAGAAAATCTATGAATGGGACAAGTAATATTGCAGTAATCGTAAAAGAAAGAATTGCTAGACCAAAAATTTTATCCATAAAAATTTAAATACTATAACAAATGTATTCAATAGATTGAATTATAGGGCTTTTAACATTTACTTTCAACCTATCTTTTAATTTCCTTTGAAGCTTAGCATCTTTTACGAAAATTTTTATTAAATACCTTAGTCTGTTCAGGTCTTACTTTTATTATCTGGTATTGGTACTAGACATTTATAATCTCATAGTGTAAAATCCAGATTTATGTCTCAAGAAATTATTGTAAAATCAAGAAAATTTGCACGAGAGTTTTTTGCATTTTTTGTCCCAAAGAAGGGTATAAAAAAAATGCTTACGCATGTTTCACATAAGAAACGTATAACGGTAATTATCCCCACATTTAAACCTAAATATATAACTTATAGGCTTATAAATAATATATCTACATGGGACAAGAACATACAGATAATTGTTGTTGATGACAATACTCCAAAAAACGCGCTACAAAGCACAACCATCCTTGAAAAAATAAAAGCACTTACGCAAAAAAACAAAAAAATAGTTTTACTAAGAACCGACAAGACGCATTTAAAAGCGCAAGCGTTAAATTTTGCACTCACCCATATTTCAAAACAGAAAAGTAAACCAGATGTTGTCCTGACATTTGATGACGACGTTACAATAAATCACAATACCATTCAGATATTAGTTGACGTACTTTTTCAAGATGCAAAAATAGGTGCGGTCGTATCAAATGCGTGGGTTAAAAACAGAAAGAAAAATTTATTAACAAGACTACAAAGCCTTGAGTACCACGGATTTAATATCACAAAAATAAGCGATACTGGATTTCTTTCAGGACCACTTGTTATGCAGGGGATGCTTTCAGCATTTAGATATAGCGCGCTTTTAGACGTAAAGGGATACAACGTTGATAAACTAATTGAAGATTATGACATTACGGTAAGAATTAAAAAGGCTGGATGGAAAACAGCTATTGCACCTAGTGCTCATGCATGGACAAATGTTCCTGAAACTCTACCTGAACTATGGAAGCAGAGAGTAAGATGGAGCTATGGCGGGATTATTGTGGTTAAGGATTTCTGGAAAGACTATGCTCACGTACTTCAAGATATTATTGGGCACACACTATTCTTATCTTTACTACTAGTTGTGCTTCTGTCTCTTGTGGTAGTAAGAAATCACGAAACACCGCCGGCATTAGTATTTGGTATTTTCGTAATTGCGCTCTTACATTTTATACTTTCCTACTCTTTTAACTTAATTTCCTTGCTTTCTTTCAAAGAACGTGACAAATGGGATTGGATAGTAAAGGCTCTTATCATTCCTGAATTTATATATTCCAACATCTTATCTGCAATATTAATTGGTTCTTATATGTTTTTCATTTTCAACACGTTGTCTAGATTTGCAATCAAATATTCACCTAAGCTCATCGCAGCAGAACAAGCAGGACACAGAGCATTTCAAAAAATCGGGTACACACTATCGTGGGGTACAAGAGCATAAAAGAAAGGAGCTATATATTATGACAGATTATGGACGCGGAAGCGTATTAGGAGCAGCAACATCATTACCTGCAACAACAGCAGGAGGAATATTATTGGCTAATAATGCAGACCCAATATTAGTTGGGGCACTTTTTACGGTCAGTTTTGTAAGCTTGATAGTTTTAATGGGATCAATAACTAGATTTCTCATAAATTCAAACAGACAAAGGTAAACATGAATAAGCTTAAATTTAATACAAAACGAACACAGGAAAAACTTCCCTTAGGGATAGGGTTATTCGTGGTTATAACCGCAAGTATTCTCCAATTATCTGGAGTAACTTCTATCGCGGCAGCTAATTTATTGCCAGAACATCCACAACCGGCTGCAGTCTCCTATGCAAAACTTACAACATGCACAAACAAAGACGATTATATACCTCAACAGATTTTGATAAAAAAAGCAGGAATAAACTTACCGGTTACAACAGTTGCGCTTCAAAATGGTACATGGAAAGTAAATGAAGGAGTTGCAAACTACGCTAAAGAAACAAATACAGTATCCCGGATTAAAGGAAATGTGGGAATATTCGCGCACGATAAGGAAAATGGCTTTACAAACATTAAAAAACTCTCAACAGGAGAGGAGATAGTTGTAAAAACAGCAGAACATACAGCGGTCTATAAGGTGACATCAGTTGGCGTGAGTGATCCCGCAAACGTTGAAGCATTTTATCCCACAGAAAAGCCTACCCTTACCTTAATTACTTGTGCTGGTGCTTTCTCTGAACAGCGATTTGTCGTAAAAGCAAAACTTATATCTATTTCAGAAGGAGAATGCAATGTTTAATATAACAAAAAAAATACTTACATACCTAGTGCTTGTAACAATAGTTGCTCAATTATTGTTTGTGGGAAATACCTACGCTGCAGTTGACCCTGCGGTATACCAAAGGGCACAGGTGTCCTTAACCTTTGATGACGGATTTCTATCTACCTATACAGAGGCGTTGCCAATACTCTCATCCAGGAACATAAAAGGTGTTATTTATGCTACTTCAGGATATATAAATAGTGGTCTAACAGATGACGGGCTTCCTTCTATGTCCTGGGCACAGTTGCAAAATCTTCAAAATGTATATGGCTGGGAAGTGGGCAATCACACAGCCACTCATCCTGAGCTACCCCTCTTAACTCAAACTCAAATTATTTCTGAGTTCACTACCTCAAAAGAAGAGCTTGAGGCACATGGACTTTCAGTGAGTAATCTTGCAACACCCTTTGGAGCATATGACAATATCGTACTAACAGAAGCTCTTAAATTATTTGATTCGCATAGAGGATTTGCAGACATTGCATATAACTCAGTGCCTTCAAATAAAGCAATCTTACAGGTTCAAGATATAAATTCTGCAACAACTATTGCCCAGGTTAAGGCATATATTGATTCCGCAATAACAAATAAACAATGGCTTATTCTTGTTTTCCATCATGTTGCGCCACAATTAGACCCAAACTATGAATATACAACTACTTCAACAGATTTAACGGCAATCGCTGACTATATTAATGAAAAACAAATTCCAGTTGTAAGTATTAGAGACGGGATTAAAGCACCCGGTGTAAATATAGTCACCAATTCAGACTTTTCAAATGGACTCACTAATTGGACAGCGGGTAACACTCAAACAACACTTGATACAAATAACAATGGCGCAGCTCAAGATTCTAGTAATTCAGCAAAACTTACAGGTGGTGCAACTGCAACACATTTATTCTCAGGTTTAATAAGCGTTATTCCTGGAGCAGACTATTTACTGGAGGCGTTTTACTCAACAACAGGTGTTACAACTGGTGAGCTTGGATTCTATATAGATGAATACGATGCAGCGGATAATTGGATTTCCGGACAGTGGCTTGGATTGGTTGCGAATAACACGATCGGCTTCTTTACAAAGTTTTATGAAACGACCTCTTCACTAGTCTCAAAGATTGGAATACAAACATACTTTACTGCAGGAGCTACTGGAAATGCATACGTTGATAACATATCCCTCCATGATCTTGCGGCTACACCATCAGCAACACCAACACTTGTACCTACCGTTACACCTACCGCGACGCCAAGCGTTACCCCAACTGTTACACCTACTATAACCCCAAGCGTAACTCCCACTCCTACGCCAAACCTAAATCTTGTGGCAAATAATAGTTTTGAACAAACAACAGGTGCTTTCGCATCTAATTGGACTCACGACACCGCAAATTGGGTAATAAATTCACTTTCGGAGGGAAATGACGCAACAAATAGCGCAAAAGTATCAGGAAGCGCAAATTATAGCCATCTATTTTCCGACTTGATAGCAATACCATCTACAACAACACAATACTCATGGTCACAATATCTTAAAACTGCTAATCTAACAGGAGAATTTGGATTTTACATAGATGAATACGATACCGCTGGAAATTGGATATCCGGACAGTGGAAAGGCATGATAAATACGATTTTTGATGGCTTAAAGACTTTTGTGTACACGCCAACAGGTGCACTTGTAAACAAAATAAGACTTCAATATTACCTCGTTCCAAACAGCACTGGGGATACAACACTTGACTCAGTTTCATTACTTGATAATTCGCAGCCTACACCTACAGTTACTCCAACTGCAACACCAACCATTAGCCCATCTGTTACACCTACAGCTACTCCTACTGTGGCTCCAACAATTACGCCTAGCGTTACACCTACAGTTACTCCAACTGCAACACCAACCGCAACACCTACTGTTACGCCTACACCTGGCGCAAATATTCTTAGTAACTCATCTTTTGAAAGCGTTTCAGGAAACCTGCCAACAGCGTGGACATCTGATTCGACCTCTTGGATAGTAAATACTGGATCAGAAGGAAATGACGGTGCAAATAGCATTACCATAAACATAAATAACTTAAGAGCGCATTTCTTTTCTGCTCTAACTCCTATTGATGCTACGTTCCAGTATGTTTGGTCATCATACGTTAAAACAACTAATCTAACAGGAGAATTTGGATTTTACATAGATGAATACGATGCAGCGGATAATTGGATTTCCGGACAGTGGAAAGGCATGATAAATACTTCCTTCACAGGAATTAAACAATTTAGCTATATCCCAACAAACACATCAGTTAAAAAAATAAGGGTTCAGTTCTATACTACAGCAACCTCTACAGGAAATGTTCTTATAGATTCCGTAACGTTTAACAAGCAGTAGTGTACCGCACAACATGATAAAGCCAATACTCTTTTTTTCAATTTTGGCTTCATTCATCATTATCTTCCTCAACCAACCATTACAGTTTGTTTCAAAAATCTCAACTGGCATGACAAGGAGCAATACACAAAAAAGCAGTATAACCCCAATTCAGAAAATAGGAGAACGCACTCAAAGAAAAATTTTGAAGGATGTAGGTGAAGCATACATGGATGATTTTGGCTTAACAGATAACGACTTTGCTGTTTTACAAAATGCAAAAATAGACGTTATTGAAGGAAATTTTGACATTTGCGAATCAGAAGAAGATGTGCGTTCATTTTTAGATCGAGCGCATCAACATAATTTAAAAGTTATTCTTCCTGCAGGCGCAGGAGAAGCTGAATGGGGATATGAGTGCAACACTGAAACATATCCCAAAGATCAAATGCCACAATGGCAAAAAGAAAAAGTAATACATTTTGTAAACTTGTATAAAAACCATCCTGCATTATACGCATGGGACACCTCAAATGAAGCGGGATCTGTGCTACCAAATGCAGACAGGAAGTACTACCTTACGCTTTCGCAACTCCAAAACTCATATAGAGATGTAAAAAATACCGACCCTAACCATCCTATACTTATTCGTATGAACGGTTGGTTTTTTTATGACTACACAAACGATTTTTTTAGGCAAGGAAATCCATTTGGAAAAAACGTAGCAGATATTGTCATGATAAATGCCTACACAAACGTAGAAGATTATTATCCTGATTTTGTTGCAACAGTTGCGAGCCGTTCCATTTCAGAAATAGAAAGAATTGATAAAAATATACAGTTTATTATAGCTCTGGGTGCATGGTCTGAACCCCCTTTATGGACTTTTCCCTCAATGAAACACTTTGATGATGATATTAGTCAAGTACAAGACTTTGGAGGGAAAACAGATATTGCGTTTTTTAAATACGGGGCACATAATTCTGAGTGGTACTTGCCCCAAAATGCCCCATTTTTGTGGAAAAAAATTACAAATCTCTAACGCTTTGTAATAACTCCTTTTATTTCCGTGTAATACGTAATATTGTCTTCCAAATTCTGCATAACTGTTGTTCCAGGTCCAATTAAATCATTGTTCCCAATTACTACTCCCGGCATTGTGCCGACTCGTATTCCAAATGATACTCCTGAACCTATAATTGCCCCAAAATACTTACGACCAGTACTTACATATTCACCTTTTACCTTCACTTTCACATTTTCCTTATCCAATCTTACATTTGCACTGTTATACCCCGCGGCAACTTTAGTGTTTTCCCCAACTAAAGAATCTCCAATAAACCCTGAATGTGTTTTTACTCCCTTCATAAGAACACTGTTTTTTACTTCTAACCCTGCGCCTACCACCACTTTCTCCTCAATAAGACTTCCCCCTCTTAGTATGGAATTTGTTCCTATATATGCATTTTTCCCAATATAACATGGCCCAGTTATGACAGCACCATCCATAATGGTTGCACCATCGTCAATATATACCTCACCGTGTAATACAGCTCGTTTTGAAATAGTAACACCCTTCCCTTTATGTTTTTTTAATCGCTCAAGCATATAGTCTTTTATGCTTAAAATATCCCAAGGATATTTTAATGAAAGCGTCTCCTTTTTTGTTTGCACAAGCTCTATCCTGTTTGTTTGTGAGAAAGAGGTAAGAGCACTTTCAAAGCTATAATGATCTTTTTTTTCTTTTTCCAGCACGTCAAGAAACGCCACAGGAAGACAATATATTCCTACAATTCTATCTTTTGCTTCACTATTTTTTTTCTCTGAAATAACCATCTTTCCATTTTTTAATTCAACTGATCCAAATTCTTTCGCGTTTTTTTCTTCTTTGGTTAAAAGCGCAAGATAACCTTTCTTGCTGATCTTTAATAGTTCTTTTGCTACTTCAGAAAATTCAAAATGATACGCATTTAAAAGAAAAAAAGTTTCTTTTATGTACGGCTTACAAAGAAGCACAGCCTCCCCCATCCCTGCTGGCGAATCCTGAACAATAAATTTTACACTGAGACCCTTTGTATCTGAGACTGAAAGACTTTTTGACACCGACCTATTTTTATTCTCAACTATAATCACATTTTTAATATTTGATTCTCGTAAGGAATCCAGCGTGTGAACAATCAGTTTTTTCCCACAAAGAGTAACAAGGCTTTTGTGCCCCAAATCATTATACGGATAAAATCTGGATGATTCCCCTGCTGCAAGCAATACTGCTAACATTATTTTTCCTCCTTACACTCTATATCTGCACCTAACATCTTCAATCGTTCATCAAATTTCTCATATCCTCTTTGAACCTGTTCAATTCCATAAATAACGCTTGTACCACTTGCAATAAGAGAGGCTAAAACAAGAGTAGCACCCGCACGTAAATCAGACATTGATAAGACAGCATTATGAAGCGCTGTAGGTCCTTTTATTTCAATCTTTTGATGATATTCCTGTTTCGGATCATAATTAAAATTATATATTTCATCATAATTCCCCATGTCCGGATTTACAAAAGAAATTTCCGCACCCATTTTATTGAGTTCTTTCATGTATCCAAATCTGTTCTCATATACAGTCTCATGGATATATGATGTGCCATTTGCCTGGGTCATTAAAAGTGCCCATACACCCTGCCAATCAGTCATAAATCCAGGATGGGGATTCGTTGTGATATTTGTAGGTAGAATATCTCCCGTTCTATAAAATCGGATATCAGACCCGCGTACTTCAACGCTTACCCCGGCCTTTTTACACTCATTGATAAATGCGTCAAGAGATTTCAAGTCTACATCTTGAATAAAAATATCTCCGCCCGTAAGTATACTCGCTATGGCAAATGTTGCGACTTCATTCCTGTCCTGGGGCAAGGTATATTCAGCTCCATGAAGCTCACTGACTCCAATGATTTCAATTTCTTTCCCCTCTTTTCTTGTAACTCTTGCACCCATCATATTCAATAGTTCAATGAGACTGTCCACTTCAGGTTCTAATGCAGCATTTTGTATGACTGTTTTCCCATCAGCCAAAACTGCAGTTAAAATCATAGTCTCAGTTCCTGTGTGTGAGTTTTTTGAAAAACGGTATATGGTTCCTTTCAGTCCCTGTGTTTTTGCATGAAAATATCCATCTTCCGAATTATAAAGAATCTCAACATTCATCTTTTCAAGACCATCAACAATTCTGTCTATAGGACGCGCGCCTATTCTACATCCGCCAGGATTTGGGATAATTGCTTCTTTTGCTCTTGCTAAAAGGGGTGCCAGAAACAAGGTTGATGTTCTGGTCTTTGCTCCAGCCTCCAGAGGAATTGTGAATGTACTTAACTTTCCCGCCTCAATTGTAACCGTATGATCATCTATAGTCACTACTCCCCCTATACTTTTTACAAGATCCAACATGTTATACACATCAGAAATTTTAGGAATATTTCGTATTACAACTTTTTCCTGAGTTAGACATGCTGCAACAATCGCCTTAAGGGCAATATTTTTTGCACCTGAAATAGTAACTTCACCACTTAATTTTCTTCCTCCATTTATAATGTACTTCTTCATATTGTTATTTTTGTACTAGGTCGTAAGCAATTCTATACAAATCACCCGCACCTAACGTCACAACAACCCACTGGGGTGAGTCAAAATGGGAATGTATGTATTTTACCACAAAAACACGGTTTTTCTCATAAAAAAACGGTGGAAAATCCTTATCTTCATGACTTCTTGTATCCTCAAAAAATACTGCATTACTCCCTTTTTCCTTCATTAATGTTTGTATGGAACTATATAAATCACTATAATCTGCCTCCCCTTCTCTTTTTGATGTAAAGATAGGTAAAAATAAAACTTCGTTGGCTGATGTAAAGGCACTTGCAAAGTCTTGCCAAAGCGATTTAGTTCTTGAAAGCGTATGGGGTTGAAAAACGCAAACTATTTTTCTTTTTTTGTACGCGTTTTTTACTGCCTGCAATGTTTTATCTATTTCATCAGGATGGTGTGCATAATCATCTATCACAATTGCCCCATTCTTTGTTACCCCAATATATTCTTGCCTCCGTTTGCCTCCCTTATACTCCCATAGCGCTTCCTGCACATCATGCGTTTTAAAACCTAAATCAAGCAAAATCCCCGCTACTGAGAGCGCGTTCTTTGCATTATGAAACCCTGGAACGCGCAGCTTAAATTCTCCTAAGTTATGGCCATTTTGAATGATCTCAAAACTACTTTCCCAGTTTTCTTCATGAAAATTTACTATTTGAATAGTATTTGTCTGATCCTGCCCGTATGTTATTATTCGCACGTCTGGTCGAACACTTTTAAAACTTTGTATAATACTTTTCACATTGTGATCATCTCCGTTTGCTACAAGAACTCCCCCACGCATAATGTTTTCCCTACAAAACTTCTCAAACGTAAGCCTTACTTCGTCTAAATCTTTGTACACATCAGGATGATCAAAATCTATATTATTTACAATCGCAAATTGAGGATGCTGATAAAGAAATTTTACAGTCTTATCATGGCGTATGTCTGAAATAAATTCATCAGCTTCAGAAATAAAATACTTTCCCCTTCCAAAATGTCCAGGATTTCCTAAGGGAAAAATCTCGGACGTGCCAACCGCATAGGTAGGATCAAGTTTTAATTTGAAAAATGCAGTTGCACACATAGCAGTAATAGTTGTTTTCCCATGACAGCCTAAAACTGAAATCCCACTAAAAGCTTTCTTTACTATTTTCCCATCCATAAATAACCCGAGTGCTTGCCCATGGGTTAAAACTGTTATCCCCTGTTCCTTCGCGTATTGTGATTGCGGATTTTCCAAGCCTCCATGCGCAGCAGTAGTTATAACTAAAGATTCAGAAAACGCACCGCTTATGAAATCTGTTACCTTTTCAGGCTCAAAGCCCTCATCAACAGATATCCCAGCACGCCTCAGAACAGAATCAGTAATGAATTCTTCCGATACGTCTGACCCCCGCACCTCAAGACCTGCTTCTTTTGCTATTAAGGAAAGAGCCGTCATTCCAACTCCTTTTATTCCCACAAAGTATATCCGTTTGACCGTTTCCATATAGGTATTATACCAAGAATATGTACGTAAAACCCAATACCTATGCCTAATTTCCTATAATCACTATTTATGCTACAATACAAATATGCAGCTTGAGAACATTCCCCTTTACACAGTTGACGAAAAAAACAAGGTTTCTGAGAGAATTTATAAAACATCTATTCCTGGTTTATATTATATAGATACGGTATTGCATACTGACGAAAGAGGTTTTTATCGTGAGGAAGCACTAATCCCCGATTTAGAAGACGTAATTGGATCAAAATTTGTAATAAAACAGCTAAACCATGCACGTTCTGTAAAAAATGTTATACGTGGTTTTCATGCTGAAGATTGGAATAAGCTTGTTACCGTAACGCATGGCGTATGCCTCTGTGTTTTAGCAGACATACGACCAGAATCTCAAACATTTGCTAAGACAGAGTACATTTTATTGGGATTTGGAAACAATGCCTTGCCAGGTTCTTTATTTATAACAAAGGGGATTGCAAACTCCCTGTGTGTAGTAGATGCACCAGTAGACTATATTTATGCAGTTGATGAACTCTACAGAACAAGAGATTCTAAAAATGATGTTGCTATATCACTTTTTGATCCTGAACTTCACATACAGTGGCCAATAGAAAAGCAGGACATAGTAGTATCTGACCGTGATAAAAATACAACTACTCTTCGCGAAAAATACCCTGAACTATTTTAATTTGATGGCGGAATTCCCAAATAATGTATGATGTCTTTTGCTGCGGCAAAAAATATGGGAGCTGCTGTTTCTGATCCATAAATTGATGTTTTTGGCTTATGGACAACAACTAGCATAGTTATTTGTGGATCTTCAGCCGGAAAAAAGCCTACAAATGAAGTTACAGTTTGGTTTGGATCATAGTGCCCTGCAACGGGAATTTGAGCTGTTCCAGTTTTCCCCGCTATTGAATAGTGTTGAAGTTTTGTCCATTTTGCTTCCCCCTTCTCTACGGCATTTACCATCATCCAGGTTACAACCTTGGCGGTAGACTCCTTCACAACACGCTTATAGGAATTAGGTTTCATTGGAATAACTTTTCCGTCCTCGGTTATTATTTTTGAAACAATGTAGGGCTTCACGAGCTTCCCACTATTTGCAATGCTATTCACAGAAGTTATTAATTGGAGTGGAGTCACTGAAATTCCTTGTCCAAAAGTAGTAGTAGCATAATCAATACTGTGCCAATCTGTTCTTAACTCACCTGACGTTTCACCCTGAAGATCAACTCCCGTTATGTCCCCAATGCCGAATCGCTTAATATATGATAAAAGATTCTCTTCCCCTAACCTTCTTCCCACAAATACCATTCCTGTATTATCGGAATGCTGTATAACATCAGTCATAGTCGCGTTTGGAAAATATTTATTGTTCCATGTCCTTATATTATATTCACCTATAGATACGGGACCTGAACAAATATCACATTTTGTATCAGGCTTTACTTTTCCAAGGTCGAGTGCTGCCGCCATTACAAGAACCTTAAAGGTAGAGCCTGGCTCATAAAGATCAGAAATTATTGGATTTTTTAATGATTTCGGATCAAAGTCATAATAATGTTGAGGATCAAAATTTGGAGTAGATGCTGCGGCTAAAATTCCTCCTGTTTTCGTGTTTAATACTATAATGCTTCCACCCTCTGCCTCATACTTATTTACCCCATCAAGTAACCGTTTCTGAGAAAGAAACTGAATAGTACGATCCAATGTTAACTGTATACTTCTACCGTCAATCTTTTTTTCTTCCCGTATATCATTTACAACAGGATGTCCTAACGCATCTTTTACTACATATAAACTTCCATCTTTCCCTCTTAATTGATCGTTATAATAACCCTCTAACCCAAAAAATCCTCTATTCTCACCACTTTTATCAATGCCCAAAAATCCAATTAATTGCGCTGCCATTGAAGCTTCAGGGTAGTATCTTTCAGACTGTTCATAAAATCCAAGTCCGGAAAGGTTTAGATTCTCAACTTCTTGTTTTTTTGTATCAGGGAGTTTTTGGGCAATGCGAACCCAAAACAAATTCTGATTTAGTTTTGCAGCAATAGATGACTCTTCAATTGCTACAATAGGTGACAGTGCTCTTGCATAGTCAACTGGATTAGTTACTACCTTAGGATTTGCATATAAAAGATATGAGATTTTATTTGTGGCAAGAGGAAATGAGTCAGATGCAAGGATTTCACCCCGCATCGCATTTATGGTTATCCTATCAGAACTTTGATTCTCGCCAATGGTTTTTAGCTCATCTGCTCGAGCAACTTGCCAATAAAATAAACGGAGCAAAACCAACAAATATAATCCTGCAAAAAAACCTAAAACAAATATAAGACGAAACTTTGTACTTCTTGTTGGCATTATAAGTCAGAAACAGCAACTGGCAGAGGAGCCTTTAAAAGGATAACATTATTCTTTGTTTCAGTAAACCCAATCTCTGCTGCACGGGAGGCAACAGAGGTAAATGATGAGTGTGCCAGTAGCTGCGTTTTAAGACTTGTATTCTTCTCATCAAGCGCCTCTATGTCCTGTCTTAGTTTTGCAACTTCTATACTTGTTCCTGCAATTCTGTTTGATAAATACACCTGCACACATTGAAGAAGAATTATCATAACAATCATAAAAGTAAATGCTAATTTTAATTTCATATGTTTTTTGTTTTTTCAAATATTCGTAATTTTGCGCTTCTTGCGCGCGGATTTTTCATTACTTCATCTGGCTCAGCCATAATTGGCTTTTTTGTCTTTATGCTTCCCCAACCTTTTATCTCCCATTCAGAAAATGTCCGCTTAACAATCCTGTCCTCGAGTGAATGAAATGAAATAACTACCATTTTCCCTCCAGGAAGTAGCAGATCAAATGCATCGTGTATTCCTTTTTGTAGAGATGTGAGCTCTCCATTTACTTCAATTCGTAAAGCTTGAAATACCCGAGTGGCAGGATGTATCTTCCCACCCCCAACAACTACTCTATTCACAATTGTCGCAAGATCCTGGGTAGTTTCAATTTTAGAACTATGCCTTGCATCTACTATTTCCTGTGCTATTTTTTTTGCATTTTCCTCTTCCCCATACCTTAAGAAAATATCTGTTAATTCCTCTTTGCTGTACGTATTTACTATATCCTTTGCAAGTATCTGTGTTCCCGCATCCATTCTCATATCCAAAGCCGCGTTTTTCTTAAGGCTGAACCCTCGAATTCCATCATCTAGTTGATGGCTTGACACTCCCAGATCGAAAAGTATCCCTTGTACCTCCCCAAACTTATTTTCCGTTGCTATTTGTTTTATGTCCCTAAAATTTCCTTTGAAAATTAGGAGCTTATTACTTTTAATTAAATCTTGTTTACTTTTTTTAACAAATTCTATTGCATCCAAGTCCTGATCAATACCTAATACCTTCCCTCCGCTTCTAACTATCTCCTCTGCATGTCCTCCCCCTCCAAGTGTCGCATCTATATATCTTCCATCAGGCACAGGGCTCAACCAATCAAGCACTTGACGCATAAGAACCGGTATATGATTAAATTCCTTCATGATTCATGTTTAAAACTAAAAATACGGTTGTAGTGCGAAATAGCTGTTTCTCTTATTTGAACTTCCCGTATTTTCCCATAATTTTCATAAACGCTTTTGTCCCATAATTCAATGCGCTCAGAAACCCCAATAAATATTGCTTCCTTTTCTATTTGAGCGTATTCTCTGTGCATTTGAGAAAGATGAAATCTGTTCCTGTCTCCTATTCTCACTTCTTGTGCGTTTCCATAAAAAAATCTTTCTAAATCTCTTGCCTCTGGAAGCAGACTTGATGTCTCAGAAATCACCTTGCTTAATATTCTCTCTCCCTGGTCATATGGAAGAATAAGTAAAGATTTTTCAAACCAAGTGGTTATTAAAAGTTTTTCTCCAGTCAAATTCTTAAATTTGATGGGAAAAGATAATTGATATTTCTTTGTTACGGATGAATTGTAAAAACCCAAGTACATTGTGCAATTATACGCTTTCGTGCTCAATAAATCTATATCTCTTTAGATCAATTATCCTACTTATTCCTACTTTTTTTAATGTACTCTATATTTATAAATTACTTTTCACAGCATGTCAATCCCTTATTTGGGCTTTTTAGGTTCAAAAATGATGAGATACACTATATGTAGTGGTATCGTGAAAATATTTTAACTATCAGAAGACTTTTGCCAAATTATAAAGTGTGAAAGAGGTTTATCTATGTGTTTAAGGAGACTTTTTCCTCAAGACCGCCCACAGTTCCGTCTTTGTAGTTAACTCTGATCGTAACTGTGACATCGCTTACTACCTTATCATATTTACAAACGTTTCTTGAACATGTCCCAAGATCAAGATTCTTTGTTATGGTGCTCTGACCTGAAGTATCAATTGGACTTCCCTCAACTCCACGGGGAACTGTTATAGTTTCCCCCTCATCTTCAACTTCTGCATCATAGGAAACACTATACTCAATTGAATCAACGCCATTTAGTTTGCCTAGCGTCATCATAAGTCCTTTCTTGTCCTGCCTTACCTTAATCTCAAGACCAATATCTGAAGCTGATATTTTTTTTACTTCCTGCGTACCATTCAATGTATTTTTAGGAGATGTAGGATCTTGAGATAGCAAAAAGAAACCTACTCCGGCACCAACTGCTAGAAAGAGAAGGATTATAGCTGCAACTATGGCAATTTTCTTATTAAATTTCATACATAATTATCCTGACATACCAAAAGCATATCTGTCAAGAGCTTACTCAATTTTTTTTGCGATATAGGACACCAATTCATCTATCTTTACTCTTACTTGTTCTGCGCTATCACGCTCTCTTACAGTAACGGTATCATCCTCAAATGATTCAAAATCCACCGTAATACAAAATGGTGTTCCTATTTCATCCTGTGAAAGATATCTTTTCCCTATGTTCCCCCTTGCGTCAAACATAACCACACCCTGGATGTGCGTCTTTAAATTTGAATAAATTTCACGCGCACGATTCATCAACTCTTCTTTATTGGCAAGTAGTGGGAAAACGGCAACCTTTACGGGTGCTACTCTTGGTGCTATTTTTAAAACAACTCTGGCGTCTTCCTCAGTATATGCATCGGAAAGAACCATCAAAAACATCCTGTCTACGCCCACTGCAGGCTCTATTACATGAGGAAGAATTTTCCGACCGTTTGATGAATCAACAACACGCAACTCTTTTCCTGAAAACTTTTCATGCTGAGAAAGGTCGTAGTCAGTTCTGTAGGCAAGACCCCACAGCTCCTTAAACCCAAAAGGATAGTTATACTCTAAATCTTCAGTCCGTTTACTATAAAATGAACGCTCGTCATCAGTGTGCACTCTCCATCTTAAATTTTCTTTCCTTATACCTAATTTCTCAGATACAAATGAAAACAATTTACTTTTCCAATCTTCATAGAGATTTTCCCAATCCTGTGCCTCAGGATCAAAGAAATATTCTATCTCCGCTTGTTCAAATACAAGAGTTCTAAAAACTGAATTTCCAGGAGTAATTTCATTTCTGAAACTTTTACCGACCTGAGCGACACCAAATGGAAGTTTTACACGAGATGAGTCAAGGATATTTTTAAAAGCAACAAACATTCCCTGAGCTGTTTCCCCACGCAGGTATGCCAAATCCTGATCACCCTCTATTATTCCTACATGAACCGGGAAAAGAAGATTAAATTTTCGGACATCTGTCCAGTCGTGCTCCTTGCAGTTTGGACACTTAATTTGAAAGTGTTGTATGACCTCATCCATTTGTTCCGGTGTCAGACCCTCAACCTGCCTATTCCTTGTCTTTTTGTCCACAATATTTGATATCCAATTATTTTCATCTACTGTAAATATTGGCACAGATGACCCATTACCTTTTCTATCGTTTTCATCTTGAATCTTTAGTTGTTCATCATAGTATCCTTCTATAAGATGGTCTGCTCTCATTCTAGCCTTGCACTTTTTACAATCTACCTGTGCATCCGAGAATCCACCCACATGCCCTGAAGCCTTCCATATTTCTTGATGAGAAATAAGACTAGCCTCAAGCCCCACTATGTCGTCTCGTCTGTGAACAAATTCCTCCCACCAAAGATTCCTGATGTTCCGCATCAACTCAACACCCATAGGACCGTAATCGTATGTATTTGCGAGTCCTCCATATATTTCTGAGCCCGGGAAAATAAACCCTCTTCTTTTTGAAAGAGAAATGACTTTTTCAAATTTTTCTTGCTTATTATTTGTATCAACCATAGTATTTATTGTGAAAAATATACCTCCCCTGAAGGCCTTGCGCTACGTTATAATTCATAACCATTCACAATTGAAGTAAGTATACCAAAAATTATTTGAATAAGCACTCATGGTAAAAAACGTAGCCTTATTAAAATTTGTACTATATTAACCCTTGAAGTATTCAGCAGTTTTTATTTTCCGCTCCATTACACGTTCTGTAAAATGAGTTATGTCAGACGCGTCAATAAAGGGATGTCGAGCATCCCAAAATCCTAAAATTGATAGTAATTTTACCTGAAATCCCTGCAGATCAAACGCATGCGTATCAGAATTCATACATGAAAGCGTTTTATCCAAGAGAGAAAATGCCTCATCCTGTCTTTGATAAGAAGGACAGAGAGTAGATACTAATTCACACATGGTAAATAAAGTTTTTACGCAGTCTAAATTATCTTTTAAATTCGCATGTGTTGTCAAAAGTTTTGTATCAGCAAGTATATACCGGGAATTCTGCCCGCGCGAAACTGCTTGAAAGGAAATTTTATTGAGTAATTCTAACTGGGGGGATCGGCGACTTGTAAGCTTTCTTACGCCTTTTGCCAAAACTTCAATTTTCCCATTATTTTGCGTAAAAATAGTTATATACTTATCCGCCTCAGAATAATTAACGCGTTTAACTACGTATCCAGTATCTTTTAGGTAATTCATCGGACAGGAATTTGAATCTCACGATCAGTTGATAGATTAAATGCATCTGTTTTGTTCCCATTTACATAGATTTCGTAAGGTACAGCGTCTGTCCCCGGCTGTTTCTGTATAAGAAACGGTAGGGTTTTCCCTTCAACCTTGAATGGAAGTTTATATTCATATATTATTTTCGCAGAACCCAAAGGATTAACAGTTAAGAACGACTCAAAATCTGTTTTTCCTAAGTCTTCTTTAACGGTTGTTTTCACTTCTGAACCTTTAGATGAAATGAGCGTAGATCCTTTCGGAACATATACTCTTTGAAAGTCTCTTAAGGTTGCGTTCAGACACAATTCACCATGTTCTAAATTACAGTCAGAGTGAGGTTTAGGATTCTTATAAGAAATAGTTAGTGTTTTTGTAACTTCCCCATTACCGTCAATCTTAAAGTCAACTCTAACATTTTGCTCCACAAATAAATTAGACTTTGCACCGCCAAAGTTGGAATCATTAATGTGAAGATAATCTCCTTCAAATGGTTTAATTGCACCTGACCAACCCAGCGCATCTATCCCTTTTTGTGCTTCAGGATTAAACAGATAGAACATAACGTGTTTTTCTTGTGCATCATTAATTGCAGTCTGCATCAAATTTCCCCAATATTCCTTAGGAGATGAAGAAAGAGCCTTTTGAATAATTGCAAATAACAGCTCTGCTAATAATCCTTTCCTGTTCGTCTTTATATAATTAACCGGCTTTGTAGTATTATCTTCAAGAACAAATACAGCTTGAGGACAATCACATCGAGGATCATTCTTTGAATTAAATGTAAGCCCACCAGCCTGGACATCCCCCAGAACATCCAAAATTGAAACTAGAAAATGAGTGTCAATTGCAATGATTCCATCAATATCAGCTTTATCTCTTGAAGTGTTATACATTTTATTGAATGTCTTCATGGATTCAACAAAATCGGGAGAAAGATTACTGTCTCGTATATTAAATGTATCTACCTTAGGAAGATATTTCGCAATAATTGGAGGTGCAGGTTGGTGAGAAGGCAAAGAATCATCCAATGTGTATATGTCTCCTGCCTTATCGACATGTATTACTCCTTGCTCAAGTCTAAAAACAGCATAGAAAGTCATGAAACCACCTGTAGGTCTTAGTTCTTTATCGTTTTGGAATAAAACTAAATATTTCTTCTCGCCGTTTGCGCCTAGCAGATCAGGTAATAACTTAATGAGAGGCTTTCCTTGTTCAACGGCTATAACAGATCCGTCAACTATATTTTTTAGATCCTGCAAGCTGTCGTGTACTTTTTTCAATTTTCCAATTGAGGGATATCTGTTTGGGTTAACCTTGTCTGTTGCTTTCTTTGCTGCAATCAAATCTTTTTCAATCGTGTCAATCTTAGGCACGACCTTATCCATTGTTTTTATCGCAAGACGAATTCTATCTTCTGCGCTCCCCTGTGCAAAACTCTTATCTCCCTTTAATCCCAAAACGTCAGCATAGGGAATAAGAGAATCTGTTGCCGTTATGCCCGCATTTATTCCATGACTAGATGCATCGACTAAATTTTTAACATCATTATAGTACCCGCCAAAAAATGGAATATAGCCCAAAAAAGCAATCGGCACTAAGTCGCGCTGTAAAACGGCAAGTTGCTTTTGAGTCTTTACTAACTCTTCTTTTGCTACCACAACATTTTGTTGTTTTATTGCATCATAAGCAATTTTTGCCTGAGCATATGCCTTATTGGCATCACTTAGAAAAATGAAAGTATTTACTCCAATATATGCAATTAAAAGAATTACTGCTAAAACTATAGCTCCAATAATTTTTTGTTTTCTTGTTTTAAAAAAGGTAATTCGTTTCTTTTTCATTTGTGATTGTGGGTTTGCAACGGTAGACTTCCTTACCGGTGTACTACTTACATCTATTTTATTAAATCCTGTTTCTTCCATTCAAGTAAAAAAGTCTAATAGTATATTAAAACATAGTTCTGAATTCAAAATCAAGTTTTACTTCATCTATCACATCGCACCCCTTGCTGAAAGCATTGCCTTGGGTGTTTTAGCCATTATATATACATCGTAAAATATAGAGTGTCGCCGTGCATACCTTGCGTCCATTTGAATACGTTTATCAAAATTTATCTGACTTCGCCCGGAAACCTGCCAGAGCCCTGTTATACCGGGTTTCACTGAAAGCACAACCTTCACAGCATCCTGGGTAAGGGGGTATTTTTTTTGTTGATAATTCAACTCATCAGCATAGTACGCTCGAGGTCCAACCATACTCATATCGCCCTTTAGCACGTTTATGAATTGTGGTATCTCATCCAAAGAGTATTTTCTGATAAAATGCCCTACGCTCGTTACTCTCGGATCATTTTTTAATTTAAATCCACTCTTTTTATATTCATCATATAGCTCTTTATACTTTGGATCGGTTGAAAGAATTTCATAGGCGTTTTGAACCATAGATCTAAATTTGTACATTCTAAAAAGCTTTCCTCGTCTTCCGACGCGCATGGGAGTATCAGCAAAAATTGGCCCTCTTGAGTCAATTTTTATAGCAATTGCGGTAAGTATAATAATTGGAGAAAAAACGAGCAGTAATAGAAGCGATGATGCTATATCTAGAATTCTTTTTTCAAAATAATACATATGGTTTTAAGTTAAATGCTCATGTTCTGTATTCGATAAGCTTTCAACAAGTTTTTTGATTTTGGGAACTGATCCCTTTGGACAAATTAGTACTACGTCTTGCGTATTTATAACAAGCAACTCATCCAAGTCTATTCCTACTACCATTTGATTTGTATAATTATAAACTAAAGAATCACGTGAATCTTTTAATATAACGTTCCCCTTTGTCACATTCTCATCTACGTGTTCTGCTAATGCCTCTTTTAACGACTCCCATGCCCCTATATCACTCCACCCCAAATCGCAGGCAACCACTAAAAGTCCTATGGGTGGCATCTTCATAAGTATGAGGTCATCAAAGCTGATTTTTTCCAATTTACTATAGTTTTCCTGCAGTACACCTTCAAAATTTGAATCATTTCTTGCTTCTCTTATGGTAAATAAAGTTGTGTAAACTTCTGGAGCAAACTCCTTGAAAAGTGACATGAGGTATGAAGGGGTTGTAACAAAATATCCAAGATTCCAATAAAATTTTTCACTTTTAAAAAATTGAGATGCTTCTTCAAGGCTAGGTCTGTACTTAAACCCTTTGAAGGCAAAAGCTTTCAGGTTTTTCTCATTACTCAGCTCTTCACCAACCTCAATCCATCCCATATTTTGATTTGGAAATCGTGGTTTTTGTGCTATGAAAACAAATTTTGAATCATCCTTTTTTATGGCTTGTTCGGCAAAAGAAAGTGCATTTTTAAATTCAGCTACATTCTTCACCATATGATCACTCCACAGTATTGCAATAGGTTCATCCGGAAATTTTTCTGCTAACATAGCTGCAACTAATCCTATAGCAGGGCCTACATCTCTCATCTCAGGCTCGAATATAAAATTTTCATGAGGAATATCTGAGAGTTGTCCCTTTATTATCTCCTCGTAGCGCTTTCCTGTCGCAATAAATATATCTTTATGTGATATCTCGGGAAGTAATCTTTGTACTGTCTCTTGTAGAGTAGAATTCTCACCTATAATCTTCTCGAATTGTTTTGGAGTATTCTTGCGAGATAACGGCCACAATCTTGTTCCTACTCCTCCGGCGAATATGACTGCTTTCAATTTTCTTTGCCCCCCATTTTTTTTAATTTTTGAATCGACATATGTATTTGATTCATAAATGTGTCCTTCTTAAATCTGGTTGCATTCATAATACAATCTTTACTATTATATATTCTCTTGTCAAACAATTTCAACGTATTGACAAGCGAGGAAACAGTAGGTTTATCAAAAAATTCTCCAGTCTTGCCTTCTTGAATAATCTCCAATGCCCCACCCTCCCTGAATGCTATGGCTGGGCGACCAAAACTCTGAGCTTCAACCATCACCAAACCAAAATCCTCTACGCCTGGGAATATAAGAGCCTTACAATTCTTGTAATAATTAACCAGCTCATAATCTGTCACCTTGCCGACAATTGACACAGTTCTGCCAGCAATTTTTTTATAATAAGATACATCTCCATCTCCAACTACGATCAACGGTACCTTTAACTTATTTGCTGCTTTTATCGCAAGCTCTACCCGTTTTTGAGGTGTAAATCGAGAAAGTCTCGACACAACAAGAAAATAGTCAAAAGAAGCCACACCTGCTTCATGTTTGTTGCTTTTAAGAAGTAGCGGGGGATAAATTACATTTGATTTTTTACCATAATATTTTTGTATCCTTTCACTAACTGTTTGTGATATAGAAACGTAAAAATCAGGTCTTGATGCTGCTACCAAATCCCATTTCCTTAAGTACCAAACTAGTGGTAAGGATAAGGTTCGCAAAGGCTCATTTGCAAAATATAAATTATACTCACTCCATAAATACCTTGTTGGAGTTAGACAAATACACATGTGTTTTGTGTGTGGACGCGTAATTATTCCTTTTGCCGCCTCAGAAGTGAGCGATATCACTAAGTCAAATTCATCAAAATTAAATGATTCAAAAGCCAATGGCATCAGAAGGGCAAAAAATTCATGATGTCTACGAGCGTATGGGATATGTTCTAGAAATGAAGTTCTTATGGTAAGGTCTTTAGCCCAAGGTGCAGCTTGCGGATCGTATACAGAAGTAAATACCGGAGCGTCAGGAAACATTTCATGCAATAGAAGCAATAGTCTTTCTGCCCCACCCCATTTATTTATTCTATCGTATACTAAAGCTACTTTCATAGTATCGTTCGAGTATAATAGAGAACTTGAATTATTGAAACAACCAATATCTCAGTCAGACTTGCGCTTCAATTTTAAAATTACTTTATGTCTTATTATTCAGAGGCAGGAATCATAAACCGCGATAGTTTGCCTGGCCATTTTTTCCCAGGTAAAAATTTCTGAATGCTTCTTTGCGTCATTTAATCTTTTCTCCTTATCGCCCTTACTAAGACTTACTGAAGTATTCATTGCTTCCACAATATTTAAAATATCACTCGGATCAAAATAAATTGCATTCTTACCGCACACTTCCTGCAGCGCCGGAATTTTTGAAGCAACTACTAAAGACTTCCTACTCATTGCTTCTAACGCTGTTAAACCAAACCCCTCCATAAGAGACGGAATAACTGTCGCGATAGCATTTGAGTAAAGATTGGAAAGCTTAGCGTCATCTACATACCCCATAAATTCCACGCGAGGTATCTTATGTTTTGCTACGTAAGCTCTTAATCTCCTATAAAAATAGTCCTCTTTTCCTACGAGCTTGATCACGATATCTGGGTGCGCTACTAAAAATAGTTTGAATGCCTCAAGTAGAGCTTCAATATTTTTATGCGGATATACATTCCCCACATAAAGAAAGTATGGGTCTTTCTCTTTAAATACTACAGGAGTGAAGGAATTTATCCGTTCATCAATTCCTTCCTGAGTTATGATAATTTTTTCCTGTTTTACTTTGTAATGATCCACTAGCTCACGCCTGGTTGCCTCAGAGGGAACAATAATTTTTTTAGCCCCTGATATTGCAGACTTTAGAATAAGTTCATACCCTGCACGTTTGAGTGTATATAAAGGCAATGGAAGAGTGGTTGCGCGCCCGGTTGGAAAATGGTTAATAATCAGGTCGTGAACAGTTACAACAAATGGTTTTCTATAAAAAACAGGAACAGAAAAATAAGGAAAATGCATTAGGTTTAACTTATATTTCATAAGTATTCTAGGAAATTCTAGCTGTTCTTGTATTGAATGCCACTTCATATCTATCGGAATAATAATAAATTTGTCTTTTGCGGCACTTATGTGTTGTAGACTTTTAATTTCAGCTATGTCATCTGGTCTTGCGAATAAAACGTATTTATGTTTGTATTCAATTTTAGCTAGCTCAAAAATTAAATTTCGTATATAACGTCCTATTCCAGTCTCATTCCATAGTCTTATATCAATGCCAATTTTTTTGGCCGTTCCTTCATCAGTCATGTCATCATTATCCCCGATTTAACTAAATTTATCAACACAATCCATTCTTGGTAATTATACTTTAAGGAGACTGTTACCATTTATACAAAGACAACTATCAAAACTACAAAAGTACGTGTAAGAAGATAGTTTCAAGGATTCAAGAAAATTCTAGCTTTGAAGATTTTTAAGAGCCATCTTATGTTTTGTTTTTATAGCAACTGAAACTAATGTGTTTACTAACCATGGATATTTCTTTTTATAGTGTTTTTTATAAAAAATTTCCATTGCCTTAAATCTTTGATTTGTTGCCCATATTCTAGTTTCAATTGTAGCCTTTGACACTTCCTTTGAAACATCTTTAATTCCTGATGACATTCCTTTATAGTGTATTGCTTTGTATTCGGGAAGATAATAAATTTTATATCCTGCCTTCTGTATCCGATAACAAAAATCTATGTCTTCTCCGTAAAAGAAATAATCCTCATCCCACCATTTTAATTTTTCACCTAAATCACGTGAGATAATTAGAAAAGAACCAGCGAGTGCATCTATGGTATGAACTTTTGTAAGATCCAGATATGTCATGTTGTATCCTGCGAAAAGTTTAATTCTTGGAAATTTTCTTGACAATCCTGAAAAATAAGTAAAAGAATTCCAAGGAGTAGGAAACCCCCTGTGACACGAGTCGTCAAGCTTATTATTTGGTAGGTATACAGCTGGAGTTGCCGAGCCTGCGTCATTGTGCTCTACAAGAAATGATAGTGCACCGTCAATAGTGCCTTCACCAACCTCCATATCAGGATTCAAAAATAAAAAATATTTTCCTTTAGCTTTTTTTATTGCAACATTATTTCCTTTTGAAAAGCCAAGATTTCCATGGTTGTGAATGTAAATTAATTCAGGGTGTTTTTTTTGAAGTTCTAAAACTACTTTTTCTGTTTCACTATTCGGACTATTATCAGAAATTATCATTTCATATGAATATTTACTGACGGTTTTTTCTATTGATTCTACCCATTTTTTAATCTCATTCTGGGAATTAAACGCAACTGTAATAATTGAAAGATCTACTGTTTTCATTATGTGCTTACTGACTCATGTATACTATACTCCTAGACAACTTGAAGAATTCTTCCAAATTTTTCTCCGATTTTTTTCCAATCATACTCATCCTCTATCAAAATACGTGCGTTTTTTGTAATTCTCATTTGTAATTCTTTTTCCTCAGATAATCTCCTTATTCCACGCATAAAATCCACTGGCGATGTTGCCTCAATGAAATGAGTATCAGGAACAAAGCCTAAACCCTTTACGCGACTAGGAATAGCTATGATAGGAGTACCGCAACTCGCAGCTTCTAAAACTTTAAAATTAGTCCCTCCCCCAAAGCGAACAGGAAAAACAAATATATCAGAATCATAATATACACTTGCAATATCCTCTACGTATTCTATGTTTAAAACTCTGCTGTCAGAGACTAAAAAAGGCAATTTATTCTGATACTTTCCTACAACAGTAAGGCTAGCATCTGGAATATTCAAAAAAACATTTTTATAGAAAAAATCCATTGCATCAACATTCGGGAAATACGAAAAATTACCAACAAATAAAAGCTTCTTCCCATAAGAAAAATGAGATTTAAAAGATAAAGAAGAACTATCAACACCGTTAGGAATTATCTCTATATGTGTCTTTGTCTTTTTATGAATATAATTTTTTTCTTCTTCTGTAACCGCTACTATTAGATCTGATTTATTGTATGCCTCCTCTTCCTCATTTTTTATTTTTGCCACCTGAGACATATAAACGTTTTTTACAATTTTAGACTTATTTGCCGCAAAGTCATGATAAAGCATATGTTCAATGTTTTCAGTACCAAATATCTGTCTTACCTTCATTTTTTTTATTTTTTCAGATATATAGAAAGATGTATAAAAGGATTCAAAAAGTATTGTATCTATGTTTTTTTCCCGAATCATATCTATTATTTTTTTTTCTACTTTTTGATCGCTATATAAAGTCTTAAATACAGACCCTGATGATAGTGAAGCCTTAATCATTACAGGAAAAGATCTTACTTTTTTTCTTTTAAAATGAATTATTTCTGATACTCCAATCTCCAAAATTGGATCATTATATTTTTTTTTGTACGTATCCCGAACAAAAGATAATAAATATATTTCTATATTTTTTTTCTTTAGAAATTTGATAAGATTATATATTCTACTTTTACCTCCGCTTGTCGTAGGATACGGAAAGTCGTATGTTAGAATTAATAGCTTCATAGTTTTAAAATAAGTACATCTTTAGATGTATACAAACGTTTATATTCTGCACCTAAGCCATTGATATCATTTTCTGTAGGATTCGGAACTACTATGTGAGTTGCACCCATTTCCCGCAAACCCTCTACGCTTTTCTCATAAGCTGGCCATCCCTTTCTATTTATGTAATACAAAAATGAAGTATCCCCGTCATTTGCGGCTATCACTCTTGCATTCTTCGGCAGTACTTTATCCGCAATAATTCCCGCGTTAATTAACCCCCTATTATTTATATTGAAATAGTCTCGAACATGGTACCAGGACAGCATAAATGAAAAGATAATTATTGAGAAAAGGGTAAGGAAAGAAACGCAGGTATTTACTGTAATGTTTTCACCTATCTTTACCGGAAGGGAAAGTAAAAAAGTCGCCCCTCTACCTAAGAATATACATATGGTAGGCAGTATTAATATTTGATAGTAATCATGCTGAACGTTCCCTCGTGCGATGACAATTACATATATAATAGATGAGAGAAGGAATGATAAGAAAAACAAATAGTTTTTTTCAGACCTCTTAAACAAGCCTAAAAATAACAAAACAATCCCGAAATACCCAAGCATTAATTTTGCAACTCGCTCTGCTAATATCCAATGAAAAAATGCACCGGTAAATCGTATACCGCCCTCATTAAATAACCAATTTGATACGGGTATGCCTTCGGGATATTGAGTTATCCATATTCTCCATGCTATAAGTGGGAGAACAGATAGAAAAGCAAAAACGTACAGCTGCCACTGAAGAATGACTCTAAAACCATACCTCTTCCATGCAAGAAGAAGCATTGGCAGAATAAAAAATAAAGCAAACGGCTTTAGTAAAAATGATGCAGCAGTAAAAATAAGGGCAAGCCAAAAAAATATATTTAACAAAAGCAGTTTGTGCTTCTTGTATGATATTGCTAGGTCAAAGAAATAAATTCCGCCAAGAATTGCACATGCGCAGGCAGGATCTGGAAGTATTACACGACCGTAAAAAATTGAATATGGAAGAATGGCGTAAAAAAATGCTGCGAATAATCCTGAAACTGGGTCAAGATTTCTACGAACAATAAGATATATAAAAATTAAACTCCCCAAAGACGCACAAATAGTAATAAGTCTTCCCCACTCCTCAAGAGACAGTACCCCAATGTACATAAAGGTAATTGCCTGTATGGCACTTATGAGGGGAAACTCAACAAATCTGTACCCTTCAGGATTATCTTTTCCAGATTGTATATTAGATATATCAAAATATTTTGGCGACAAAAGATTTATCCCATTTGAAACATATACTTTAGCAACAGCTGAAGTATCGGCCTGTCTAAACGCATGCCAATCTCCTATCGGATTATCAAAACGGTACAGTCTTAGGACAAATGCAAAGATCAAAATACATACAAAAATCACAATTTCTATTTTCTTTTTCATGTTATTCTTTACTTGAATACTCTACAAAATCTAACATCTTATTTTTGTCAAAAGTAAATATACCTGTGTGAAGAACTTTTGCAGGAACAGAATTCTTCAAATTTTCTGCTGTCTTCCTGTCTTTTACCTGATATACCTTTACAGATTTATCCGTGTTAACAAAATAAATTGCATCAGCAAGTCCTACTGGAAATATATACGCCTCACCATTTCTAATCGGAACATTGTAGAAATAAAGATTCGTATTATTTTTAAGATCATAATCTAATCTAAATCTTACTAACGTGTCATAGGTGATCTTTGAGGCTTCATCCCAATAACGCTCTGCCCGCGTTAGGCCAACATAAAACATGAGTCCAAGCATGATAATTACTAAGCTGTAAACTAGAGCAAACCATTTCTTTACTGTGATTTTTGAAAACAAAAAATCAAAAATAGTAATAACCATCACAACAAAGCCAAATGATGGAAGGTAAAGGTATCTCAAGGTAATATTACCTAAAGGCAAATATGGCAGTAAGGCAACAATAGAAAAAATAAAACCAAAAATAAATATTTTCTTACGATTTGAAACAGAAAACCTCTCTTTGTGCTCAATAACAAAACCCGCAACAAACGCGATAAACATAAATCCTATAAAGCTAAGTACTAATACATATTGCTTCATAATATTTCTTAGATAAGTATAAGAAGATAAAGTAGATTCGCTTCCAAAAAACAAAGCAATGTACCCCAAATAATTACCAATAGTGTTTGGAATTAGCTTTAATAAATTGTAATTATAATCTCCCGAAAAACCTGCAGCATGCGCGTTTATTCGAACTAGTAAGTAAAAACCTACTATTACTACTGCAAAAAGATATGGTAAAAATATCTGCATCTTCTGACGTTTTCCACTGTGATTTGCAATAAACATATCAAAAACAACCATGAGACCAATAAAGATGATGGCATTTTCATATGAAAAAATTGCTAACAAGAATAATATAAATGCGCAAATATAGTAAAGTATTTTCTGAGACTTACGAGCTATTGAATAAAAGAAAAGTCCTAACAAAACAAAAAAAGTAGAAACGGTCGTTGAAATAGTTGCAATCCAAAACAAATTTTGCGAATGTGAAGGGATAAAGGAAAAAATAAATGCTCCCAAAAACGCAGTACTTTTCTTTTTAAATATTCTAAAAAGCAGAAAATATACCACAATACTAACACCAAAATTATAAAAAAGAGTGAATAAATGATGAGGCAAAGGTTTTAAATTAAAAAGTGTATATTGCACAAAGATGAGCAGCTTATCTATAGGTCTCAAGAAAAATCCCTGTGCATCGTAAAAGTTTTTAACTAATGTTGTATTGTCTGATTGAGCTGCCCATCTTAGCCATGTAAAATCGTCTCCAACAAAAAAATTATTAAATGATGAGCCTAAGAACACAAAAAACAAAATTAATAAGTAAATCATTAAAAATAGACTTGAGGAAAGTATATTTCTTAACTCATGAAGATATGAAAATTTGTTTTTCGCATATAAGGCGATTCCACCCGCTCCTATACCTAAAAGAAGCCACATAGACTCTGCAACTTTTGATGCCTCAAAAACATCAATAAGCACAGCGTTTAGAAAAAGCCCAATTACTCCAGCCGAAAGACCAAGAACGAAATTTCTTGTAAACCTGTCTGCCTCTTTATAGTTATTTTTAACATAGATGTACCAAAGAATAAAAAATGAAAAAAACGTGATAAATCCTAATACCCCAACCTCTCCCAGGGCTCTTAGGAAACTATTATCTGAGGACAAAGTAATAGTTGCATATCCACTTCCAAATATAGGATTCCTCATAAATGCTCTCCATGTATTTGGCCATTCTCCCTGAAATCTGGTTGTAAAAGAAATATCATATACAAGTGCTCTCTGGATCAAGAAGTTACCCTGAACGTTTGAGATCTCAACTGCACCAAATTTATATTTGCTTTTTTCCTCTTTTGATAATTTTGGTGACGATTTTAACACAGCTGATGATGTTGACTCAGTCTTTCCAGGAAGTGCTATATAGCTTGAACCCGTAGGCAACTCCTGTGTTGGGGGTGGCGCCTCTACGATAATTGGCTCATGTGAGATTTTTTTCTTTAGCTGCTCAGGCAATTTATTAACAGCCTCACCGACCACCTGACCCTGGCTGTTTATTACTAGATTTGTGAATCTGAAGGTTTGTGTAAAACGTTGCAATACACTTGAGCTTGATGTTACAAGAAAAAATAAAGAAATAATAAGTATAGGGATAATAATCATTTTTTTTCTAATAAACACGAGTGCAAAGATAATGCCTACTATATACGCACCAAACGAAATCCTGGATGCCGTTAAAATGAGCAGGTATACAAGCCCAGTACCCAACAGGAGTAATAAAATTTGATACAGTCTCTTTCTCATTGCAAAAGCAACTGAGAAAATAATTGGTATTACCAATACAAGATATGCAGAGAGGTCGTAATGACCTCCAAATAAAGAAGTTATTCTCCCATCTGAAGGCAAACACAGAGGAATACCTTTTGCGAACTCTTCATTTGTTGTTTGAAACGAAGGAAAACAAAATGAGTATTTCTCAAAGAAATCAGGAAAAGCTGCCCATACATTTATATAATATCTTTGACCAATTCCATATATAAAAGCTACTCCCGTGGTCACAGCCAAAACCCAAAACAACCGCCTGATATCCTTTTCTTCTTTTATAACAGCATACCCTACAAAGAAAAGCACCATGTACTCGATGCGCCTCAAATAAGATAAAATCGCGACATGAGGGAAAAAATTTGCAAGATGAGGAGCAAGAAATACTATGCTAATTAAAAGAGATAGAAATCCCGCAATCCAGTATGCAACTATTGGTATCCCAAGGGGGCGACTTACATGAACCCGTCTCCTCAACAACTGTATCAAAAAGACAAAAGTTGTAAATGCGATTAAAAAATCTTCAAGCCGTATATACACCCATGTATTATTTACTCCGATTGCAGGAAGCTTCGGATACAAAGGAATAAATACTATAAGAACTGCAACTAAAAAAAACAGTAACTTACCTTCTAAAAAATTATTTTTATTGCTAAATCGCTTTAAGAGCTTCTTCATAAGTTGTGACTAAATATTGATTATTGCTTACTTTTCCATAGTTTACAAGTACAACAGCCTTTGTTTTAAGTAAAATTTTAACAAAATTATAAGAAAATTTACTCATATGTTTTTTGTTAAAATACACTAACCCTTTATAAATATGTATGACAGCAAATGTCCTATTTGAACTTCCTTGTCCAACATGTTTTATCGTAGCACTTGGCGAATAAATTATTAAATACCCCGCACGCTTCACCCTAAAACAAAAATCGCTATCTTCAATGTACATAAAATAGTTTTCATCAAATCCATTCAGCTTGCGAAATAAATCTTTCTTCACAGCAAGAAAAGCCCCACTCACAAACTGTACCGCCCGCCTTCTATTGGGCGCAAAGCGTACCCCACTAAACTCTTCAAGTCCCATTGAAAGAAGGAGTGTATGAAATGAATTGTAGAATTTTCCGCATGAAAGCTCCCTCCCCCCATGGTAATTTACTATTTCTCCACCAACTACGCCAACTTTTTCATCCTTAAATTCGTTTGTCAATTGCAATATGTCACCTGACACAAATTTTGTATCAGGATTTAAGAATACTAGTATGTCACCTATAGCTTGCTTTGACGCTATGTTATTACCTTTTGCATAACCAAAATTTCCACCTGTTTTTAAAACTTTTACTTCCTTGTAGTTGAAAGCTTTCTTTACCGTATCGTCTGTAGATGAGTTGTCAGCTACTATTATCTCCAGCTGCCTGCCCTTTATCTCTCTTTTGTATTTTTGTATTAAACTCTGAAGAAGTTCATCAATATATTTTGATGAATTAAACGTTAAAATAATTATTGAAACATTCATGTAGATTTATCGAAACCAAGCAGCACGACCAAGCTTATATGAAGGGTTTTTTAATTTTCGCTCTCCTATCACTTTTGCAGGAACTCCACCCACAATCATGAATTCAGGAACATCTTTTGTTACCACTGCTCCCGCTCCTACGACTGACCCTTTACCTAAACGTACACCAGGAAGAATTATCGCGCGCGGGCCAATAAAGACATAGTCTTCAATAGCAACAGGGGCACTTATTGCTTTAAAATACGCGTCAGATAAATCATGTTGAGCATTATAAATCATCACCTCGCTTGCGATATCTACATGATTTCCTATTGTAAGAGTATTTCGTCCATCTAATATAGCGTTTTCCCCAATAATTGTATCTGAACCAATTTTTATATTTTTTGTATTATAGAATACAGCCCCCATATGAATGGTTGATCCTTTTCCAATCTTTATGCCCTCTAACCGGTAACACAATCTTCTAAAATGGTGCGAAGGAACATACCCTACCCATTTTAATATCATGTTATCCGCTTCCAATATAATAGTTTTTAATCGTCTTATAATTCTTTTCATAGAAACACAGCTGCTACCTATTGCAGCTTAAGCATTCCATTCGTAAAATCATTATGACTTTTGAACGGTTTCCTCAAAAACCTTTATAACCTCTCGTGCTGCCTTCTCCCACGAAAATTTCTTAACCTGCTCATCACCTAATCTTATCATTCTCTCGCGTAACTTTGTATTTGTAAGTACTTCATCAATTTTTTCTGCAATTTCCGAAACGTCTTCAGGATTAATATAGATAGCTGCATCTCCTCCCGCCTCCGGCAGACTACTTATATTACTTGTTATCACCGGACATTTATACTTCATTGCTTCAAGAATTGGCAAACCAAAACCCTCATATAAACTAGGAAGAACAAAAAGGGACGCATGCTTATAAAATAGTGGAAGCTCAGAATTTACAACATTATGTAAAAAAATGACCCGGTCTGAAATACCAAATTTTTCAGGAGCTGAAATAATCTCCTCATACATCCACCCTTTTTTACCTATAACTATAAGTTTTACTTCTTTATTTTTTAATAGCGACACTGCTTGTATCAAACGCTTTACATTCTTTCTTGGCTGCAGTGTACCGACAAATAATATATAAGGCGTGGTAATTGAGTATTTCTTAAATAGTTCTTCTTTTGTCATGCTTACTATTGGTAAATTTTTTATTCCTAGATGGATAACCTCAACATTTTTGGGGCTAATACCATAGGTTTTTATTATATCATCTTTGCTGCTCTCGCTTATTGTTATAATTTTTTTTGATCTTCTGACAGAATATTTTCCCCACCAAGATAACTTATATAAGTCCTTTTTCATAAACATTTCAGGAAAGTATTTATAAGAAACATCTAAAATAGTTAACACAGTCTTCATGGGTATAAAAAAGGGTGAATAATGCGTTGGAGAAAAAAATATGTCTGGCCTATCGTGACGCAGTGCCCTAGGAAGCGCAAAAAGAGTCCAAAACCTTTTAGCAAGTACTACCCTATATTCCCAGTTTGCTGATTCTTCAGGCATGTCCTTCGTTGGAGGGGATGGGAGATAAATAACGTAAGAATTTTTTTTATCAAGTTTTGATAGTTCTCCTAAAAGCTGGAAACAAACCTCAGCGCTCCCCACACGATTAGGAAATCCTTCACTTGTGTAACCAAAACGAGGAACCACCGCTTCATAACCATTTATTCCTATTTTCATATATATTTCGTTATAGATACACACAGGCAGGTATAACCGCTGTTTTTTTAAATTATGACACTCCCGGGTATATCACCCGAAATTTGTTTTCATCAATTCCAAGAATTTTCTTTGCGTCCCTTGCGGTGGAGCCTGAAATACAGAAAATTATACTGCTCTCCTTTTTTACCCAAGCCAGTTTTTTTTTCTGTGTTTGAATTATTTTTTTCGCTGTTTCCTTCGGATAGAGAAACACGACAAGATCATACAAAATCGTAGCTTTTTTAGCCGTTCTCACAGGAGGCTCAACCCAATCAGAAGTAATATATAAATCTATATCACCAATAAACCACTCTATAGGAAAAATATGCAGCCTATTCCAAATAATCTCAAGAAAAAAAAGCGGAAATTTAAACTTTTTTATTGTAACCTTTGAATTATTACCTGGAACAGTAAGTTTTGTGTGATTCATATTGCCACGTAGTGATGAGAAAAACAGAATATATTCATTCTCCCTATCTTTTTCAATTAACTCTGCTACTAAATTTTCAAGATAATTCGCGACACCAGTCTCCTTATATGCTAACTGAGATATATCAATTCCAATTTTCATGTAATTATATTCTACCCCAATTTATGATAAAAAAATATGCATTCGTCTAAAAAGTAATTTTTAGTATGAGGTTAAAGCAGTTTGTCTTTCCAGGTAGTAGGTGTCGTGTCAGAAACAAGCTCCAAGTTATCCAAATACTTAAATGGCATTGGACCTACTGATCGTGCCCATTCAACCATCTTATGAATTCCATCTTTAAGGTTTATCGTAGTCTTATACCCTAATATTTTTTCTGCCTTTTCAGCTGTACACCATGCATCAGATACTTCTAAGGGGCGTGGAGGCAAGTGCTGTGGAAGCATATTCTCAGGTACATCCCCATTAAAAAATACGTCCAAGACTATCTCTCCTAATTCATTAATCGTGCATTCCTCAACCGGACCAATATTAAATATCTGACTGTTTGCTAGGTCCTCAAATCCTGCTTTTATAATGTATGGCGTAAAATCATCAATATATGAAAATGCCCGCTTCTGATTTCCATCTCCGTAGATAAAAAAGTTTTTATTTTGTAAAAGTCTATTTATAAAAATTGCGATAACATTTCTATAGGGATCTGCCAAATTTTGCCTAGGACCATATACGTTATGGGGACGAATTATTGTGTATTCAAATTTAAACACCTTAGACAATATTTCAGTTGCATGTTCCATTGCAGATTTAGAGATTGCATAAATATCCTCAGGCCGTCTTTCCATGTCCTCGGAGAAAGGGGGCTTTTGTGCACCATAAACGCTCATAGATGAAGTTAAAATCATTTTTTTCATCCCATTTTTTATACTTGGAACAAGCAAATTAAGATATGCTCCATAATTTCTTTGCGTTGAATTAATAGGGGTGAATTGACTTCTTCCCTCAGTTGCATCCGCTGCCAGGTGAAATACATATTCTGGTTTTATTTCAGTTATATACTTTTCTGTTTTTGCCTTATCTTGCAAGTCGAGTTGCATAAAAGTACTTTTTGGATTTACATTTTCTTTGTATCCCCATGAAAGGTCATCCAGAGAATATACCTCATGACCTAAATCCAATAAGGCATCCACTAAATGGCTTCCCATAAAGCCCGCAGCACCAGTAACTAATACTTTATTCATTTTTCTTCTGTTTATTATATCCCCTCTTTCTTAAAATTGGAAGAGAAAAAAGTATACCAAATAATAAAAATGCAAAACCATAATACATAAACCGCTGGGCAGTAAAAAAAATCCAGTATGCGAAAAGAGGCATGGAACACAAAAAAGATAAAAGTCCCATTAAAATAAACCACTCTGGCTTCCTTTTCCATAATAAAATTAAAAGAACAATTATAAAGAGAATGTCTTGCGGTTTCATTTTTTATAAGTAACTATAATAAACACAACTGAAAAAATAAGCGATACAACGCTTACTACGATTCCTATGTTTACCCATATTTGGTTTGCATAATACACTTCTACTGTATATGTACCATTGCGATTTATCATAAAGCTATTGATATGTTTTTCATATGGGACAGAAAATAAAACAGGATTTAATTCCTCATCTATAATATTTCCCTTCCACCCTGGATCATAACCTTCTGAAAAAACAATACGATCTCCTTTTTTTGCATTCACAAGATTTACTCTATATTTTACTGCTGAAACACGCGAATAATTTTTAATTATTCCCCGTTTACTCCAAAAATGAGGTTTAGGGTTTGATAGTTCATATATTTGTATTTGCGAAAACGACTGTATTTTCTTTAACCCACTGTAGGTATCTATTTTATGTATCAAATTTTCGTATAACTTTGAACTATACCTTCTGTCATCTAAAAATATTTCCCCTTCGGAATCATACGGGATAATTATATATTTAACAGACATATTCTCAAGTGTTTTTTGTGTCTTCAAATCTATTATCTTTTTTGCAAGCCTATCATAGGAGTAGACTTGTAAAAAATCTTCAGCAACCATTGGCGGGTGGGTTGGAGAATAATAGCCAAATCGCTGTACTTGAGGAATCCAGAATGTTCTTGAGAACTCTTTATCACTTCTTAAAAAAGCCTCTAGCCGCACATATTCATTGGGAATTTTTGTATGTTTAAAAGTACCTCCAAGTTGATGAAAGATAGCCTCGCGTATAGTAACTAACCAGAAAAAGATGAAGATAGTAAGGAAAATCAAGGGCAAATATTTTATTTTTTTAAATATTTCACTTATTTGGTACATCGTAAACGGAATAAGTATCGAAAAAGAAAGGGCAACGAGCATATAGAATTTAGTTGGGTCTCTAAACATTACCATACCTGGCACATGCTCAAAAAGAAAAAGATACACTCCCCCAAACGGCTCATTTGCCCCTTTTGCCAAAAATGCTCCTACTAAGCCCAGAATAGAGAAAAAAACAATTAACTGTGCCAACTTCTTATTCTGCACCTTCCCAAGTAATAGCAGCCCTAAAAAAGCAATAAGAGGAATAATAATAAATTCTGGCCTCATAAATGAGACTTTCCCAAATAAATTCTCTGGCCAATTTGGATGCAACAGGGAGATTGAGTTTTCAAGAGTTGCAAAACTAAAGAATTTCACTGACGCGACATCACTATATGCCGACCCCAATGCCTGCAAGGGATTACGTCTGTTTACAACAAGAGACAAAGACCAAAATCCATTTAGTGTAAAGGCAAGCAAAAAAGGAAATACAAATGAGAAAAATAGTTTTTTTATCAAATTAAAAATATTGTTTTTTGCGATAGAGAAGGTAGTGTAAACAAGAAAATACAAAAAGATGGCAATAGCTAATATATAGGCTATCCTTAAATCCAACAAAACCTCAATCCCAAATAACACCCCTAAAACAATACTGTTTCTTATGTAAATCAATCGAGAATAGTTTTTATCATCATGAATACTTTTCATAAATTCTGATAAAACAATTGCTGAAAAAGTGTATGCGATACCTATTAAGATTTGTCCGCCTCCGACCACTGTAAGTATGTACGTATTCAATAGAAGCACCACCGCCGAAACAACCCAAAATGTACTATCTTTAAAGATATTTTTATGAAGCATGTATGAACCCACTCCACCAATTATTAAAAACGGATAAAAAAATCCAAAACGTTCTATGATTTGCCAGGAAAACTTACAAATACTACCTAAAAGTGTAATAGGCAACCCAAAATCCAAGAGTACCGCCTGAAACACGACAGAATTCATTCCTAAACCGTTTCCCTTTTCCCAATTCCATGCAAAGAAAGCTACGTCAAATTGCCCATACATTGAAGGATAAAAATACCAAAAGTCACCAGACGTGATAAGACCAGGAATAAACCAAGCACCATACGTTAAGAAAATGAGTACTAAAAAAACAAGTAACTGATATATATTTTTCATTTTTTTTGAACAATTATAAAACAGGAAGGCATTAAGTATCTAAAAAAAGGAATACTGTTTATAAGATTATAGATTTTTGCATCATAGTGTAAAAATCCTGTCTCATACAGCACTTCACATTTATTCTTTTTAAAAAAACTTTTTAGATCAATTAAATTTGTTACAACAATAGCATCATCATCATACTGAAATGGAGTACGAATAATAGGTTCCATTTTATGAAACGTTCCGTTTCTATTTTCTGTTAGCTTTTTAAAAACCGTTATTGTGTTTATAACTTTTCGGAAAAAGCCTTTTAGCTGTGGGTGATTACCAAATGAAAATATTGATAAAAAATTGGGACAGCCTACAATAATTATTCCTTCTTTTTTTACTTTTTTAATCTGTTCTTTTAAATAACGTGAAGGATCTTCAGTGTGCTCAAGAACGTTAAAAGAGCTTATGAGGTCGAAATAACCATCTTTAAACGGCAAGCTTACACCATCATATGAATATACATGTGGTATCTTCTTCTGTTTTGCTTCATGAATAAATAACTTAGATATGTCTACCCCATAACACTTTGTGTATCCTTTTTTTTTAAGGATTGAAAGTACTAATCCATTTCCACATCCTACCTCTAAAAATAACCCATTTTTGTCTGGCAAAAATTTACTTATTGTTGAAATATACTTAGCGTAATAACTTGCACTTAACTTTTCCAACTTATTTAGATATTCTTGGTTTTCGTAATTAAAACGTGTCATGCTTTATAAATTCTTCTAAAAAACTTTTTATAGGAAATTCTATTTCCCCCTGTATTCTTTTCTTCAATTATAAATTGTACAGTACCTATGACAAAAAAAGTATATGTCCACATATTTAATTTATAGGTAAATTGTGACTGACCAAAAAGAAGCAAAAATACCCATACCCCCGTTATTAAAAAACCTGTTAAGAAAGAGGCTAAACCTTCAGCTTTTGCATAAAAAATAATAAGTATCCACAAGATAGCCATTTCAATAAATATTCCTAAGTAAAACGAGCCTAAAAGAAATATGTCTAACATCACAAACACTAGAAAAATTCTTATGAAAATAGTACTAGTAAGTACAGTTTTTATTTGCAAACGGAACATGAAAAAAAGTACATATAAAAATAGTGGAAGGGAGAAGATTAACGAGGAAAAAATGAAATCTAAATCCGTATAAGAATTTATAATCTTACGTCCCAAAAATGAGAGCAGTTTAGTGTTTCCAGAAGTGATTTCGTTTCGCGGAATCACATGGTAAGATGATAATGCAGATCCGTGACTATCTAACTTAACAGCATGAGTGCTGTTACCTTTCCTCGAGACAAGCTCAAACTGATATAATTTATTTTTAGAGTCATTTATTGGAGGAAACCCAAAAGGGAAATGCAGCGAATCATGTATGAGTCCTGAGCGATAAGTACTTTCAAAATACCAATTTTTTTTACCTTTTTCCCGAATTCTAAAATTGAGAATATCTTCTTTTCTAAAGTCTGTCCTATCAAATTCCTCAAATTGGAGAGTAATTATTCCAAGATGATTTTCACGTGCAGTAAATTCACCTACATATTTCTCCCCTGCTAAAAGCCCATCCTGGTGAATACCCCGAACAGAAACTTCAGAATATCTAAAAAGCAGAGTTGAAAAAGGTATTTTAGAGTTAAATACTACTGAACCTAAAATCCAGAACAGCAGAAAAATAGTTGGAATACCAATATATTTCACAAATCTTACAATAAAATGATTCATATAATTTTTATCTTTCTTTATTCGTAAGGTAATATATCAATCCCCCCAAATACACAATCACAGAAATACCTACCCCAAAGTAAAAATATATTTGAGGAACAAAGTACAAGTCCATTTCAATATCAATACTGTCATCCTTATTTTTTTTATAGTACGCATCTCCCATTCTTTCTCTAAAATGCTCAGGATTTATTTCCCACTTATGAGCATAGTCGTACTGAACGGTATGAACGTTTGCGAAGATATTTTTACTAAAAAGGTACCCTAAATCTTGTACCTCAAATAATTTATCATCCTGGATACACTCTACAACAGATGTTTCTTTATTTACTTTCGGATCAGTACAGAAAGTTAGTGATGGATTTTTTACAGGATACAATTTCCACCCTGCATGAAAAGAATCAAGAAAAGATAAATCCTGAGTACCAGATAGTCCTTTTATGTAAATTTTATATTTTACTTGACTAATTTTCTTAAAATATATATTCTTTGATTTTAAAATTGAATTAATTTTTTTAGCCTCGTATAAAATGTAATTACCGTTTGAGCTTTGAGCAATTTTTTTCCCTGAAATTTCCTTTCTAAATCGAGCATCTTGTGCAATATACAAATCAGTATTAAATGCGTACGAGTGAATTAATTCCTTGGGTACATTTACTGTATACAAAACATAATTCATATTATGCTCAAACATTACCTTGCGTAAAGCAGCATACTGCCTATTTATAATATATCCATCCACTACATCCGCAAGACTCGTATAACCAAATGAGTAATGTCCTGAAATATCACTTACGCCACTGAATATTTTGACTGGTGATACCCCCAAGTACAAGTGTTTAGGATTATTTTCATCTACAATAACCGTGTATGCTGATGTTCCAAATGGAATACTTAATATATTGTTGGTTGAAGATATATTATGCTTAATATAATTCATGAAATTCAAATACTCCTGGGGCAAAATTACTGTTTTTGAAATATTATCAGTAGTCCATAGTGGAGAATTGACAGTAGACTTAACTGGAATAAAATTTATCATAACAACTAAAAGAAACGCTGTTAAAAAAATATACTTTTTATTAGGAAACGCATTGGAAACTATGACTAGACTTATTGAGATAATAGTTGAATAAATGATGACATAACCAGGCGCAAATTTATCAAAGAAATTTCTAAACATTGTAAAACCCGGAACTTGACCTAGCAAGATAAACAACTCTTTCAATGGACCAATGTTTACTGTAAAAAAATACAATGCTGCAAAAAAAGACACAAGCAGGGATATATATATTCTTTGGTTTTTTTTGTCTAAATATTTCTTAAAATACAATATCCCAAATGCTAGCACTACTATATATAGAGTATTTAACAGAAAAAATTTATCATAATAGTAAATATAATCATTTTTTAACTTCCATGAGAAATCAAATGCAATTTGTCTATGAAACAGATTTAAAAGCGGATATAGAATATTGCCCGTTGCAGAAGTTAAAACTGTTGGAGTAAATGTGTCAACAAACCCCTTTGATAAAAATTTAGATGCAAAACTGTCCTGACCCAAATCTAAATACTGTGAAATGAATCCGGTAAGCCAGAATGCCTGAGATAAAACAATAAATGAAGTAAATATAAAAAGTCGTCTCAAAAAATAAACAATTTCTTTTTTTGTAAAAAAGAATGCAAGAGTAAATAATCCAAAAACTACAGGTATCAGAAATCCTAAAATCCAAGGAACTGCGTAAAGCGCAAATGCAAAGAGTAAACACCATAGTGAAGATACGAAAACATACTTAAAATTTCCCGTTCGGAGATATTTCAAGAAATTGTATACCAGAATAGGTATTAAACCTATTAACCAAATAGAAATGAGAAATACAAACAACTGGTTTATAATTAATATTGGAGACAGAACATAAAATAAGCTTCCGACATATAACTCGTACCTATTTTTTTTATCTAATCCAAATAACTCCTTTACAGTCATCTGAAAATATATAAATCCCAGCACCAAGGGCATAGAAAATGCAAGGTAGTTTAAAATTACTTTACTTGAAATAAAAATATGTACAAAGGAAGTAAATAGCAAAAATGGCGCTAAATACTGACTTGGACCATTTATGCCCATAGACGAAATCTTATACCAAGAAAAATATGTAACGTTTTTTAAAAAATCAAGCGGGTATGAATAAAATATTCTTGTGTCATCCCCTCCCAAATACATTTTGCCATCAAATATATAATAAGGAAGAGCAATAAGAAAAACAGCAGTTAGGAGATTAAGGATTTTAAATTTCATTAACCAGAAGATACATATCTATATTACTTGCAGCTTTGGGACAGGTATGATAAATTTCCCACCGCTTTTTTTATACTTCTTGTTCTTTTCAATTATTTCCCGGCTAAAATTCCAAGCAAAGATTAAAACATAGTCCGGTTTTGTTTCATATATTTTGTCTTCTGAATAGATAGCTATGTGTGATCCCGGTGTATAGAGACCTTGCTTATATGGTGTTGAGTCAACTATATAGTCAATTGTTTTAGAGTCAATTCCAAAATAATTTAAAAGTACATTTGCCTTTGCAGCTGCACCATATCCGACAATATGCTTTTTTGATTTCTTAAGGCTCGCAAGTTTTTTGAGTGTTTGCTCTTTTAATTTTTCAACACGCTGAGCGAATTTGATATATGCATCAATTGTATGCAGTCCATACTTTTCTTCATTCTTTAGAATTTTCTCGATCTTCTCCTTTTCGATTTTATGCTTCTTACTTCCTTTTTTCTTCCAAAATACCTTCAGCGAACCCCCATCTAAATCGCTTTTTTCTATATCAAATATCTCAAGGTTCGATTTTTCAGAAAGATATAAAAGTGATTTTACTGAAAAGTAAGAAAGATGCTCATGATAAATAGTGTCAAAAAGATTTTTTTCCAAAAGGTCGAGTGAGTATGGAAATTGCATAAGAAAAATGCCCTCATTTTCAAGTAATATATCCCCACCTTTAATGACCTCATGTAAATTAGGGATGTGCGCAATTACATTTGTTGCACATATCGCCTTTGCTTTTCCATATTTTTTTACGACTTTTCGGGCAAGCTTTGAATCAAAGTATCCAAGCACCGTCTCTATACCACTTAGTTCTGCTACCTTTACCAGGTTCTCCGCAGGATCAATACCTAAAGTTTTTACTCCTAAATTTTTAAACGCCGTCAGAAGACTTCCATCATTACTCCCAACATCAATTACCAATGATTTATCATTAAGCGGAGCCAATTTCATGACCTGCTCTGCCAAACCTTTGAAATGCATAATTCTTGTTTTGGATGCAGATGGAATATAGAGATAATTCTCAAACATAATTTTTGGAGTAACTAAATACGTAAGTTGCATAAGGGAACAATTATTACAGAAGGATACATGGAGGGGATATGTTTTTTCCTGAACTTTAAGATTCTCTTTTGAGAGAAAGCCGTTTGGTATTGGCTGACTTCCTAGATCTATAACCTCTATAAGGTCTGTTGATTCGCATATTCTACATTTTTTTATTTTTATAACTTCTTTTGCGCTCATTTATAAAAGATTGTAGCATAAAAATAATTCAATAGTAACAGGAATTTTTATTTATTGATACTTAAAGCAACCAGCAATTGTACCCTTCGTACAACTGAGCGCAAGCTTAACTCTTTGTGAAAAAGTGAAGGTTCCAACTCCGTTGTAAAACAAATACTTATAATTGTAGTATAGGTTGAAAAACCATACCCAAAACATCAAAATACCAACAAGCTCTACTTTCCTTGAAAATCTTTTATGAAAAATTATCCTGTTTCTTGCAAATACATATGGTCGTCTAACATCGCTCATAAAATGATACATATAATCCTTTGTTTTCCCATTATTTGTATACGACTCAATATCGTGATATATCTTTGCATCCCTACAAACAACTACTCCATACCCCTCTTGTCTTATTCTATAGGCATAGTCACTTTCTTCATACATAATCCCATATAACGAATCGAAGTATATTTTATGTCTTTTCACAACCTCTCCCCTTACCATGAAAGCATTCGGCACGTCAGGGGTATCCCAGTATTTCTTTCTTTGAATCTTATTTAAATGGTATGTTTTTGTCGTAAACATATTCCTATATGTTCCTGCCCAAAACACTTTACTCTTTTTTTTATAACTATAATTTATAGGTCCAACCTCACCTATTTTTTTGTCTATAACAAAAATTTCTACCATTTTCTCAATCATTTTCCGGTCAATAACATTATCATCATCAATAAATAATATATATTCACCGTGGCTTAACTTCTGTCCTACATTTCGCGTACCAGCAGTAAAAAGATTTTTATTATTTCTTACCACCTTTATATTTTTATTGCTTATTTTTGAGCGAATATATTCAACAGTCCCATCCACCGAAAAATCATCAACCACAATAATCTCAAGCTCTTTGTAAGTGCTTTGTAGTATGCTATGAATCAATCGGACAACTGATTTTTTTCTATTGTGAGTAGGAATGACTATAGAAACGAGAGGATATTTCTTCATGTCTTATAGAATTCTTTTATACAGCCAACTACATACTCAACTTCCTTCATTTTCATCTCTGGAAATATGGGAAGACTTAACACAACGTCCGCAAGTTTTTCTGAAATTGGAAAATCACCCTTTTTAAAACCTAAGTGCTTATATGCTTTTTGAAGATGTGGTGGAATCGGATAGTGAATTAAAGTAGTTATGCCTTTAGTTAAAAGGTAGTCCCTCAAAGCATTTCTTTTTTTTGTTTTAATCGCATATACATGGTATACATGACTTGAATATCTTGCTACATATGGTGTTTCAATGTCACCTATATTCTTCAATCCTTTATCATATGTCGCGGCAATCTTAATCTTATTTTTTGTAATTTCCTTCATTACCCTGAGCCTTACTCTTAAAAATGCTGCCTGCAACTCATCAAGTCTTGAGTTATACCCAATAACATTGTTCACATAGCGTTTTTCCTCTCCATAATTTCTTAAAATTCTTAAAATAGTATTTAAGTGTTTTTTGTCAGTAGTTATTGCCCCTCCGTCACCTAACGCGCCTAAATTTTTCCCTGGATAAAAACTTGTTGCGTTAAGAATTCCGAAACTGCCTGTTTTTTTTCCTCTATATTCCGCTCCATGTGCTTGCGCATTGTCCTCCACGATAAATAGTTTGTGTTTTTTCGCAATTTTTACAATTTCACTCATTTGACAGGCTTGCCCGTATAAATGCACGGGAATTATCGCTTTTGTGTTTTTTGAAATCTTCTCTTCAATCAAGCTTGGATTTATATTAAATGTATTCTCAAGTGGTTCAACAAGAATCGGTGTCGCACCAACACGGGACACAGCAATAAGAGTTGCAATATACGTATTTGAAGGAACTATAACTTCGTCGCCTTTTTTTATACCTAAGACAGTAAGAGACAGTATAAGCGCATCTAACCCATTTGCAACCCCAATAGCATATTTCGTTGAGTTGAAGGAGGCGTACTCATTCTCAAAATTTTCTAATTCTTGACCCAAGACAACCCATCCGCTTTTAAGTACTTTTTTAAAAGCTCTGTCTAAATCAGCAGAAATCAGCTCATAGGACCGTTCTAAGTTTAAATAAGGAATGCGCATGTGTTACTTTTTTTTGACAATTTGTAGGAACTCTTTATAGTCACGAATATATTCCGTAGGGTCATACTCACCTGATGCAAAAACTAAAAGGATTGCATCCGGTGTATATTTATATTGAATCCCCCATACAAGCGGGCGAATATAAATTCCAGAATCACCCTCCTTCAGGGGAATCTCTATGCTTTTTCTCCCATCATCAACAATCACACTCAATGACCCCTTGAGACAAATTAAAAATTGATGGTTTTTTTTGTGAGCATGCTCTCCCCTGATCTCCTTACTGGGAACGTTATAGACCATAAAAAATCGTTTTACCAAAAAAGGAATATTTTTTTTATACTCAATGAATGATAAATCTCCACGTAAATCACTTGCCTTTGGAATTTTGTAAATTTCAACACCTTTTACTTCTGTTTTTATTTTTCTCTCGTTTTGAATTTCTTGGTTTGTTTTTTTTGTAATTGGTGTATTCCTTACATTTGTGTATCCTACGATTGACGCAGGGTTTCCTACAACAACTGCGTTTTCAGGCACATTTTTCGTAACCACTGCTCCAGCCCCAACCATAGCGTTTTCTCCAATTACAAGCCCTGGAAGAATTGTAGCATTCGCACCAATAGACGCACCTTTTTTAACAATGGTATTTAAAAAGTTTTTAGGATATTTTTTACTTCTTGGAAATATATCATTGGTAAATGTCGCGTTTGGTCCTATGAATACATTATCCTCAATTCTTATTCCGTCCCAAAGCTGAACTCCACACTTAACCGTAACATTATTCCCTACTATCACATCATTTTCTATAAATGTGTGATCACAGATGTTGCAGCCTTCTCCAATTCTTGCACCTTGCAGTATGTTGCAAAATGCCCATATTTTTGTATTTTCCCCAATTTTTTTTGTTGCTACAAATGAACTTGGGTGAATGTTTAATTTCATTTTTTTATTTTATAAGAAATATACACAAAAAAGCTTGAGTACCCAGAGATTATACACATAAATGGGTGGAGTATCCACATTTTTTCTCTATCTTTGACTAGATGGTAGAGGGCGAATATAAATGGCGGAATTATAGTAAGAGAGTAATATGGCCAATAGTATATTCTTTTTGTCTGTTGCTCTGAAAGAAGCTTAATTCTGTGAGAAATACCAAAGTTTTTCTTATATAAATAATTTCTTGTTTTCCAGGCTTGCTTATTTACAAAATTATAAAAACCGCTGACTGTATGGTGATATAAATCCACAGAATGCATATACGCGATTTTTTTACGGCTTTTAATAATTTCCATCACCGGCGCAATATCATCAAAGGAATTTACTTTATTTCTCTTAAAACTAGATCTGACTGTAAATCCCTGCGCAAAAGCAATAAGCGGAATTATTTTAGATGACGTATAGTCATATACAGTATAGTCTTGTGTTTTCTTGAGAACTGTATATACCCTCTCAAATGTTCTTGGATTACAAGCATATCCATATACAAAATGATTTGCCGGATCAGTAAATGTATTTATGTACTTTGTATAAATTGTGTCTGTCTTCATATATGCATGCCGTGGAAATGCTCCCACTATGTTGGGATCTTTAAATACGTCTACAATCTTTTGCAAGGCATTTGAGCTCTTATAGATATTATCAGCAGCCAAAACCATATATATTTCACCTACTGCATGCTTCATCCCTAAGTTCACTCCAGCATCTGCAAATTTATCCTTATTATGTAGGATTTTTACTCCAAACTCTTTTGCAATCAAAAGAGTATCATCTGTGGATCCTCCATCTACTATGATTACTTCAAGTTGAGACTTGGGAAAGTTTTGTTTTTTAATAGAAGTTAAAAAATTTCTTAAATCTTTATGGTTATTTAATGTTGGAGTAATTATTGAAAGTAAAATATTTTTCTTCATGATTTATAAGATAAAAGCATTTTAAGTTTTGCTGGCCCCAAATACATTTTTTTTACTATCTCAAGATCAGAAATCTTTCTTCTTTCTTGAATCCACTTTCTTTTTCTAAGTATATATTGAAGGCTTTTTATATTAAACCACCATCCCTCAATGTATGAGAATGCAATATGAGGTCTGAGAATTACTAAAAAGAGCACTATTTCGGCTATGTTCTGCATAAAATATACAGGAAGAATAACCAGCAAACTTATTGAAGAATAATTTTTAATTAATGTTTGCAAAGTATTTTGATTTCTCCATAAAAACATTTTGTATTTAATCCCTCTACCTGTACTCCCCGCCCCCTCGTGATAAACATATACGTTTTCAGCATAGTTAAATTTTTTCCCCAAAAGAGATAACCTCCAGAACCAATCAACATCCTCAAAATAGGCAAAATGGTTATCATCAAACCCTTGCGTATTAAGATATTCACTTTTAGAACAAAAGTAACAAACACTTAAGAAAAATAATTTATTTCTTTTTGTTATTGGGAAAAAATATGCAGGCGTCCCTGTGGGATCAATACTTGGTAACATATTACCTGCTGCTTTCCCGTTATATCTTCTTGAGATAGGAGAAATAACTGAATAAGAATTGCTATTATAAAAATTAAATAAATTCTCAATAAATTTTTTATCTACCCATGCATCGTTATTAATTAATAATAAATACTCACCGCTACTTTTTCTTATCCCAATATTTACTGCTTTTGGGTAACCCAGATTTGCTTTATTTTGTATAATTTTTACATCTGGAAAATACTTTCTCATATAGCCTACAGAATCATCAGAAGAGGCGTTATCAACAATTAAAATCTCCACATTTTTATATGACTGATTTGAAAGCGAACTAAGACATTTCTTAAGCCATTTCCTTCCATTCCAATTTACAATCACAACGGATACTCTGTTCTTATTTTTTAATGAATTCATAATCAAGTGACTTAGGAAAAAATATATTGCCTGCAAAATTTATCATAAACCCGAATGGAATTGCTATAATCCATAATGGAAAATACTTCAGTGGGGTCTGCAAGCAAATAGGATCAAAAAAAAGCATTATCGCGTGAACTGTCTTAGTCCAGAATGTATCTCTCCAACTTCCAATACTTGTCTGATTGTTTGAGTTAATTTTTCGCTTAAACAACAGGTATAATTCTATGTGCTGTAAAAATCCTACTCTTTTCTTTTTGACTAGAGCTAACCCTTTATATTGACAAATTCTCTCTAGCTCATTTTTTTTAAAAATTCTGACATGATGAATTTCTTTAAAGTAAGTTGGCCTCACGCGAAGAAGCCACTTCTCTGATGTATAAAAGGGAATACTAGCCACCAATCTACCTTTAAATTTCAATACACGCACAATTTCATCTAAGACTTTATCTAAATTGTCTACATGCTCAAGAATTTGCAGCGCTATCACAACGTCAAATGCATCTCTTTTAAATACAAGTCTTTCAGCATTCATCTTTTTAAAATCTATCCCCGGATATCTTTGTCTTGCTATTTTAATATCCACAGTTGACAAATCAATTCCAGTCACCGTGTTTAGTTTATTTTTTGATAATATATAAGTATTAAATCCCTGACCACACCCTATTTCTAGAATTTTCTGTTTCCTCATGAGTTTTCACTTAAAATACCGTAAATAGATTTTAAACGCATTTATTGCACTCTTTGGAAGATAGTCATATATCGCATCAGGGTTTTTTGATAACGCTTCTACCAGCTCTTGATTCTTTTCATACCCAATATACTCGGCTCTCATATCCTTTGTAAGATCGTGAATGTTTCTTAACTGCGTAACACTTGGCTTACCATACACTATTTTAAAACCTAATGACTGAACATAAAAAGATGCCCAAATATCATCCATTCTTCCAATATCTGGGTACAGAAAATAGTGCTTTAAAACCTCCCTAGTGAGAAATGTGTTTTGAGAGTTAAAGGGTGAAATTTTGTTGGAAGATATAGGGAAATATTTATTCTGAAACAGACAATCAGGTGCAAAAGTTAACCTGCAAACAGCATCAATATCTGGATCACCATTCCAGAAATCTGCCTGAATAGCTGCTTTTATATGTTTTTTTATTTTATTTGAATAGTCCCTTTTTGTTATTAACTGGAGGGGGTAGCCTCTATGCCATAGGTTCGGATAATTAGTTACTCCAACCGGATCAAATGAACTCAGACGTGTCTTGTAATAATTTACTAAAACTTCTTTATCTAAAAAAAGATTTTTACCCCAATCCAACAAAGGAATATTATCGTCATCTACTGTCGCAATAACATCTGCCTTCATCTCATACGCCTCTAAATACCCAATGTTTCTTCTCTGTATCTTCCTCCATCCAATTGCCTTACTCAGTTTTGGATATTTTTTATCTTGATCTTCAGGAGATAAATATCGCACATTCTTGCATTTTTTTTCAAAATTCCTAAAAAGATTGTGTGGGGTAATTTTGTCTCCTATGATAATTAAACTCCAATCTTTTTTTTCGGAAAAAAGTTTAAGAGCTTCACTGGGAGGGTTTATAGTTGTGGTAACAATTGCTTTAATCACTATTTTTTATTTACTTGTGTTGAAATCCATGCATATGTTTTAACTATCCCATCCTTTAGAGGCATAGAAGGTTCCCATCTTAACTTTTTGCGGATTAATTCATTGTCTGACTTTCGACCTCTTACGCCCAGGGGGCCTTTTATATGTTTCATCTTCAACTTCTTCCCTGCAATCCCCATAACCATCAGAGCAAGATCATTTATGGAAATCATCTCCTCAGAACCTATATTTACCGGTCCTACAAAATTACTATCCATCAGCCGACGAATCCCCTTTAAACACTCGTCTATGTAAAGAAAAGATCGCGTTTGTTTTCCGTCTCCCCATATTTCGATCGTACCCCCATTTGGAGTTTCTGCTACTTTCCTGCAAATTGCAGCTGGGGACTTTTCCTTACCACCTCTCCATACCCCTTCAGGGCCAAATATATTGTGGAATCTTGCAATTCTAACTTTAATACCATAATTTCTGTGATACGCAAGAAACATCCTTTCACTAAATAGTTTCTCCCATCCGTATTCACTATCTGGGGCAGCGGGATAAGCTGAATCTTCAGAGGTTTTTGGATCAATAGGGCTTTTTTGGTTGTATTCAGGATAAATACATGCAGAAGATGAATAGAAAATCTTTTTTGCTTTGGTTTCAACCATTAACTCAAGGGCATTTAAATTTATCTGTGCAGAATTACGCATTATTGCAGCATCATTCTTTCCAGTAAATATGTATCCTGCACCCCCCATATCTGCAGCCAACTGATATACCTCATCAAACTTACCAAATACTTTCCTCATAAAGTTTATGTCTCGCAAGTCGCCTACCACAAAATCATCAGCAACTGTTTTGCTAAACTCTGGGTACTTCAAATCAACACCTCGAACAAAGTATCCTTTCTTCTTTAATAAATGAACCAAATGAGATCCAATAAATCCACCCGCTCCAAGAACTAATGCTTTTTTTGCAACTGACTTTTTCATAGAAGTAATATTAGCAGTATTAGGATATTTCTTCAATACAAAGATCTAGTATCCCTACTATCCTCTAACAACGACACATTTTATAACTTTCCCCTTGTACTTGCTCACTAAATTAAATGCGTTTTGTGCTTTTTCAAATCTAAACGTATGTGTTATCAGTTTTTCTAAGTTTTTATCATTTGAGAACATTTTTACACAGTCCCCTAGTGTTTGATTTGACCTTCTTATATTTTTGATAGTTACTTCCTTTGTTCGTAACTTGTGTGGATTGTAATTTATAAAATCAACATCTGGAATGCCTACAAGTGCAATTGTTCCTGATGTTTTAACTATGTCAACACATAAATTTACTGAATCTTGCGCTCCGCCTGTATCAAATACGTATGTTGTTCCATCTCCATTTGTTATATTTTTTATTTTTTGCAAAGCTTCTTTAAAAAGAAACGTTTTAGTTGCTCCCATTTTCTTTGCAAATTTTACACGATATGGCAATTTATCTACCATATATATCTGAGAAAATCCCATTTTCTTTAAGATAAAAAGTACTGAAAGACCAATTGGACCAGCACCTATAATTGCTGCATTTTTTGTACTTTTAGGATTTACCAAATTTACTGCGTGGAGACCTACTCCTAACGGCTCCATAAGAGCACCAACTTCGAATGACATACTCTTAGGCATTTTTTCTAGTTGAATTTGATGAACAATCACATATGTCGCAAGTGCTCCTTTAGCATTTGCTCCCATGAATGTTCCGTTTTTGCACAAATTGTGTTTCCCCTTTAAGCACCATTCGCAGACAAGACATGGTTTTCCTGGTTCAATTGCAACACGATCTCCTTTCTTAAATATATTCTTATCAAATGAATCAATAACTATTCCCGCTGCTTCATGTCCCATTTCCATAGGCATTTTTTGCTTAAAGCTTCCTAAACCACCGTGCAAAAAATAATGCATGTCAGAACCACAAATTCCTACGGCTTTAATCTCCACCAACACCTCACCTTCTTTAAGAGAAGGCATATCTTCTTCATAGATTTTAATCTTACCTACTTTTTCTAATTTTACTATTTTGTTTTTCATTTTTTTAAAAACGCTTTTTCTGCACGTATTAACGTTTTGCAGATATACTTTACCTCTGCAACAGTAAGCTCAGGATACAATGGTGGACATATGTGATACTGAGAAATTCTATCTGAATTTGGAAATTTTTGGTGTTTGAATAATTTTTTGTATATAGGCTGCTGATGTATAGGTATTTTATAAACTTCACCAGTAAGTGAAATTCCATTTGCTTTACAAAACGGCTTAAGCTTCTCTTGTTTTATTTTTGTTTTTAGTATCATTTTGTATTGTGAAGAAAGACCAGCATCTTGCAAAACAGGAATATAAGAAGATCCTCTCAAAAGGTTTACATACATATCCGTTAACATATTTCTTTTTTCTACCCTTTTAAATACCCTATCACACTCTAGTGAACCCAAAAGTGCAGTTACCTCATTCATTTTAAAATTATCACCTTTCTCATTTATTATGAGGTCTATGTTATTACTGTCTCTGCCAAAATTTTTAAGAGACTTTGCATGTGAAAACATTTTTTTACTATTAGTCGTAATCATTCCTCCTTCTCCCGTTGTCATAACTTTTGTTGGGAAAAAACTAAAGCAGCCAAAAACACCTATTGTTCCTGCTTTAAAATTTTTATATTGTGATAGATGTGCATGTGCCGCATCCTCAATAAGAGGGACTTTGTGTTTTCTACATACAGATACTATCCCTGCAATATTTGTTGTAATAATCCCACCAATATGAACAACAATTACTGCTCCAATTTTTTCTTTTTTCTTTTTTAAACGAAGAATTTCTTTTTCTAAAACTGCAGGCAAAAAAGAAAAATAATTTTCTTCAATATCAAGAAGAGAAAATGATCCGCCCGCATTTGATACCGCGATAGATGTAGCGCTAAACGTGTTCGTAGGAATAATTACCGTCTTGCCCTTTACATCTACGCATCTTAAGGCAAGCTCTAGGGCACTTGTCCCGTTTGTTGTAGCCAAGGCATATTTAGCCCCTACAAGCTTTGCAAATTTCTGCTCAAATTCAGAAACATACTTGTCTTCACCAAGTGGTCTGTTTGAAGTTAAAATCTCCTCACATCCCCTCAGGTATTTTGAAATAAATTCTTTTTCAAACTCAAGTTTAAATATTGGAATTTTCATTTTAAATCTTTTTTATAAACCGCAGGAACACCTGCATATAATGCGTTCCTCTTTGTGCTGCTTATAACTGCAGCTCCTGCAGCAATTACTCCCCATTCTCCTATCTTAATATCTGGGATAACGACACTCCCAACTCCTAGAAATGCACCCCTTCCCACAACTACCCTTCCTGCGAGTGTCGCATTTGGAGATATTTGAGCATAGTCAGAAACAATAACATCGTGCTCAATAACGGAAGCGGTGTTTATAATTGTATTATTTCCAATCGACGCGTTTGTATGAATTACGCTTTTAGGACAAATGAGATTGCCATAACCTATACTGCTGCTTTTTGAGACATATGCACTTTCATGAATACAATTAACCGGGTACTTCTTAATATGCTTGTAAATTAATTGAAAATTTTCTTGGCGTTTTTTATTATCACCCGTCGCGATAAAATACTCTACATCTCTTTTCTTTAAATAGTCTAATCCTTTCGTAATCGTATCTGCAATAATTCTACTTTTCACAACTGATTTTGAGTACGTTTCAAGAAAAAAGATTCTTTCGTATTGACTCTCAAAAATTTCTTCAGCTATCAACGCACCGGAAGAACCTCCAATAATAACTATGCCTCTATCTATTTTTTTTTGATTATTCATTTTTGATTATACTTTAAAGAATTTATTTTATGATCTTATTAAGGTTTTTCTTGTACCATGGAATTGTAAGCAATAGGCCCCGGTCTATAGAAAATTTTGGACTCCAACCCAATATTCTATTTGCTTTTTTAAAAGAAGAGAACTGAATTTTTATCTCAAAATCCCTTTCATCTTTTTTTCTCACAATTTCCAAGTCTTTTCCTGACATCTTAATCAAAATTTCAATTATCTCTTGGACAGAATATATATTATTACTTCCAAAATTATATATTCTGTTTTTCCCAAATTTTTCCATTTTTGTCTCTCCCAACAATGTATACGCTGAAATAACATCATCAATATATAAATAGTCTCGTCTTGCTTTTCCACCCCACATAAGCGGGGGTTTATTTTCTAAAATGCTTTTGATTGTCTTAGGTATAAGACGATTAAAATTAGTATCTCCAGGACCATATGTGTTTACAAAACGCGGTATTATAACAGGAAGAGAAAATGTATTTGCATAGCTCTGTGCAATTAAATCAATACATGTTTTTGAAGTTTCGTATGGTCTTGACGGCCTAGGAGAAAATCTTTCAAGATATGGTGGTTTATGATCTCCGTATACATGTGACGTGGATGCGATTATAATTTTTTCAAGATTATATTTTCTTGAGCATTCAAGAACATTTAACGCACCAGTAATATTATTTTTAAAAGTGTTATATGGATCACTTTGACCTGATTCTACTAATGCCTCAGCTGCTAAATGATAGCAGATTTGAATACGATTCTTTTTGATGATTCCCTCAACCGCAGACAGATTAGTAATATTCTCTTTGTAATCATGCTTGTCACTAGAGGATCTTGATACACCATATACATCAGCTCCTAGCTTCCTCAACTTTTCTTTTAAATGGGTTCCTACAAATCCTCCGGAACCAGTAATTAAAACCTTTTTTTTATTCCAAAAATTGCGCTTTTTCATGATTATTTTCCAAAAATTACCTGCCTCACCCCACCCTTAAAAGCTGGAGGGGCATACAACATTAAGAATACAAAACACATGATAGGGTGTAAAAACCACGCAAAATCATGAACCTTATAAAAACCTTTCAACGCATCCCATGTTGGAACAATGAATGTTAGAGAAAATAGAATATATAACAATAATTTTTTTTTGTCAAAATGAGGATCATAAATATAATATCGTCTTTTATACTCATTCTCAGGTTGATATTTTTCTATAAAATATTTTCTTCGTTTAAGAAAGTGGAAAAACTTATCGTTCGTTAGATGTATTATCGTGTCTTTAACAATAGCATAATTATTATTACCAGATCGGATCAAATCAGCCACCACATCTGTATGTGTAAAATTTTCGGGATCACACTTTGTATATTTTAAAAGTTTTTTTCTAACTAGTGCGGCACCATTTCCTCCCAATGCTGGTATTCCTTTTTTTGAATATATAACCTTATAGTAAGATCCCATATCTTTAGCCTTGCCTAATAAATTATATGTTTTTGCGGCATAACTTAAGTGCGAATCTTTACCTAAATAATAGACAACTGGATCAGAACCGCCAATTAATGCTATATAACGATCCAGTACTGTCATTGAGGGATCATAATGAAATCGTGCAGGCTCAGAACCTACAAGCTTTCGATCAATTACTAGTGGTAAAATAAGATTCTTAAGCCAGTTCGGATGCGGGATGATATTATCGTGATCTAGAAATAATACTATGTCATTTTGCGAATTCGCAAGCCCAATTGCTTTGTTGTATTCCGCATTTTGCTTTTTTGGGTCAACCTTAATTATTCTTGCACCAAATTTCTTTGCTATAGATCTTGTATTATCAGTTGATCCGCCGTCTGCCGTAATTATTTCAATATCCTTCTTAGAGTAATCTTGCTCATTCACCTTCTTTAGACATAGCTCAAGTGTTCTCGAAGAATTAAATGTTGCGATTACAATAGAAACTGACGGATAAATTATTTTTTTCATACCTCTTAAGGGCAGTATACTAAACTAACAGCTAGAATGCAGAGGAGTTTTAACTAGAATGATCACTCCCGAGCACAATTGTATCAAATACGTGGAAGAATGTTATCTCATAAATGCAAATTTTTTGTCATACCATGAAACATATTCATATTTCTTAAGTAATTTACCAATTTTATGTTGGTACGTATCATAATTTAAAATAATATTTTTAATTGCGACACCTAGTGAATAAGTATTTTCATCTATTACAACTCCAACACCACTTTCTTCTATCTCTCTACTAAAATATGTTGCACGTGTAGTTATGACCGGAAGACCATATGACAGATACTTTTTCAATTTTGTCGGCTCACAATACCTTGAGAGGTTATCAACGGTATCCTCATATAATGCTATTCCAATATCCCATTTTTGAAAAATAGTAGATACATCATCAACGCTTCCGTAAAAAGTAACTCTACTGTTAATATTCAATTTACGCGCTAATTTCTTATAGTAAGCTAGCCAATATCCACCACCAACTATATCAAGTGAAATATTTTTATGTAAGGCTAAATACGAAAATGCTAGTTCTATCCCTTGTTGGTTTCGTAATATCCCGATAAATCCAAGTTTTATTTTAGATTTATTTTTTTTATACGTAATTTTTTCATTCTCCATGCCGAGTTGTATAACTTTTGTATATTTTTTATTTCTTCTTTTAGACTCGTAAAGCCTACTCAGCGGTGGACTTATGTATAAAACATATTGGAGATTTTTATTTAGATAATCTATAAAGATGTTGTGTAAATAAATAAAAATGCTTTTTTGAGGATAATAATCACCTAGCCATAATATATATTTATGCAATTTTATGAATGCAAAAATGAAGTACCCGAAACAATATATAGGAGCATTCGTAAGTATAAAAGTTTTTCTTGGAACAAAAAATAACAAACAGTAAATGAAAAATAAGTAATTCTGAATATTTTTTATAAATGTGTTTCTCCCTGTATAAGAATGGAATATTTTTTCAGACTCTAGGACTCCCATCTTATATTTTCTAAAATATGTTGGCTTTGACATGTAACCAAGAGGAAAGTAAAACGTCATACATATCTTTGAACGAGCAACAAAATATTTAGCTATTCCACCAGCATCTTTTGTTGGATCTGCTGTACAAAACAATACTGAAGAATATATATAGTTGTCTTGAATAAGTCTTTTACTCTTTTTTGATAGATTTCGCGGAAATTTATTGCTCATTGTAGATTAGAACTGACCATATATTCATTAAGATAAATATGTAAAACCATGAATAAGAGACTACTTTACCAAATTTATCTGTATTTTTAAATAGAGGAAGATATGACATCAGAACAAATGCCCACGAGACAATAATAACTCTAAAAACAATAACTGAATAACCAAATACTTGCCCCCACGTATTTCCAAATAAACTCGTTCCGATTAAAACCAAAAAAATAAAGGTTAAAAGGAAATTTTTTGCATAGTAATCTTTTATAAATAAGGCAATTGAAATAATAAGGAAGGGATAAAACGGATACCTATACCACCCATGTCCCGCCTCATCAGGTATGCCCGCTAAAAAAATCAGGAAATATGACACTATTGGAGCAACTACAAAAATATACTTCTTTACATCTTTTGAGAATAAAAGAATTGCAGCAAACCATCCAAAATATATCCAACCATCAGTATAATACCTGTCTATAAGAAATGGTTTTTGAAATAATGCATATATACTGGTAAATGTTATGTCATATCGCGCAGCTTGAAGCTTCCAAAGATTCACAAATAAATTCCAGTCAAAAAATAGTCCATATAAAGCAAAAAAAATAAATGCAGTAAGTATCCCGCTTAGTACAAAGACTGCATCTTTATAATTTTTGTAATACAAGAAGATCGCAATTATTGACAATCCAGCGGCTACCCACGGAATCTTTGCTAAAACTAATAAAGCACAGAGTAAAATAACTAAATTTCTAAGCCATTTCCTTTTAGTACGTATGTACCTTGCAGTCAAAAACAATGCGAATAACCATACTGGGATAAAAAAATTTTCATTCTGTACAATTCTTGATCCTATTACAATTGTAGGTATTGTTGCATATAAAATACCCACAAATATACCTATTTTTTTGCCATATAATTCAGTGCTTAACGCAATTATAAGCGCAAGACTTAGCATTCCTAATATAAGCGCCAAGGGACGAATTTGCGATAGGTGAAGGCTATACATATCCGTTGCTCCGTTTAAGATCGCAAATCCCCCTGCAACAATACCAAAAAGAGGAGGGTGCTCCAAAAACGGCCTAACAATTCGAAAATGAGTTTGCTGATATACTATTGATTGTGAATTTGCGTACTGTGGATGTGGAGACCATGATATCGGAACACCTTGCTGTATTAAATTCATTCCCTGCCACGTCCATGCATACTCGTCAAAAGTAGCACCTAACCTTGGCCATACATTATAATTATGAAACCTCAGCAAAAATCCTACTATGATTATACTTACACACAAAATTAAAAATAGTTTATTTTTATTCTTTTTCATTTTCGCTTATTTGTCTTAAAAATGTTTCTCCTGTCTTCTCCCAGGTAAACTTCTTTCGTTCAGATAGCGCACCCTTCTGTAACATTTTGTATCGTGACTTATCCCTATAGAGAGATAGGGATAATTTAGCTAGTTCGTAAGGGGTATTTACACGACAGATCTCCCCATTTACATTTTTTATTATAACCTCATTTAAGCCTAGAACATTGTAGCCTACTGTCGGAACTCCTCTTGCTCCAACCTCATGTACCGTTAAACCCCACCCCTCTTTTCTGGATGGGGCAATTAATATATGAGACTTATCTATTATTTCATATTTTTCTTTATCACTTACAAAACCACAAAAGTGAATTGCCGAACCTAACCCTTTTTTTTGAATATCTTTTTTTAGCTTGTCTACATAGTCCTTATCTCCTCTTCCTATAACATATAACTTAGCATTGCCTTCTGACTTTCTTAAAATTCTCATCATTTCAATTGCATCCTCTATGCCTTTGGTTTTCGCAAGCCGCGCAATAAATACAAACGTTAAAGGGAATAATTTTTGAGGTATGTTTTTAATCACAGGTGATAAACATCCAGGATATACCACGCTGATCATTTTTTCCGAAAATAACTTTCCTAATTCGTGCTTAGAAGATTTAGATATAGTGATAATCTTGTCTTTTTTATATAAAAATGGGTAGAGATGTTCAAACAATTGACCAAGAATACTAAATGGGAAGGGGACTGCATATTTCCAAAGATCACCTGCGTACTCACAAATAAGTGCTGCTTTTTTTTCTTTTATATATAGTGGTGTAAAAAATGGAACTCCATGAACCTCATCTATCACAACATCTATATGTCCAAATTTCTTTTTTTTATAATATTTATAAGCATTATAATGCACGGATGAAAACCCATGTCTTAAATCAGGATGACCTGCTCTTACAATCTTTACACCATCTATTGTTTCTTGCTTCTTGCTACCTGGAAATTCAGAGGTGAATACTGTTACTTCATGATTTTTTCGTACAAGATATTTAGATATTTCATGGGTTAAAATCTCAGCTCCACCTGATTGTGGATTTTTTATATCTCTCCAATTAAATATTAATACGTGCATTATTGTTTTACCTTATCGTAGTATCGTAATATCTTTAACCTATAATACACGCCTAGTGTATCCCAAAGCATATGAGATATTATTCCCCAAAATGTGCTCGTTTTTATCGTGCTTGTATTTCTAAAATTAAGTTTTACCGGAGCCTCATAAATTCTTTTGTAGCCCATTCTGTATGATACAGCTAAAACCTCTACATCAAATGCAAATTTCTTCACAACTAATCTAGGGAAAACATCTTGTACTACTCTTTTTTTAAATAGCTTAAGTCCAACCTGTGTATCCCTCACTTTGAAGCCAAAAAGAATATGGGTAATTGTTCTATATCCCCAAGAAAGTACTTTTCTATAAAAAGGATATTTAACTTTTGAGACTGGATGCAGTTTACTCCCTACAATAATGTCAGCGTTATACCAAACCATATGATTCAACAACATAAGTATCCCCGTTGGGTCTAGGTCAAATCCACCATCAATAAATCCTATAACATCCCCTTTTGCCTGCAGCATTCCATACCTTACCGCATACCCTTTGCCCTGATTTTCCTGATATGAAAAAATTTTTACATGTTTACTTTCTATCTTGTTTAACTTCTTTTGAGTATTGTCCACTATCCCATCTATAACCACTACTATTTCATACGGTATCCCGGTTGCTTGTAGTGAATTTTCAAGAGAAGTAATATTTTTCACAATACTTTTCTCCTGGTGATATGTTGGTACGACTAAAGAAAGGAATTTAATGTTCATAATGCTTGTAGTATACAAGAAGTAATATCAAAAGTAAAAATGAAGAAAAAGTAAGTACAATTATAAAATCCCAAATTGTTCTGTGATATACAAAAAGGGAAAAAATATATAAAATAGCGATAGCCAAATTAATTTTATATACCCCTATCTTTCCTGCAGATAAAAAGAAGTTATACAATAAAAAGCAAAAGGAAAATATCATGATGTATATTGAATAAAATCCTAAATATGCAGTTAATGGTTGGTATACAGGGTCCGGGAAAAAAATTTTTAAAACAAGCGAGGGAAATGCAAAGTATATGAACGTGAGAAACCCAGAGCACAGAAAGATGATAGTCGACGCTAAAAGAATAGTTCCGGATGTATTTTCATTTTTTTCTTTTTTGTGAGCAATCAATGGGAAAAATACAAAATATATCGGAGAGGTGATATAAAAAATGGCTTTTCCCATAAGGGATAGTGCAGCATATTGACCTGCCTCAATATCACTCAGATAATGACTTGCAAAAATTACGTCAGTTCCCTGAAGAACAGTAATAGCTATTGAAGCGATAAAAAATGCCCCAGAAATTTTTTTAAATTCTGCAAAAAAATCAACATGCGTTTTATCTTTCGAATTTTCCAAATTATATTTTTTTAATACATAAGTCATTGAAAAAATATATGGAATAATAAATGCAAACAACACTGCTAGGGCTGCACCAAATAGTCCCCATCCGAATATAATAAGAATAACTCCTATAATTAACTTTCCCAAAGCGCCTGCAATATTTGACAGAGATGCCCATATAAATTTCAGGTTTCCTTGCAATATTCCTGAAGGTAATGATCCCGCGATTGCGAAAAATACAGAGCAAAGCATGGTCAACACCACAAGCGTATTATCTATGTGCAAATATAAAGATATAGGCTGAATGAGTAAGATTAATACTGCCAAATATACAGCACCTACACTAAATGTTAACTTTACCCCAGAACGAATTAGATATCCTTGAGAGCTTATGCCCTGATGGGCATATTTTGCGGCTAACTTCGTGAATACATTTGTCCATGCAGATTGAAAAAGCATTAGAAGTGTTATAAGAGCAGTAAGAGAAATAAGTATTCTATAATCGTTTATGGATAGCAGTCTACCCGCGGAAAGATTAAAGAGATAATTTAATATATTTCCACCAAATGAACCTATAAATATTATCGTACTCCCTGATATGAGTGGGTGCGATATTACTTTTTTTATATGTTTCCTCATTATAATTACGCAATGAAATAACCCTGGAAAAACAAAATAGCAAAAATGCTTTCAATGATTAACCCGGAAATTATAAGCACTATTTTAATAATTTTATTTTTCAGCAAACCTAAATAAATAAAAATAGCAAAAGCACATAATACATAACGAGGCAAAGAAGAAAGAGTACCAGATAGTGTGGGAAAAAGTAATACGCAAAATGAAAATAGTAGGTAGCTCTTTCGTATATTACTTTTATACCCTAAAAATAAAATAAGCATTCCCATGAAAAGCGTTAAAAATTCCATTAAAGAAATTGTGAAGAGCAATTCGTGGTAGGGAACTGAAATAAATATTTTAAAGTATCTATATATTACCTGTGGGAGTAGTATTATCTCCCCACCACTTCTTCCTGCTCCAAATAATGGCTGTTGGTGAACAAAAAGCAACGCGTCTGAGTACTTATACCAAAGGTAGCCCATGTAAGAAAACAGACCAAAAGGAATGAACAGAAGCGGAAGATATGCTTTTATGTTTTTTTTCTTTTGCTTTTTTTGTTGTTCATATACCTCATATACTAATGCAGGAAATAAAAATATTCCTACTATTCTTGTGCCTGCAGCAAATCCTCCGATTATCCCCCCTAGAAATATGTGCTTCTTTCGTACACAGTAAAAGGATAAAATCGTGAGAAATAGGAATAAACTTTCCGTATAAATACTTCCTAAAAAAAATGATGTTGGAAATGATAAAAAAAACAAAAGGACCCAAATGTATGTGCTACCAGGATAATCAATCTGAACAAGTTTTGCTAGAAAATATAAAAGTAAAAATAGTGATAAAGAAACTATGATTATTGCAGCGCTTATTGGCTCAAGCCCTATAAAAATTAAAGTCCGTATTGCTAATGGGAAAAAGGGGAAAAAAGCTTGGTCTAGTCCCTGATAGCCATACTGAGCAATATTTAAATAAAATTTACCATCAAAATTTGCTATCTTAAGAAAACCCAAATAACCCTCACGCTCCACTATTCTATACGTATTTGATTGAGTAACAATAAAATATATTCTCCAAAAAAATAATATTAAAAGTACAGTTAGAATATCTTTATTCCTTTGTATAAATTTTTTCATATACTTCAGTTGTGGCATCAGCCGTTTTTTTCCAATCATATTTCTTAGATTTTTCATGTGCAGTTTTTCCAAATTTTACTTGTTGGGTTTTACTATTAAATATTTCACCTAAAGCCGCCGCAATACTTTCTTCGCTATACGGATCTACGATTCTCGCGCTATCACCAATAACCTCAATCAGGCTTCCTTCGTGAGAGGTTACAATTGGCGCACCCGAGCTTGCAGCTTCCAATACTGGCAAGCCAAAACCTTCATATAATGAGGGGAAAGCAAAAACTTTACACATATTATATAAAAGGGACAAATCAGCATCTGAGACATAGCCTAATAGGTAAATATTATTATACATTTCAGCCATTTTTTGAACATATAAAAGATCTTTATTCCAAGGATGAGCCGCAACTTTACTTCTTACAAGCGCACCGCCCACCATAACCAAAGGAATTTTTAGACTAAGAACGGCGTTAATAAGTCTTTTTAAATTCTTATTGGGAGTCGCGTCTCCAACATATAATACAAAATTATCGGGAATATGATACTTATTTAAAATCTTTTTTCTTTCTGAGATATGTATTTTTATTTTTTTGTATACTTCTGATTGGGCCAGTGGAATACTAGTTATTTTTTCGCTTTTTATACCGCATATCCTAATAATATCGTTCTTTGACGCTTGCGAATCAGTAATAATACCATCCATTTTTAAAAGTCTTCTCTTTTGAATAAGAAATTTTATCTTTCCTCGTACTCCGACAGGGAATAATTTAGGCATAACAAGTGGGATAACGTCGTGGACTGTAACAATCGACTTGCCGTATTTTCTTGAAGGAAGTGAGAAAAAAAATGGTTCAAAGTATGGGTAGTGATAGATATCAGCATGAGGTGGAACCTCTCCTTGCTGAAAAAAAATGTATTCGTTCTCAGGATGATATTTTTCTAATGCATCAATTAGGTTTTTTATATAAAAACCTGTTCCTCTGATCTTATCTGCAAGCTTATGCGAGGATGTTATCGGGGAATTATCAATAGCAATTCTCATAAATTCTTATCATTTTTTCTTACGTAAATATTGTATCACAGAAGACATAAAAAAGATGAATATCATGCAGACAGTAACAATACTTATCAATTTTGCTGCTCTTCTTACATTTGTATCCAAAAGAGCAAGATATATTTCATGTTCTCCTTCTGGTACTGTAATTGTAATTTTACCCTTGCTCTGTTTTGTGTATATATTTTTACCATCAATCTGCGCAGACCAACCTGGAAAATACGAAATATTAAATACAATATCCCGTTCTTTTTTTAAATTTACTTTGTACTTCCTTTTTGTTGAGTTTTCAAAAACTATAATTACTGGTACATTTGCCTTTGATAAAGATATTTTTTCTTGCTGAGGCAACCATTTAGTTTGAAATGAATTTCCTATACTATTTGTGCCATATAAAAAATTTGGTTTAGTATAAAGATCATGATCAGCTCTTAATAGAAAATAAGGTGGACGAGCATAAGAATACGAAAATCCAATACAGACTATAATAAGTGCAATATATAAAAATTTTAGCCTGAATATAAGAGGGATACACCCCGCAAGAATAGCACCACATAATATACCTATGCTGAGAACGCGCCAAGGAAATTGAAAATTATCCATAAATGAAATGTTTTCCCATAGAAAAGCCGAGTACGGAGTAATTAAAAAACAAGATAAAAGAAACCAAATCATAAAAAAGAAAATAAATAATTTAGCCTTTCTTATTTTTCGAAATATAAAGCTGAACAAAATAATTGTAAAAACTAGGATATTTGCAGCACCTATTTGAAAAGACATCTGTGAAGACATGCTTCCTCCTGAAAATCCCGAACCCCATGAAGGAATCAATAACTGATAGAGGTCAGCAAAGTTCTTTGTTGTCTGAAAAATCTGTAAACCCACAACATACCTTTGTTCAAAAAGTGCAGGAAGTATGAAAATGCAAGATATGAAGAGTGCTATTACAAATGAGCATAAGAATGAAAAAGCGACAAGTCGTATATTTTTTTGGTTATAGAGCGCGAGCAGGCAATAAAAAAATGCAAAAAACGTAAACATCACAGCCAGTATATTATGCGAAAATATAATACATGCGTATGCTATTGCGCCCAAAAATATGTGCTTTAAAGTAGGTTTTTTTTGTATACTGTCTATCGCAATTAATGCAAATGGGAAAAACGCCAATGCCCAAACTTCACCCACAGAACCTCTTACGTAAATGTCCAGAAAATGATATGGTGCATAGGTGTAAAAAACAGAAGTCATAACACCACTCCATACCCCATACCTTTTTTTCATATATAAAAAGGATGATATCGACCCTGTGATTGTCGCAAGAATTAAATTTCCTTTAAAAGAGTCAATAAAACTTAATCCAAAAAAATGAAATAGTGAAGCAAAATAATTGGGAAGTGGATACACGTAGTTGAACAGAGGGGAGCCATACATAAAATTTAAATCTGTTGCCCACATTGGATACCAATTCCCATCCCGTAAGGTTTTATCAAATTCGTAAAATCTTATCACATGGTATTCACCATCATGCGTTGGCGGCAATCCAACCTGAAATAATGAAAATATAGAAAAAAATCCAATCAGAACAGAAAATAATAAACCTGATTGAAGAAATAGACCTTTATATATTTTTTTCATTTCTTAAAAATTAACCCAAATAATAAGACTGCAGCAACAGGCATAACAATGAGTAGATGCTTCACGGTATATGTGCTAAATGAATATTCTCCCGTATACATATATGGAACGTAAGACAAGAGTAAACCGAAACAGACAGCAATTACAACCCTCTTTAAAATTTTGTGACCTTCCGTAAGAGACACAAAGGGAATAAGCCATATTGCATACCATGGGTATAATTCCTCTCTTAAAGGAGATAATAAGAATATTATAGTCATTGATAAAAGTGAATAAATCCATAATTTCTGAAAATCTACCTTTTCTTTCTTGACTATTTTCAGAATCGCCAGAACATATACAGGAATTAAGAATATAGTTGCAAATTTAATACTTATTGAGAGAAAAAGAAATAAAATAGAAAATGACATCTTTTTTTTTGATAAAAAATAGAAGGAAGCAAGTACAAAAAACATCATTACAACATCATTGTGCCCCGCGACAAAAGTCTCTAGTAGTACAAGAGGGTTAAGCGCAAAAAATAATGTCTTTTGTATGCTCTTATTTGATAAATGAAAGATAAGAAAGACTAACCCTAGGTAGAAAACACCAACAAAAAGCTTAAAGAATAAAAGGGTTGCTAAAAAGTTTGAAAACCCAATTGTATAAGGAACAGATGTTAGCATTATCCATACAGGTCCGTATAGTGCAGTTTTATTTGCTGCTCTTGTGTAAGTTAACATCTCATCGCCTATAAATTCATTTGGCATAACTATGTAAGGATTCTCGTGGTAGAAATATGCAACCCGAGCCGTACTCATATAGTTGAAGATGTCATACGATGTAACTGTTGGATATGAAAATATCAAACATGCAGCTGAAATTAAAACTAAATTTCTAAGAGATTTTAAGTCAATCTTTTTCGTTCTTTGAAAAAATAGGTAAAAGACAAAAAGTACCGTTATAAAAAAGGTAAAAACTACAGACGTAATTGCTCGATTTGTAAAAGAAAAGCCTGTAAAGAGGTTTCCTAAATAAGATAAGTTGGGATCAATAAACAAATAGCTAAAAAGTGTTATAGAAATTATACATATTGAATATAGGATATATATATATTTCATGAGTGGAGTTTTATTGAGTTTTTTATTTTTTTGTGTATCTTAAGTTTTAACGGTTTTGAATTCTCATCTTCCCAAAAAAATTCGCTTGGTACTTTTGGGATAAGCTCAAGTAACGTTTCTCTGTGCTTAGCTGATGCCTCTTGAAACAATTTCTCTTTCTCTGATATGTTAACACCCTGTTTTTGAGCTTTTTTCAAAAAAGGATATACTTTCACAAAATTTTCATCTGATTTTAAAAGCGCATTCATTGCTAACTTATACTGCTTATACTCAAAAAGGGTTTTTGCTTCAACTAAATATCTATCTGACAGTGAGAGCCTGTATTTAAATTGCGATATATTTCCAAACGAAAAAAGATTTTGTACTGTATCAACTGCCTGATCTAAGATATATAATTTATTTCCTGGCATATGTCCGGGATAAGGAAGTACGTAAGATGAGGTTGCGAAGGAATTTTTTTGGGACAGAATAAGAAAAAGTAATACGAGAAATAACCTTATTTTCATTTACCCTGCAGATTAACATGCCAGGCATAAGCAGATTTTATTATTGTTTCTAAATCTGAATATTTTGGCTCAAACCCCAATTCACTCATTATTTTTGACGGGTCTGCTATTAATTCATCTGGGTCTCCAGGTCTGCGATCCGAGACAATAACTTCCAGTTTTTCACCACTTATCTTCTCAATTGTATTAATAATTTCACGGTTTGTATAACCCTTCCCGACTCCGACATTATATGTCCGAGAAGACGTATCGTTGATGGTATCAATGGAAAGCAGATGAGCCTGAATTAAATCTAAAACATGAATATAGTCTCGTAAACAGGTTCCGTCTTTTGTTTTGTAATCCTCACCATACAGATGAAAAGGAGTTTTTTTTAAAAGCGCGTTTATTGCTACTGGAATAATATGCGTTTCCGGATTATGCCTCTCGCCCATACTGCCATCTAGCGCTGCACCTGAAGCGTTAAAATATCGTAATGCGGTAAAGGATAGTCCATATGTCTTGTTATACCAATATAAAATCTTTTCAATCATGAGTTTACTCTCACCGTATGGATTTGTGGGGTTTTTTGTATGATTTTCAGGGATTGGTACAGTTTCAGGAGTACCATATACAGCAGCTGTTGATGAAAATATAAATTTAGTCTTTGTATTTTTTATACTCTCAAGTAAATTCAATGCTATTTGAATATTTGTATTGAAATAAAGACCAGGTTCTTTTACTGACTGCCCAACTTCAATTAAGCCCGCGAAATTTAATACAACGTCAATCTCTCCTATGCTTTTTATTGCCTCTGATACAAATGCTTCATCCATTAAGTTTCCCTCAATGATTTTCGCATGCTTGTCAACTGCCTCGGGATACCCCTTCAAGAAATTATCGATCACAAATACTGAATCCCCACGATCACAAAGAGCTTTTACCATAAAGCTCCCAATGTATCCTCCACCTCCAGCTACTACTATTTTCATAAATTTACTACACCTTAAAACGTAAATACTCTATATATGATACAGGAAATCTTAATGAAGAAAAGAGGGAAAAAATAAATCCTTGCCATCCATCAACAAACCCCTTATGCCTACCGTACGTCCACACAAACCACCATAATGGCTTGAGTAAGAGTTCAAGAAAAAATACCTTTATGTGCTCAATAGTAGATTTATTTTTTAGTTCTTTTCTCAAAATGTCTGCAGCAAAGATATTATACCGTTGCCATTTTTTCATGTATGCCTTAAAGTCCTTGTATGGATAGTGGAGTAGGTCCTCTTTTAAGAATCCGACCTCGCCCTCAACAATCGCTTGCTCATGCACATCCTTTTGTGGCAACTTTCCTTTGCCGTTTCTATATAAACGAAGCGTATAGTCGGGGTACTGTCCACCTTTCGTCAAAAATCTTCCAAGAAACCAGTTTTTTCTAGGAATCCAATAGCCATTCAGCGCCGAATTAGATATTACGAGTCTATCAATTTCACGCCTCAATCCCACACTTACCACCTCATCAGCATCAAGTTGCAATATCCATTGCGCGCTGCATTCATCTATTGCTATCTGCTTATTTATGTGGAAATTTTTATTATTTGGTTTTGTAATTACTTTTGCTCCATATGACTCTGCAATGTCGGAAGTTCCGTCACTTGATGTACCATCAACTACTATTATTTCATCTGCCCAACCTTGAACTGACTTAAGACATTTTGAAATATTATCCTTCTCGTTATATGTAGCAAGCGCAATAGATATCTTTTTCATATAAAACTATTATACCCTACTCTAGCATTCGTTTTTGAATGATAAATCCACTAGGAAGAGTTATTGTTTTAACTGCCTTACCCCTCTTAATAACTGTTTCAATCCATCCCCTATACGACCATGGCTTTGCCGGATCTGGCTCTATTAATAAATAAAATTCGTCTGTTATTTCTTGTTTTGGTGAAAAATTATATTTTTTTGCGGCATACCATTTTAAAAGATAGTCGTATGGGTATGTATACACGGGAGGACTAAAAACCAATAGCCCAAACTTTTTTCCATCAGCGTCTGCGAAAATATAATCTATCGCGTCTATCTTTCCTTTTATTTTTGCCGTTCCGCCATAATCGGCAAGATCGTTTTTATACCAATAGTATGTTTGATATAACGATGAAAAACATAGTAACAACAAAACTAAAAAAGCAAAAAATTTTACTTTTTTTATTTTAAACGCATAAACAAATGAACGTGCTAGAAGAAAACATAAAAACACGGGTAGTTCAAGAAACCACCATGACCAAAGTGTCGCTTTTAACGGCAAAAATAATACAAAAAGAACAGCTGGGCATACTATCAAAAACAGAATAAATTTTTTATTTTTGATCTGTGTTTTTTTTCTTAAAATCCTCATAAGGCTATAGATAATAAGAGCTAAACACAGTAGCGCAACCAGCCAATTACCCGTTACAATTAATAACACATCCTTATACATATCTAGATGATTTGAAAAAGAATACGAAGCATGAGTTGATGAACCTGAGGTTAGAAATTTCAATAATCCTTTTGCTCCGATAAACTCATGTCGCAAGTCAAACAAAACGATTGGAAGTTGTGTTATAAAAAACGCAGCTAAAGATATTCCGATTATCTTAACTGATATTACGTCTTTTGGCCGAATAAAAAATAAAGTAGCAATTGTTGCAAGCAATAATGACCCTCCTGTAGCTATCTCAAAATGCGTCATAACTCCTATGAGCAAAAAAGCTAGAGGCAAGTAATATTTTTTTTGTGAATAAGTTTTTTGCATGGCAAATAAAAACAAAACGGTAAGTGGAGTAATAACGAATGGTGGCCAAAAAAACCGGGACTGAGAAACAATTCCTGGAGAAGCAGCAATTAAAAATGCGAAGATTAAGGCAAAAAAAGTGCCATTTTGCTTATAGAACAATATGCCCGCAAGAACTATAGATAAAACTCCTAAAGCAAACATGAGAACCATTGCACCATATGGATCTCCGTTAAACGCTATGAATACTAGAGACAAAAGATAATACCATCCTGGACCTTGAAAAAAACCACCTATTCCACCTACCTCAGCTCCTATAAGTGTCGGCTGATGTAATACTACAATTTTATACACTGCTTCATAAAATAGACCCTGATCAAATCCAAATAAGTAATTACCAGATAGAAGTTCAATTATGCGAGGTAAAGAACCGAAAATAGTTATCAAAGTGAGAGATAGTAAAAAGGAATGTGTTTTTACAAACTTAATCATGTTTCCTGGCAGAAAAAACCATCGCCATACCTAAATTAAACCGCTTTTTACTTTCAATTGTAAACCCACATTTTTTCAGCATTCGTTCAAGCTTTTGAACATTAAACGAATGTACGTGTGAATGATTCCACACTCTACCCTGACTTAATCCCCAGAGAAACCAAACAACTGAGAACAGAACGCTGCCAGAATCAAGTTCAATAATGGCTTGACCATCTGTCTTGAGGACTCTTCTTATCTCTTTTAGTGCCAATTGTGGGTCGTCAACATGCTCTAATACTTCCGTGCATATAATAAGATCAAATGTATTTGCCTTGAATGGGAGCGTATGTGCGTCTGATACGCGAAAAGTAATACGTGGGTATTTTTTCTTACCATACAAAACCGCATCCTTATATATATCCACACCTACACATTTTGCCTTTGGAAATTGTTTATGAACCCGAGACAAAAACCATCCAGAAGCACATCCAACGTCTAAAATTGTTTTGGGGTATTTTTTTACCGAAGAAATAACGACATCGAGTTTTCTTGTATGCCAAGCTCGCTGTAACGCATTATTTTTTACTCCTTTTTGATAATAATCCAACGGAACTTGTTCTATTATATGTGAATGATTTTTTTTATGGGTCATAAATTCTCCTCAACTACTGCAAACATTATAACAAAACTGAGACAAACAAAAGTAATAGTTTACTACTGCATATACCTGTGATAATAATAAGACATGGAAGGAGTAAAAAAATTTCTATCAACTCATGGATATTTCCTGGGAATTCTTATAATCCTTATATTCGCAATTATTTTCCGCACCTATAACTTTCAAGAAAGAATAGGAACTGGCGGTGATAGCGGAAGAGACGCAATGATTGCACTTGTAGCATTGGATCGTGGTGAACTTCCCCTTTTTGCTTCATTCTCATCTGCAGGACCTTTTGTCTTTGGTCCACTTTTTTATTGGTATAACATGAGCACTTACCTCCTTGCTCCTTTCACCTTCGAGGCACCGTGGATAATAACATGCATGATTGGAATATTAGTAGTTATGGCAATGACGTATATAGGATATTTGGTAGGAGGAAAAAAAATGTCAATTGTTTTAGGTTTCCTTGTTGCTTTTTCCCCTCAATTTATTGCTCGATCAACTTTCTTAAGTCAACACGGATTTGTCGGAGTATCCTGCACCCTTCTTCTTCTCTTTTTTATCCTCTATATACAAAAAAAGCGGATTAGGTACGCTTTTCTTATGGGTTTAAGCGTTGGGATTGCTATCTCAATGCATTATCAAGCACTTAATCTCCTTTTATTTTTAGCAGCCCTTCTTCTAATTCCTAAAACGTCTCTCTATCATAAATTGCTTGCTTTCGGCTTCGGAGTACTGGGTTTTATTATTCCCACACTACCGCTTCTCTATTGGGACTCACACCAGGATTTCGCAAACCTAAGAAATCTATTAGATTACATGCTTATTGGTCAATACAGAATCTATGTTGCAAATAGTTGGAAGATTTATCTCTATTATTCGCTTCCTGATTACTGGTCAAATGTGGTTGGAGGAAATAAGCCAATAGCGATTATTCTAATGGCGCTTTCAGGAATAACATTTATATATAGGACAATAACAAAAAAAATTCCATTGGAAATATTTTTAACAGGTATTATCTTGGGAATTTTTCTCATAATAATTCGATACTACCGTGGAGAACGGTTTGAGGGGTATCTTATATACACTGCACCATTTATTTTCTTAATAACTGGATGGACACTCTTACAGCTATCTATCTTTATTTCATATACAACGAATAAAATTTTTCGTAGCCGTGAGCATAGGCATATTGCAACATTTTTCTTTTTTGTAGTCTTTTCATTTATACTTTTTTTTGATCTTGTAAACGCCAGACAATTTATCTTTGGAACAAATCTTTTAAATGATGAGGTCAAATCTGCATCCATACTCCTGATGCAAAAATACCCAAATAAAAAATTTGCGCTTTATGACTACAAGTGGAAAACCTCTGGGGACACCTATGCGCTATCACTCTATTTACATGCTTCTGGAAAAGCAAAGACTGAGGGTTACCCAATTGGTATAATCGGAAATACATCTGCATCTATTGATAAAAAAGTGGTAGTTGGAACTTTTTTTGGTCATACTATTGTTGATCTTGGAAAACATAGAGGACAACTAAACAAAGATAACTGGACAAGAGTGAATCCTCAGGACGTATATGATGATCTTATTACGCGATGGACAAAAAATCAAAAATTAACGTCATCATTCTCACTGGATACCTTTATACTTGAACGACTGAAAATATTCTAGTGATTTCGCATCTGCACCTTAATTCCGCCCTTTATAACCTTTTCATCTAAAATTTTCCCATCTTTTTCTCGAATTTTAAGCCAATCAGTAATCCGATATTCATTCCCAAAATCAGGTTCAATAATAACATAGAATAGATCCGCTCTTTTTTGACGTGGAGTATATCCATAGGTTTTCATTCCATACCATGAGAATAAATATTGATAGGTAAAATCATGTACTACTGGAGTATATGCAATATAATTAAATGGTCTATTATTCGCATCTTTATATATAAAGTCAATGACAGCTTCTTGATTTCTATAAACAGCTGCATTTCCTTCCCAATACGGATTTTTTATACTGTCAATTATTCCAGGTAACCTCACTGAAGAAAGACAAAGCAATATTATTATACAAATACCTATAATCATGTGCTTTCTTGCAAGTATGTAAAATGAGAGCGATACAAAAATAATATACACTACCGGTAACGCTACCAAATAGTGTCCCCAGACTGCTCGTGCAAAAACTGCACTTCCAAGAAAAAATGTTGTGATAGTAACCACACACAATACAATTACTCCTTTTTCCTTTTTTTGGATAGTTTTTCTGAGTAAAAACAACGTGAGAAAACAAACTATTAGTATTAAAACACTCATAGTGTTATTCACGCCAAATGTGTCAGAAAATTGATTTAAAAAAGTAATATATCTATCAGGTACCACCTCAAAGAATTGAAATGGTTCAAATATCCTCTGATCGCCACTGTGTTTTATTAAAAGCGATTTTGTCATAATAAAATCATGTCTTAGCTCAAATACAATACGCGGCAATACCATCACAAAAAGGCCTATGACAAGACCCATTGACGGAAAAGTAAAAAATCTTTTTTTCTCTATTAATAAAAGAAATATGATAACTGACGCAATTATCAAAACTCCAAATACTATCTCAGCATCCAACAACAATCCCAATAATATACCTATCCATATTTTTTTAAAAATACTATTTTTTTCTTGTCTTGTGAGAGGAAGAACAAGAAAAAGAATCAGCAATACAAGGGGTGCAATATTTGGATTCCATATCTGACTTGATAGCCCAACCATAGCACTCGATAGACCTAAGATTGCAGCTATTATTATTCCAAGCCACTTACCTGAAACCTTTCTTCCATATATATATCCACAAATAATAGTCGCAATTCCAGTTAGCACCATGAAAAACACAATCCCTTGAGGGTTACCCTGAGAAATTACAAATGGAGGAGTAAGAATATAGTACCACCAGGGTCCATAGTATAATCCGCCTAAACCAGTGGTTTGACCTATAAGGGGTATCTTGTGCTCTCCTACTATTTTTTGAACCTGAATAAGATCGCGACCAACATCATATGTATAAGCGAAAGATTTTGTAAGCACTCCACCCATACGTAAGTATAGAGCGCATATAATAATTACACATAAAATCGCCAGCTGTAGTTTATTTTTTTTAATATATTTCTTTATATTATTCATGTGTTCTTGATACTATTATAGCGGGTTCTCCGTTTTCATAGTACACAGTTTTTGCAAAATTAACGGGTAAGTCCTCCGGTCGACCAATAAATAGCGTATTTTTTAGCAACTTATCCTCATCCCAGTTAATTGGTCTAAACGTATATTTATCAAAAGCTGTATGCTGCATGTCAAAACTTCCACCTTTAGTTCCGCCTGAACTCAAGTACTTATGGGGGTCGTATTTTGTATAAAACAAAAAGAACATATAGGATTGATCGAGTGGCGATTCATTGGTAACTACTACCTGATCAAAGCTTTTAGCCTCATCCTTTGTATATAAAACCGCATCTTCCCATCCATATTGCCAATACTCAGAATTATAAAAATTTTGTTGGACAAAATACTGATTTAAATAGTAAGACACATTCAAAAAGACAATTGCTAAAAATATAGCAATTAACGGAAGTCTTATGTATATTTTTTTGCTCATGCAGAAATATACAAAAAATAAGACTCCAAGTGATGCAAACACATCAAATACCGGAATAAAGTTTATTGTCCTCACTGCATGAGGAACATCAATTGTAATAGAGGCAGGTATTGGAGCAATTATGCCATACAGAATGATAAAATATTTTGTTTTTCTCTCTGTGTCTGAAAAAATTAACACATATATTCCTATTAGGATAAACGGCAGGGTAAACAGATATAAATTCCCCATGAACGGAGCGTGGTGCCTTGCTACATCACCCTGATAGAAAAGCCAATTTGGCTGAAAGTGAGAAAGATACCCTGATGCAAATGCCTTCACATAGTCAATTCGTCTATTATCAATAATCTGTCCTAAAATATCTCCATTCTCTACGTTTCTTTTCATTTTATCTGTGTTTGAAGCCAATAGCTTTGTCGTATCAGTAAATACACTTACACCCTTTGCGCGCGATAGCGCGTTAGGGTTTGTCAGTATATAAAATATCATTGGGGCTGCGACAAGTAACGCCAAGGCAAAAGACAGACATATCCATTTTTTTGAAATTTTTTGAATACTTTTCCAAAACACAATAAAAAGTACGATAAACAATAATGGTACATATACTTTTTCGCTTTGATAAACGTATATACTTATTGCTCCAACCACAAAAGAAAGAGCAAAAAAATATTTATTCCTCAAACCCTTAAGAAAAAATAGTATTGCTATTAAATTTATAGACAATCCTACACCTGCCTCAAATGCAACGCGCGAAAACTGAATATGCCATGGCGAGAAAGCAACAAAAAGAGTTGTGAGTAGCGCTACATAATCACGTGGAATAGTAAATTTTTCTATTCTTATAGACTGCTTAAATAATTCCCTCATAATAAAAAATATTGTGATAATACTTATCACCCCAAAAATAATTGCAGGTAGCCGAACAGAAACAATAGACAGACCGAATATTTTAAGAAAAGGGATTATGAAGTATGCATACAGAGCTGGCTTGTAGTCATCAAATGATTGAAGAACAACAGGGATAAATTTACCATACTCGTCTCTTCCAGTTTCAAGTATTGAGTAGGCATTGTATCCAAGTGCTACTTCGTCCCAATCTGGAGAAGACGGAACCTTTCCGAGAGCATAAACCCTTAGAAAAATTGCAACTCCTATAATTAGGATAAGAATTATGCGAACGTAAAATTTTGATAGTATAAATTTATTTTTCATAAGCTACCAACACCGTTGCTCCATTAGGAAGTTTAAAATTTTTAAGTCTGTGTGCTCCATTTGGAACTTTGTGCGGTGAACTAATATACAATACCTTGTCTTCACCGTATGGCAGTTCTTTTGCAAAATTATACTTACCGAATCTATTAACATGAACAAAGCCAAGAGCTTCACGAGTTATTTCTGCTGATTTAAGAGTATTTGGGTCATACTTACCATAAAACAAAACATATATATAAGGTCTTCCTAAATCTTCGGTAATATATATTTTTTTATATTTACTCTTTTGTGACTCAGAAAAATTAATAGCTTCCTTATACCCATATTGCCATTCGCCAGCATATGTTTTTGGGTAATGAACAAAGTATGTATGCATAAAGTATGTAAATACTGATATGCAAATAATGCCAAAGACCCCTAGCAGTAAAAACAGTACCTTCTTGTTTTTTAAACGTTCAAAAATATAACGATAAGACAATAGTAGTCCATAAGCTGTTAGAATTTGGAATGCGGGAAGGGTTGTTTCTATACGCAATGCATGTGGTGTCTCTCGCGCAGTTGCGGCAGGGATAATCCCAATTAGAATCCATAAGGGCAAGATGTACCAACACCCCTCACGTTTTCTTACAAGCATACCTATTCCCAGAATTAAAAATGGCAATTCCCATATGTATAATTGTCCAACGTCTTGTATGGAAAATTTTGGATTTCCATCCCCTGTTATAAATAAGAAACCAGGATCAAAATTATCTAAATAATGCTTAACATACTCTACTCCATACGCTAGCCTTCTATTATGGATTATTTTAGAAAAACTAGAATTATTATCATTTAATATTTCCTGATTTGTGCGTTCAATAACTTTAATATCTGAAAAAATATTTACCTCTTCATATCGCAACTTAGCCTGTGGGGTTATAAGAAACATAAAAAGCGGAATACACAATAAAATTGCCGGAAGAACTGCTACTACGACAGCCTTGTAATTTGAAAGTAGTGTTTTATAACGGAAAGCAAATAAGAGAGGTACAAAAATAGGAAGGAATACACGTGAAGTATTAAATGTATAGAGTGCGGTAACAAATGACAAACAAGAGATAAGCAAAAACCAGAATTTAATGCCACTTCTTGTGGAGTATAGATATAAAAATACCCCAAACATTATAAAAAATGACGCAACATTTGCTTCAAAAGCTGCTCGCGACAAAAGTATATGCCATGGGGATATTGCCAAAAGTGCAGCAGCAGTAAGTCCCAATAATTTTTTTTTCTTTGACTGGTAGAATATTTGTATCGTCAACAAATATACTATTAATATTGATATTGACCCAAACAGTGCTGAAACAAAACGCGTAGAAAACTCATTTATACCTAAAATTTTTATCGGCAATATAGAAAGATACGCATATACTGGCGGTTTAAAATCACCAAAAGATTCAAGAAATGTAACGGGAAGAAAAACGCCAAACTCATCTCTTCCAACTTGACCCAACGTGTATGCATTGTACCCCCAAGAAACCTCATCCCATGTTAAGGAAGGCGGATTACCTGCCAGATCATAGAACCTTACAAAAAGAGCAATGATAAAAATAACACATAAAATTATTATCTCTTTTTTAATGTTTATCATATTTAAAATAGTATCTGTAAATCGGGTCACCATTGGGAAGCTCTATAATTTTATCAAAATAATGGAAATTTTGATTGTCAAAATACAAAACTCCATCTTGTTCTTCTATTTCAGATAACGCATGAACAAACGTATATCTTCCAAAACTTTTAACATACTTAAACCCTTCATTATTTGTTGGATAGTAAACTACGCCCTCCCTGAAAAGTTTTGGGTCATATTTATTATAGAAGAGAATATATATGTAAGGGAAGTCGTATAATCCCTGCATTATTATGTTAGAGTCAGGATGCTTATTTGAAATCTCGACAACCTCCTTAAAGCCATAGTGCCAAAACTTAGCACGTTGCACCGCAAAATGCACAAAATATGAATCTAGGAAAAAAATAAAATTAAGAATATACAGTAAAATACATAAAACCAAAATAAGTCTCTTTATCCCCTTTCCAAAAGCCGTCAAAATCACATAAGCCCCATACGCTTCCAAAAAAATGAGCACAGGCAATAATATAAATAGTCTTGTCGAGTTCGGAGAATCTAGCGTCAAAGCATTTGGAATGGGCGCAAGAATCAACCATATAAAAAGAAATGTCCCAGAACGTTCTCGCATATGACACATGCCTATAAACCCTACCACCAACAGTAATACATCAAATAAGTACAGATTCCCAAAGCCGTTGAGATTATGAACCAACTTCTCGCCACCCCGATCAAACAAAAATGAGGGTGAAAAAGAAAGTAAATAGTTTTGTCCAATTTGGTACGGAATTCCCAGATATCGATTGTGAAGCTTTTTGAGAAATGGATGCTCAGCTGACTCATCCCCCCTTAAATTATTCACTCTTTCATGCAGCACATTTTTACTCGTGAAAACAGTTGTGGTAGTGAATTTTTTACTGCTTGATGCAATGTTTACATACGCTGCTAAAAGACAAAAAAGAACAAACAGAGTAATACTTGCAAAATACCATCTTCCAGAAAGCGTTCTCCTGTAATAGAGTGCAAGGAATATACAAAACAGTGGCGTAAAAATAATGAATGCGTGATACGTAAATAGTGTCAATCCAAAAAATAAAGCTGATATTGGGAGCAGAAAGCGCTTTCTTTTACTGCCTATTGCATATAAAAAGAGTAATAACCCACCCAGAAAAAATGTAGTTGCAAGATTTACCTCATAAGCAGCTCTTGAAAAGTAGATGCTCCAAGGAGAGACAGCCAAAAAGAATGCGCTAAAAAGCGCAATGCTCTTTTGCTTAAAAAACCTACGGGCAAGAAAATAAATCAGTACTATGCCTACAATCCCTGAAATGATACTTGGAAATCTCACAGAAAATTCAGAAAGGCTAAGCACAGCAATTGGAATAACTGCAACATAAGAGTATATGGGAAGTTTCCAATCACCAAATGACTCTAGGGCTAAAGGTAAAAATCTGCCATGCTCATCTGCGCCGGTTTTAAGTAATGAATATGCATTGTATCCAAGTGCTGCCTCATCTATATTAAGACTGGGAGGGGAAGATGATAAAAATACAACCCGTAGTAGAATACCTAATAGAATAATAACTAATAAAATAAAGTTAGTATGTAATTTTTTCATGCAAAAAGCTTTATTGTTTTGCTTGAGAACTATAATACTCAAGCAAAGATTTCATGTCGACAAAAACAAATACTTCGTCTCCTTTTTTGTCTCTTACAACCTGCCTATTTTTTATTTGAAAGTCTGCGGGCAACTCTGAAGGGTGAGTAACTAACAGCACTTTCTTATCTTGAATAGCAGTTAATGATTTCTCAGATGGTATTCTGTCAACAAAAATAATGTTATTCATTTTATCAATTGATATCCAGCCACCATCTGCAAACGAGTATGCAATATCTTTTTTCTCCTGAAACTTTCTAGGTGGGTATTTTGTGTAAAATAGATAATATATATACTGTTTTGTGTCATTTCCGTACTTCGAGAGATATATTATGTCGTACTGACTTTCCTTCTGTTTTACTATTTTTGCCCATTCTTCATACCCAAATTGAGAATATAAAGAATAATGCTTGGGAAAATATGAAAAGTAAGAAGCCAAGAATGATATTGATGAATAAAATACAAGTAAGATTATAAGTGCCCTTGCAATAAACCTAACTGTACTTTGAGAAAAACGCAAAAGACCCCATAGATAAACAACGCCAACTCCCTCTAAGATTAAGAGAAAGGGAATCATTTCAGATGCCCTTGAATAATGACCATCTCCCGTCAACGCATCAGGAATAGGTGAAAGTAATAATAATATAGCAATAAAAAAAACGTTCTTGTTTCTATATCTCAATAAATATATGACCCCGCATAATAAAAATATCAGATCGATCACATAGAAAAGTCCTCTTTGAGGAAGTATTGAGTATTGGGTTGTTGTCCCATTAATATATAGAAAATTTGCTGAAAAATGATTTAGGTAATTTCTGACAAATGTATTGATAAAGAGCGCCTGTTTATTTTCCGTTACTTTGCAGACAATCTGAGGAAATTTTTCTACACAGCTTCCTCTTCTTTCATTCAAATTAGTAAGTAGTCCTATATTGTCTTGGCTGTTTATAAAACTTATCTGTGAGGCTCGTACCCCAGCTGTAGACTTAAAAATAAACAAAGGCATCACAAGTACTGCAAACAATAGAAGAGATAAAATGGCAGTTTTTTTTATTTTTATATATTCCTTTTTGAAGAAAAGAACACTTACCACGATAACCATAGGGGTAAAAAGAGAATAGGATGTATATGTATATATGGTAAGCGCAAAAAATATTGCAGATAAGTAAAGTAATTTTTGCCTATAAAATCCGTAGAAAAGTAAAAGTAAAGATAAGAGCATAAATGCAATAGCGACATTCGACTCTATACCTATCCTAGATAAACCAATGCACCAAGGGGAGACAGCAAATAAAAATGCGGCAAAAAGCCCGGATGCCTCTTTATTTATATGTGATTTTAATAAAATCTTTTTAGTTAACAAATATATGAGAATAACTGAAACACAACCAAAAAGCGCAGAGGGAAATCTTACAGAAAAAGAATTTAAGTTAAATATTTTAACAAAAGGAACTACCAAATAAGTATATAGTGGTAAACGGTAGTCTCCAAACCCCATAAAGGAAGTTGTTGGGAGGAAATTCCCCCACTGATCACTCCCGGTTATAAGAATAGCGTATGCATCATAACCGATATCAGCCTCATCATTGGTGAGCCCAGGTGGGACTATGCCTAGAAGATATATACGTAAAAAAAGCGCAAGTAGCACTATAAAAGCGAGTAAAAAAATGTTTTTAAAGTTTTTCATTTATCTTCTCCTTACTCATTCTATCAAGAAATGTATTTAATTTACTCTCCGAAACTTGAACTAATCTACCATATTCATTTTCTATTGTAACCTCCAAGTACTCTGCACTTCCAGTAGATACAAAATCCGCATCTTCTGGCAAAAGAATAAATTTAATATTTTCATTCTTTATGATCTTTCCCACTTTTAAGTCGTTAGCACTCTTGAATATTGCATTTTTTAAACTTGCACGCCTCGCAATGGGTATATTGTGACTGATCAATATTCCTTCACCAGATAAATACATAGGACGATCCGAAATAAAACTTGTCAAAGGAGTTGTTTGTTCCTGTTCTGAAAAATCAGAATGTACTAAAACTAATGAATTTTTATTATTTATCTTGTTAAGAACGGAAAGAAGATATAACTGGCTCTCTGGAATAGAAAACCCCTTCTGCGCTCTAACCCACATAATATTTGCATAAACTTGATTTATCACTCTTGGAATAATAATCAATATGAAACCGATAGCAAATACAATTACTATTGGTTTTGTTAGCTTACTGAGCCAAAAAGAAACAGCAAGTGCTGCATATATAGAACTTATGATAAATACGTTTACAATAAAATTGAATGAGTTAGATCCTCCTGAATTTTGTTGATAGAAAAACCCTAATATGCCTGAGACGACAAGCCCTGAAATTAAAAATATATGTATTGGCAAAGGAATTTGTGATAATGATTTTTTTGTTTGAAAAAATGCAAAAATTTTACTTCCAAAAATACAAAAAATATAAATAAGAATGTACATTCCTTCATACTGAATTAATCTTAAAACATTGTTGTGTTGTTGATATACTGTGCGCGCAAGTTCCATTCTAATAAGTCCAAATTGAGGTTGCGAGATGAAATTTTCAAATAACCAAAAACCTGTATAATACATCCCGCCTGCTCCACTATTGACAGGGAAATAAAACATAAGTGACCCGAATACGCTCACTATAAAGATAGGAAAAATCTCCCATTTCTTTCTTAACAAATAATAAATTGTCAAAAAAACAATACCTGTAAGAGCGAATAAACCTATATATACTTTCAATCCAATAAGTACACTTATCATAAGCCCAATCAAAATACCTTCAAATATTCTTCTTTTTTTGATCCATAAAACAAGCATGGTAAGAATTGAGAATAATACCGTAACTGCATAGGCGCGAGGCAGATTAACAAGAAAAATTGAACCATCCTCAAGTGAACCCATACTAAAAGACAAACCCTTTCCTAACATAAGCAAAAAAAGATATATAAAATCACCACCAAAATATAGAAAAAATAAAAGCCAAAGAAGAAAACTTCTTGATAAATTAAGACTTTTACTAAAAGCTATTGCGGTCAAGCCCAAAAATAAAGACACGAACACAGTCATAAACTGATAATCCGCTGCGACAAGAGGAAGCTTGTAGACTCTTACTAATTCTGCTACTACAAGGCTTGAAAGATAGTGATAATTGTGAACAACTACTCCATTCATTCCTGGTTCATAGGGAGGAATAGTTTTTATAATTTCATTCGTGAGAGCAATATGGTAAAGACTATCAGATATATTCCCACAACAGAAGTATGCACTCCCTGACATTAAAATTCCTGTAAACCAAACTGCTGAAACTTGAACACATATTCCCAATAGAAGAATCGCCAAGATCCATTTATCAAATACTATCCCGCGTAGATTAATATTCTTTATTTTCCTTTTCTTCGTTATCCTGTATATCCAAATCAGTACAAATAGAAAAATGTATACATAAGTCATAAAACGTAGCCCTAAGTACCCAAAAATAAATCCTTGCCAAATCCATAGCGCTAGCCCTAGCATTGTGCCCAAAACAAATGTTTGAAATTTCCCCAGTTTTAATCTCCCAAGTAAAACTAACCCAGGAATTGAAAATGAAACAAAAATAACGATAATAAAGTAAAACGCATACAACCAAAAAGGAAAATCCAAAGGAGATAAAAACATATTGATAAATAACTACCTATATTATTGTACCAAAAAAAACGTACTAGTTAACAAACCTATATTTTAGAAGTGTCCAAAGTGCAATACTCCCATCTCTTACTGTATGAAGCTTTTTACCCTCATTCCAGCCTCTTGGTTTTGTTTTAATATCAATCTCATATATCTTAATTCTTTTTTTTAAAATTTTTGCTGTTATCTCTGGCTCAAAATTAAACGACCTTGATCTTAGCCGTACTCCCTGCAGTACATTTTTGTCAAATGCTTTATAGCACGTCTCCATATCAGAAATACGTGCCCCGTAAAGAAGTGAGGTGATAAGGCTTAATATCTTATTTCCGAAATAATGAACAATAAGCGGTGTTTTGTTTTTACCAAATAGTACAGGAGCATTTCTAAGCCTCGTACCATAAACTACCCTAAATTTCTTTTTTACAATCGGACTTATGAGCCTTGGAATATCCTGGGGATTGTATTCCAAATCAGCATCTTGAATGATAAGAATATCTCCTGTCGCATTCCTTATTCCATTAATAACAGCCGCACCCTTTCCTCTATTTTTTTTGTGCACAATCATTCGCGCATTTGCGTGTTTTTTTACAAATTCTGAAACCAAGACAGGTGTTTGATCACGCGAACCATCATCTACTACAACTATTTCTTTTTCTACCTCTCCCAATGATACTTCTTCTACTCGGCGAAGTATTTCAGAAATAGTTTTTTCTTCATTATATGCAGGAATAATAACTGTTAGTTTCATATTTGTAGATGCAAAATATCTTTATCTTTTAAGATAAACTGTTTTTTTTGAATTTTTCGATGCTTCATTATATCAGGAAGCCTCAGAATAGCAAGAAAAAATCCCTTCAGAAAAATCTTGTCCCGTTTTAGTATTGCTCGAGCAAGATGAAGCGGTAAAAATAACAGATGAGAAAAAATTAGATCTTTGTCAGTGACATTCTTCCAAACTATAGTAAATTGATTCCTCATTGCATAGGACCTTATTGTGTCATCCTTATAATGTTTTTTTATAGACCCTTTTTTGTGCACATGCACTACTACACTCTTAGGCTCAAAAAGAATCTTATATCCTGCCTTCTGCGCTCTGTAAGACAAATCTATGTCTTCCCAGTAAAAAGGGTTGTATAACGGATCAAATCCACCAAGCAACTTAAACAAATCAGTTCGGAATGCGCTACTTCCACCAGAAACCCAAAACGTATCAGTCCTATCAACCTCACCTTTTCTATGAAGAATAAATCCGCTCTTCCATTCCCCAATCCCTCTTCCCCTCAAAATAGTTTTATCCTCTATACTCTCGTCCATACAACCTACTCCAAATAGTAATTCGTCTTTAAAATGCGGCAGAACAGCGTCTAAAAAGTCTTTACGAGGATACACGTCCGTATTGAGTAAAACAAGTATATCAGAGGTAGATTCAAGCGCCGCCCTATTTACATTTGATGAAAAGCCTAGATTTTTTTGGAACAACATAAGCTTTACTTGTATTTTGTTTTTTTTATTAATGCTTTTAATATATTCAGATAATAATTCTTGTTCTTCAATCCTTGATCCATCATCCACAATTGTAACTTCTATATTAGGATACGCTGCTAACACATGAAGAACTTTGGGAATATTTTTTTCTATTAATTCAAAACCGTTATAGTTTGGAATGATTACTTCAATTTTTTGCTTCATACTTTTTTTAAAACATGCGAGCATTAAACTCTACTATATGCTCTCCTGCGGGAACAACAACCCCTCTAAATGCTAAATTTACTTCTCTAATATCTACCGCAACCGAATCAATTGTAGCATGGAAACTTGGATAGTAAACATCTGATAGAACTAAAAAGCCTTTTTCCGTATTACTCGTTTTTATTATTACCTTGTTTGGCGAATAAAACAAAATTTGTGCTTTGCCTGCCTTGTACTTCTGCGTATAACTTACGGTAGCCTTTGCAATTGCTACTTTTCTTAAGTCAACTAGGTGTATTTTTTTAGCAATCTCTTCTTGTGTTCTAAGAGTTACCAGTTCTTCTATAAAAAATGCGCGGCTCATTACATTTCTATTCTCATAAATTCTTGTTTCTCCTTTTTGATATACTTTTTTAAATTTAGGATCGTTATTTTCAGTTAATGAAAGAATGAATTTAACGTTTAAAAAATCTATTGCTTGTGAATTAAGATTTCTTGGAGTTATGATTCGGTTAAAACCAAATGGAGGAGTTATAGTATGGTCTTCTCTCTCGTTTGAAGCAATAAAAGTGGCGTAATTTAAAAGATATAATGGATCATATCCTTCAATTGAGGAAAGTTTGTAGACTACTGAAAAATTTGGGGGTAAAATTCTATTATCTGCTACAGCAATCCTAAAAATTCCTTTTTGATTTTGAAGATAAGTGATTACACTTGTTTCAGGGTATAAGTATTTTTTGTCTGTAAAAGGTGTAAATTTCCACCCAAACCTGAATAAGTCAAACACTACGATCAGAAAAAGAAATACAATTAGTACTGTACGAATCTTTTTATTTTTTATATACTCGTAACCTAAAAGTATGCCTGCTGATATAAAAAATAAGAGAGTGGGCAATTTAAGATTATTTTTTGAAACTAAAATGTCTTCTGCGTTTGCATATATTTCCTTTCCTTGCAATGTAACCCCCCAAAGAAAAACCAAAACAATTCCTATTACTATTACGGGAACCCATATCTTTTTTCTTTTTTTTAGTAACAAATCCAAGCCTAAAGCTGCAAGGACAGAAAGACATAGATCTATTACAAATAGTAGCCTTGTAGGCTGAGCTGTTGAGAGAAAGGGTATATGTAAAAAGAAAGGGAGCTGAGAAATAAAGTTGGGAAGTGCAAAAATGAATGAGATAATTATACCTGACAAAAAAAACCACGTCTTCTTATCATGCCTATAGAATAGAGCGTATAAGGCTAGGATGCATGACGCGATTCCTATATACCCCACAAATTCACCGTAGTTCCAAACTCCAAAATAATTTAATGTTGCTGGGTTTCCAAAAAAATCAGGCGCAACAAATTGAACTAAGTTTTGGTAGGGAATAAACCATCCCGGCTGCAAGAATGACTGGTCATGCGATCTGTTTGAAAGAAGAATAAACTGCAGTGTAGGCATCCACTGAATACAGGTAATAACGCCCACAACCAATAGATCAAATAGAAATGAAAAAACAATTATTTTTTTTCTTTTTTGCGTAAACAATCTTGCAATAAAATAAAATACAGTGAACAGAAAAATATAAAAAAATGTCTGCAGGTGCCCGGCAAAAAAACTGGCACACAAAGAAAGGATAAAGACAGCCTTCCATCTCATATCCTTTTTTATAAACCCCTTATCTATTGCCAAAAGTATGAGAGGTAACCACAAAGCAGTATGCACTATAACGCCCCACTCAAGCCACGCCATACAAAACCCACTGTATGCAAAAATTAGTGCACCAAGTAGAGACGCGCTCATATCAAGTTTTAAGCTGCGTAAATACAAATAGAGAAATACTCCAGCTAAAAGAGGCTGAATTAAAATAAATATTGACCATGAAACTGAGAATGGAGAAAGATACAAAAGAAAATTGAATGGGTAATAAACACTGCTCTGAAAGTTTGCAAGCAAGGGTGTTCCCGCCATCTCGTATGGATTCCATAAAGGAGGTTGAAATTTCTTCTGAAGTGAAACAGATAAATTCTTCCATGGATACTGCTGACGTACCGGATCAGTTACTAAAAAGTTTTTATACGGTAGTCCATTCGGATTTGTTTGTGAGTAAATATCCCGAAATGGGTAATATAAACCTACTATCGTGTCAGCAGGTATGGGAAGTTTTCCATATGCAAAGAGTGGATAAAAGAAAATTATTACAGTAGAAAAAATAAATAAAAATGGTAAAAGGAATTTATATTTCTTCATTTTCTGCCAACCATTTCTATGATTTTCTTTGCAAAGGAATCATATGTGAAGTCCTTAGATCTTATGATTGCCTTTGCAGACATTTGATCGAGTAAATTTTTTGACTTAATAAGATTCATTGTCTTCTCCTTAAATTCTTCTTCAGATGACCAGGTAAAACCATTCACGCCATCCTCTACTATCTCCTTTTGTCCACCAGCACTAATTACAACAGGGACTACCCCTGCACCCATAGCTTCCACAGTAGATATTCCAAAATGTTCAGCATACTCTGGATTTTTTACTAAATCTTCCCCATAACCTGAAGCGTGCCAATATATTTTTGCCAGTGAGTAGTAATTCCATAAATCGTAGCTTCCCTTATTTATTTTAAACTCAATTGGGTATTTTTTGTAGTTTTGTACTATTTCATGAAATATATCAAGATCTTCTTTTCGCACAGAAACAACCATATAAAGAGTCCATCCAGTAAGACCTTGATCCACTAACTGCTTAAATACTTGAAGCAACATATATTGCTTTTTAAAATCCCTTACTTCATGCTCTTTGTCCATAATACGAAATCTTCCAACGTGTAAGATAATATTTTCTTTTTTTAATTTTCTTGCTGATATTGTAATTGGAGGATAGATCACCTTGGAGTTAATTTTAAATGATTTATCAATAAATGATTTTGTGTAATAAGAGTTGCAAAAAAAAGTTTTAACACGTGCTTTTTTAATTCTTGAAAGTATCGATAGTCTAATGTGAGGAACTGGTCTTTGCAAATGAATAAGTAGACGAGAAGATACCAGAGGAATACTTCCGTCTGAAAGAACAATAAGTACATCATATTCCCTTGATATTTTATACCTTTCCCAAAAAGACACGTTTTTCCCAAAAATGTTTTTTTCTATCCTGACATTTGAAAGCCTGAGAGAGAATCTTTTTTTAACATTTTCAAAATCTTCCTTGTTATTCCAAAACACACTTACATCATTTCCCATAGATAAGGCTTCTGCAATTGAAAGCATATATTTTTCGCCGCCCCCTATGTCATCAAGATAAGGATCGTAAATTCCTATTTTCATATATCCATTTTACCTTTTTTAATTTTCCCCTTTCAATATAAACTTGAAAGTTCTTATAAACTGTGCTACATTTACAATATACCTATGCCACAGATCCCGTTTGAAAATCCATTTTTAGTATTTATTCTTCTCATTTGGTCTATAATCTGGAAAGGATTTGGTCTCTGGCGAGCATCCCGTCAAGAACAACGCAACTGGTTTATTGCAATGCTTGTCGTATCAACGTTTGGACTACTCGAAATCATTTATCTCTTTTTCTTTTCAAGAAAAAAGTTAACCTTAAAAGAAATGAAAAGTTGGATAGGTAAATAACACCTCATTTCTTCACCTGCTGTTCCCATACTTTAGCGTATGTTATAAATATGGAAAACGCTTGATATATTGACTCAATAAGCCCCATTGTTCCATTTTTATATCCCTTGTTACTTATATATGCCCTAAAGAATTCCGGTATCATAACCCTTGGGAAACGCCACCATGAAATATAGGGATGATTTGAAGTAAATCGAAGATGTGCCTCATACTCAGACCACTTATTTGTTTTCTCAACCATTTGAGATAGATTTCTGTGTGTCTTGTGGATTATGGGAGTATTTATTATCCCAAAATCTCCTTTTACCCTTGGTGTTTCATGAACATCGCCAAACCATTTTATAAATTTTTTCCTATAAAACAAACGCTGAACTGAATCTGTTAATCCCCAGTCCTTCCCAAAATAAAATGTCTTTCTTTTAATATAATACCCTGCTATATCCTGTGACTCACTATATGAGGATATTACCTGCAAAACCTCGTTTTTGAATGCGTCAGTAATTCTTTCATCAGAATCCAAGTAAAATATCCAATTCCCCTTTGAATGCTCAAAACCAAAATTTCTTTGGTCTGAAAAGTTTTTAAAAGTATGAGAAACAACACGTGCTTGATACTTTTTTGCTATATCTAATGTTTTGTCTTTTGAACCTGAATCTACAAGGATAATCTCGTCAGCAAAGCCATGAATACTCTTCAGCGCTTCTTCCAATACATCTTCTTCATTGTATGAGATAATAATTACAGATATCATTTTTCTTTTTTATTATTCAAAATAACTAACCCCAGAATACCTATTATACCTAAACCCGCACCACATACACCTACCCAGAAACTGTAAGGAACATATACAAACTCGACATGGTGTACTCCTGACGGAACAACTATACCCCTAAGCGCAAAGTCGACTCTATATATTTTCGTTTTCCGTCCATCAATAAATGCCTCCCACCCAGGATAATAGGGGTCTGTTAGCACTAATAGTGATGTCTTCTTACCTTCTGTGCGTATTTTTACTTTGTTGGGCGCGTACATTTGAATTTGTGCACGGTCAGCTACTCCTGCTTTAATTTCCTTCAACTCATCCTCTACTATCGCAGTCTTTCTAAGATTGGTGTTTTTTTTAAACATCTCTGAGAGAAGTTCTTGTGCGTCCTTTTTCACAACAATATTTTCAACAAAAAATACACGAGGGAAAGCATTTGTATTCTCAAGCACCTCGTAATATGGATCTTTGTATATAAGCTTAATTGATTGCGTATTATACTTCCAAAACGGAAATTCCCATACGTTCTGCCCATCAGAAATTTTATGTATAAAATATTTTATTCCCAACAGATTCGCTCCCAGCAGGGTGTACTTTCCTGCAAGAGGCATTTCAACAACAGATCTATACGATTCTGAAAGCTTCCCATCCTGTAATGATCCAATCAACTGTCCATACCTTCTTATATACACAGGGTCGTATCCCTCTATGGTAGGAAGATGATAATACAATGACCCCTCTGCCCCAAAATTTCCAAATACCCGATTATAACCTTCAATTTTTGGGTAGAATTTTGTAACAGGCGCTGATGGATAGACTCGATCTTTTTGGGAAAATGGCATCCATTTTGTCGTAAATCGTAACATCTCAAGTGCTACCAAAAAAACAAAAAAGCATATAATTACTGTTACTATTCTTTTTTTTCTTGTAAAAATTAGAGTAAGTAGCCCCACTACAAAGCTTAAAAATAAAATGCTAGGAAATTTTAAATTTGAAAAAGCAACCGTCTTAAATTGGTCTGGAGCAAACATGCCTTGTATGGCTATTACCCATAGAATCAAAAATAGAAACGCAAAAATTCCTAGAAAAAGAATTGATTTTCCTACATGTTTTTTTCCTAAATCATCAATTAGTCTATTTAATCCAAACCCTGCAAGAACAGACGCAGAGAACGAAAATAAAACAATAACTCGGGATGCAGCACTCGTTGAGAGGACAGGAACTTTTAGCAAAACGAGCGCGTCAAGCACTGGCGTGTCATAAGCGAATAAAAATGCAATGCCCAAGGCACCCATGAAAAAGAAAACCGTTGACTTTCGGAATAAAGAAAATGCGTAAAAAGCAAAGAATATTGGTATTAAACCAATATATCCATTCCACTCTGCGTAATGTCCAAACCATGCATTCCGCGTCACAGGATTCCCAAAATAATCTGGAGCGATAATAGTAGGTAAATACCCCCAGGGTATAGCTTCTGTTTTTTGATTAATAGTACTCCTTATAGTCTGTGAGTAAAGCTCCATAGAGGGAAGTAGTTGAGGAAGCACTAATAAAAAACCAAAAAATAGAGACAAGGATAGGTTCAAGAAAAGTCTTAAATCTTTCTTCAAGTAAGTTATAAAAACCATATATGCAAAAGTAAAAATTAAAAAATAAATACTTGTTTGAAAATGTCCGCTAAAAAATGATAGTGGGATAGTTAGACATAAAAGAACTAAATATCGAGAACTTTTTGTGTCTTTATACTTCTCTATTGCATAAAGTGCCAGTGGCAAAAAAAGTATTGCGTATCCTAATGTTCCATAAGCCATCCATGATGTAATAAATCCACAGAACATAAAGGAAAGTGAAGAAATTAAACTGCCTGGAGATGCAACCTTAAGAGACCTTAAAAACATGTATGTAAAGATTCCGGCTAACAAGGGCTGAAGAATTATAAGAAAACTCCACCAATCAACAAAAGGAAACAGGAAAAATCCTAGATTAAATGGTGATAAGACCGCCGATTGATAATTTGCAAGATGAGGCGTTCCGGAAAAACTGTACGGATTCCAAAATGGAATAGTGCCAGTCTTAATTGTTTCAATTGTAAACATCTTCCAAGGATAAATTTGTCCAATAACATCAGGCATTGATTCATTTTTAACTGGTCCATAAAACTCCGGATATGCGCTCCATGGCGAAAAATTAGCTACCTGGTAATCAGATGGAAACGGTACCCTACCATACATGAAGAAAGGTATAGAGAATATAGCCCACACTGCAATAATTATACCGATTGGTAAGATTTTTTTTATCATACAGAAAATATTCTCCTTACTATTTGTAACCTATATAATAAAGACAAAGCAAGAACATATAAAAATGGGATGAGCGGCAGAAAATATCTTACTGAAGTATATCCAACTGATAACATACAAAGATAGAGAAAAACCCAAAGAAGAATTACCTCTTCCTGGGGTAAAATTTTTATTTTTTTGAGAGTTGATAAAACAATAATTGAAAAGGATAGTATTGATGAAATTGGCCAAAGAATAATCCAGTTTACATCTGTCGTAATTTTTTGCTCACCCCACCACGTGTGCCATCTGTTGAAGAACAATAAATCCCATACCGTAAATGCTTTAATAAACTTTGATGAATGATAGGAAAGTATATATTTTTGAACAGCAAAAGGTTTTACCAAAGAACTACTTTCTTCAATCGTCTTGGAATACGAAACAAGTAAAACAACACATGAAAGAGGTAGCATAAAAAGGTAACTCAGAAGCGTTCTGTAATTTTTTTTATAAACTAAAAACAGTACTTGTGAAAAAAGAAGAACTGCCCCTAATGCAAAAAATCTGGTACTAATAACACATCCTAAGAAAACAGATGTCAAGGCTGCCCATACGTACACCCTCTTTCGATCTTTTATCATTTGCAGAAAAAAATAGACCGTAAACAGTATAAAAGGCAATTGAATAATTTCTGGTATCGGGGTGTACACAAGCTTCGTAAACATTAATGGTTCATTTACGAAAATTGCAACCGGAACAAGCGAATACAGATTGTTACGTGTTATAGACTTCATTATTAAATATATGCCAATAAGAGAAGCTGTGAAGGAAAAAATTATTATTGTGTTTTCGTTATTAAATAAAAGAATGGATACGGAAAGTATATATTTTCCAAGAGGCGGATGATCATGAATGATATGTATAGGATTCATTCCGCGAAGAAAAGCTCCAGCCGCAAATGCTTCCGTAGTTTCATCAGGTATAATTACAGGATTCTTCCGAACCACATACTGCGAAGAATAATACAATTTCTTCAGTGATTCATATCTTGTATCGTAAGTTCTTGAGAAATATAAGTCCTGGTGTGATGCAATATAAGAAACTGGTCTATACAATACTAGAAACAAAAGAATTACATAAAAAATAATTCTCTTCATGATCTCTTTATATGCCTCCAAATTCTGAAAACAATTATTGCAAGAAGAATAACTCCAACTGTTAAGAAGGTCATAATGTTTGCTACAGTTCTTAGCTTCGTATCATTAAACTGAATACTTATTTTGTGTTTGCCCTGTGGCACCCTATAGGTAATAAGTCCTCTGTTTAGCCTATCTTGAAATTCTATGTTCGTTTTTTTACCATCTACATAAACTTCCCAATTCGGGAAATACAACGTGTTTTCTCTAATTCGTACACTGTTCGTCTCAGACAGAATAGTATATTCATGTTGTGTAGTTTTCCATTTATCCTGAGTTATGTTCCCTGAACCCTCAATAATCTCTGCGCTTTTTTTTGCTTCCTTTTCCATAAACCGTACTGACCATATAGGGCTACTCTCACCAGTATCTGTCGTACTTTTATATATCTGTGAATAAAATCTCTGATCCTTAATTAAGTACTCACGAGCTTGATAGTATGGGTAATATACTATAATAGAGCACGTACACATCAGAATGAGATAAAACATTGCTTTCGTGCTTTTTTTCTTATAAGGAAATGCAAAAGCCGGAAGAACGGCAGATGCAAGAACTACTACAGACAGTAACCTCCAAGGAAATTGAAATTTTTGAAGGATCGTTATTCTCTCCCAAAGAAAATCTGCATACGGAGTCATGAGAAAAAGGGATATCAAAAGAGAAACTGAGAAAAGAATGTATAAAGCAATATTTTTCTTTTTATGTGCTTTAAAAAAAATCACTGACGCAACCACAATCGCGCTTATTTGAACCAACCCTATTTGTTTGGATAAAAACGTACTCCCCCCATAGCTCCATGAAGGAATTACGAATTGAATAAAGTTAACAAATCCAGTTTTATACTCTCCGTTACTTGTCACAATATCTCTTAATGTGTATTTGCCTTCAAAAAAAGCAGGGATTAAAAAGAATGAGGATAGACCAAAAGCTATAAGAAGAGAAAGTGAGTAGAAAATAAAAAGTCTAACTCTCTGCTTGCTTACTGCCACAAGAAATAACATGTAAAAAACAATTATTGGCAAAAACATTAATGCCAGAGCATTATGGGACAAAAGTAAACCTGTTATTGATAGTCCACCGAGTAATAAAAATAGAGGAGAACTAGTTTTTGCTAATTTATAAACACAATATAAAATGAGTGGGGCAAAAATAAATGCAACATGTTCACCTATTGCTCCTCGAACATAAAAATCAACAAACCTGTAGGGAGCATACATATAAAGCACTGCAGACAAAATTCCAGCCTTTTCAGAGAACACATTCCTCACAAATAAATACATCGTAATTCCACTAAGTATGTAGCTTAACCCAAAAATTATCTTTACTGAGTCAACGAATGAAAAACCAAGAAAATGAAAAAAAGATGCTGAATATGAAGGTAAGGGATATAAAAACATTAATATAGGGTGCCCATACCCCCAATTGAGATTTGCTGCCCATCGAGGAATAATGTTTCCCTCGGATAGACTCAAATAAAAATTTGCAATCCGTGCAACATGGTCTTGACCGTCATGCGTAATTGGTAACCCTTCGTGAAATAATGGTAAAACTGGCAATAACCCTATACTAATAACTACTATAAGTCCTATATATTTGTAAAGAATATTCATGCTTATGGAAGAGGATATGTCCCACGACCAAGTCTATGTACATAGTAATCAACTACTCCCCTTTTCTGCCATTTTCTACCGCTTACTAAGATTCTTATACTTTCTCTTGCTAATGCAAACTTTGTTCGCAAAGATGCATAGCACATCCCAAAAAGCAATCTGTTTCTCGTGATATAATAGTCTTGTAAGTTTGAGCCTGAACCTCCCGTGGATCCCGCATTTTTGTGATATACGACTGAATCTGAAGCAAAAACAATTTTAAATCCTGCATTTCTGATTCGCATACTCAAGTCTGCATCTTCATAGTATAAAAAATACCTTTCATCAAACATGCCAACTTTTTTAAAAACATCTCTTGTGCCAATAAAGCATGCCCCAGTTATGAAATCTATATCAGTCATTTTGTCATATTGCCCGGAGTCAACCTCATCAACGCCCCTGTGATGACCTATGATGTTTGCAAAATCCATTTCCGCACCAGCAAACCAAAAGACTTTTCCAAGCTCGCTCTTCTGGTATCTCTCTTTGTGATACTCATACCCTTTTTCAAAATATATTTTGGGGCAAGCCACATCTGCATTGTATTTTTTGAGCGAATTAAACAGCTCAAAAATTGAGGATCTTACAAGAAGCGTATCATTATTTAAAACTACAATATGCGATGCATCATGAGCAAGTGCATACTCTATACCAGTATTATTTCCACCAGCGTAACCCAAGTTCTTTTTATTCTCTATGAGAGTGATATCTTTAAACAGCGATTTAAATGTCACAACTGAAGCGTCAACAGACGCATTATCCACAATCAAGGGGATAATCTCATATCCCTGTGGAGATCGTACATTCTGTAATGTTTTAACGCATTCTATAGTGTTATTGCATCCGTTAAAATTAAGCACTATAACAAATATTTTCTTCATATTAAATCTTATTCAATTTTCTTGCACATATATAAATCGCTTTCTTAAATGGATTTCTCGTATTTTCCTGCATTGCCTTTAGCATCCAAAAGGTAGCGTCCTTACTCAAAACATGCAGCTCCCGTCCTACACCCTCTAAGACATCCCTAGAATCTCTCTCATAAAACCCTTGCCTCTCCCATATTTTTGCAAATACAAGAAACATATAAAATGCTTGGAGACTTGAGAGAATGAGTCCATGGAGTCCATCTCTATATCCTTTTTGAAAAAAGTATGTCTTCATAAAATCTGAGGCGGGCATTCTTATTGCTTCTGTCCAATGCAACTTTTTACCCTCTGACATAAACGTATCTGCCTCTATTTCAGTGTATATGTTATTCATTCTGGAAACATATTGGGATATGCTATCATAATTGTAATGAGTTATGGGTTCATTCATATATTTCGTTTCACCCTTAACCTCAAGCTGCTTATGAACAGAAGCTTTTAAAAATTTTCCTTTCCCCTTCTTAAACAATCTCAACTGATAATCCGGCCACCAGATAGAATTTCTGATCCATTTACCAAAAATAATATTCTTACGGGGAATTAAATATGCATTTGTATTATCCTCATGCTGAAGTACATTTTTTATTTCCTGTGAAAGCTTCTGAGTTACACGTTCGTCAGCGTCAAGTGACAATATCCACTCCTCAGTCGCCTTCTCAAATCCGTAATTTTTTTGTAAATCAATTTTTTTAGGATTATTTTCTTGACTGTATACCTTCGCTCCACTTTTTTTAGCTATCAGTGCTGTTGCATCAGTTGACATGTTATCTACAACAATTATTTCATCTGCTAAATTTTCAACTGATTCTATGCAGGCTGCTATATTTTTCTCTTCGTTATAGGCAGAAATTACTACACTAATCATTTCTGTTCCTCCTTTTTTACACTCACCCTAACAAAAGTTATTGTCTTGTGTATTTCGTTTTTAGCAAGAAGATAAAGCACTGAAACGTAAAAGAGCGATGAGAGAAATACCCCTAAAATAAGTAAGGGAACATTTAATATGATATTCTGCGTAAACAGGGTAAACACAAACATTGCAATTCCTGCAGCAAATGACGGGAAAAGGGGTTTTATGATTTTAAAAGATACAAAGCTTCGGGCGATAAAGAAAACAAGAACTGAAGACAAAGAAATAATAAATGATGCAAGGGCTACCCCATTATACCCATATAATACTATGAACAAAGGACTTATTACCCAGGTTAAAATGGTCCAAAAGATCATAAAATATAATGTAATTTTCACCTTTCCAATTGCGTTTAAAATATTGGTAAGCGGGGTAGATAAGGATGACATTACCGTACTGAGAGAAAAAAAGGTAAGAGAAAGAATTGCTGGCTCCCACTTGTTATATTCAGGGAAAAAAGCAACTAAATAGGGAGAGAATAGTACAATTATTACGACTGTAGGAATCATAACTGTAGAGGTCAGAAAAAGCGTCTTCTCAATTGCTCTTCCTAACGCATGCTTATCATGCTGCAATCTGCTAAAAGATGGGAAGGTAACTTTTATTATATTGTCCATAAATAGTCTGAGAGGCATATACGCCCATTTTTGAGAAAAACCTACATACCCTAGTTGAGTTGCGGTAAGCACTTTTGCCAAATATAAATCAAATAAATTATCTTTAAATAATGCAAGAAATGAATTAGCTTGAAATGGTATTCCAAATGTAAGTAATTGTTTTATAGACTTTTTATTTAAGGCAATACCTATCGGCCATGGCTGTATCCAATAAATTACAATTAACCCCAATATGCTCCTTGCTAATACTGCAACTGTGAAACTCTTAATGCCTAGTCCTAAAACTGCAAGAACTATCAAGCACACGTTGTATGCAATATTCTCAACTATTTCCGGGAGAACTAGCTTATTAAATTCTAACTTTCTTTCAAGTAGTATTGTAGGAATTGTTTTTAGAGAAGACGCTATAAAGGAAAAAAGCAATGCATAAAGCAATATAAGCCCATCAAAATCTAATTTATAAAAATGTGCAATTTGTTTTGCAAATATAATAGCCGGAATAGTAACTCCTAAGACTAATAATTGTTGTATAAAAAATGTAGACCTTAGTTCAATAACTGTCGGATCTTTCTTCTTCTGGATTAAACTTGCGGCAAGTCCTATGTCTTGAAAATACTTTAAAAATACTACTATGGCAGAAACAACAAAAAATACCCCGAAAGTCGCGGGAGATAAATAAATACTAAGAATTATGCTTGTGACGATTGATAGAATTTGAATTAAAAAGGTACGTGAGGTTAACGCAAAAATCCCTTTGACAGATTTTTTCGCAATAATTTCAAATTGTATAACTCCTGATTCATCTGATTCTTGCATGATAAGGTAGAACTTTACTAGCAAACTGAATATTAAAATCTGGAATTTTTAATATCCCACCACAATATAAAACTCTCAAGTATGGCTCGCACAACAACACTTACATTTGCACCAGTCTGTGTTCCGTATTTTCTTGGATAGTGCTCCACTTCAACCTCTTTTATTATTAATTTTTTCTTCTTTGCCTTTGCTAAAATTTCAGTAGTTATCATTGCGCCATCAGAACGTAATGGCATTATCTTCTCCAATGCCTCTTTCTTAAACATCTTAAATCCACAATCTATATCTCTGTAATAGAACCTAAAAAATAGGTAATCCCAGATCTTTAAGAGATGCATTAATATGTGCCGCCCATAACTATCCCTTCTTTTTTTTCTATAACCTATCACAATGTCTGCGTCCTGAATCAAATCAATAAATTTATATATTTCAGAAAAATCAAACTGTGCATCCCCGTCAGTAAATACCGTAACTCCATATTTTGCATTTAAAAATCCCTCTTTTAAAGCCGATCCATATCCAATGTTTGGGGTATGACTCACAACCCGTAAATTTTTATGAGTCTTAGCTAATTTCTCAGCTAGATCACGCGTATGATCCCCAGATCCATCATCAACCATAATGATCTCCCATTTTTGAGCATACTTCTCAGCTACAGGAATCGCGCTTTTTACGACCCTTTCAATATTTTTTTCTTCATTCCAAAATGGAAAGAAAATTGATAGTTCTTTAAGTTTTGCCATATCTTTTTCTGTAAGTGATGAATATCCCACAGCCAATTAGTACTATTATACTAATTCCCGATATAGAATTTCCAATAGTTCTAATTGGCGTATTCACAAACCGAGCTTCAACTCTATACTCACCCTTTGAAAGATCTATTTGAATCAGCTTAAGTTTGTTATTATCACGATATACAACTTCTTTTCCGTTTACAAATACCTTCCAGCCCGGAAAAGAATAGGTATTTATCTGCAAGACACCATTTGTTAACACATTCACATCAAACTGTTTATAATATGTCTTGTTCACAATTTCTTTAAACAAAATTTCACCGCTTTTTATCTCTGCTGAACGAGTGGAAATTTCGTTTTTATTAATATCAACAAGCGTTGTGCCAATATCTGATTTTTTTGTTTTAACTCCCTTTGGTACATATTCATATGCAAGACTACTAGTTTCCCATCTTATCTTTTCAAAATTCGTATAATCACGGTCATCAGCGTTAAAAAAACGTTCAGGAGCAAATTTAGAGAAATTAACCGCGATTAGCAAAATAATAATACCCGCAGCAACACCTATCTGTATTCTTTTATTCTTAATAAAGAACACTATGCTTCCAGCTAAAACAGATGTAAAGAATGATGCAAACAATAAAAAGCGCCATGGAAATTGCACATACCACAGGGGAACTATTAAATCCCATATGGGGCGTGAGAACTTCACCATGAGAAATATACTAAGACACAGCATAAAGAAAAATATAAGAATATATAACATTTGACTCATGTCTCCATTTTTCCTCCGTCTTGCGAAAAATATTCCAAGTATAGAAAGTGCTGCTGAGGCAATTGACAGTATAAGAACAAGCTTCCCAATCTCAAATGAAATACCGTCAAAACAACTAGGAATAGAACCACCGTACCCCCACATAGAATCCCATAATTGATATGTGCAAACAAAGTGTAGATTATAGTTTGCAAGCTCTGAAGTGAGTATATTTACTAACGTATTATTTCTCTCAAAATATGATGGCAACCAAAAGTATGAAGACAGTCCAAGTCCTAGTAAGAATAACAGAGCTGAAAATAACACAAAATCCCTCTTTTGCCTGGAAATAAGCAAAAGATACAAAAGCCAAATAGCAATAAAGGGAAAGCTCATGAATGCTACTAAGTTGTGACTTAGTACCAATCCCGCAACTGCCAATGCTCCTATGAGGATATATTTATATTTCAATGTGACAGCTAATCTATAACTTGCGTAAAACAAGAGAGGAATAAATACAAATGAAAACGACTCAGCAAATGCACCTCTAACATATACATCTACTGCGTGATATGAGGCATAGGTATAGGAAACGCCAGACACAACACCTGCAGTTTTTCCAAACAATTCCTTTACGAAAAGGTATATAAATACTGCAGATAAAACAAAGGATGTAGCAATCATAAGCTTGGTAGATGTAATGAGTGAAAATCCGAAAAGAACAAAAAGTTCACCCACATAATATGCAAATGATGGGTAAAAATTAAAAAATGGATATCCGTAACCAAAACCTAAGTTTGGCGAAATTCTAGGCGGAAACTCTCCTCCATGAAGAGCCTGAGATAAATCATATAATCTTGCAATTTGCTCATCGTCATGCATGGTAAAAAAACCAGGATGAAAGAGCGGAAAAAGTGAAAAGATACATAACCCAGTGACGAGTAAAAATGGCAATAACTTCAAGAATACTTTTTTATATTTTCCCATATAGTTTTTTATTTTTTAATGCGCTTCCTTAATTCTACAATGGCAAATACTAAAAATAAGAGAACAAATGCCGCAAGAGATGTAATATTCATGGCGCGTCGTAAGGGTATTTCTGAAAAAGACAGCCTGACTTTGCTTTTACCTTTAGGCACTTCAAAATTGATTAAGCCGTTTTTATTATTATAGTAAATTTTTACCCTACGGTCATTAACTGTTGCACTCCATCCTGGATAATAAATCTGATTTACAACTATTCTCTGCGATATGTCTGAGGTAAATAGAAATTCAATTCGTTTGGAGTTATATGTTAATGAGGAAACTTCACCCTTCCCCTCAATTTTTTGTTTAAACATATTCACAGGTTCATCTTTCACCCATAATGGCATCAGCTCGTTTGATGAGGTTGTTGTTGCATGGTTTGTAAGGTAATACAAATCCCCTTTATTTATGTATCCACTAGGTCTTGCGTAAAAACCATATAAAAATATTACTGCCAATAGTAAAGTTGGAACTATAATTTTTTTATATTTCACATAAATAAGCGATCCCGATAAAAAAGATACAAGAAAACCTATCGGCAAAAGCAGTGTCCAAGGATAATTAATATCTGAAAGAAGAGGCAATCTCCACATAAAGGACGTAAATGAAAACATCATGAAAGAAAGAACAACAGTTAAAAAAATAAATGAATATATAATAAATTGTTCAACAGCTCTCAATTTTTTTACGATAAAAATTGATGAAAAGAAACCTACAAGCTGTGGGATACCTATCTGGTATGTAAATGGGTTTGCATCAATTGGGGCTCCGTATCCCCATGTTGGAACTAACAGCTTTTGCAAGGTAACAAAGTATAAATTTCTATCAGCAATTGGAATTTTTGAAAGCTTAATATACTTCTTTTCTAATAGTGCTGGAACAAAGAAAAATGCTGATATAAGAACACCCCATGCAAACCCAGTAAAAGTTGTTACTGCCTCTTTGTACCGCTTTGCCAAAAAAAGTGCTATCAGGTAAAACGCGAATATTAATCCAAAATATACCGCAGAAATATTATGATTCAATATTAATGCTCCTGACAAAATACTGAGCGAAAAATAAGACACGTTCATATATTTCTTATATAAAATCCCCAGACAACTGAGTAAAATAAGGGGATAGAGAGCAAATGCAATTGACTCACCTATTGAGCCTCTCACATAGAGGTCAACTAGATGATAAGGAAGCAGGATATAGAAAATTCCGCTTAAAAAGCCTGCTAGTGAACTTTTCCAAAATACGCGAGACAAAAAAAACATTCCAATAAAAGAGATAAATACGCTTGATACAAAAATTATTTTTACACTATCTACAAATCCAAAATGAGCTGCGTGTATAATGGTTGTAATATAATACGGGAATGGATACGCAAAGTTAAAAAGCGGATATCCATAACCTGAATTCAAAACACCACTATATCTGGGAGGAAATTGATAGTCTCGTATCTCCCTGAACATCTCGCTTGCTCGTACCACCGCCCACTCACCGTCATGTGTCGGGAAATATCCGTTATGAAAATATGGGAGAGTAATAGAGAGACAAATAAAAAATCCTCCGATGAGAAAAAAAAGAGTTGAGTGCCGAGCAATAAATTTTTTCATGTTTTTGTTATTCTGAATGCGGTATCACCATTTAGAAATTTAATTTCCTTGAATGACTCATTTTCTGGTATTTCATCTGGAGTTCCAAAAAGTAACGAATTTTTTATTTTTCTTTCTTCACCTAAATTAATATTTTTAAATATATATTTTCCTATTCTGCGCTCAAACCTTGGCATTTCTCCATTTTTTGTAAAATTCCAATTGCTATGGTACCAATTAGGGTCTATTTTGTTGTAATAAAGATAATATATATATGGCTGATCGTATTTATAGGTAAATACTATGTTGTCGTAATTTTTTTCGTTTTTTACGGCAATTGCAAGCGCTTCTTTATATCCATATTGCCAGAAGTCCCCATACTCAATAGGTGTATGAATATAATATTGATGCAAATAATATAATCCATTAACTGAAAATACGAATAGCAGAAGTGAGAATATCACGTATTTCAATTTTAGACCTAATACCCTGTATTTTATTCTTGATATTTCCGAAATGAGAAATACGGCTCCCACACTTGCAAGTATTAATAGTTCGGGTAACATTGCAATTGCACGAACCGGATGAGGAGTTCCTGTAGTAATAGCAGAAGGCAAGGGAGCAAGCACTAAGATCGTAAAAAATAAAATTTTCTGTCGTGTAATTCTCCGAGTAAGCATGACTGCGCCCACCATAATTAATGGCAAATCAAAAAGATACATCATTCCGAATTTGACCGCATGATGCTGCCTACCCCCATCACCATTCAGGTATAAAAAATCAGGATTATAATGATCCAGGTACCCTTTTACAGCAGCTAAAAAATGTACCACGCGTCTATTGTGAAATGTCTCACCAATAAAATCTCCGTAACTTCTGTCATACTCTAGCTCCCGAATTGACGCGTCTAAATTTTCAGATGCACCAAAAATGGTAACCATTGAGAGCCTGCTCCCAGTTCCACTTCCTGCTGTTACAAAGCTTGAATAAATAGGGATTGCAAATAATACAAGAATCATAAACGCGACAATGGCCATTTTTTTTGCTTTCAGTAAATAAGGATAAAAAAGAGTAGACATTACTAAAATTAATAATGGAACTACTAATCTAAAACTATGATATGAATATAGGGCGCAAATAAATAAGATAGATGAAAAAAGTAAATATATATGTTTCTTTTCAGATTTAAGAAAAAATAAAACACCCGAGAGTAAGAAAAATAATCCAATATTCCCTTCATACGCGGAGCGAGAAAATTGCAAACTCCATGGACTAACAGCAAAAAAGAATGCGGATAGAAGAGCTATTTCTTGCTGAAAATTACTTTCAGAAAACGCTTCCTGCGTCTTTCGTATCTTTGGAAACAATTCCAGGACAAGAAAATAAATCACAAGTATTGTGAGTGTACCTAGTATCGCGGAGGGAAGTCTTACTGCAAAGTCTGTTAATCCAAATATCCCCACAAAAGGCACATCTAAATACGTATAAAGCGGTGGCTTGTAATCATCAAATGACCTTATGGATAATGGCATAAAGTTTCCATATTCATCTTTTCCAGTTTTTAAGATTGAAAAAGCGTTGTATCCCGTTGATGCTTCATCCCAATTTAAACTTGGAGGGTTAGTTCCAAGAAGAAAAAAACGAAGAAATAGCCCAATAATAAAAATTACAGTAAGCAAAATATATCTTTTTTTTTCTATAAATGTATGCATATGCAAATACCTCAATATACAACTCTAAAACCTAGTGACCCATCCTCCCTATATATTTCTTTATATTTTCTTCCCGATTCTAAAGATGGCCGACTACAAGTACCCCGGTCTATATATAAAGTACTTGTTTCAGTTTTCATATTTGTACTCGCGTCAATTGATGGGTATTCACTAGGAACAAAAATATATTTACCAAACCCCTTATAGTCCACATCCTTTGGTGAACCTTCCATTTGGTAGACTCTTGGATTGTATTTACTAAAAAACAGGAATAGCGGATAGCCCCCACCAGACTTTGTCGCAACTATCTTATCAAAGTCTTCATACTTCTCATTTACTATTTCCATCATTTCAGAAAATCCATTATTTCTATACCACGTTCTATGGTGCTTAGCATGAATAAAATATTGATGGAAAAAATACATTACATTCCCAATAAAACACACTATTAAAAAACACGTAATAATATATTTAATCTTTGTTGCATTAAATGTATGACCATGATTCTTTAGATAATTAAAAAAAGATATTATCCCTACTGATACTATTATTTCTATTGCAGGAACCATCAACAAAGATCTTCTTATGTTTGGGGTGTCGTCTACCGTTGCGGCAGCAACAATTGGCGCAATAATCAACCATATTAATGGTATCTTACTATTTTTCTCCTTTGATTTAATGAGTACATAGATACCTATTATCAGAAACGGCAGCTCTATAAGATATACAAGCCCTACGCTTGGAATCGAAAATAGGAGAGGCTGACCACCCTTAATAAAGAGGTATGAACCATTAAAATATTCCATATAGTTTGAGACAAATGTAAGTGAGAAATTAATAATTTTATTGTGGTAGGCTCTCGTAAACAGGTTATTTGTTCCATTCACTCCATCCTCACGAATTTGCTCTTCAAGAAGTAACCTTGTCTCTGGGAAATTAAATATACTTGTTTGTTTAAAGCGCGCGGTTCCACCGGGAATTGTAAATATGAGGAAAGATAATGAAATAATTAGAATTAAAAAACCTAGACTTAAAGTAAATACATATTTTTTCTTCAGATACCATGACTTAAAGTAGTAAACTGCTACAGCAACAAACAGTACTGGAACAAAAATTCTGGGTGCTGGATATATAAGAAAACTTATTACTAAAAGAAATACTCCTATTATCAAATTACTTTTTTTATATCTATTAAAAAAAGACAGAATAAAAGCAAAACCAGTTATAACAAAAAATAACGCCACCAATGTCTCTGCGCTACCCCTAGATAATCCAATATGCCATGGGGACAATGCTATTAAAAAAGCAGATAACAGACTTATTTTTTTATTTTTAAATAAAACGTACGCTAAATAATACATTGAAAAAATAGAAATTGAACCAAAAATTGCGGCTGGAAGCCTTGTGGCAAATTCAGTTAAACCAAAAATTGCGATTGAGGGAATTGCAAGATAGTCATAGCCAATAGGATTATAGTCACCAAAAGTATTAACATATAACGGTAGCAGATCTCCGCTTTCAGATCTTCCCGTCATAAAGAGAGAATATGAGTTATATCCCAATGATGCTTCGTCGATCTGGAACCCAACTGGAAATTCTGAAAGATTTATTAACCTTACTAAAAGTGCACATAGAAATATTCCTATAAGAATAGTTAATGTAATCCAATTCTTTTTTAATATTTTCATTTTTTCTTTTCTACCGTTTTTGTTTAGTTATCGTAACAAAGAGACATATTAATATCAAACACAGAAACGAAAAAATACTTACAATAAGACCAAGTTTTAATGATTCAGGGAAATAGTATAAGTAAACTGTATGCCTTCCTGCTTCAACCGGTATGGCTCTAAATGTATAGTTAGCCCGATATATCTTTTTCTCTACTCCGTCAACAATTGCATGCCAACCCGGAAAATAATTATCAGAAATATATACTATTTGATCTTCTTTGGATTCGGTTTTTAATATTATATTATTAGGACTATATTTCTCTACGCTAACTTTTGCACTTACATCTGTTTTTATACTTTTTCCCGGTAATTTTTCTTCGAGGGTAATAGTCTCTCTAGGATTTAGCCTTAAATTATACAGATTTTTTATTATCTCCTCTTTATTTTTTATTATTTTATAGTCACCAACTAGCATAACCCTAGGCACTACGTTTTTATTAAGGTATATCTGCCACCCGCCATCCTCCCAAATCAAATCATACGTTCTTGTATCAAATGCGCTATCCAACCCCTTATCTTCCTTTTTGTTTAGGACATATTTTACCCCTGCTATATCTAGTGCACGCTGCCTATAAGGATTTTGCTTTAAGTCATTTACCCCATACCCTCCCACAATATCTGCTACAGAACGCGGTACCTCCAGAGGGATTTTCCCGTTATGTGAGGCGGCGGTAAATTCACCATATCTTTTACTAAAAATTGCATCATACCCAGCAGTTGTATAGTTTTTTTCAATCAATTGAAAATTTGAGTCAATATTTGCACTTCCATATCCCCAAAACCTATCTATACCTTGTATAGATCTTAGTTTTTCAGTTATTTGCGATGAGGGATATACATATGATACGGGGACAAACGAATTAAATTTTTGAAAGTAATAAAATAGTTCTGCAAGTGTTAATAAGATAATGAATGCTGCAAGTTTATTTTTTTTAAACTTTAGCATGAGTGTGAAAGCTCCTATCGTAAAAATGAGGGTGGGAATAATTAAATTTCTCCTTGAGATAAGCATATGTGGGTCCTGATTTACAAACGTTACAGTCCACAATCCAACAAATACACTCATAAAAACTATAAGTATTTTAACGACCGTTTTTTTACTCACTTCATTCCTCACAAAAGAATTCATACCTATTGCACTTAAAACTGCCATACAAAAACAGAAAATAGACAATGCCCGTGTTGGAATTCCTGTTGATAAAAAAGGGATCCCAATGCTGTGAAAATATGCTATGGGAAGAATTGATAAAACGGATATATAAATCACCAGTGCTGATATTGCAAAGTAATTTCTAAAAAATGTTTTTTTACTAAACAGCGCAACCACTACAAAAAAAAGTGGCCAAACCCCAATAGAACTTGCCCGCTCAAGACTTGATCCACCACGAAGAAAATAATTCATGGTTGCGGGATTTCCAAAAAAATCAGGTACAAGCAACGTAATCATACTCTCTGGAGGCATTAACCTCTCAAGTAACACCTGATAGGAATATGTTGAGCGAAGTGAGTTATTTACTAACTCAAATACCGGGAAAAGTTGCACTGCACCAAGTAGCCCTGCCATCACAAAGCAGGAAATAAGTAGTAGTAAAAGCTTTAAGCTTTTTTTCTTTTGCGTAATGGATCGTGTAAATATATATGCAAATGAAAGTAGATATATATACATAACATACTGTATGTATCCTGCAAAGATAGAAAACACTAATGCGCATATTAAAAAAGGGAATAAATACCATTTGGGTTGTTTATAAATCTTTTCAATAAGATAAAAAACGAGCGGAAGAAATGCCAACGCATGACCAAGATTTCCGTACCAGGCCCAAACTGTGATAAACCCTGAAAAGGAAAAGGCAATTGATCCAAATAGACTTGCTACCTTTGATAGATTAATCTGTCTTAAAAATAAATATGTGAAAAACATTAGAAACACAAACTGTAGGATAATATAAATTGTCCATGCAGGAACATATGGAAGAATAAAAAATAGAATGTTTACCGGATATAATACCCCTGATTGAAGATTGGCAAAGTGAGGATTACCTGAGAAAGTATAAGGATTCCAGAGAGGAAAGAATCCACTTTTTAAACTATCAATTGTATAAAACTTCCATGGATAGAGTTCCCGCACAACATCTGCCCCTTGTCCTTTATGCGGAGCTACACCTATACTAGGGTTTGACTTATAGGGCTCATAATTCCCAACTAATAAATCTCCTGGAAAGGGTACTTTTTGAAATACAACTGTTTTATAAAAAAACAGCAGAGGTATAATGACCAAAATACACGGAATAAATAATTTCTTAATAGTCTTACTCACGGATTTACTTTATAAATACTCATGTGTCTATCACCAATTCCTTTTTGATATTTTGCAACAAGCGTCAACGGCCACAAAGGCGGCGCATCTTCCGAATCATTAAAAACAAAATATACATTCATTTTTGATGCTTTCTCCTTCAGATCTCTTGGTAAATCTGAGGGAAGCGGGTAGATTCCCCTCTTTTCAATATTTTTGTTTTCATTCAGATAAATTTCAAGCGCGTAGGTTGGCAGACTTCCAAACGTTCCCTGAGTCGCAACATAGATTTTCCCTTTCTTGGATTCTTGATCAAAAAAAGATACCATCTCTTTAACTCCTCCTCCGGCTGGCCACGAATTAATATATTGTCCAAGATCTGGACTTGCAATAGGTGCACGGGACAAGTCAGTAATAATAAAATAATCTGAGTAAGCAAAAAATGATACTACTGCTGTAAAAAATGCAAAAAAGAATAATTTATTTTTTATTTTTTCAAACAAAAAATTTATAGAATATGCAGACAAAACAAGTATTGGCATTGTCATGAATAAAATAAATCTAGGATAAACTAGCTTGCCAAAAACACCTAGTGCTATAAATGGAATTGCAAACCATGCAAGCAGAAGTAATTTTTCCATAAAGTATTTCTTTCCCAAAAAGAAAGACAAGAAAAAAAGAAATAAGATGGGAAGTGAAATGTATGCTAATAACCAATCAGTAAGCCCCTTAAAGTTCCCAAGAGCATATGTAAAAGGATGTTTAATCCATTCCTTAAAGGGGTATACAAATAATGCATTTTTTTCGTCAACTATATAGAAAAAGGGGGAAAGACGAAGCACCATATATATAAGGTACGCAACTGCACCTGCGATTATTGCATAAATCATCCACTCTACTATTTTTTTTCTCCAACCTGTTTTTTTAAAATCAAAAATGAGAAGCGAGAAAGGAAGAAGATACAAAGAAAAGAAACCTGACGTTTTTGTCAAAACTGCACTCCCCATAACTACTCCCAATATCAGGGCCAAATCAAGCCGTACATATCTAACAAGGAGCACCTCAATAAATAACGCCCACACCATTACGCACGCAACCAATGAGTCATAAAGTGCCATCCGGTCATACACAAGAGCAAAGGGATACAGAACATAGAGTATAGCCACAATAAGTCCCACACGCTTATTCTCAAGCAAATGACCAAATATTTGATTTATTATTCCCCCATTCCTTTTCTTCTTAAAAATCTCAAGCGTTAAAAGAGTTATACCAATAAGAGTCGCAAAGCCTGCAAAAACAGAAACAAGTCTCGCCGCAAGTAGAGGATCTGTAACCCTGCGCATGATATTCATTGCAATCCAAATAAACAATGGCTGTTTTCCATCAGTTAAGGAAATAAATCTCCATGCTGCGTCTTGATGAGCTATTTGCGACCATCTAACATAGATTGCTTCGTCTGTGAAGAGCGGAAGACCCATTATATTTATTAAGCGTGTCGCAAAGTAGAGGGAAACAACAAGAATTATTATGAGGATTGTCGAAAGACGTATTTTACCAAAAACCATACTGTTAGATTATACATAAATGGAAGCAAAAGCAACAGATATCGCGGGAAAACTGGAGTTACTGTCAAGAATACCATATAAGACAACACCCAAAACAAAATAAGTGTCATAGTATAGTCTTCTGGCACTACTTCTTTTTTCTTATGTAAGAAAACATGCGCATATACGATCCGCAGCAATGGAATTGCAGAAAATACTGAACCTATAAAACTGACCGGCCAGATGAGTGTCCACTCGGAAACTTTTTGTACTCCTGAAAACCAGGTACTCCATGAGTTAAATAAAATCATGGGATAAACAATTCCATATGATGCCTTTGCGCCCATGCTATAAAAAGAGATTATCCATTTCTGAACGCCTAAGAATGCATAAGGTGTTCCGCCCAGTAGGAAAAATTGAAAATAAAATAGAATAAACGTTGTTGGCCACAAAATTAAGCTCGCAAGAAATCTCTTCATATTCTTTCTATCCCAAATAGCAACCCATAACATCATAGGTGCCACCAAAAAAATTGATGCTGCGGGAAACTTTACGGAAGCAAAGCATCCCAAAAAGAAAGCTGCAAAAAAATATTTTTTGTGTAAAGTAAAAAGGATAGTTAAAAGTAAAAAAAGCAAATATATTGTATCAAGGTATGGTGCTCTTAATTGCGTATAAAAAATCGGATCAAAAGAAAAAATTACCACAGGAATAAAGGCGATCAGCTTATCTTTAAAGAGACGCACATTAACCAGATAAAAAACGAGAAGACACAAAACTCCAATTATCAAAATAAGAATATTTTGGTTTCCAAATACTACTTCCCCTGCTCCTATAATATACTTCCCCAAGGGCGGTATTTCAGCATTTAGTAATGTTGGATTTGCACCGTGAATATACTCCCACCCCACATACGCATAGAGCCCATCATCTCCAATTGGATTTTTAGAATTTGATACCACCCACTGGGAAGCATAATATCTATCCCTCCAGTATTCAGCGTTAAAGTGAGTTGTGTATTCTTTTTGATATGAAGAAACCCGGAAAAACAGATTTCCAAAAAAAATAATTACAAGTAATAGAAAAAAAAAGTTTCTTAAATTTCTCATATTACTTTTTTAAATTTCTTAAAAAATCGGAATATAAGAGTTGCACCAATAGATAAACCTATACTCCACCCAAGCATTTGATTCATGATAACCGGCACTGGAGGATCATAATTCCCTGTATAAAAATACGGAACGTATTGAAATAATATGAGAAATGAAAAGATTACCACAGGAATAAAAACAAAATATCTATTTGATATGATTGACGCAAAAGGAAGCACAAGAAGAAAATACCACGGCTGAAATGTAGTTCTGGATGATGCAAGATATACTCCGACCATCATAAGAGCAACAGAGCCTAGGAAAAAAATAAAATCTTTGTTTTTCTGTTTTGAAATTGGGTACCATAAAAATAACGGTATAAGCAAAATTGTCGCAAATTTAACAAGAACTGAAAGAACAAAAAATAGAAAACCTTTAACCGCATGTTTACTTATTAAAAGGTAAGTACTCACCATAACAAGTCCCATCATTACAATATCATTGTGAGCTGAAACAAGTGATTCAACTATAACAAATGGGTTTAAGGCAAAAAAGGATAACGCAAAAATGGGGTTTACTAATTTAGTTTTATTTGCGATCTTATAAATCATGACTGAACAGAGAAGATATCCTCCAACCATGAGGAGTTTAAATAAATAAAATGTTGGCAAAAAATATCCACCACCCAAAAATGATAAAGGTGTCGTGAATACAAGCCATAACGGACCATACGGATAAGTTCTATGGGTCCAATGCATGAAGCCAAGCATGGGATCAGAAGGATAATCAAGTGCTTTATGCTCATATGGACTTTGCCCATATTGAGTTATTATTTTTGCGTCAAATATATAGTTGAATAAGTCATATGAAAAAGCATTATAGGAAAATAGAAGTATGATGCTTGCACAAACCACGATTGTCCAAATTATTTTACCGGATAGCCATTTTCTGTAAACTCCATATAAAGTAAAACAATAAGTCGCACATAAAAAGACTATTACGGATGTGAATAAATACGTAGACAATGGCCTATTGAAATACCCAATATATTGAAATGACTTTTGAATTGTTTGGACAAATGATGCACGATTTAAGGTAAGACCCAAATCAACTTGCACAAATGAGTAAAGAAATAGTGAAATACATGCAAAAATCCAAAGAAAGATTGTAATTTTTTTAATCATACACACGCTTGAAGATGTTTTGTCTAATTCTTATTAAATCCATAAGCCCATCTATGGAATCAAATATTGGGTTTACCCGCCTGGTCTCAACGTATAACCAGTCTACTGGCACTTCTTTTATTTTATAGCCAAATTTTTCCGCAATATATAACAATTCAACATCAAACCCTGCCGTAACTGACGAGCCATGAATTGACTTAAATCCTTTATGGATTTTCTTTATTTTTTCAAAAACCTTATCGCTCGGCTTTTTTTTGAAAAGCTTAAACCCACACTGAGTATCATGGATTTGTGGTAATCCTACTAAAAGTGATCTCAAGGTAATCATTCCCTGACTCATTATTTTTCTTGTAAACGGAGCGCCTCTTCTGGTTGTGCTTCTGGAACCTATTACTATATCATACCCCTTTTCTGTAAATGGGATAAGCTTTTCAAGTTCTGTTATAGGAGTTGCCTGATCCATATCAGTAAAAAGTATCAAGTCTCCTGATGCTCTCAACATTCCTGCGGTAACTGCTCCTGCTTTTCCTGTATGCGAATTTTCAATTAATTTGAATTGACGATTTTCATTGGTAAATTCCTTTACAAACTCTAAGCTTCCGTCTGTCGATCCATCATCCACCACCAATACTTCATAGTGAAACTTACGTCTCTCCATATACCGCTCTACCTTCTCAAGTGTTCCTTTTTGAAGGTTTGCCATCTCATTGTATGAGGGAATCACAACAGATATCTTCATATAAATATTATATCAGGAAGAAAATAAAGATTCGAGTAATCTATCATCAGCAAAAAGTTCTGATTTAAGTTGTGCTTTATTCTAATCCTTCTAATTTAACATCCCGTAAGTCATTATTTTTAATACTTTCATCTATTTCCTCTTTTAGAAATGGCTTATCCGCTGTGATAACTCTCTTTTCTACGTTAAATTCACCAAATTTTTTTGTCTTAATAACTTTAGACCTGGTGTTTTCAAACTTTATAATACCGTTTTTATAAAAGTCAGGAATTCCGTCACTTGGTTCATGAATTAAAAATATCAGACCCTGCGATCCCTTAAAGTCTTTACTGTAGACCACATTTTCACCAAACTGACCATTCTGAGGATATCCCCAATAAAATGGCATGTATCCATAGGTTTTTCTCCCATACGAGTCGAAAAGAAAACTCCATGTGGTGTTTATGAAAAGTGGATTTGTAATTGTATTAATCCTAAATGGCTTACCACCGGCTTCTTCATACATAAAGTCAAGCATTTTAGTCTGAGTATCATAAACCATATCCTGTTGCACTGAAAATAAAATCTCCCCTTTTCCCTTATTTTCATAGAGGAGATAGATATTACTCCCAAAAACAAAAAGTAGAAATAAAGCGCAGGACAAATACGCTTTTTTTTTGATAAATAACTCATGAAGATAAAATGCTGTCAGCATAGCAAGCGGAATTGCACATCCAATAAACACAAAGTAAATATTGGTTGATCCGGTAAAAAACAAAACCACAGGAGAGATAAACCAAAGAAGTAAAAAGGTAACCCGTTTGTCCCTTAAAAGGATTGAGTAAATTGTGCTTACTATTAATAGTATTACTGTGAACACAAAAGATGCACCAGTACTCGACAAAAAATTATAATAAGGAATCATAAATAACTTATCACCTGCCCGCTGCCACATCTCTGAAATTGTTTGTCCACGTTCACCCGCATATCCGGTGAAGAATGATACTACTCCCAAAGCACCAGAATATCCAAATTTAATCTCACCTATAAGTAGAGGTGAGATTGCAAAAATAAAAATTATAAAACTTATGAAAATATCTTTTACGTTTATTTTTCGGTAGAGAATAAGAATTATGAAAAAAACTGCTGCCTGATATAAAAGAAATATTTCAAACTGGACTGACAATCCCCAAAAAAATGCAGTTGCAAATAATCCGTACTTAAAGTTTTCTTTTACATACATCCATAAAAAAAGGAAGGAAAGCAGAATTGTAACAAATGCAAATGAGGGATTTGATAACCAATGACTATACAAAACTGCCTCATAAGAGACGGCAATTAAAAAAGCTGAAATAATACCTATCCAAAAATTATTAAATATCTTTTTAGCAAGCACGTATATCAAGGGGATGGCAAGTAAACCTACCAGGATTACAAATAATTTAACCGCGAAAACTCCTCCATATGAAAATGCATAGAAAGGGGAGATAAGATACCAATATAAAACTCCATGATGGAGCCCATGAATATCAGAACTAGGACCCAATATTTTAAGGTCGCCTTTTAAGAAAATATCTTGTGCTATAAATGCATCCCGCGCCTGGTCATAACCAAAAGTAATAGAAGAGAAGGAATATAGCCTGAATACAAGACCCAGAAAAACTAACCCCGTCAGAATCCAAAATGTCTTGTTTTTCAAAAGCTTCTTCACTTAAGCTATCATATCATTTTTACTAAAACACACAAGCGCCTATCACTATCAATTCGAGAAAAACGATTATTTTTGGTATACTCTCACTATGAAAGATAGTAAACACTGTGTTTTGCTTTTCTATAAATACATTGAAATAAAAAATCCTGATGAGATAAAACTTCAGCAAAAAGAACTTTGTGAGAAATTAGGGCTTTTAGGAAGAATTATTATAGCTACTGAAGGAATTAACGGAACACTTGAAGGAACAACTGAGAATACAGAAAAATATATCGCGAGTATGAATAAATCTGTGCTCTTTAAAAATATTACTTACAAAAAAAGTCCTGGAACAGGATGTGCATTTCCAAAATTGAAGATACGGATACGTCCTGAGATAGTAACTGCCGGCATGAAAGATTTAAATCCAAATAGCACCACCGGCAAGTATATAACGTCTGAGGAGTTACATGCCTGGTTTGAGGAAAAACGTGAATTTTATGTGGTAGATATGAGAAATGACTACGAATATGCGTCTGGCTACTTTGAGGGGTTTGTTCCGTCTGGTATAAAGAATTTTTTTGATTTAAAAAACGTTTTACCCACACTCTCTCATTTAAAGGGCAAAACGGTTGTAACAGTCTGCACAGGTGGGGTGAGATGCGAAAAGGCATCAGGGTTTTTAGTTGAAAATGGATTTAAGGATGTGTATCAACTAAAAGATGGAATACATACCTATATGGAAAAGTATCCAGGGCAACACTTCAAGGGAAAACTATATGTTTTTGATAATAGAATTACTATTGGGATAAATACAGAGGTGGTTGGATCATGCATGCACTGCAAGACTCCTTGCGACACTTATGTAAATTGTGAATATGACATGTGCCACCTGCATTATATATGCTGCAATAATTGCCTAGATAAAGAGCTGAATTTTGCTTTTTGCAAAAAAGGGTGCAAAGAGAAATATATTTCTCAACAATCAGCAAAACATCAACGCTTGAGTTCAAATACCTAAATACAGTAAAATACACCAAACGGCCCCATCGTCCAGTGGTTAGGACACCAGATTCTCATTCTGGTAACCGGGATTCGACTTCCCGTGGGGTCACTTCGGCAAGCTCAGTGCAAGCACTTCTTGTATTCAAGAAGGCACCCAC